>NZ_QRBZ01000070.1 GCF_009833085.1 Nitrosomonas oligotropha | reverse complement strand
TGGTACCAGACTCAGTACTTTGGCCATGGTTCGATCGGCTTGCTGGTGTTCTCTGCGCCGCAATGCAGTCTGAAATTGCAACAAGGGTGCCGGTAATTCAGCAAATGGGGCACCGTTGCGCAAGGCGCCCGGTTTCTTCTCAATGACCGGAATATAATGCTGCCAGTCATAGCTGACTTGGTCGCTATCCAGCAAACGGGTATGACAGGTTGCTACAGCATTGTTATGAACGATCTCAATACGGTCGGCATACTGATGAACGGCTACCATCTGGTTGGTCAGGCGGCAAGGTACGGAATAACGATTGCGTTGCAATGTGACCAGACACGTGCTGGATACGCGCGCCAACACTTCGATATAGCCATCGAACGGTGCTGGCATCGGCATCAAGTACAATTGTTCCTGCTCCAGCGCATCGGCAAGGGTAATACCCGCATAATCCGGATGCTGAATTTCAGACCACAACGCGCGGCAGCATGCCTCAAGCCATCGGTTCAGATCATCGAATGAACTGAATTGCTGCTGTTTGGCTTCATTCCAAAGGCGGCGGCGCATATCCTGAACATTCTTCTCGACAACGCCTTTCTCCCAGCCGGAAGCAACATTGCAGAAATCCGGATCAAACAGATAATGCGCCGTCATCGCAAAGAAGCGCGTATTGACTACTCGTCCATTACCTTTGGACACCTTGTCCACAGCCGTCTTCATGTTGTCGTAAATGCCACGTTTCGGCACACCGCCAAAAGCTGTGAATGCACGAGTATGAGCTTCAAACAACATCTCGTGGCTTTGTGACGGATAACCCGACAACATGAAAGCACGACTGGCGCATAGCTTGGTGTGTGCTGCCAACACCTTGCGGTGAATGCCGCCAATCACCAGCCACTCTTCGCTCCAGTCAAACTGAAAAGCTTCACCCAACGTAAACCGCAGCGGCACATATAACCGATTTACTCTGACTGCCTTGATTGCGCCACTCTCGGATAAAATCGCAAACAATGCTATAACCGCCCGTATAGCCTTCGTTCAATATCTCTTTGAACAGCATCAATGCTGTGCGCCGATCCTTCTTCGGACGACGTACATCCGCTTCTAACGCCAACAGCAACTTGGATTCAAATAGTGTCAGTCTTGCCATGCTTCTTCGCTCTCTGATATTTAACCGCGCTGTCGTTTGGCGCTTTCAACC
>NZ_QRBZ01000069.1 GCF_009833085.1 Nitrosomonas oligotropha | reverse complement strand
CGTAATAGGCACCCAGTGCAGCCTGGCTGGATTTCAATGAAACTGCCGCCATGCGCAGTGCCTGAGCCGCACGGTTCGCTGTGCGCTTGCTTGCCCCCGATAGCACTTTTCCGCCCGATATCTTTGTTCCAGGACACAACCCAAGCCACGAGGCAAACTGCTTCGCACTCTTGAACCTGCTCATGTCAGCGCCCACTTCACTCAGGACTTTCATCGCAGTCGTCACTTCGATGCCGTCAATTCGCGTCAAATCAACCCCACACATGCCAATCAGATGGGCACGCAAATCAAATTTGGGAGCGTTCTTGACATTGGAGCGGCGCTTCTTCTGGCAGATCTCTACCTTGTGCACCTGAAGTGCCGCCAGCATGGTTTCAAGCTGCCGGTCACATTCGGTGAGTCGTTCGCTGTAGGCGTCATAGAGTGACATCGCTTGCTTGAGTGCAAACAGGTGTTCTTCCCGCCAATTCCCGACTAACGATTTCTCAATCTCGTCTTTGCCAGCCCGGATGCGATTGCTCTTGAGATTCGCCAGGATGTGCCCATCTCTCTCACCAGTAATGATGGCACGAACGATCTTTTGACCGGTTTCGCCCACAATATCCGAAATCACGTTCGCCAATTGTATGTTCATTTGCGCCAGAGCCTTTTGCATATGTTGCACATGTCGCGCCTGATAACGGATCAGCATATCGCGTTGACGAGATATGGCTCGTAGTGCACATATCTCATCTTTCGGACGGAATGCGCCAGACAACAACCCAAAGCTCATCAGTTGCTGTAACCATTGGCAGTCCAGTACATCCGACTTCCGGCCAGAAACATTTCTAACGTGCCGCGCATTTACTAGATACACAGTCAGCCCGCGCGACTCCAAAAGTTCATACAGTGGAATCCAGTATACCCCCGTCGATTCCATTGCCACAGTGTCAATTTCACAGGCCTCTAACCAGTCCGCTAAACCATTCAGGTCTGCGGTGAAACTCTTGAATTCCCTTACCGGCTTGTTATCTCGATCCGGCGGTACCGCCACAAAATGGCTCGCAGAGCCAATATCAATCCCCGCTGCATTCGGATGGATTAACTCCAATTTACTTTGCTTGAACTTTGCCATGACATCCTCCATTATCTCTATTGGAATGTCGCGCTGGTTCAGGTACGTCGTTGTACTCACTCTTTCAAACGGGATGTCCGTTGCCACGGACTCACCAATGTCGCCGACGTGACCCATGACCACGCTAAAAAACGGGCGGATTAGCACCAGTGATGTGTCGGTCTTCTCCA
>NZ_QRBZ01000068.1 GCF_009833085.1 Nitrosomonas oligotropha | reverse complement strand
GCCACATAAGAGTTTGAGTAATGCCACTCCTTATGAAATACTCAACGCTTATTTCTATCAACCTCTCTGTAAACAACCCTGAGATTTCTTACACCTAATGCTGTATAACAGGAGTCTTATGAAAATAACTTTTACATTATCGGTTACCGCAATATCGCTTGCATTATTTGGCGGCGCCAATGCCAGTTCGATAACAATTGAAACGGGTTTCTCAACAGCAGGTCCGCAGATTGACGCAGCAGCATATCAATCCATCGTTGATTCAGCCGTAGCAATCCCATCAATGGGTTACGGAATCGCAACCCCTCCAATTTACGACAACATTTCCAATCATGGATTGTTTGCTGGTGGCTCGACAACTGACATAGCCTTTAAATCAACCGTTGATTTTTTTGTATCCCCAGCAAATGCAGGGGCATGGCAAATTCGTGCCGGTGTTGATTTTGGTCATGGCGGCGCCATTTTTGTCGATGGTTTAGCGTATGATTTCAAAACAAACGATATGTGGTGGAATGGCAGCTACAGCGACTCATCGCAGTATTTGAGTATCAATACATTGAACCTTGCTACCGGCTACCACACGCTCAATCTTTACGGTCTTGAAGGTTGCTGTGACGGCAGTCAGCAGGCCCAATTCAGGATTGGAGGGACTGGTGATTTCACAACATTCAGCACAAACGATTCTCTAAGCCCCGTTCCTGAACCGGAAACCTACACTATGCTTCTGGCCGGTTTGGGTTTGATGGGATTTGTGGCACACCGCAGAAAAGAATCAACCGTTTAATAAGCAAGCACGGATCTCATCCGAAACGGGAGCCGCAAGCTCCCGTTTCTTTCTTAGTGACACCACCTCAGAACCATATAATTAACATTCAGCAAAGCTTCCCTGATAAAAATTTTCTACACGCAAGAACCATCATGAGAATTTCATCACGCACATCACTCAAGGCATATTAAGCATTTCTCTTTTTGTACAATCCTTGCAATTTACATCTTATCTTTTCCTTGACATTCCAAATAATCCACAGATTAAGAAAGTTATAAATGTCCTATTAGAATCTTGACATCAGACTGAAAAATATCCCGCAAGTAAATGATAATTTAAACATAATCGATGTGTTAAATTTTTAAGCAACCCAAGAAAAACCCTTAGAAATTTATAAGTTAGTCATCCATCCAGCTCGATTGTCCACAAAGTTATCCACAGAAATTGTGGACAACAGAAAAAATCTTTTATGAAATAAAACTATAGAATGAATAATCATTAACGGGAATAGATTCATCGTTTTTTCGATGGTCAGCTGTTTTAATAACAAAGCTCACCTAATATTCAAAATTAACGTCATAAAGACGATTTTTACCGGCAAAAATCACGAAAATAAGAAAAATGAGCTGAGCAAATAGATGCAATGAAAAAAATTCATAACTTTAATTTTTCATTGCACTAGAATTTTTGCGGAGATTTCATCACCCGCATTAGTCAAAGTGTGAAAAGCACCCATCTTGTTTATACAATTTTCTGCTATTTATTCCACATCTTTTTCCTTGACATTCTAAATAATCCACAGTTTTAAAAAGTTACAAATATCCTATTAGCATCTTGACACTGAGCTGAAAAATATCCCGTAAGTAAATGATAATTTAAACATAATTAATATGTTAAATAATTAAGCAATCTAAGGAAAGTCCTTAGAAATTTACAAGTTAGCGACTCATACAAGATGATTGCCCACAAAGTTATCCACAGTTTTTGTGGATAATAGAAAAAACCACAGATTAAATAAGGTGTAAGAAATCTCAGGGTTGTTTACAGAGAGGTTGATAGAAATAAGCGTTGAGTATTTCATAAGGAGTGGCATTACTCAAACTCTTATGTG
>NZ_QRBZ01000067.1 GCF_009833085.1 Nitrosomonas oligotropha | reverse complement strand
AAAAAGATAAAGATAAAAATGATAAGAATAAAAGCCCGAATAAGAAAAAATAACTTTTCTTAAAAAACCCGCCCCGAGCGGGTTTTTTATTGCCCTAATATCCAGTCAAGTTCATTCCCAAGCTGATACAATCAATACAAACATCACAATGCTAAGGGGTTTCAAGATGGATGAAAAAGAACGCATCAAACAAGAAATCATTGAAGAACTCACCGAAGATTTCGGAGTAGCCCTCGCTTTAATTGTTGGAGGTATAGCCAGAGAAATCGATGAAAGGGAATTATTTGTTTCCTTGAAAGCGCAACTAGATGCAGCGCGTTCCAGGCCCAAAATACCTCCACGCGCAATAGAGATCGCCAGCTACGCCGTAATTTTCCTAGAAGCTCAATGCAAGAACAGCCACCAGGGCGATGATAAATACCGTAAGCACTAATACTATTCACAGCATCAGCGTCCAGCGCGACAAAAATTCCCATCCATTCCGCCTTCTTTTCTGGCGTCATAAACGCATCGTGCGGACAATCATCCGAAATATTTGAAACTTTACCGTCCTTTTCCCAAAACCCGGCAAACATTTGGATTAATTCATTCCTCTTTTCCGGCACTATAATTCCTCCACAATATAGTTAACATTCAAACACCCGCCCCGAGCGGGTTTTTTATTGCCCTGATTCCGCGCACCCTACCCCGCACCTCCACCCGCTCAGAGAAATATTATCACAAATATTAGGCATACCTATTGACATTATAATAAGGCATGCCTAATATTATGCACATCAACCCAAACCATAAGCCGTGAGCGCAGGTGGGGGTTGAAAACTACGGGAGAACGATATGTATATCCACTCAACGTTGAAGATTAATCATATGAACAATGTTCTGCCATTTGCTAAGAGAAGTAGACATAACGATCTCATTGAATTGAAGAGAAATAATCCTTCTTTACAAATTCAGTGGGATTTGAATGGCACGTGGATTGATATTGACAATCCGCCCTGGCATGAGGATGTGAATTACAGAGTAAAGCCAGAACAAATACTTCGGTACAGGAAATATCTGGATATAGAAGGAAACGAAATTCTTGTCGGTATCGACGCCTCAAAACGCAGCGATTTTGTGAAATGGCTGGGTGACTGGCAAGAGATGAAGGTTTAGGGAATGAGATTTATACGTAACCAACAAAGGAGCAATCATGACAAAACCAATCACCGACACGATGCACCACATCGGCAACGGATTTTTTATCAGTACAGCGAGCAACCGGTTCCAGGAGCTAGTAAAAAAAGTTAACGATACCGGCAAACCGGGGAGCATCGATCTAAAGATCAGTATTAAAAAGACATCAAAAACCGGCGCCATGCATATCACCGGCAAATGCAAAGCGAACATGCCTGCCGAAGAACCGATGGAAACCCTGCTGTTTGCCACCGAAGACGGCGCACTCACGCCGGATAACCCGCATCAGGCCAAGCTTGATCTGAAAGTAGTTGAAGAACGCAAAGACCCACTCATAACCGTAGGAGCAAACTAAGCATGGACGAAATTAAAAACAGCGAGACACAGGAAATCATTAATCTGGCAAACGCGATACGCCCAGCAGAATTAGTCACACAATCGCAGGGGTATATTAAAAGATATGCGCTTCCGCCAGGATGGTCAGACAAAATCTATGACGAAGAATCTTTACTTTCTGCACCTGCACGCAAAAAAGGAACGGTCCGGCTTGATGAGCAGGATAGTTTCATCGCCTACATCAACCGGCACAAGATGACCGATCTCACGACTATCTATTGTCAGGCAGACTACAGACAATCCAAAGTCGATTTCGACTGCGTCATCAACGACCACCAAGGCGCTAACGACGGACAACAATGGCGCGATCACCGCGCACTCTACACGCCGGTATTTTCGGAGGAATGGAAACGCTGGTCTGGCGGCAACAAGCAACAACACTCGCAAGTCGAATTTGCATCGTTTGTCGAAGAAAATCTGGCGGACATTGCCTCAGTGGAAGGCATGCCATCCGGCAAAGAACTGCTGGAAATGGCCATATCGTTCGAGGCCAACCAGGACAAGCGCTACAAATCTTCAATCCGTCTGCAAAGCGGTGGCGTGCAACTCAATTTCGTCGAAGACGATGATGCGCAAACACTGCAACAGATGAAACTGTTCGAGAAAATCTCGATCGGCATCCCCGTTTTCTGGAACGGCACGGCCTATCGGATAGATGCTAGGCTGAGATACCGCGTCACCCAAGGCGTGCTCAAGTTCTGGTACGAGCTGATCCGCCCGGACAAAGTTATTGAGGACGCAACCAAGACAATGATCGAAAAGATCAAATCAGAAACCGGCGTACCGCTCTACTTCGGGAAAATATAACCATGACGCAGCCACTAAAACTCATCGGCCTAACCGGCCCCGCTGGCTGCGGTAAAGACACCGTTGCCAAGTTCCTTTGCGACACACAGGAATTCCGCCAGATATCACTGGCAGAACCGATCAAGCTGGGCATCGTGGCGATGTTCGGCATTCCGATGGAATACCTGACAGACCGCGAGCTGAAAGAGCAGCCGCTGAAAATCCTGGGCGGGAAATCGCCGCGCCAGGTTATGCAGACTCTGGGTACAGAATGGGCGCGCGAGATGGTTGACGAAGATATCTGGATCAATATCGCACAGCAGCAAATTGATTACAACAACCAGCTCACCGCGGGCAATAACCTGTACCTGAGCGGGATCGTAATCAGCGACATCCGTTTTGAGAGCGAGGCCAAATGGCTGCGCGATCAGGGCGGGACGATCTGGCACATACGGCGGCCTGACAATCCGCTCGCGATCAATGCCGATCACGCCAGCGAGCAACAGGTGCAGCCATTACCGGGTGAGCAATTTATCATCAACGACGGTGGCATCGATCAGTTATACGATCACATCAACGATGTGATGACAACCGTAGAACCTGACGGCAGCTATGTTGGAGACGCAACATGATCCCCTACGACACAAAACACTACCGCTCAAGCCAGCCCGGAATACTGAGCAAGATCATTCTGCCAGCGATCGGCGTGATTGTATTGGTTGCGCTGTTGTCATGGATGGATAAGCGAGACCGGGCGGCGCACGTCAAAACGGTTCAGCAGGCCACCGCTGCACAGTGCATGTAAGTTGACGTGAGCTGGCATCACTAACAATTTAAAAACTAAAGTGTAAGAAATCTCAGGGTTGTTTACAGAGAGGTTGATAGAAATAAGCGTTGAGT
>NZ_QRBZ01000066.1 GCF_009833085.1 Nitrosomonas oligotropha | reverse complement strand
AAAACCCGCTCGGGGCGGGTTTGGCGCCTTCAATGCATTCAGAGAATCAGGCCGCAGGAATAGGATCGATTAACTGTTTGCCCTGATTGCTTGCTTTATTGACTGCCGTGGATACTGGCCATGCTTGCATCAGCTCAGATTTATAGGGTTTTAGAAAGAAACTCATAATATCATCGGGAAATTCTACCGGCTTAAGCCAAGTATCGAATGATTCCGGGGGAAGTATTACCGGCATGCGGTCGTGAATCGGTCGCATTAAATCATTGCATCCGGTCGTGATGATTGCGCAGCTCTCTATTGTTTTCTCATCGACTGTGGCTATTTCCCATATCCCGTCGAACGAAGTTGGGCATTCATCCACTGCGGTGATGAAGTTTGGCTGTTTGTACTTACCATCCTTCAGTAGCTGCCATTCGTAAAAACCCGATGCGGGTATGATGCAGCGGCGTTTGCGGTAGACCGACTTGAACATCGGTTTCGTTGAGATTGTTTCGGCGCGCGCATTGTTGATGACATGCGCTTCCTTTAAATCTTTGATCCATTTTGGAACCAAACCCCAGCGCATCATCGTTGCTTCGCGTTTACTTTCGGTTTCACGGATCACCAGAATATCGGACAGAGGCGCGATATTGTATCGAGGGAAAAGATCAGGGAAGGAATCAACGGTATACCAGTTCTTGAGTATCGACTCCGGATAATCCAATGCAAAGCGTCCACACATTTTAAGTGCCGCCTATATGATTTCTGTCGCCAGATGATGAACCAACTGACTTTTATAAGTCAAGATTGACTCGGATATTTCTTCATGTTTGAATACCGAACGGAAATCAAAAAAGGTATTTAACATGAAAAATATTTCCCTGTTCGACGTCAATAATTTCTATGTCAGTTGCGAGCGTGTATTCAATCCTAAACTGGAAGGCAAGCCGGTGGTGGTGCTGTCCAATAATGACGGATGCGCTGTGGCCAGAAGCAACGAAAGCGCTTGGCGTCAAGATGGGGCAGCCGTGGTTTCAACTTAAAGACCTGGCCAAGAAGCACGGCATCATTGCCTATTCATCCAACTATGCGTTGTACGCCGATATGAGTAGCCGGGTGATGACCATTCTCGGGCAACTCAGTCCAAGCCAGGAAGTGTACTCCATTGACGAGTGCTTTCTTGACCTGACCGGTTTCCGTGATCTTACAAATTATGGGCACAGTATCCGGCAAAGAATAAAGCAGTGTGCCGGCTTGCCTGTCTGTGTCGGGATTGGCTCGACAAAGACGCTCGCAAAGCTGGCCAATCACATCGCAAAGAAAAAACCGCAATTCAACGGCGTTTGTAACCTGAATGAAATGACGCAATACCGGCAAGATGACTGGTTTCAAAGGGTTGAAGTCGGGGAGATATGGGGAATCGGGCGTAAGCTCGCGCCCAAGCTGAATGCGTTGAATATCAATACGGTGTGGAACCTGAAACAGGCCTCGCCCATTGTCATGCGTAGCGCCTTCTCGGTCAACATGGAAAAGATTGTGCGCGAGCTCAATGGTACATCCTGCATCGATTTGGAAGAAGTCACTCCGCCAAAGAAAGAGATCGTTTGCTCCCGCTCGTTTGGCATCAAAGTGACTGATCTGGTTAGTCTGGAAGAGGCGGTATCGCTGTATGTCAGCCGCGCTGCGGAGAAACTGCGGCGCCAGCAATCCTTTGCCGGAAGATTAACGATATTCATCCACACCAGCCGGTTCAATAAGCCAAGCGAGAATTACTACAACGAAATAACCATACCGCCGACGCAAACATCCAGCACCATTGTGCTGACGAAGGCGGCGATATGGGGGCTGAGAAAAATATACCGGCGCGGCTTGTCTAGAATATCTTCCCCCTCAAATGCTATGAGATCAATTTTAGATAATGATTTCTTTGTTCCAGAAAATAATTGATTTTCTTGCCGAAGCCGAGCACGATCAAGAGCGTTACGAACCGAGCGCGCATTAGCGAAATGCTCTGATTTCATACGCAAGAGGATATATCTTCAATCAGAAATGCCACAAAATGGACATTTGCCAACTGCATTTACATACACATCTGTTTGTTTGCGTACATACGGTACTTATATATCTGAGCATAATTAATTCCCGCTCACTCTAAGAAAAAATTTCATTATGACAAACCAAATCGTTGGAAATAAAAATCAGACTACTCGAACAGATGTGATTAATCTCTTAAAAGAAGATCATAAAAAAGTTAAATCGCTTTTTGCAGAATATGAAGAACTTCAGGAAAAAAAAGATAGCAATGACAAAAAAGCAAAAATTGTGCAGCAGATATGTACAGAATTAACTCTCCATGCATTGGTTGAAGAAGCAATAGTTTATCCTGCAGCAAGAGAAGCGATAGAAGATGAAGATCTTATGGACGAGGCAGATGTCGAACACGCAGGCGCAAAAAAATTGATAGCCGAATTACAAGTTATGAGTCCAGAGGAAAGCCATTATGATGCGAAAGTTACCGTTTTAAAGGAATATATTGAGCATCATGTTAAAGAAGAAGAAAAAGAGATGTTTTCCCAATTAAAAGATTCTAACGTAGATCTAGATCAATTAGGGCAAGAAGTAATAAATTATAAACAAGATCATAAAGATTCTGAATTAAAAAAATCTCCCCCTAAAACAAATACCATTTCTCCTAAGAAGTCGGAAACTATTCATAGAAAAAATTCTTAATAGAATGACCCGCTTCGGTGGGTTTCTTTTCACTATGCTTGTATCCGTATCGATGAATATATTTATTAGAGAAATATATTCATCATATTAGATGGTATATATGATTTTAATCACACAAAAAATTCTATATATTTTTATAACTGGCATATTCTTCATTATGAGCATATCCGTTTTTGTTGAGTATGATAAGGATATGAAAGAAAAAAATGAAAAATGAATCTGAAGAAATATCTCAGCCTAATAAAATCTTTACTTTGGATAAACAATCGGAAGCTCAAGGTAATCATCAAGTTTAGGAAAAATTGCATGACTGAGAAGCGGATAAGTGTCGATCTTCAAGATCAGATAGACGGAAAAGAAGATAGATCTGGAAAAATTTAAAAAGCGAGAAATTCATTCAGACCGTTTTCGGGCAAATTCTAATCAGAATACAACTTTAGAAAAACTAAAGCCTGTTACTGGAAAAGAGTTATCTAAATTCTGTAGAAAGTGAAAAATTCCAACATCAAATTCAAAGTTATCTATGAAAGAAAGTTTTATATTTTGGATATGTGTATATTATTTTAAGGAATTATGAACGAATAATTTTTACGACTTTACAGCTTACATATTTATTGTAGTTATTTATTAAAATTTAACGGGTTTGGATTAATTATATGAATAAAAAAAATCGACTCTGAAAAAAATCGAGGAAAAAGCTGAAATAAAGCGTAACAATCCTGACAAACGAGATGCCGCGGAGAAAGCACCTACTGGAGAAGTAATGCACAATTCTGATATAGATCCAAGTAAATTCGATGAAAACCCAGGTGATATTGGCCCAAATACAAGTGTTCCATCAGGTAAAAACCCCGACAAACCAGCTAGGTAAACAATACTTGATCAGGCTCATTATTTAAACCAAGGGGCTGTAGTAGATTAGCTTAGTTGTAAAGCTAATCAAATGAAGATAAG
>NZ_QRBZ01000065.1 GCF_009833085.1 Nitrosomonas oligotropha | reverse complement strand
TTCATCAGGCTGCCTGAGCTTGATTAACCCGCCTTGTCAGAGCTTAACTTCGCTTTTAGGTTGTACAGGTTAATGGCGCCACTTCACAGTATGGGTGGTTTTCTTTCTATAAGCCGAGTCGATGATCCCTTATTTACCAATATCGTTTCTAATGTTTGGGGTCACGTGCTGGACTAAGCTTGTTAAGTTTTACCGTGCGCGGGAAGAAATACAGCTCGCGCGATTAAGTTTCGATCAGGTCAGGATCAATTATTAGCCCGCTTGGTGAGCGGGCTTGGTTTTATTTGGACTCGGGTTGATGCGTGTGAAATGTTGATCAAAGGCCCAGTAAGTTACGAAGGCAGTCGAGCACTCCCGAAGAATCGGAGCGATGGCAAAAGAAAAAAACACTGGCTATAAACGCAGTAATCGATAGAGCGAGGACTACCATGGAAAGCATCAAACCTTTCTGATCGTATTTAGCCTTGATTACTTTCGCAATATCGTCATATGAAGGTTCGGATAGCTCGATTTTTTCTTCAGGAATGTTCAGAGACTCACTGCTGCTGACTTCCGGATTTACTTTTGGTTCGGTTTTTTTGACCGTGTGCGCAGCGGGCTGAGCTTTTTCAACCGCGGGTGATGTTGATTCTTGCGCGACAGTACCGGTTGCGGGTGAGTGTGTTTCCTGATTCTTTCTTTCCCGGTTGTTGAGTAAAATAATGTAATGAAATACGTCGGTTATCATACCCATTCGCTGGGTGGCTTCATACACATCCTGTGCATCAACGATGGTTTTATTGCGTTCATACGCAACATTGAGCGATCGATCGCAGAGTGAATTGATGGTCCGTGGCGTTCCTCCGGAGCCGAACGCAATCGTGAGTGCTTCCCATCCGGTATCCGAGATGAGCTCAGGTGTTCCTCCTGCCACTTGAATGCGATGTTTGATGTACTGTAACACCCGGTCGACATTCATCTTTCCCAGTGTTTCCAGCGCTGCGATCCGTTGCTTAAAAGGCGCCATCTCAGGCCGGTTGATCTTTTCCATCAACTCTTCCTGACCGAGAAGCAGTAGCTGAATGAGTTTGGTTGATCCTTCCTCAAGATTGTTGAGCAAGCGAATACCGTTGATCACATCTTCCGTCATCAGATGGGATTCATCCATAATGACTAAGGATTTTTTTCCTTCCGCATTGATTTTTAGTAATGCATTCCGGATATCCCGCATGACGAAGGTTTTTTCCGCCGAAGTCGGTTGTACTCCAAGTTCCTGCGCCAGAAATAAATAAAGATCCGAGCTATTCGCGGGCGGTTCGGCCATCCAGATGAGTTTGATATTTTCGGGAAAATCGGACTTGATCATCTGACTCAATGTTGTTTTCCCGGAGCCGATCGGGCCGGTGACAACAATCAAGCCACGTCCGCTGAGCAAAGATCCGGATATTTGTTTACGGATCCGGGCATGATCTCCGTGATCATAAAAAAACAATGGATCGGGTACATTCTCGAATGGAAGTCGGTTGAGGTTAAAGTGCTGCGAATACATGTGCATTAATTGGCTCCCTCTTGCGGCAAAAGTTTTACTTCAACTCTGCGGTTTTTGGCTCTACCTTCTTCGGTATTATTGGAAGTTATCGGATGTGTATCACCGTGACCGGTAACCGATATCCGATCTTTCGATATGCCGTGTAAAACCAGTATATTGGCAATCGCCTTAGCGCGGCGCAAAGATAAATCCATATTGTCACTGCCGGATTTACCTGTCGGTATATTGTCGGTATGGCCTTCGATGAGAATACGGCTGTTTGGAAATGCGGATATTTCCTGCACGAGATTTTCAATCGCGGAATAAGCAACATCCTGTATCACATCCTGGCCGGAGCGGAATGTTTTGCCACCAAATACTGTCACGGTGCGCGATTGCGTATCGGGATTGACCGTCTTAATACCGGCTATTTTATCTTCCGCCGTTGCCACTTTATTCTCAAGCTGTGTGATGACCTCTTGCATTTCTGTAGCGAAAGCCTTATCGGCCTCCGAATCACCACCTGGTTGAGTCAAGGTTTCGGCTGCCGCAGAGGGCGCTGCAACCGGAGGTGCCGGCATGGGTGGCGGTGCCGGTATAACCGTCAAGTCGGATGGGTCATTTAAATATGAATAAGCAGTTGTGTAACTCTGGAAATTCATGGCCTTATACGTAATGAAAGCGGATAAAGCAAAAAATATCACAGACAATCCAATGATAATTGAACGCATAGCGAAGTACTCGTTATATTGATTTTTGATATGTTGCTGATGCAAGCGAGTGTTAACGGATATAAGCTGAAATATTTTAATGTAATGAAAGTTAATTTGCCCAGATGCAGTTGTTAAACCGGATAGAGGGGCTTTTTCTGCGCGTGAATCGTGTTCAATTTCTTAGAGTTAGTACATTACCTCTAATTTCATTGGATTGCACAAATTTTTTATTGCTTGATGTGATGTTTATCGCATAACTCTTTACAAAAACATGATACGTTAGCAGATATCCATAGCCGGAAATGTTTTTGGTTTGAACGGATAGGTTCGAGAATATCACAGAAACAATCTAATATCGCCAGTACGCCGATCAAAAAGAATCAAATTGAAGCGATATTGACTGGAAGTACGATTTCTCGCCAATCACACCACACTTTTATACTCAGTATTATCGATTTATTATTCTTGATCAGGTTTGACACTGCATTGAATCATCGCTACATTTTGCTAGTAATGGATCAATTGAAAGGGGATGAATGTGAATCAGAAATCGGGCAGCAGTGTAATCGGCACAGACGAACAAATCATTTCCGGCACCAACGGGTGGTTGATGCTGATGGTATTGCTACCCGCAATACTGTTCGCGGTTTTTTTAGTGGCCACGCCGGGTGGTCCTGTCAAATTAATAGCCGGTGCAGCATTGCTGGTGATCACGCTCTTTTGCTGCAAAGGACTATTCACACTCGAGCCTAACCAAGCAGCGGTGATGATTTTTTTCGGCAGCTATGCCGGAACAGTTAATGAGAGCGGTTTTTTCTGGGTGAATCCGTTTTATAACCGGACTCGCGTGTCCTTACGGATCAATAACTGGAATACACCGGTGCTGAAGGTCAATGACGAGCGTGGCAGTCCGATTGAAATTGCCGCCGTGATTGCCTGGCGGGTGCAGGACACCGCCAGGGCTGTGTTCGATGTTGAAAGTACATTGAATTATTTGCAAATCCAAAGCGAATCCGCCGTGCGTCAAGTGGCCAGCAGTCACGCCTATGACGCGGCCGAAGGAGGGCAGCGCAAAAGCCTGCGCACCGATCTGGATGCCATTGCCGCGCTGTTGCGTGATTCTATACAGCAACACGTCGAAGTGGCCGGCATTGTGATTGAAGAAGCCAAAATTGCCCATCTCGCTTATGCGCCGGAAATCGCCAATGCCATGCTACGACGTCAACAGGCGGAAGCGGTGGTGCAGGCGCGTCAAAAGCTTGTTGACGGCGCGGTCGGTATGGTCGAGGTGGCGTTGAAGAATCTGGAAGATAAAAAAATCGTTACGCTGACACCCGATCAACGCGCAGTGCTGGTCACCAATATGATGACCGTGTTGTTATCGGAATCGGGCGCGCAGCCGGTCATTCAGATGGCGCAATCGACGCAATGAATTGGATTGAAAAAAATATAGATGAGATAAGGAATTAGGCAATGTCATTCATGTTTGACTTTAATTTGAGATATCGCTATATAGTGAAATGCGGTATCGGCAATACCGATTTCATGCAGTAGCAATGCGAGTTTATCGACACTACAAAGGAGAATAACAGCATGTCAGCGACCACAATTTTTTCAAAAAAATCTTATCGAACCCATAAGCTGTGCATTTGGAGCATGATACTTGTGCCATTTCTGATCTCGGGTTGCAGCATCGGCGATAAAATCGACAAGTTGACCGACAAGGTCAGCGATGTTGCCGGTGATACCGTTGCCACGCTGGATAACGCTATCGATGCCTTGGACCGGAATTCCTCGTCGTGGCAAGCGGTATTGCAGGATACCACCGCGAAGTTGACGAGCGATGCGCAATCCACGGTGCGCAATGAAGTCTCGGATGTGCTGAATCGCAGCGTAGCCGCTACCGGCGATGAATTGCGTTGTAATGTGGATTTCATCGGTACGCGTGTGCGGCAGGCTTTGGTGAGGATTCGCGCACGTCTGATGCATCAAGCGATCCCGCCGGTTGAACCGGCATTGTGTCATGTGGTTCCGGCCGCTGTGGATATGGCATTGGACCCAAGCCGCCGCAATAAGCTGGAATTTTTTGGCTACGATTTCGATACCACACCGATCAAAGTCACGCTGCATGACACCTCGAGAACACTGGATGTTTCTCCCGAATTGGACCGGTTGACGCACTATCACATGACCCTCAACCTCGGTGCCAACGGTGTTCCTTTATCCAAAACCAGCGATCGTCTCACGTTGGAATGGCAAAATCGTCCTATCTCCAGCATTGCGGTCATTCAGCCCGCGACACCGGTATGCCGGGAAAAAACCGAAACGTATGCGCGCGACACCTATTTATCGTTCACACCGCCTCATACCCGAGGTGATAAGGAATTCGGTGGTCATGGCCCGGAAGTTTGGGCTAAAGCAACCTGGAGTATCCAAGGCACGCGCGTCAACTTACGGCTCTGGATGAAAGCGCAAGAAACACGGAGCGATTGGACTACTGCCGAAGGTGAACGCAACGATACTTACTATACGGCTCCCCCCGGTTGGCGCATTGACAGTATCGTCAGCAGTCTAGAAAGCTCAGCACATTATATTGACACCGATCATAACGATGATCGTCAGGGTGGTGGCCCAAGTGGACCGGTGAAGGAATTCAAATTCCGCGGCGATCGCGATGGTGACGATGCTGGCAGTTATACCGGCGTGGATGTGACTTTCAATCCGCTGGTGGTGAAATTGGTCGAAGTGGCGAATTGTGCTCCGGCATCGGCGGTTAAATCGTTGCAAATCAAAGACCAGCTTGCGCCTTCCACAATCAAACGTCTGCAACCTATGATGTTGAAGTTACAACCAGCAAAACCTTAGTTCTTAGTTATAGGGTTAAGCAATCACCGGCTTTGCGCAGGTGATTGCTCTGCCAACCGGTATTACTCAGATTTTCCTGCTTGGAAAAACCATGATTGAGAATAGCCGCTGCGGTTCTATCTTCACTGCACAACCAAAATCTCAGATCTTGCCGTGGTTTTTCCCCTTTTATAAATCGTGATGTGTTTTGGGGATTGTTTTCGGATGGCCGCCGGTATGCGGGGCAACCGCATGGGTAACACGTGGCGAGCTTTCTCCGCGATGTAAGGCGAAAATTTTGTTTTGCAGCAACTTGTCGGACACCGATACGCGGGCATGCTGGCGCAAATGCGCAACCCAGGATTCGACCGTGAACATCTCAATGAATCGCCCATGATCCTCGACATCCTCAAAAAATCCCCATTGAATGGCGCCGTCGCGGCGGCGGGTCATTTCCAGTTCCTGCATCAGCAAATAAAAAGCAGCACGATCCGCATCGTCGATACGATAGTCCAGCATCACCAGCACGGGGCCGTGATCGTGCGATATAGGAATCACCGGCGCGGGGTCGGACCAATGACCGGACGCCGTATAGTCATGGTGTTCGCCCAGATTGAGTTTGAATCGCGCCGTGATCGGGATCAGCAGCAGCGCCAAGAATCCTGACACGGTCAATGCTTCCGGCAAGCCGATGATTTCCGTTGCTTGCCCCCAGCTGAGCGATCCCGCTGCCATCGCACCAAAAACCACCATCTGGAAAATGGCGAGTCCGCGGGCGCGGACCCAATCCGGCAGCGCCATTTGCGCGGAAACATTCAACAGCGAAACCGCCATGATCCATGACACGCCGCCAGTCAATCCGGCGATCATGCCAGTCACCGCATGCCCGCCATAGGCAAACAGCATGGAGCTCAGTGCGGTTACCGTTGTTGCCACCATTATGATCGTGTTGGCCTTGAAATGTTTTTTCATGACAGGCAGCAAAAATGCGCCGGAAACCGCACCAATGCCCAATGCAGTCAATAAAATACCGTAAAGGCTGGGGCCGCCTTGCAATGTATCCTTCGCGATCAGTGGCAGTAATGCCCAGTAAGCGGATGCGCACATAAAAAAAGCCAACGCATGGATCAAGGTGTGACGTAGCGGTTCGCTATGTAGAGCGAAGCGAATACCGGCACGCATCGCGCCAGCCAAGCGTTCGCGTGGCAATGCGTCGTCTTGGGTGGTGCTCGCGCGCCACCATAACAATGCTGCTGCGACGGCAAGATAGGAAATGGCATCCAGAAAAGCTGTCGTCACGGCGCCGGCTGCGGCCAGAATAAAACCACCCAATGCCGGACCGATGGCGCGGGCGATATTCATGCTGACGCCATTCAACACAATGGCGGAACTTAATGTGTCGCGCGGCACAAGACGGGGCACGATGGCCTGCCATGCGGGCATGGCAAAAGCCGATCCGGCGCCGATAATGAAAGTAAACAGCAACAGAGTCCAAGCCGTAACACTGCCGGTCCATAACAGTGCGGTAAAAAGCAACAGCACAGCTGCCAGAAAGATTTGTGTCCACACCAGCAGTTTGCGGCGATCAAAAAGATCGCCCAGTGCTCCGGCGGGAAGGGCGAAAAGGAAAACCGGTAAGGTCGTTGCCGCTTGTACCATCGAAATCATGAAAGGCGAAGAGGATAATCCGGTCATCACCCAGCCGGAAGTGACATTGAACATCCACGTGCCGATATTTGAAACCAGTGTGGCAATCCATAGCACTGTGAAAATGCGATGTTTGAAAGGAGAAAACGCAGAACCTGTCATTTCGTTTGCTATCTTCGGTCAGCAACGCAGCTGCAGCCGATCGTCCTGGGATTGTTAGAGTCTGGTACCAGCCGGTTAAGGTGGAAAAATACATCCGATTCAATGTTTGTCATGGTTTGGGGCTCCGTTCAAGCAGTTAACCACTATAGCAAGAAGTGCCAGCTGGCTTCGGTTTAAGTACTATACAGCATTCCTGTTCACTCGCATTTTCTTGGCTTTAAACTGGGTTTGCCGGTTATTGGCGGTAGTGCAATGGTTGTGCGCACGCAATCCAGCATAATCATGAGATACTGAATACCATCACACGACATCGCGTTTAACCATTAACAGGAAAATATTTTTATGACTACTTCGTATATGTACAAAACCTCAATACCCGTTTTCAAGCAACTGCTGACCAGCTTAAGCGCCATTTTGACCAAAGCGGAAGCCTATGCCGCCACAAAAAAATTTGAACCGGCCGTATTGTTGAACGCCCAGCTGTATCCCGATATGTTTCCTTTGATCCGCCAAGTGCAAGTGGCTGCGGATTTCGCTAAAAGCGTATCAGCCCGGCTGGCGGGGGTTGAGGTACCAGCTTATGAAGATAATGAACAGACTTTCGCCGATTTACAGGCGCGCATCGCTAAGACGTTAGCGTTTATCGAAAGCCTGACACCCGCGCAGTTCGATGGCAGCGAAACGCGTGATATCGTGTTGCGTCCGGGCACACCGAAAGAGAAAAAAATGGTTGGACACAATTACTTGATCAACTATGGGTTGCCGCAATTCTTCTTCCATGTCACCACTGCTTATGCGATTCTGCGGCACAATGGACTGGAGGTCGGCAAAGGCGATTTCATGGGCAGTTTTTAAGGGTTGTTGCACTATAGGCCTTGCCATTTCTGATCGGCGTTATGAGGAAAGCGAATGAAGCATGTTCTTAATTATGCGATATCAATCATTACTTTATTGATTGCATTCAGCGCTCATGCGCAGCCATTCCCGAAAGGCAAGTGGGAAGTCACCACGCAAACCATAATGCCTCACATCATGACGCCGATGCCTATCCATAAAGATGTCATTTGCGTCAATGATAAAACCAAAGGAAAACCGCCCATTGCTGTGCATGAGTCCTGCAAATTTTTCGATTATAAAATTATCGGTAATGATGCTTCATGGCAAATGAAGTGCAAAGGCGAGCTGAAAATGAATGGCGCGGGAAGAATTATCTTCAACTCGGACAACTATAAAGGTTCCGCAATTATCAAAATGAAAATGCCTGACTCGGAACCCATGGAAATAGATCACACATACACAGGCAGACGGATTGGCGATTGCAAATGAACTGGAAATTCCCTGCTGACATCAAGTAATGCCCGTCTTTGATCAATAATAAACCGGATAAAATTTCAGTAGCGAATATCCCGCGTCCGTAGCCAATAATACCGAAACAGCAAACCGGATTTAAAACGGAAGCGTGAGATTTTTGACTGGTGCGATTGACGGGAATTTATGGGTTGTGGGATTTAAACTGCATGAATCCTGAACCGGTGGCGGGGCGGTGTCATACGCCTTTTGCTCTGAAACTATTTGTATGTAGCAATCTATGTTTTTTGAATTTTATTTATACCAACAAATATGCCAACAAAAATGCCTTGCTTGCGCTTTATTCAACATTGACGAAATGATTTATTTGTATCATGCCGCCGGGCTCGGTCTGATTGGGTTATAGGTCGCAAAAAGTGAAGAAAAAAGAGGCGCGTTTTGAGTGTAATAGGAGGAAACAAAACGCGTCTTATAAGAAGGGAGTGTTATGAAAACCCGGCCTTCACTAGAAAGGGAAGCAAAGGCCGAGAGGTCAAGCTTTCTGATGGGGAAAAGTTGACCTAAAACCATGTTGCACCCTTTGAATTATTTGTTCTGTTCGCTCGCACACATACGCGGATTATGCTTTTTTCTTTCCTGAAAAAATATCACCAATATGTCACCGGCATTAATCAACGTTAAACAATAAAAAAGCCTAGGTGTAAGCCCAGGCTCGTTAAAAATAATCGCTTGTGGGCGATTCTGAAAGGTCGATTTCTCTAAGCTCTGGCGGTAAGAGTCCGGTTGTTGTAAATGTCGTATATCTTCAACACACCCAATGAGC
>NZ_QRBZ01000064.1 GCF_009833085.1 Nitrosomonas oligotropha | reverse complement strand
GAACTGGTTCATTTCGATACCAAGCGACTCCCCTTATTGAAAGGACAATCCGCCAATGAACCTCGCGAGTATCTGTTTGTGGCCATTGATGATTTTTCCAGAGAGCTGTATGCCGATATTCTTCCCGATAGAACCCAGCACAGCGCTGCTTGCTTCCTTCTAAGTCAATGTCCTTACCAGATCGACTATGCTTATTCCGATAACGGTAAGGAATTTAAAGGGACCGACGCTCATGCTTTCGTCAAAGCTTGCAGGCAACACGGTATCGGGCAGAAGTTTACCCGCATCAATCGCCCTCAAACCAACGGCAAGGCCGAGAGAGTCATTCGCACTCTGATGGATATGTGGCACAGCAAAACTTGCTTTAAAGACAGCGCTGATCGACGCATTCAGCTTTCCCGTTTCATTAACTTCTATAATACTGTGAAGCCACATAAGAGTTTGAGTAATGCCACTCCTTATGAAATACCACTTATTTTAATCAACCTCTCTGCAAACAACCCTGAGATTTCCTACAATTAATATTATTCATTTCTCAGTATTTCCCATTGATTTGATAAAAATTTCTCTCATCAGAACATTTTCATTCGTATCCAATCCTGGGTATCGATACGATGAAGGTGTACCCATGGCCCAGGTAAATCTCCACCAAACCGGCTATATAAAACAAATTCACCGAGTAATTTCATATCCGACTTTCGAATGATCATGAATTGATCTCGTCTCATGGACAATTCCTGAGGTCCTTGACTTCCTGGATCTCTTTTTTTGTAATCGTAAATGTTCAATTTAAAGATATACTCCGGTCCCAGCGCGTTTTCTCCTTGCGTTGGATAATAAAAATTGATCCTTCTCTCTTTATCAAACTTATCTGCTGGCAACGTTACCGTCTCATACACCCTGATCCCGCCATCGATAGCACACAGGTGATTCACTTTCTGGTCCAGTCGGGCCTTTTCAGAGAAAAGGCTTGCATAAACTAGCAATAAAACAAACAAAAGCAAAACAACTTTTTTCATTGAGTGCCCCTATTGACATACCGTAATAACCATCACAAAACCCCACCCTTACTGCAGCAAGTTACATTGTGAATAAACCGAATAGATGGCTAAAGTATCGGTCAATACTTGCTGACTGTGATTACGTGCATCGGGAGGGTCGCTTATATCTGAAGCCATTTGGTCTTCAATAACGATATTAATTGGAGGAGCAACATCAAAATCTAATCCAGCAATTGGCTTGACACCCGTTACAGCTTGGATATTACTGATTTCGGACTGATCGTATGTGGACGCAACTCCGAGAAAATCCAAAATCGCATGAAACATAGCAAAAGAACCGGAGTGACCGCCGCCCCCAGGACTATTAAACAGATAAGCATGCGAAATATGATCGGCCAAAACAGGTTCTGCAACAAGCCCTTCGGCCAAGAATCCACCCAAACTGTGGCCAGTCACGGTGAAGTTTTGCGAGAGTGTTCCGTTTCCAAGCCACTCGACAACCTTGCTCCGGAGACTGATATATTGCGGTTGTAGCGCTGTACTACCTAGCCATGTGATATCAATCAGATCCGTCAATAAATCCATTGGATCAGAAGCTTCAGTGCCACGAATAGCAAGAAAAGTTTTGTTATCAGCATCAGTAAACACCGTTACCGAGAGACCGGTGGCGC
Source organism: Nitrosomonas oligotropha (assembly GCF_009833085.1). Classification (GTDB taxonomy): domain Bacteria; phylum Pseudomonadota; class Gammaproteobacteria; order Burkholderiales; family Nitrosomonadaceae; genus Nitrosomonas; species Nitrosomonas oligotropha. The sequence goes on along the minus strand of NZ_QRBZ01000064.1, from coordinate 1,003 downwards.
CGGTGTATTGAGTGACCAGACGATATGTGTCGGCAAAGTAACGGGCTTGGCTAGTGGAGAAATTCACATCTTTCAACTCAGCTTGGGCTAGTATGTCCGAATTAAAGGTTGCATAGGCCGCTAACGCCAGCTCAGCTTGCTTGAAATTGAGTCATAGTGTCTTTCTGATTCTTTGATGAAAATTTTCTTATTTAAATTGGCATCCGTTTCTTTGGGACAGCGAAATGCCGGCATATGCCAAGGTCCAGGTATGCCTCCGCCACGTCTTGAGTAATTAATTATTTCACCGAGTAATTTGCCATCGAATTGTCGATAAACTGCATAGTGATATTTCACTAATTCCGGATTTCCTCGAATCAATGAGGTAGTGGACGATTCATAGAAATACTCATCCTCTGAGTTAGCAATCTCTTTGTATGGAAGACTTATAAAATCGTATTGCGTAAATCTCTCAACTGGCAATTTCACCGTCTCATACACTCTGACTCCTCCATCAATTGCACAAAGCCGCTTTACTTCCCTATCCAATCTATCTTTTTCAGTAAAAAAAGCGGCGTAAACGATTAATGAAGCGAGCGAAAGTAAAATAATTTTTTTCATGCGGTGCATTTCTATCGACCAATGGTTGGATTTGTCGCCAGTATTTAATTCCAATACAACAGGTTACGGTGAAAATTGTGAATAACGGTTATTATTCAACTATTCTTTATTTTTGCTCTGTAATAACGGTGTAAAAAATTGAAATGCATACGATACCAACAAGCAATTGTTCGAAACCAGAGCTCTTTTCTCCACTTGAAATCTGGCAACTGGACATTTCTTCGTTCCGCCATCAACGCGGAGTGGGCATCGTACTAGCACATTGGTACAGCTAATTTCCGAATACCAGTTTTACGACATAAAGATTTAAACAGAATTTTTGCAATTCCTGGTCTCCACCAGGCTCAATCTTGCCAGCAGAAGGATTCTGAAGTGGCCCCCAAAAACTGTACAAGCAGTTAAG
>NZ_QRBZ01000063.1 GCF_009833085.1 Nitrosomonas oligotropha | reverse complement strand
CCGTGAGTGCTTGGAAATACTGACTTCGTTAGAAAAATACAAATCAGGGAATGATGATCATGTGTTCGGCCGAAAACTCAGCGACGTAGCCATTAGCAAAATGCTTAAAAGTGTTTCTTACCCTGAAGCTACCGTACATGGCCTACGCAGTTCGTTTCGTGATTGGTGTGGCGACAAAACTAATTTTCCAAGGGAAGTTTGCGAAGCGGCATTAGCTCACGTGATTGAGAATCAAACTGAAGCTGCTTACCGGAGAACTGATTTATTTGAAAAACGACGTGAGTTAATGGCGAAGTGGGGAGAATATATCGATGAACGCTTCATTTATAAAAATGATCAGTGCAGAGTGTCTTCGAAAACATAGGCGTCGTTCAATAGTCATTTGATTCGTAATCAGAACGTGTCAAGAAAGATGAGCTAAATACAATTTAATTTAAGCTCTGCAAACAGGTATAGTCGCTTCCAAATTACAAACTTTTAAACCTTACAGTAAGAAGGAATCCAGCTTTTCTCGATTATGTAATCAGGTAATTGATTGAAATCAAAAGACTCCCCATCTCTAATCATTTTGTTTACGTCAAATAATATGCCAATTTCTGGGATATCATTAAAAAACATAGTGTAAAATGGCTTAACTAACCATTTAGAAACTCGCATCCCGGTAGGACCAATGAAATTTCTACGCTGTCCAACGTGAGCTACTTCATCTATGGTAATTTCATCTAGCAGTTCTTTTAGACGTATTTGAACTTCTGGTTCATCTACAAATAATTCATCAATCAAACGATTTAAGTGGCAATAATAAGTAACTCCCATTAATTCCGTCACAAAAGCAGGTGTATCTAGTAAAAAGGCAGGTAACTTAGGAAACTGCTCATAAATTTTTTCTTTAACCGGACTTAACGGCACCCACTCTACTTTACCCAGCCCACAAGTACGCAACATTTCATCATTGGAAACTCGAACTTGACCAAAAGCCGGTTGCTCCAGGGCAAAAGCAGTGACCGCTGCCTCCGTCGCTTCTTCTACACGGTTCTTAATGTTGGGCTTGCGCCCGGCTTGCATCAATCAGTGCCTCAACACCACCTGCTTCTACTGCTGCCTGATAGCGATAGAAAGTATCGCGTGAAAAACCCATCACCTTGCAAGCGCGGGATACATTGCCAAGCCCGGCTGCCAAATTAAGCAGACCTATCTTGTGTTTGATGACTTTCTGTTGAACACTACTCATGGGATTACTCCTTTACGCTTTCGCATTTGGTTGATAAAGTTTCGCACCTCTATCAAACCGGGTAATCCCACCCTTTGGCAAGATCCTTCTATCAGATCAAGTCTGAATTACTAAAGCTAAATCATCTTTCCAGTAGCTTTTTCAACAACATCGCTGATTTCCTGCTTATTATCATGTTTTCGGATTATTCTGCCGAAAGTTAAAATACCGCATATAGTGTCAGTTGCATCTTTCACAACCAACCGGCTGATATTGTTCGCGCCCATAACTATTGCCGCATCTTCCAGCGTATCTGTTTCCTGGCACGAATAAATGTCACTGGTCATATAGTCGCATACCTTCTCGTTCTTGGGGTCTTTGCCCTCGGCAAGGGCCCGGATAACGATATCACGATCTGTGATGATACCCTCAGGTATATGGTTTACTCCAGCCGGTAAAAAACCGCAACTGTATTCCTTCATTTTTTTCGATGCTTCTTCTAATGTTGCATTCGAATTGATGAGCTGTATATTGGTTTCCATTAATTTCTTTACTTGTATCTTTTCCATGATGATTTCCTTTAATACATTTGATTACTGAAATGATGCAATAACACCGAATTCTTAAAACCGTATCAATGCAAATGTAACTTAGTTGGTATTAAGGTTTGGTTGTGGATTTTGAGTCGCGCCAAGCGGATTGCCGGGGCTCGCTCCAGCAGGATTAGATGGATTTGGTGACGAAGAAGGCAGATGAGTTTTGTTTGATGATGAAGGCAGGTGTTTTGAGTCAGAGGAGCTTTCTATTTTTTGTCCTGAATGACCATCTTTATTTTTGATTGAATGATGCTGGCCACTATCTTTTCTGTCACCTTCAGCAAGAGTTTCAGGTGGGGTAGCATGTGACTGTGCAATAGCTATAGTACTTAATAATAAAAATACCCCTAGCGTGAGCATAAACACCATTGTCTCTGTCAAATTTTTAATCATGGCAGTTCTCCAATTAACGAGTTAAGATTTTCATAATCCTCTTAATTCTCATTTTGGTCGGTTTGTTAACGCACACACAGTAGATAAACTAGGGGGGCTATTTGAAAACCTCTTGGTTTGTATGGAATAAGAAATCCGCAGTGGATTGCTCACAATTCAATCATATAGCTTGCCATTAACAGGTGCGATATCAACAATGACTTCAATATCATAATCATCGCGCTTGAGCGCATTCACTAATCCTTCCTCCATTGCCAGATCCCACGCTTCATTACGATATTCTTCACTAGGAAGTTCTGCTAATTCACTAATAGGGTATTCGACTAATAAAATACCCGTTGATTTTTCGATAATTTTCACATTCTTTATAATCATCTAAACTCCAATTGGATTGAAATGTTAAAGAGGCATCATGAATCCATTGGGAAGATCATGTCTGTGTAATTGCTAACAAATCGATAAATGCGATTCATTAGTGAGTGGCTTAAACAATAAAAAACCCGCCGGGGCGGGTTAATATATTAAAAAGACTAAATTAACTTAAACTCAAATCAGCCTTCCACACTAATATTCCAATAAAAATTAATATTCCTAGAAATACAAAAAATAGAACACTAATTTTTGAAGATTCCTTTGCGCGATAATCTGGTGTTTTGTTATCCATAGTGTAAATTTTTGCTTTCTGAATTTAAAATAAAGAAAATTAAGTTCTTTATAGATAAAGGGATATTATTATATTAATTTTATGCATCTAAGTCTCTTCGCTTGATCGCCGACTTATAATAAAAATGAAATCCACCTAAGCTAGCTTAATTCAAGAATTATTTTTTCTTGTTTGGACTTTTATTTTTATCGTCTTCTTTCTTTTTATTTTTCGACTCAACATTTAATTTATGCATGATTGTCTCCTTAAAGGTGTTTAATAAAACTATCTACCAGCACTCCCAGCTGAAGATCCAGAACCTTGAGTGCCGGAACTGGACTGGCCATTACTTTCTTGACCTGTACCGCTTACCCCAGATTTTTCAGAACCGGAATTAGACCCAGATCCTTGATAATGAGGTTTATGGCTTGATCCTGAAGATTGTGATCCTGAGTTTCTATCTGATGAATCTGAGCCGCCAGGTGTTTTTCCATCTTTGTTCGTGCTGGTTTGTGCCAAAAATATATTTTTAGCCATAACTAATGGGCTAGCAAGAAGAATAATTGAGCCAATAATCATGGTAGTTAAAATATTTTTAATCATAAAAAACTCCTTTTTTGGTGATTGATCATCGTAAAGAGTTTATTTGTTATGTTCTGTACGCTACCTCGCTTTGACAGACAATAATTCATGTCGCGTACAAATCTACAAAATGCAAATAAAAAACCCGCTCGGGGCG
>NZ_QRBZ01000062.1 GCF_009833085.1 Nitrosomonas oligotropha | reverse complement strand
ATGATGTCGACAATTTTCTTCGAGCTTTCGTTGATCGAGCTCATGGTTTGCACCACTTGGCCGACCACCGCGCCGCCTTTCATGGCAACTTCGGATGCTCCCACCGCCAGTTGATTGGCTTGACGCGCGTTGTCGGCGTTTTGTTTGACGGTGGAGGTCAGCTCTTCCATCGACGATGCGGTTTCTTCCAGGCTGGAGGCTTGTTCTTCCGTGCGTTGGCTCAAGTCGGAGTTGCCGGAGGCGATTTCGCCCGATGCCGTTGTGATTTGGTCCGTTCCCATGCGTACTTTACCGACCAGGTCAACCAGATTTTCGTTCATGGTTTTCAGCGCTTGCAGCAGTCGTCCGGTTTCATTGGTGGAAGTGGCTTCTATCCGTTTGGTGAGATCGCCGGAGGCTACCGCATTCGCTACTTCAATCGCTTCATTTAATGGTGCAATAATCGAACGTAGTAATAGCACACCAAAAATAACGGCTAATACAGCACCGAGTACCATCACAGCTGCCATAGCCGTAGAGATTTTTTCAAAAGTGCTTTGTGCATCCTGATATTCTTTGGCGCCATCGGTTTTCTGCATGTCGAGTATTTTGAACATGCTTACGCGTAGAGCCGCAAACTTTGGACCGCCATTGTTGGCCGCATTGTTAGCAGCCGCCTCGAAGTCGCCAGCCATTGCATACTGGAACGTCAGCTTGACTGCGTCAGCATAATCCTTGATCTGATCGGTGACGGTCTTGGATAAGGCAACTTCTTGTTCCGACACATTAGTAGCTTGGTTTTTTACCCATAACTCTTCAATCTCTTTAATCAATTCCATGCTTTGTTCATGCTTGGCTTTAGCATTACTGACATCTTTTTTCCCTACGGCATCTAAGCCATTCAAGCGAACCGTGTACCAGCGGTCAATCATGGTCCCTAAATAGGCTAGAGACATGGTGCGATTTTCATGCAGCCCCTTCAAGCGTTCATTGGAATCGTGGTAGCTATTTAATCCAAAAGAACCGACACCCAGCATCAAAATTGTCAACATACTGATGATAAGAAACAAGCGAAACTTAATAGTTGTGTCTTTAAACATTACTAGCTCTCCTTTAAGCACTCTTTAAATAAAATCCCACTAATGAATATTTCGTTCGATCAAGCCCAAGCCGCTGCCACCCATCAATTTCTCGATATCGATCGAGATCAGCATGCGCTTGCCGACGGTTCCTAGCCCGGTAATATATTCAGTATCAATTACTGAACCTGACTCCGGCGCCGGTCGTATTTGTCCCTCCCTCAGCGTGATTACATCCGCTACCCTATCCACCACAATTCCCGTTACCCGCCCGGCCACATTCAAAATAATCACTACGATAAATTGAACAACCATCACTCATCATTGGTAAATACATTGAATCGGCCTTGCCAATATATTTTATATATCAGATAGTTTGCAGGAATGAAGCAGCTGTTTACGGTAATCTTTCTAAAAAATTCTGTAAGTTTATTCCCGTTGTTTTATTCAAAAATATGAACTGCATATGCAGGATATTTCCTATGATAGAAAATTGAATTACTTTGAACGATCGCAACAGCTCCTTTAAAGGAGCTGTTGCGAACCGCTAAAGTAGCGCTGAGAATGGGGATCATGGAATCCGAGGCTCTTCATCTGATAAAGGGATGAAGTGAAGAATAGCGATGAAGTTACATCATGCAGGAAAAAATCAGTAACTTAAGGTACAGGGCGATAGCGTCTGAACTACCTGCATCACTGTGATGGAGGCGACAGCTGCCGCTTGCCACGCAGCCATCGCGATATGTTATTTGAAGCGGCGGAACGATCCTATGACGACACCGAAAATCTCAAATTGCATATCCGGGCGAATGTAAATCGGCCGGTAAGCACCCGACGAATTGGCCGGCATAAGCCTTGGCATTTTGTTCGCCCCATAATCCAGGATCTTGATGGTGAATTCACGATCCACCACGGCCAGCACAATGTCGCCCATCCCCGGTGTTCTTGATCGATCCACCACCACTTTATCATCCGGCAGCAAACCCACATCAATCATCGAATCTCCCTTGATCGTTACGAAGAACGTCGATGCCGCATGGTCGATCAGAAACTCGCTGACATCCAGGCGCTTTTCGACATGATCGTCCGCCGGACTGGGAAATCCCGCCGCCACTTTGTTGGAAAAAAGCGGTAACAAGGTCGGTTGATTGCCGATTTCGGGAATGAGCAGATCATTCTCGTCGATATTGACAACCGTGGTGTCGCGATCGTCATTCGCTTTTTTGCGCTGGAAAGCTTCCAAGAAACTTTTTATCGTTGCTGTCTGGCTTTCCGGTATGCGCATCGTTGTCGTTGGCTCGCCAAATTTACCCTGGCCGCGCGGCCTGCCTGCATTTTCCCTTTTTCCGCCACGATTTGACATGTTTGAATCACTCCCATTGAAATTCGTAGCGATATTCAAACATGCCTTGTATATTGCTGTCAAATAGTCTCATGCAAGGGCTGGCGTCAAACCTGGAATGTTCCGGCCCTGCTCACTCCGGATCAGTAAGCACTGCTTATGAAGCAATTGTGGTGCGCGGTTTATAATGCGCTCTGATAATCTTACGGTTCTGGCTGGAATTGATACCGCTGGAGATCGGCTGTCACACTTTATCAGCGATGGTGCGGATTTTTTGCCCCGCCCCAAGGGGCGGGTAATTCACTAAAACACTTAAACTGAAGGGATTTAAGCGCTACGTCGATTGCTTACGAGAAGTATATTGAGATAATAATCAACGCCACTGCTACCGCGCCGATGAAAGTCATATTGTAGCCAAGTTTTTTAAATGTAATGGTATCTTCTGTGTCTAACATTTCCATGATTATCTCCGTCTTTTAACAATTAGTGGAGATTGCATTTTCAAGCAAACCGGCATCCCATTTATTGATTCAGATCAAGAAATCCGTTCACGAAGGTCAGTTTTCTTGATATAGATCAACAAAATGCAAAATATCGATGCATAAAAGACCAAAACCGGATTTTTATTCCGGCGGCGCCCATCTGTTTTTCCGGGTTTTCCGGATCCCGTTTTTTGTCCCCAAACGAATCGCTCGCACAAATATCCCGCGGAAGCTCGACCCAGCGCCGCCGCCAGCCTCGGCAGCGGATGCGAGTAAATGATATAATTCCATGCAACATCCCACCGTAAATTATTGTATTTCAAATAACAAAAACACATGGCCATCAAAAAATCCGAGCTTTATTCTTCCCTGTGGTCAAGTTGCGATGAACTGCGCGGCGGCATGGACGCCAGCCAGTACAAGGACTATGTGCTGGTGATGCTGTTCATCAAATATGTCAGCGACAAATACGCCGGTCAGCCGTTTGCCCCGATCAAGATTCCGCCAGGCGCGAGTTTCAGGGATATGATGGCGCTGAAAGGCAAACCCACCATCGACGATGACATCAACAAGAAAATCATCGCGCCGCTCGCCAATGCCAACAAATTATCCAGCATGCCGGATTTCAACGATCCGGAGAAACTCGGCAGCGGCAAGGATATGGTCGATAGGCTCAGCAACCTCATCGCCATTTTTGAAAACAAGGCACTGGATTTCAGCAAGAATCGCGCGGAAGGCGATGACATCCTCGGCGATGCCTACGAATACCTGATGCGTCATTTCGCCACCGAAAGCGGCAAGAGCAAAGGGCAGTTCTACACCCCGGCGGAAGTCAGCCGCATCATGGCGCGCATCATCGGCATCGATCAGGCCGACACCACGGCGTCGACCACCGTTTACGATCCGACCTGCGGCTCCGGTTCGCTGCTGTTGAAAGTGAGCGATGCCGCCAAAACGCCGGTGACGCTGTACGGTCAGGAAAAAGACGCCGCCACCAGCGGTTTGGCGCGCATGAACATGATCCTGCACAACAACCCCGGCGCCGAGATCAAGCAGGGCAACACACTGGCCAATCCGCTGTTTCTCTACGAACAAGGCGGGCTAAAGACGTTCGATTACGTCGTCGCCAATCCGCCGTTCAGCGACAAACGCTGGGGCAACGGCGTTGATACCGCTCACGATCCATTTCAGCGCTTCGATGGATTGGGCGTGCCGCCGGATAAAAACGGCGATTACGCCTACCTGCTGCATATCATCCGTTCGCTGAAAAGCCGTGGCAAAGGCGCGTGCATTCTGCCGCACGGCGTGCTGTTCCGCGGCAATGTCGAAGCCGCCATCCGCGCAGCCATCATCCGCAAGGGATTGATCAAGGGCATCATCGGCCTGCCTGCCAACCTGTTTTACGGCACCGGCATCCCGGCGTGCATCATCGTCATCGACAAGGAAAACGCGCAAAACCGCAAAGGCATTTTCATGATCGACGCAGGCAAGGGTTTCATGAAAGACGGCAACAAAAACCGCCTGCGGGAAATGGACATCCACAAAATTGTCGACGTGTTCAATAAGCAGATCGAAATTCCAGGCTACAGCAAAATCGTATCGTTCAGCGAGATCGAAAAAAACGAATTCAACCTCAACATCCCGCGCTATATCGACAGTTCCGAAGCCGAAGACCTGCAAGACATCGAGGCGCATCTGCTGGGCGATATCCCCAAAGCCGACATCGACGCGCTGCACGATTACTGGGCGGTGTGCCCCAACCTGAGATCGGCGTTATTTGCTCAGGCCAAACGCAGCCCAAACTATCTGAGCCTGACAGTCGGCAAGGACGACATCAAGCCAACCATTTTCGCGCACCCCGAATTTATCAGTTACATGACTGAAATGAATCAAGTATTCAGTCACTGGGAAAAGAACACCACCGCAACATTGAAAGGACTGCAACCCGGTTTTCATCCAAAGCACATCATCCACGCCATCGGCGAAGCGTTGCTCGCCACCTACGAAGGCCGCGCCCTGATCGACCGGTACGATGTCTACCAGCACCTGATGAATTTCTGGTTCGACGTGATGCAGGACGATTGCTACCTGATCGCCGCCGACGGTTGGCAAGCGGCCACGTACCGCATCGTGGAAGAAAAGAAAACCAAGGACGGCCAGGTGACCAAAACCATCGATAAAGGCTGGACCTGCGATCTGGTTCCGAAAACGCTCGTGATTCACCGCTACTTTGCCGGGCAGCAACAAGCCATCGATCAACTCAATTTGGAACTGGAAACGCTGCAAAGCCGGTTGGTGGAAATGGAAGAAGAACATGGTGGCAATGTTGACGATGGCGGCGCATTTGCCGAACTCGACAAGATCAGCAAAGCCAGTATCAACGCGCGCCTGAAAGAAATCAAAAACGATCCGCAATCGATTGACGAAGAAAAAATCCTCAGGCAATACCTGGAGCTGCTGGAACAGGAAGCGGCAGCCAAAAAGGCCATTCAGTCCGCCGAAGCGGAACTGGATGCCGAACTGCATGAGTTTTACCCCACACTCACCGCAGACCAGATCAAGCAACTGGTGGTCGACGACAAATGGATCGCCGCCATCGACCGCGATATTCATTCCGAGATGGATCGCATCAGCCAGCGTTTAACGCAACGCATCAAGGAATTGGCCGAGCGCTATGAAACGCCATTGCCGCAGCAAAACCAGCAGGTGGCAGAGCTGGAAAAGGCCGTGAATGCGCACCTGCACAAGATGGGGTTTGCATGGAATTGAAGCCAGAATTCAAGCAGACTGAGGTGGGGGTGATTCCGGAGGATTGGAATGTTGTTGCTATTGGGGATGTCTTGAATAGTTTTCAGAATGGTTATGCTTTCTCTACCAAGGGTTATGTTGCTTCAGGAATCCCTATAATAACCATGGCACAAATCGGATTAGATGGAAGCTTCCGTTTCGATGAAAACCAAGTCAATAAGTGGTCGAAAACTGAATATGAAAAACTTAAACCATTTCACGTTCAAGATGGTGACGTAATTATCTCAATGACAGATGTTACGCCAGAAAAGAATCTTATTGGACGGATGTCAATAGTTACGTTGAGGAGTAAAGCCTTACTGAACCAACGTGTTGGTCTCTTGCGACTCGATTACAAAATAATAGACCCTATTTATTTAGTCGCTTTATCTGTAAGAATTTCTAGCG
>NZ_QRBZ01000061.1 GCF_009833085.1 Nitrosomonas oligotropha | reverse complement strand
CAGTGCCACTTGACCGGTGCCAGTAAACTTCAAATTTAAACCATTTGTCTATCGGCACTGGAACAATATGATTATCTTCACGCCAGTAATCGACCCTGGTGGGGAATACGCCGCCCACATTATCACCTTTTGTCATCCAATAGAGCTTGCCATCGGCTCCTTTCATTACAGTCACGCTCATTCGATAATCACCCTCACCCGTGTTATTGTACCCCCCTGTCTTGAGTGAGAATTGTGTCCGCCAATTTGCGGATGAAACCGTATTATCCAGCTGTGTCTCCAGATCGGCTTGATATTTAAACCAGTAAGTAATATACAAGTCTTTAACATCACCAATGGTCCATGGTCTTTGAATCAACAACGGTGCCTGTGAGCCAGCTCGTCCCAATTCTCCAGTTATTTTCACTTGTTGAAAAAGCTCATTAACCGCTCCACCTTTTGGTCCTGTTACCGATCGAATTTGATTACTGATGTAATTTCCGATTGTCGAAGAAGTAATAGGATCGACAGTAATAAGTTGAACACCGGAGAAATTTGAACCCAAAGCAGATACCGGCCACATATATCCGGTTTCTTTGTCGGTCCCATTGATCATCTGATATGCTCCGTGAGCTGAAAAGTTATATGGCGCTCCGAGAGAAACACCAGAACCTAAATTAGATTTGAAAAGCAGAGAAGCTGCATAAACTGTCGGGGTAACGACGCTCAATGCGGTCAGTAGCAATAGCATAAAAATAAACACCATGTTAATGCCATGCCGGACAAAGCAATTAGCATCAGATCTCTCTACATGTAACTGCCTTATAACTAAAGCCAAAAAACTTCTGGCTTGTAATGCTTGATTGTTAATATTCATATTGTGTTCCTCCTTAGAGTTAAAGGATGGAACTGCATGGATACGCTTCAAAGTTATTTCGTTCGATAATCATCAACATCAATATAACGTGGTAAATAAACGAGTAACGTACCTGGCAGTCCTGCCATCCTGGGGCATTTGCCCTTTAGATCAGTGACTTTGCGTCCCCTGCTTTCGCAGAGTTTGCCTTTTTCATATTGCTACATTATTTCAGCATAAACCGTGCCAATATTAGTCGCTGAATTGACACGCAAAAAACCACAATAGATAATTAAATGCGGCCGACATCAACGTTATTGAATTCGCTCGACACGGATCAATCGCTGAAAACAACAGTTACTAAAAAACTACGCAACTATTTGCCTGCAAGGATGGCACCAGCAAAGGCTAAATTTGCATTGCAGGGTCTAGAAGAAAGCTTGATATTGAGTTTACGAAAACGAAAAATAATGATTAAGCACAATACTTCCGTCAATATCAGTTGTCGGTATTATCAGGCAGATCTGTTATTACCGGCGAAAACTGGCTGAATATCCATTTGGCGTTGCTAACACAAACTCAAAAACTGCAATACGGCTCACAAAGTAAGATACTTGGCTAGCGCTTACTCGGTGAGGAAAAACTTTGGTAGCCAATTGCATTTATTTTGCACTACTAAGCTTTCATTATCACGATACAGTCAAAGCATATACTTGTGAATATCAACTACAATCTCAAAAATATTGACTAAAGAGTGATTATAATCAATAACATGCAATTAATCCAGAACCTGTCGACATATCGTGTCATTAGTTAACAAAAAATGTCACTGTAGTCACCTCGAGAATCAGATTCAAATTCGAGAAAAATCATTGATCCGGATTTTCCACTAGGTAATTTTGCTAATGTAAGCCGTTAAGAAAGGCTGAGCAATTCACAGATCCAAGGTTTAGAGGTGGGTACCTTTTTTAACTGATAGTTACTTATTGTGCCGAGAATAGCTTTGATCTGTAAGAAAAAACAACAGTCTATCCGTCATTTTATCTTCCTCTCTAAATTTTCTTTCAAAATTGTTAAGCGATAAGTTGCCCAAGTCAAGCTTGTCCGTTTCATTCAATTGAACAATAATGACAAGCCTCATAGGAGTTTGAATAATGCCCCCTCATAAATACCCAATGCTTATTTTATCAACCTCTCTGTAAACAGCACTGAAATCTCTTACAAGTAAGTCCGCTTAGTTTATTTGTCCACCATAAGATTGCCTATAACACTATTCACCGATGATCAGAAGATACTTTTGACACCCCACTATAACAAGACACTCCCTCTCCACAAGGAAAACCATCCCATATCTCCAATCTCGTGATGTGATTATTTACGGATACATGACCACCACTGTAGGCATTGCTCACAAAAATCCGAGTTATAGGAAGATTGTAATCACCCATATTTGGTCCACGGTAATCTGCTATCACTTCGCCATCGACGGCTGCCCAGAAACGTCCATCAGTGCCACTTGACCGGTGCCAATAAACTTCAAATTTAAACCATTTATTTACTGGCACTGGAACAACACGATTCTCTACTTGCCAGTAATCAACTCTGGTGGAAAATACACCACCGGCATTATCACCCTTTGTTAACCAATAGAGTTTGCCATCGGCTCCTTTCATCACAGTCACGCTCATCCGATAATCACCCTCTCCCGTGTTATTGTATCCCCCTGTCTTAAGTGAGAACTGTGACCGCCAATTCGCAGATGAAACCGTATTATCCAGTTGTGTCTCTAAGTTGGCTTGATATCTGAACCAGTAGGTAATATACAGATCATTGACATCACCAATCGTCCATGGCCTTCTGATTAACAACGGTGCTTGTGAGCCTGCACGCCCCAAACCGCCGGTTATTTTCACTTGCTGATAAAGCTCATTAACCACTTCACCATTTGGTCCTGTTACCGATCTGATTTTACCACTAATGTAATCTCCAATCGTCGAAGGAGTAATAGGATCGACAGTAATGAGTTGCACACCCGAGAAATTTGCACCCAAAGCAGAGACCGGCCAGCTATAG
>NZ_QRBZ01000060.1 GCF_009833085.1 Nitrosomonas oligotropha | reverse complement strand
AATTTCAAACTGAGACACTACCGTACAGCTGTCCTGGTTTCTCAAGATGAATATAGTGTAGTTGTACTAGTGAAAAGGTTGGTATTTCCCATTTCCATGAAAAGGGTTATGAATTAACCTTCTGGCGTATATGATTTTGTAAAGCGAATATACATGGGCAGAAGAAATTTGTTTGTAAAATTATGAAATAATTTAAATATTAAGGAATCTAAAAATGTTAACAAAAAAAACTAAGCTAAGTTTAGCGATCATGACCGTATTCTCCATTGGTTTTACCCAAGCTGCGAATGCAGCTATTGATTTTGAATCTATTGCAGTAGGTTCTTATTCATCCTTCACCGAAGGTGGTGTTACATTTAGCCTTTCATCTGGCAATATCTCGGTGTCGGACGATGGTAATGGCGCGTATGTTTTAGCCGCTCCAGGTACTCATTTTCTGGATAATCGTTCTGGCGGCGCAGACTTTATTTTCGACTTGGCCGCACCGGTCAATTATTTTGGAATGCAGATTGGGGCTACAAACTCTCCTCAAACACTTTCAGCCTATGATTCTTTAAATAACCTTTTAGGTTCGGTGGCCATCCCTGACCAAGTAAGCTATCTGCCCTACCCATACACTGGGTTCTACTCTCTCAGTTTTGCAGGCATCGATCATGTTATCTTGACTGGTAATAGCGGTGATTGGGTCGTAGTAGATAATGTCACAGCTGTGCCGGAACCTGAAACCTATGCCATGTTACTGGCAGGTTTAGGATTGCTGGGTTTTGCCGCTCGCCGCAGACAACAAAACGTTTAATCTGAAATAAGCTGTAAAAAAGGAGTGCTCGTTCATTCGAGAGCTCCTTTTTTATTTTTTTCGATCAAGAGATACAAATGTCATTAAGCTCCGGTACTGCGATACGCCGTCACCTGAATTTCGATTTTCATGCGCGGATCGGATAGCCCCGCAGTCAACATCATGGCGGATGGTCTGACATCGCCCAGGTACTTGCGCATCACCGGCCAGCATTTTTCAAAATCCTCCGCCTTGGGAAATACATACGTAACCCGCACCACTTCTTTCATGCTTGACCCTGCTTGCTGCAATGCTGCCTCGATATTTTTGAAGCATTGTTCCGCTTGCTCCAATAAATCATCGGAGATGGTCATCTTGCTGTAATCGAAACCGGTTGTGCCGGATACCAGTATCCAGTTATCCGCCACCACCGCGCGCGAATAGCCGATTTCCTTTTCAAATGTCGAACCTGAACTGATGAGTTTTGTTGCCATGTTGTGTCATCCTTGTGATTGGGTTTGAAAATTTTTGCGTAAGATACCACTATAATTACGCAACAAACCAGTTTTTTACCGGCGCCTTCATCTAAATCCACCCACACCCATGGCTATCACATTTTACTGGCATGACTATGAAACTTTCGGCGCCGATCCCAGGCGCGACCGGCCCGCGCAGTTTGCCGGCGTGCGCACCGATGAGGCACTGAACGAAATCGGTGAGCCATTGGTAATTTATTGCAAACCGGCGCGCGATTACCTGCCGCATCCGGAAGCCTGCTTACTCACCGGAATTACGCCGCAGCTTGCCGACGAGCGCGGGCTGTTGGAACCCGAATTCATAGCGCGCATTCATGCCGAGTTTGCGCAACCGAATACCTGCGGTGTTGGCTACAACTCGCTGCGGTTCGACGATGAAGTCACGCGCTTCACGCTGTATCGCAATTTCTACGACCCGTATGCGCGCGAATGGCAGCAGGGCAATTCGCGCTGGGACATCATCGATCTGGTGCGCATGACGTACGCGCTGCGCCCGGATGGAATCGCCTGGCCGCAGCACGAAGAGGGGCAACCGAGTTTCAAGCTGGAGCATTTGGTCGCTGCCAACGGTATTCTGCACGAATCCGCGCACGATGCTTTGTCCGATGTGCGCGCCACTATTGCTTTGGCACGCCTGCTGCGCACGCAGCAACCGCGCCTGTACGATTGGTTGTTGCAACTGCGTGATAAACGCAAAGCGGCCGCGCAGCTTGATCTGATCACACACAACCCGGTGTTGCATACCACGCGCATGTATCCGGCCAAAACCGGTTGCACGTCGCTGGTGATGCCGCTCATCACGGAACCGGGAAACAACAACAGCGTGCTGGTGTATGACTTGCGCCACGATCCGGACATGTTTTTGCCGTTAAACACGGAGGAACTGACGCAATTGCTATTTACTCGTAACGATGATTTGCCCGAAGGCATGCAACGATTGTCGGTCAAGTCGGTGAAAATCAACAAATGCCCGGCATTGGCGCCGCGCAATACGCTGGATAACGAAGCTGCCGAGCGCATCGCGCTCGATCTGGATGCATGTTACCGCCACTGGAAAAAACTCTGCGCCAATCCCGATTTCTTTCAGCGCGTCGCCACGGCGTATACCAGTCACGCATTTGAACCCTCCGACGATGTCGATGTGGCATTGTATGACGGCTTTCTGGACAATGCCGATGCCGCATCGTTGGCCCAGATCCGGCGCGCTTCACCAAAACAACTGGCCAGCATGCGCTTCGATTTTCATGATCAACGGTTACCCGAACTGCTGTTCCGCTACCGCGCCCGCAACTGGCCGGAAACGTTGACGCCGGATGAAATGGAACGATGGGAACAGCTGCGTGTGCAGCGTCTGACACAAGGTAGTGGCGGGAGTATTACTTTTGACGAATTTTCCGCGCAGATTGCGCTATTGCATGAGGAGCACAAAGCAGATATAAGTGCGCGACAGATATTGGATGAGCTGGAGATGTGGGGAAAAAATTTATTGAATTCATAAGGTTTTTCTAGCCAGAAAACAATCATTTTATGGATTGCCTTTATTTCCGTTGAGCGCGCTCTTAACTGGCTGTTCTCTAAAAATTAGACTACATTTTGTAGCCGTAACAAAACTTATCCCATCTCCGATCGTGATAAAATCCCTTTCCCCGTTTCGGATTAGAAGATTGTCTGGATTCACTCATCTCCCACCATGAAAAACAATTACCTTGAAAGAATACTGACCGCGCAGGTTTACGATGTGGCGATTGAGAGTTCGTTGGATCTGGTCGCCAATTTGTCCGGGCGTATTCATAACCAGGTGTTGTTGAAGCGTGAAGATTTGCAGCAGGTTTTTTCGTTCAAATTGCGCGGCGCGTATAACAAGATGATCAAGCTGCCGCCCGCGGTGCGCAATCGCGGTGTGATCGCGGCTTCCGCCGGAAACCATGCGCAAGGCGTGGCGTTGGCGGCGAAGAAGCTCAATTGCTCCGCCACCATCGTGATGCCGGTGACGACGCCGCAAATCAAGGTGAACGCGGTGATGGGGCATGGCGCTACGGTGGCCTTGCATGGCGATTCGTATAACGATGCCTACGAGCACGCGATACAGCTGGCCAAAGTAGAACAAGCGACGTTTGTGCATCCCTACGACGATCCGGATGTGATCGCCGGGCAGGGCACGGTCGGCATGGAAATTCTGCGCCAGCATACCGGCCCGATTCACGCCATTTTTGTGCCGATCGGCGGCGGCGGGCTGATCGCCGGGATTGCGGCGTATGTGAAACGGTTGTACCCGAAAATCAAAATTATCGGTGTCGAGCCGGTCGATGCCGATGCCATGTACCGTTCGTTGCAAAGCGGCCGCCGTGTCAAACTGGCGCAAGTGGGTTTGTTTGCCGACGGCGTGGCGGTGCGGTACGTCGGCAAGGAAACTTTCCGCTTATGCCGCGAACTGGTCGACGAGGTGATGCTGGTCGATACCGACGCTATTTGCGCCGCGATCAAGGATGTGTTTGAAGATACGCGCACGATTCTGGAACCCTCCGGCGCGCTGTCGATTGCCGGTGTCAAAGCGTATGTCGCACGGGAAAAGATTCAGCATAAAACGCTGATCGCGATCGCTTCCGGCGCCAATATGAATTTCGACCGGCTGCGGCATATTTCCGAGCGCGCGGAAATCGGGGAACAGCGCGAAGCGGTGATGTCGGTGACAATCCCGGAAGAGCCGGGCAGCTTCAAGAAATTCTGTAATTTACTCGGCGCCAAAAGCATCACCGAATTCAACTATCGTTACTCCGACCCGAAAGTGGCGCGTGTGTTTGTCGGCGTGTCGGTACGCAACCAGGCGGAAACGCAGCAACTGATCAAGGAATTGAAACAAAGCGGCCTGGCCACCGAAGACATGAGCAATAACGAAGTGGCCAAACTGCATGTGCGTCACTTGGTCGGCGGGCGGGCGCATGCGGTCAAGAATGAAATCGTGTACCGTTTTGAGTTTCCCGACCGCCCCGGCGCATTGATGAACTTCCTCAACAACCTGAGCCATAACTGGAATATCAGCCTGTTTCACTACCGCAACCACGGCGCCGATTATGGCCGCGTGTTGATCGGCATCCAGGTGCCGCCGGAAGAAAAATCCGGCTTCCGCGCCTTTTTGGACCAGCTCGGCTACCGCTATTGGGACGAAACCAAGAATCCCGCGTATAAATTGTTTCTTGGCTAACGCAGACTGGATGCGCTGATTACCCAATGTTTCAGAAGGTGATTGTCGTGTCCGGAATTCTACGGTTCAGCTACTCGTTAAACCTGAGTCACCGGAAGTTCATCCGTTCTGACTTCAAACGCCGCGCGCAGGCTGTTCTCGCACTGCCCGGCAATCACTTGGATGGTATGGTTTGTTATTGAATTTGTTGGTATAAAGTACGATAGATTCATAAAAAACATTGTTTTCCAGGTCTTATCCTGTCTTTGATTACGCTCTCCAGCAGTTAAGCTATCGTCCGGTATTTTCCCTGTCTGATGCCGTTTGTCTTTGAAAAGAGCGGACATTCAGAGAGTCTGACTTCAAGCTGGAGAGCACAATGGAAGACAATTTTTCTAAATTCGGATTGCCAACCGGTTTGGTTGCGTTAGGTAAGAAGTTGCCGGTGCTTGCGGCGCCCGCGAAGAAAAATATTCCCAAGAGTGCTGCTCTGGTAAACAACGGCTGGGTGCTGGGTGGCGTCGTGATGTTTTTCACCGTGCTGTTGTTGATGACGTTAACGATCAGTGTGCGCCAAGCCAGACAGAATGCGATCCAGCCGGAGCTGGCCGCGCAGCTGCAAATTCAGCATGCGCATATCGCCAATGCCTTGCAACAGGCGCTGTTCGGCGAAGCAGAAGCCTTTGCCCGGTTGCGCGATAGCCGGCAACAATTCCATCGTGACATCACACTATTATTGCAAGGCGGCTCGTATCGCGGCACAACCGTAGCAGCTGTGGATGATTCATTAGCGCCAAGCTTGCACACTTATTTCAGAAACTGGCAGCTGGAAGATCAAAGAATCGATTTGATTCTGAATCAGCAGGAGCCTCTCATACAGCTCAACAACAGCATCAAGGCGGTCAATAACGCGCACAGCCAGTTGGCGCGACGCATGGACGAACTGATCAACCGCATGACGGAAGCCGGAAATCTGTCGCAGGAAATCCGCACCGTGGAAACGATCAAAATACACGCGCGCACCGTGGCCAAAAATGTCAAGACGCTGCTGCCGCTCGAATCGCCGCTGGCGGAAATCACCGCGCAATTGGCGCAGGATCATGCGCAAGTTGCCGCGATGATCCAAACCCTGAGTCAAGGCAATCATGGTCTTGGCGCGATCTCCAGCAAACATGAGGTGATCCAGGATTTGTTATCGCATGCGTATGCGCAGCTGAGAAAATTTGACGAGCATTTACATATCATCCGCAAAGAAGTTCCGGTCGCGCTGACGATGGAATCCGCAATCGATGAAGTTGTGAACAGCCATGCGGCGATGCAGGAACTGGCCGCAACGCTCGACGAGGAAATGCAGCAGCAAAACAGTCATTCCGCGTTGTTGCTGAATACAGTGGCGATGATCCTGGCGGTGTGTGCCGTGCTGGCACTGGTCTTGTTAATCCGGTCGGTGCGACGCAATGCCTATCATCAGGATCTGGCCAACCGCAACGAAGTCGAGAAAGCGCAAAAAGCCATTGTGACATTGCTGGACGACATGAAAAAAATCGCCGACGGCGATCTGACGGTGCGCACCGACATTACGAACCATATGACCGGTGCGATTGCCGACGCCATCAACAGCACCATCGAGGAATTGCACACACTGGTGGAGCAAGTCAATCAGGCGGGCGCGCTGGTGGTGAAGGCATCCCATCAGGCGCAGCAAGTTTCGTCTGGTTTGTTAACCGCGGCGCAGCAGCAAACGGATAGAATCGAACAAACCACCCTGGCGGTGGTCGGCATGACGGAATCGATCAGTGAGATATCGGATAGGGCGACGGAATCCGCCAAAGTTGCGAAACAATCATTGGCTGCGGCGGAGAAAGGCACGTTGGCGGTGCGTGAATCGATCGCCGGAATGAACGAAATCCGCACGCATATCCAAGACACCTCGAAACGGATTAAGCGCCTCGGCGAAAGCTCGCAGGAGATCGGCGAGATTGTCGCGCTGATCACCGACATCACCGACCAAACCAACGTGCTGGCTTTGAACGCGGCGCTGCAAGCAACTGCCGCCGGTGAAGCGGGGCACGGATTTACCGTGATCGCACAAGAAGTGCAGCGGCTGGCGGAACGGTCAACGGAAGCCAGCAAGCAGATCAGCGAATTGATCGTCACCATTCAGGGCGACACGCAGGACGCCATCGCGGCGATGGAGCGCAGCACGCTCGGCGTGGCAAAAGGCGCGAAACGCTCCGACGCGGCGGGCCGGGCGCTGGAAGAAATCGAGCAAGTATCCAAGCAACTGGCGCAGCTGGTCACGCATATTTTTGACGTGACCAATACGCAGACGCGGGCGGCGCATAAGGTGGTTGCCAATATGGAAGAAATTCTTCATATTACCCGGCAGACGACACAAGGAACGCTGAAAACCACGGGATCGATCAAACAGATCGCAGGATTCGCGTCCGAACTGAAAGCATCGGTATCCAACTTCAAGGTGTGATGCCAATGCCGGTTTCTCTATCGATTGATGGTACAAAAATATGAGCGCGCAACCCAAACTGAATATTGCTTCGATTATCGGAATCAAGGACGGGATTTACCAAGTCTTCGCATTGATCGACCAGAATCTGGAGGTATACAGCCAGCATCCCGGCAAGACCGATCTCGTCAAGGATTGCCGCAGTTATATTCATCAACTGGACGGTTTGCTCGAGATGCTGGGGTTGACCAGTATCACCATCGTCACCGGAAAAATGGAGCAGCTGGTTGAAGCGCTGATCAGTAAGAAAATTGAACCCAGTCCGCCGGTATTCAATGCGTTGAAGCAATCCACTAAGGCGTTGCTGTTTTACTTGAACGAATTGATCGATGGCGCGGAAGAAAATCCGCTGCGGTTGTTCCCGGCGTATCGCGGTTTGATGCAGGTGTACGGTTTTGAGAATGCACCCGAAAGCGATTTGTTTTTCCCCCGTTTAGCAGCCGCACCGGCATTAAAAGCCGAAGCCGCGCATGTCGACGCGGCTGCCGCCAAAATTCTGGCCAAACAATTGGGTGCGGAGTATCAGGCCGGTTTGCTGAAGTGGCTGCGCGATCCATCGAATCAGGACGGCTTGCGGCAAATGGCCGCCGTGGCGGATAAGATCGAGGAATTTCCGGGAACTACCGAAGCGCGTGCGTTCTGGTGGGTGACAGCCGGTTTTCTGGAAGATTTGCTGCAACTGGACGGCAGCCAAATCGATTTGCCGGTGCGCCGTTTGTGCGGAAAGATTGAGCAAACCATCCGCCATTTGGCGGCGGGTACGACCGGTAACACCTCTATCTTAATGCGCGAATTGCTGTACCACATTGCGCACAGCGAATCGGACAGTGTGCGCATCAACGCGATCAAGCACAGCTACACCTGGCCCGGCCAAACCAAGGACCAGGATGCGCCGACATTTGAACAATCGGAAACACTGCGTCCCATACTGGACAGGTTGCGCGATACGCTGATGCAGGCGAACGATATCTGGCGCGAGTTCTGTGCCGGGCATCAGGAAAGCCTGGTTTCATTGTTGGAATACGTGGACTGGCTCAGCCACCAAGCACGGCAAACGGAGTGCGCGCCGCTGGTGAAATTGATCGATGCCATTGGCGATACGGTGACGTACTTGCACGATCATCCGCAGGAAACGAGCGAAGAGCTGGCAATGGAAATGGCCACGGCACTATTGCTGGTTGAAAGCATTATTGACGATTTTTATAAGCTGCCTGACGATCTGCCTTCCCAGATCGATGTGATTGATTCCCGTCTGCACGGCATCACGACGGGCGATATCCAGATCGGCGAATTGCCGCCCGCACCGACATTCAAAGTGCTGGATGGTAAAACACAGGAAAAAGAATTATTGGCACAGGTGGCGCAGGAAATTCTGGCCAACCTGGCGCACATCGAAAGCATTCTGGATAAATTCTTTTTTGAACCCGCTCAGCGTTCGGAATTGCCGCTGTTGCCGGATTTATTCAAGCAGGTCTCCGGTACCCTCGTCATGCTGGATCTGGAGCGTGCGCATACGCTGCTGCATCTTTGCTACGGTTTGGTTGAGAAACTGTCAAAGTCAGGCTACGAGATTGTCCAAACCGAGCAAGTTCTGCTCGTCGACGGATTGAGCAGCCTGGGTTTCTACATCGAAGCATTGCGCAGCGGGCAACCCGATAGCCAGCAGATTGTCGAGGAAGCCATCAAGCTGTTCCAGATCGCAGCCAATCCGGCCAATGCAACCTCGCCGGTGCCAATGGCTACGCCACCTGCTGCCGCGCTAAGCGCAGACACCGCATCCGCTGCGGCGGTGAGTGCCGCTATCGATCCCGAGTTGCTCGGTATCTTCCTAGAAGAAGCTGGTGAAGTGCTGGCGGGTATCGCCAGCGATGTACGCAAATGCCGCATCAATCCAACCGATCAAGAAGCGCTGGCAAGTGCGCGGCGCGGATTTCACACCTTGAAAGGCAGCGGCCGCATGGTCAAGCTCGATGATTTGAGTGAAGTGGCGTGGAATCTGGAGCAAGTGCTGAATCTTTGGTTAAGTGAAAACAGATCCGCTTCCGATCCGCTGCTCGACTTGGTTGACCGGGCTTGCCAGGCTTATGGCGGATGGTGTGACGATCTGCGCGAACATGGCGTTGCCGAGGTTGATGCGGATGCATTACTGCAAGCGGCGCAAGAACTGCTAACGCGCGCCAAAACCGTCGAAGCATCCGCAGTTCCGGCCGAACCGGTTCAGCCGGAACAATTGCCGCTTGTTGTCGCACCGGCCGATCGGATCAATCCGGAATTGCTCGCGGTATTTCTGGAAGAAACACACGACATCATTCCGCGCATGGGCGCAAAACTGCGCGCGTGGCGCATGTTGCCGCAGGACGAGGATATCCATCATGCATTGCTGCGTTTACTGCATACCCTGAAAGGCAGCGCGCGCATGGCGGGTGCTTTGCCGCTGGGCGAATTGATTCATGCGATGGAAAGCCATGTAGAAACGGCTTTCCGTGACCGCAATATCTCCGATGCCGCGCTGGATCAGCTGGAAAGTGAATTTGACGCGATCAGCGGCGAGATCGAACAGCTTCAGCGCACTGAAGATGCTGCGGTTCCAGGAAGCGATGCACTGACGGCCGCAGCCGTGGCGATCGCCGAATTGGCGCAACCGCCCGCCGAAACAACCGGGCTGCTGCAATCCAAAACGTTGCTGCGCATCAATTCCGAGCTGATTGACCGCCTTGTCAACGATGCCGGAGAAGCCAGCATTCTGCGCTCAAAAATTGAGGCGCAGCTGAACAATTTCAAACAATCCTTGCAGGATTTGACGGAAAGCACACACCGTTTGCACGATCAGTTGCGTGAAGTGGAAATCCAGGCGGAAACGCAAATGCAATCGCATCTTGCCCATCAACAGGAAAGCGAACCGGCGTTTGATCCGCTCGAATTTGACCGTTTTTCACGCTTCCAGGAATTGACCCGGCTGATGGCCGAGAGCGTCGATGACATCATCAGCGTGCAAAAAAGCTTGCGGACTACGCAGATTGCCGCTGAAGAAGCGGTTGCGCAGCAAGCGGTGATGAACCGGCAGTTGCAGCAATCGCTGCTGCAAATCCGCACCATCCCATTCAGCAACTATGCCGAACGCTATTACCGTATCGCCCGGCAAGTAGCCGAGGATTTGGGCAAAAAAGCCAGTCTCGAAATTCACGGCGCCGATGTTGAAATTGACCGCAATGTGCTGGAGAAAATCAATCCGCCGCTGGAACACCTGCTGCGCAACGCCATCGCCCACGGTATCGAAGAGCCGGAGGAAAGACAGCGGTTGGGCAAATCCGAGACCGGACAAGTCGAAATCCGCTTGCGTCAGGAAGGCAACGAAGTGATCATTACGTTGAGCGACGATGGCCGCGGTCTGAATTTGCCGCGCATCCGCGAGGAAGCGCAGCGGCTGGGCCTGGTCCGCAACGATGCAGTGCTCGACGATGACAAGACGATGTCGCTGATTTTCATGCCGGGCTTGTCGACCACCGATTCGGTGACGGGAATAGCGGGGCGCGGCATTGGTCTGGATATCGTCAAGAATGAGATTACGATGCTGGGCGGGCGCATCAGCGTGGAATCCACTCCCAATCAGGGAACGGTTTTCACAATTAACCTGCCGCTGACCCTATCGGTTGCGCAAACGTTGATGGTTCGCACCGGCAAGCAGACCTACGCGATTCCCGCTTTTATTGTCGAGCAGCAACGCGAATTCGACGCGGAAACGTTGCAGAAAATCTACCAAGATCACCGCGTTACTCTCAATGGAAAAACCTATCCGTTTGCGCATCTGTCGCATTTGCTGGGGGAAACCGGTGTTGTTCCGGAAGCCGGAAAACACAGTCAGGTCTTGTTCCTGCATAGCGGCACCCAGCATCTGGCGGTGCATGTCGACGAATTACTCGGCAGCAGCGAAGTGGTGGCGAAGAATATCGGCGCGCAACTGGCGCAAGCGCCGGGCGTGGAAGGCGCCACCATTACCGGTGACGGCGAAGTGATTCTGATCCTGAATCCGGTAAAACTGATGCAGCGCAGCGATGTGCAACAAGTGCTCAGTACCCCGGTTACCGCGCTGACTCCGGCGAAGAAAAAGAAAACAGCCACGCCACCCGCTGTCATGGTGGTGGATGATTCGCTGACCGTGCGCAAAGTAACTTGCCGCCTGTTGGAGCGCGAAGGTTGCGATGTACTGATCGCGAAGAATGGCGCGGAAGCGGTCGATATTCTTCAGGAAACCATTCCGGATGTCATGCTGATCGATTTGGAAATGCCGAAAATGAACGGTTTTGAATTGATCAAGAAAGTACGTGACAATCCCGCAACGGCCCATATGCCGGTGATCATCATTTCGTCGCGCACCGCGGAGAAACACCGGAAAATCGCCAAGGATCTGGGCGTTAACGTATTTCTTGGCAAACCTTACAAAGAGGATGAACTGCTCGATCATTTGTCCGATTTGATCGGGAAACGTAAGAAGTGGAAGCCTTAGAGAGAAATACTGCATAATTCCACCCGGGCTATGTATTCAATTCATAGAAATTCCGGGAGGGATTATGGCAAGCAGTGCAGTCAAACAAATTCAGCAAGCGCTGAAAAATAAAGGTTTTGATCCGAGCGAGATCGACGGCATTTGGGGACGCAATACTATCGCCGCAGTGATGCAATTTCAGCAACGCCAGGGTCTGGAAGTGGATGGCATCGTCGGTCCGAAAACTTCCGCAGCGCTTTTTTCCGGCACACCGTCCGCTATTCCGGCGAACAGCCCATTACTTCCTTGGTTTGAAGAAGCGCGGCATTTAATGGGCACGAAGGAAGTGCTCGGCAACAAGAGCAATCCTGTCATCATGGATTGGGCCAAGAATCTCGATATCGGTTATGCCGGTGACGATGTGCCGTGGTGCGGGTTATTTGTGGCGCATTGTGTTGGTACCACCCTGCAACAGGAAGTATTACCGGGAAATCCACTGGGCGCGCGGCAGTGGGAAAAATTCGGCGTTCCTACCCATCCTCGTCTTGGCGCTATCATGGTATTCTGGCGCGAATCGCTGGCGAGCGGAAAGGGACATGTGGGTTTTTATGTGGGTGAAGATGACGATGCCTATCAAATTCTTGGCGGAAATCAATCCGACGCAGTGTGTCTGATGTGGTTGAGCAAGGACAGGTTGCGCGGCGCGCGCTGGCCTAAAACCGCTGTTTCTCTGAATACCAGCGTTGTTATGAAAGACAGGAATGAAGGGTTGTCGGTGAATGAGGCTTAATTTTTACGCTTAACAGACCAGCACTTGGCATATATGGGGTGTGATCTGGTTCTGACCGGAGCCGGATTAACAGACAGGTGCAAGCATAGGCTATGCATCTACTAATTCCTTAAATCTAAATTCCGTATTTGATAAAGCCGGAGCAAAAGTAATACTGATTTTTTCAGGGTCAATTGATCGGGATAATTGATTGAAAAAATAGATATACTCCGGATGGGATTGTAAGTTGTTAACAGCATCGGAATGGGATAGCTGAATACGCCAGCATAAGCGATATTGATTCAATTCAGAAGGCGCCCAGCCGGAGAAGACTTGACGTACACCAGGAATAGTTGTCAAAGTTTTGCGGCTTTGTTCGATCAGGACATCTAATTGCTGTAAGCGATGGCCTTCAACGTAGCAAAGGATGATCTGTTCTGCGGACTGCCAAGGGCGGCACTGAATCAAAACTTCCGCTGCGCGGCCCGCTGATCCCCAGAGATGCATATACAATTTGATTTGTTCTTGGAGGCTTTCTTTAACACCGTGCAATGATTCAATATAGCCTTTTTTGTTGTTTTTTTGGCTATTGGAACGAATTACTGCGGCAGCAATATCGGAGAGTTCCGTGTAACAGTTAATTTTGGCAACGCCATTTAAAATCAGCTTATGGTATTGCTCTTCAACTAAGCCACTTCCGCCATGCAGCACCAGTGGAATGCCGAGTTCATCGTTAATGCGTTTCAGACGTTTGAAGTCTAATTTAGTGCTGCGATTGGGCTGGCGGCCATGGATTGTGCCAACGGAAACAGCAAGGAAATCAATTTTGGTACGTTCAACATACACTTTAGCTTCTTCTGAAGAGGTATAGACGACTTCCCCCAAGTTATTGATTGCATTTTCTCCTTCCACACCGCCTACAAAACCGAGTATTCCTTCAACTGCTGTGCCGCAGGCATGAGCGACTTCTGTAACACGGCTGGTTTGAGTGATATTGACGGGGAATGTTTCTGAAGAAACATCCAGCATGACACTGTTGCAGCCAAGATTAATCGCTTGAACGATGGATTCATGTTTCTTTGCATGATCGAAGTGGATTGCAACCGGCACTTTGGCGTGATGCGCAGCTCGTTCGACAGCCGGCATGATCAGGCTAAAATCTTGTTGATGGAAGAGCGGCTCAGAAAGATTGAGAATGACTGGTGAACGACAGAACTCGGCTGTCATGATAATAGCTTCCAAGAAGTCCAGGCTTACCAGTCCAAAACCACCGATTGCGTAGTTATTTTGATAAGCATGATTCAACATATCGCGCATATCTACAAGTGGCATTTTTATCCTCTGAAATTTAGGGGTGTGAAAAAATTATCTCAATGCATAATTTTTTCAAGTGCCTGATCCAAATCATCGAGAGCTGAACCCATGATCAGGCCTGCACAGCTATGGTATAGCCACAATTCACAAGAAATCGGCAGATGTAAGTTACGTCGTCCACGAATCTGAAACTCGCGCCATGCCAGAATCGGTTGATCATCTGTATTGCTATCAACACATAGCCACATAGTCCTGTCTAAGATGACTTCTAATCCACGATGCTTAAGTAATGTAACTCGCAGTGGATAGCCTAATCGCAGCAGCGCAAGTCGCCCGCGGTTATAACAAGCTGCTTCGATCGTTTTTGGGAAGATGCGCCAGGGTAGTGTCAGCGTTTCCATCGCTATCAAAAATATGTCTTAAGTTTTTATTTTTTATTTTTTGTATTAGGTTCACTATCCACCGCACTTTCAAGAAAAACACGACTCGCTAGAATATCTTCCGCTTCTAATGTGATGAGATCAGTTTTGGATAATGATTTCTTTGTTCCGGAAAATAATCGATTAGCTTGGCGGAGCCGAGCACGATCAAGCGCGTTACGAACCGAACGCGCATTGGCAAAATGCTCCGACTTCATACGCAGGCGTATATATTTTCCAAATGCTTCTTCCCCGGCTGAACTGAAACAGTAATTTTGGCTTTCTAACATCAATTTAGCAATCGCAACTAATTCATCCGGACCGTAATCCGGAAAGTCGATATGGTGCGCTATACGCGAGCGCATGCCGGGATTGCTATGGAAGAATTTATCCATACGATCTTTGTAGCCCGCCAAAATAACGACCAAGTCTTCGCGGTTATTTTCCATCGTCTGTAACAGAATTTCTATTGATTCTGCGCCATAATCACGTTCGTTCTCTGGCTTGTAAAGGTAATAAGCTTCATCGATGAAAAGAACACCTCCCATCGCTTTTTTTATCACTTCTTTTGTTTTGGGTGCGGTATGTCCAATATATTGACCGACCAAGTCGTCTCGGGTCACTGAAACCAGATGTCCTTCACGCACATAGCCGAGGCGGTGTAAAATTTCTGCCATGCGCAAGGCTACTGTCGTTTTCCCCGTACCAGGATTGCCGGTAAAACACATGTGTAAACTGGGTGCACCTGCAGATAGTCCCATTTGTTTGCGAACACGATCGACCAGTAACAACGCGGCCGTTTCGC
The DNA here is from genome assembly GCF_009833085.1 of Nitrosomonas oligotropha. GTDB lineage: Bacteria > Pseudomonadota > Gammaproteobacteria > Burkholderiales > Nitrosomonadaceae > Nitrosomonas > Nitrosomonas oligotropha. Next base: position 20,531 of record NZ_QRBZ01000060.1, on the reverse strand, counting down.
GAATGCGAGTCTTCACAGGGATTAAACCAATCAACTCTTGATCAAGTTTCTCCAGTACTTCCTGAATATTAGATGCTTGGAACTCTGCATCCAGGTCAATTGATGGATCTTTAGTTGGTGTTAAGTTTTTAGACTGCTTAGACATGTTTGATCATCTCTATAGAATAGATACTGGCAACATATATTATTGTATTAATTTGATTAATAGAGCTATTCTGTTTATTGTGAATAAATTTCTTAAGCTTACAACTTGGTTTGTTAAGCATCGCTTTCTTCTTTAAGAAGAGAGCGATGCTTCTACTAGTAGCGTTCGGCTTCTGGTTCGTCGGTTGCGTAGGAATGGATGGTATAACTAATACAGCGTCCAGAACCTTCGTGACGTACCAAGCCAAAACCTGGCTCTTTCTTAGGCCGGTTTACAATATATGACATTGTTGGACTTTCCACTCCTCGTGTCGAGTTAAACGCAGTCACGCGGATATAGTGATTTGGAAAAGTTTTACGACAACTATTGATTTCCATCAGAATTCCAGCAGGGTCCTTCAAATCAAACATTGGATTGCCAAACATTTCCCAATAGGTATTCCTTGGATGAGGGTCATCTGTGTATTCTATTCCGATTGCCCAGCCATTTTTCAACGCATATTTGAGTTGTGTTGAAATTTGCTTGTCGGTCAACGGGGGCAGGAAAGAAAATTGCCCCTGTGTGAGTATATTACCTGGATTGGTCATCATAATTGTGTCTCCTAAAATGGTTAAACGCTTGCAGTTGTGGATGGCACAAAGTCAGCGGTATCTGTGGAATCGTAGTTAAAGGTGATATCTTTCCAGGTTTCCAGCGCTTGTTTGAGCGGCGTGCACCACTTGGCAGCATCTTCAAGAATTTTCGGACCTTCTTTGACGTAATCACGGCCTTCATTACGAGCCAGAACCATCGCTTCTAGTGCAACACGGTTTGCTGTTGCCCCTGCCTGGATTCCTTGAGGATGGCCTATTGTTCCGCCACCAAATTGCAATATCACATCTTCGCCGAGATAATCGAGCAATTGATGCATCTGACCTGCATGAATACCACCTGAAGCGACTGGCATAACTTTATTAAGTGACGCCCAATCTTGATCAAAGAACAGACCGTGTTCTAGATTTTTTTCAGTCTGCGTGTCACGCAAGGTATCGTAAAAACCCTTGATCATGAGTGGATCGCCTTCAAGCTTCCCAACTACCGTGCCCGCATGAATGTGGTCTACTCCAGCCATACGCATCCACTTGCAAATAACGCGGAAATTCATGCCATGGTTTTTCTGACGCGAGTACGTTGAATTACCCGCACGATGCAAATGCAATATCATGTCGTTTCTACGCGCCCATTTTGCCATCGACTGAATCGCGGTATAACCGATAACCAGATCGATCATGATAATGACTGAACCCAGAGATTTTGCAAACTCGGCTCTTTCATACATGTCTTCCATCGTGCCAGCAGTAACATTCAAATAATGCCCTTTGACTTCACCTGTAGCAGCAGATGCTTTATTCACTGCTTCCATGCAATACAGGAAACGATCACGCCAGTGCATAAAAGGTTGTGAGTTAATATTCTCATCGTCTTTCATGAAATCCAGGCCGCCTTTCAGTCCTTCGTATACAACGCGTCCGTAGTTACGTCCGGAAAGACCCAGTTTTGGTTTGGTCGTTGCACCCAGTAACGGGCGGCCAAATTTATCTAAACGTTCACGTTCTACCACGATACCGGTTGCAGGGCCTTGGAAAGTTTTCAGGTAAGCAACAGGAATACGCATGTCTTCCAGACGCAGTGCCTTGACCGCTTTAAAGCCAAAAACATTACCGATAATGGAGGCGGTTAAGTTTGCGATCGAGCCTTCTTCAAATAGATCGATATCATAGGCGATATAAGCAAAGTATTGCGCTTCGTTTTTAGTGCCCGGGCCTGTATTGGGAACAAGTTCGGACTTATATGCTTTGGCACGATAGAGTTCACATGCAGTTAGTCGGTCAGTCCATACCACGGTCCATGTCGCTGTAGAAGATTCACCTGCGACTGCCGCCGCTGCTTCTTCATGATCTACTCCCGGTTGAGGCGTGATACGAAACAGCGCAATGACGTCCGTATCTTTGGGTACATAGCTGGGTTCCCAATAACCCATTTTTTTATAAGGAATAACACCAGATTTGTAACGCTCTTTACCTTCTTTAATAGTTTCAGAAGCCATAATTTTCTCCAAGTTATTGAAAACACACGCTATAAACTTTAGTTAGGAAGCAGCTATCAGCGAGTGAAAATTATAGTAGAATTATTTAATTATAAATAACAATCAATTGTTTCAATGGTATTGATAGATGTTTGTCTATGATTAAAATGGAAAGGAGAATCTCGTGCGCCATAGCACCATACGACAATTGGAGGTATTCGAAGCGATCGCGCGATTGAAAAGCTTCACGCGTGCGGCCGAAGAATTGTTTCTGACACAACCGACAGTATCGATGCAAATCAAAAAACTGACGGATGAGATTGGCTTGCCATTGTTTGAACAAGTCGGGAAAAAAATTTATCTGACGGACGCAGGGAAAGAGTTGTATCAAACCTGCCTCGGTATTTTTGAACATTTCTCGCGCTTTGAAATGATTGCATCGGATATGAAAGGCCTGAAGTCCGGCAGGCTGCGGCTCGCGGTGGTGACCACTGCGAAATATTTTACGCCGCGTTTGCTGGGTATGTTTTGTCAGAAATACCCAGGGATTGATGTTGCGCTAAAAGTGACGAATCGCGAGCGCGTTCTGGAACGACTAACCAACAATCAAGACGATCTATACATCTTGGGTCAAGTTCCGGATGCTGTTGATGCCGTAGCGGAAGTATTTTTAGATAACCCGCTGGTTATTCTCGCATCGGCCGATCATCCCTTGTCTCGCGAAAAAAAAATCAGCATTGAGCGCATATGTGATGAACCCTTTATTATGCGTGAACCCGGCTCTGGTACAAGAATGGCGACCGAACGTTTTTTTTTAGAGCAAAATAAAAAATTGAAAGTTCGCATGGAGTTGGGAAGCAATGAGGCGATTAAGCAAGCTATTGTAGGTAGATTGGGAATCGCTGTTTTGTCGCGGCATACCCTGGCACTCGATGCACCGATGGGGCAGCTTGCGATACTAGATGTTGAAGGGTTTCCAATTGAACGTCACTGGTATTTTGCTTATCCATCGGGTAAACAGCTGTCGATTGTCGCGCAGACATTCTTGGAGTATTTGCGGCAAGCATCCGATTTTCTTGGAGATTTATCATGCCGCCATGCGATTTCCGGGCACTGCCCGTTGTTAAAAACTGAAACGACATAGAAACCGATGGTAGCATCAGCAGAACCAAGAGATTACAGATTAATGATTTGCTGGTAGGAGTATTACAATGACACACTATATCGCCTGGTTTGATCAATTAACGATGAACGATGTCGGCTTGGTTGGCGGTAAAAATGCCTCGCTAGGCGAAATGATCAGTCATCTTGCACAAGCCGGGGTTAATGTACCGGCGGGTTTTGCTACGACGACCGAGGCATACCGGGAATTTTTGAGCACCAATCGGCTGACCGGCCGGATCAATCAGTTATTGAACGGATTGGATGTCGACGATATCCAAGCGCTGGCCGTTGCCGGGAAAACAATTCGCGGCTGGATTCTGAATGCCACATTGCCGGATGCGTTGTTACAAGCGGTATCGCAAGCTTATGAAAAGTTGGCCGATGCAAGTGGTGACCGTGCCTCTTTTGCTGTGCGTTCGTCGGCGACTGCCGAGGATCTGGTCGATGCATCGTTTGCCGGGCAGCAGGAGACGTTACTCAATGTGCACGGATTGGATCAAATCGTTGCGGCGATCAAGGTGGTATTTGCTTCGCTGTATAACGACCGCGCAATCGCGTATCGCGTCCATCAAAATTTTCCGCATGAAAAGGTTTTTCTATCCGCCGGGATTCAAAAAATGGTGCGCAGCGACCTGGGCGCGAGCGGCGTGATGTTTACGCTCGATACCGAATCCGGTTTCCGTGAAGCGATTTTTATCACCGCCGCGTATGGATTGGGCGAAACCATCGTGCAGGGTACCGTCAATCCGGATGAATTTTATGTGTACAAGCGCGGACTGGCTGCCGGTAACCCTGCCATTTTATCGCGGCGGCTGGGTACTAAAGCCATCGAAATGGTATACGCGGATAAAAACAGTGACGGCGCTGCATTGACGTTGACGCGCGATGTTGAAACCGCGCGGCGCATGCGTTTTTCGCTATCCGATGCGCAAGTCGAAGCGCTGGCGCGGCAAGCGGTCATCATCGAACAGCATTATGGCCGCCCGATGGATATCGAATGGGCTTTGGACGGGCAAGATGGGCAATTGTATATTGTGCAGGCGCGTCCTGAGACGGTGGAAAGCCGTGCGGCATCGGTGCTGGAACGCTTCAAGCTTACGCGCCAGGGAGCTGTATTGGCCGAAGGGCGGGCGATTGGCAGCAAAATCGGTCAGGGAACGGCGCGCCTGATCACGAAGATCGATCAAATGCATCAAATTCAACCCGGCGATGTATTGGTGACCGACATGACCGACCCGGATTGGGAGCCGATCATGAAACGCGCGTCGGCCATCGTCACCAATCGCGGCGGACGGACTTGCCACGCGGCGATTATCGCGCGCGAAATGGGTATCCCGGCGGTTGTGGGCTGCGGCGATGCCACCCGTTCGATTAAAGACGGCGCGGAGGTCACGGTTTCGTGTGCCGAAGGCGATACCGGTTTTGTCTACGAAGGCCTGCTACCCTTTGAACATACCACGGCGGATACCGGTCAGCTGCCGGATTTGCCGGTTAAAATCATGATGAATGTCGGCAATCCGTCGCACGCTTTTGCGTTTTCCCGCATGCCCAATCAGGGGGTCGGGCTGGCTCGGCTGGAATTCATCATCAACAACATGATCGGCATTCATCCCAAGGCGCTGCTGGAATTCGACGCATTGCCGGATGATCTGAAGCAGCAGATCAATAGCCGCATCGCCGGTTACGGCAGCCCTGTCAGTTTTTATGTTGAGAAATTAACCGAAGGCATTGCCACACTGGCGGCGGCGTTTTATCCGCACCCGGTGATCGTGCGCACGTCCGATTTCAAATCCAACGAATACGCCAATCTGCTCGCAGGCAGCCGCTACGAGCCGCACGAAGAAAATCCGATGATCGGCTTTCGCGGCGCATCGCGCTATCTTGCACCGGCCTTCCGCGACTGTTTTGAACTGGAGTGCCGGGCGTTGCGCCAAGTGCGCGATGGCATGGGATTGACCAATGTCGAGATCATGATTCCGTTTTGCCGCACGCTCGAAGAAGCGGAACAAGTGATCGCGTTGCTGGCTTCGCACGGGCTGGAGCGTGGCAAAAACGGCTTACGCGTGATCATGATGTGCGAGATTCCGTCGAATGCAGTGCTGGCGGAAGCATTTTTGCAGTATTTCGATGGTTTTTCGATTGGTTCCAACGATATGACGCAGCTCACACTTGGCGTTGACCGCGACTCCAGTCTGGTCGCGCATGTGTTCGATGAGCGCAACCCGGCCGTGAAGAAATTGCTGGCAATGGCTATCGACGCATGCCGCAAGCAAGGCAAATACATCGGCATCTGCGGGCAAGGGCCGTCGGATTACCCGGACTTCGCCGCTTGGCTGTATGAGCAAGGCATCGGCAGCCTGTCGCTGAATCCCGATTCGGTGGTCGATACCTGGCTGAACATCGCCAGCTTGCACAAACCATGAGCAAACAAAAACGCACCGTTTTCTATTTATCCGACCGTACCGGCATCACTGCGGAAACACTGGGTCACAGCCTGTTGACGCAATTCGACGGCATCGAATGGGAAACCATCAACGTGCCGTTCCTGGACGATCTGGAAAAAGCCAACGACGTGTTGACGCAGATTAACCAGGCCGCCGGGCGCGATGGGTACCGGCCGTTGGTATTCAGCACTTTGTTGAAACCGGAGATTCTCGAGATCATCAAGCAGGCGAACTGCCGCGTCTACGATTTTTTCGAGACATTCACCCATCCGGTCGAGGAAGAGCTGCATCAATCATCGGTGCGCAAAGCCGGACGTTCGCATAGTGTGGAGCATCATCCGTCGTATTTTAAGCGCATCGATGCGATCAATTACGTGCTGGCGCACGACGACGGCGTCAATCCGAAACATCTCGCCGAAGCCGACATCGTCCTGACCGGTGTTTCGCGCTGCGGCAAAACACCGACTTGTTTGTATCTGGGCTTGCAATACGGTATCGCCGCAGCAAATTATCCGCTGACGCCGGACGACATGACCGTCATGCAGTTACCGGGAGTGCTGGAAAACGTAAAAAGCAAATTGTTTGGTTTGACACTTACGCCAGAGCAACTACATTTCATCCGCCAGGAGCGCCGCCCGGACAGCTTATATGCCGCGCTGGCGCAATGCCAGCGGGAGATTCAGTGGCAGGAATCATTGTTTCGTCAGTTCAATATTCCGTACCTGGACACCACGCGCATCTCCATCGAGGAAATCAGCGCCATCATACTGAATCGTTGCGGGTTGAAGCGGCGGTTGTATGGGTAAGATAAATCGCAAAATGTAACTTTAATTGTTAAATGACCTTAGAGGAAACTTATCAATCCGGGATGGTCGCTTCTATATCATAAGTTCCATTGTTATTCTTGTTAATGATGATTTGAATGGCTTTGTTATTTAGAAAACTCTGAACTACTGCTGCAACCTGATCAACTGGTATATTTCTTAATGGTTGGATAGACACTTTAAATTCTCCGTTTTAGTTGGTTTTTATGGAATCATAAGCTCACTTATAGCAAGATCTCGCAATGATTTATTCTCAGAGCCATATATTAGTAATGTTGAAGAAAAGTTATATCCTCTATTTTTTAGCCAATTATTTAGTTTCGTGTTGTTATCTGGGTTAGATTTTTGCCAAGCTATAATTCTTGCCGTGTTCTTATCGGAGTCAAAATTTTGGGCTGCGACACGTTGATTGATTCCATGTTTAATAATTTCTAAGCAACTGTCTTTGATTTCACGCAATTGTTGTTTTTGATCTTTATCCCAATCACTTTCTGGGAAATAGCCAAGTGTTGCCATACAAGATTCTTCAATGTAATTTTTATCTAGAACTTTTTCTACCATGGCTTGTACTGCTTTTGCGATTGACTCTGTTGCCGTTTTGTCTAGTTGTACACGCGATATTGGAGTACTAAATTCGCTGGAGCTTGTGGTGTTGGCAATTGTATTGTTCAAAGAAAAATCTTTAGCTTTCTCAATAACTGCCCGATTTTTCTGTGCTTCTTCGTAAAGTTTCTTGCGAGTTTGAACTGTATTATCTGCTGCATCAACTTCACGTTGAGCACGATCAAGTTCTTCTTTACTTCTTTCCCAATTTTTCTGTGCTGTTGCTTTTTCTGCATCAGTCGCTGAGGAGTTATTCACTTGTTTGTTCCGTTCGGCTTTTGCTGCTGTTTCAGTTTTTTCTTGACTGTTACGAGCTTCTTCCGCAGATTTTAGTGCGACTTTTGCTTCTTCTAGCTCATTATTTTTGTTTGTTTCGTTTTCGCGTGCGGCATCAAGTAGCGCTTGATTTGATAGAAGGCTGGCTGATGCTGAAGCGCTGGTTGTTCCAGTTAGTGCTGCTTGATTGGCTGCAACGGCTCCTGTTAATTGCTCAACGGCCAGAATGACTGCAGTTAAGTCTTGACTGCGCCCAAGAAGGGTAACGATTTGAGTTGGACCAGCAGCATTATTAATAAATGCTTCGCACATTCGATACAGCGCATCACGCATTAAAGTGATCGACTGTGTGCGCAGCCCGATACTTGCGATAGAAGCTTGTTGACTATGCGAAAGCGCACCAGAACCTGCACGCGGAACGCTAGCGCTGATGCCAAGTGAAGCGGCATAAGCAGCCATTGCATCCGGACTTGGTTCAGCGCAAATCTTGCCAAGATTATTAATTAGTACTAGCCGTTGCTGGGCATCAAGGTGAATTGCTTTTCCTTCCCTGCCATCGAAACTGCCAATCAGTGGAGTAGTGCGGCTGATGGAATTAAAATTAGCGCACGATGTTAAGCCTAAGATACAGCTTAATATTAGTAATGAATTAAATATTCTTCTCATTATTAATTTTCAATTCAGATTATTGTTAATATGTATTATTTTTGACTAATAAGATTTAGATGTGTTAACTAAAAGTAACTTCATCGACTGTTAGAAAAGTCACAAGTAATCAGAAAAATCTGCTTAAATATTTATTTGATAAATTTATTATTCATTAATCACACGCCACTTTCCATTCCACTTCCTCCGTGCTGCCCGGCTTCACCATTTCCCATTTCTGCGGCTGGTTATACGAGCGGATGAGGTCGCCGTGTTCCATGTTCAAGCTGAAAAGCGAGTAAGCGAGGGTGCGGATTAGTTTTTCCTGGCAGTCGTATTCGCGCCGGATTTTTTCCGATAGAAACTCGGCCCCGGCAGCTTTTTGCAGCGTAGGGTAATCGAATAGAATCGCCATTTTGGCACGGCCCGCTGCTTTGCGGATCGAAGCAGTGTCGGCATACAGAACTGAGCCGCCTTTGCGGTCGCTTTCGCTGATGCGGGTCCATTCCGCCATTGTGCCGGTGCTGGCGAGCATTAGGGTTAAACCAAAGAATACTTTTCTCATAAAACCTTATTGTTGTTATCCGGGCGGAATTGCTCCGGGTGAAAGCAATGGAATGCAATATTCCGTTATTTTTGTCCGCCATCATCGGCGGCAATTACCAGGTTCTTTTTAACGATGGCTTGCGCGCGTTCGATTTTTACCGTGTCTTTTTTCAGGATCGCATCATTGTCGACCGATTTGACGCTGATGCTATGTTCACCGACCGGTACGTTACTCAGCACATAAAATCCTTGCTCATCGGTAATCGAATGGATCTGCGGCAATTCAGTCAGAAATACTTCCGTTTTCTTCGCGCTAGCGTCTTGAATGGTGATAACCCCGGCAATCGCGCCATATTGTAGTGCTTCGCTGCTTCCCGGGGTGATTTTATTGGCGATCGACCGCACCATGAGCAGGATCGTTTCCGATGCGAATCCGGCGGTGAATGCCAGTACCACCGAGTTGGTGATATTGCCCGGTTCGATCAGATAATACGCCAGGATTGCGAGAAACGGCGCTGAAATGTACTGCACCATTTGAAAGATCAGGTGCTCGCGGAATTCGTATTGCGTTAGTTTGGGTTGCTGTTGCGTGGCGATGTGCTCCGAGCCTGCTTGCTTTTGCAGTTCCGGCAGCCGCCGGGTGAGACTGATACTGCCGCCCATCAAGGCCATAATGATGAAATAGAGGGGAATGAGAAGCCCATCCTTCACTTGGCAGGTGACCGACTTGCCAAAGTTTGGATCGTCGCTTTTAGTACAGTGCTCGATATGTCCGCCAATGTTGATAACCCACGCACTGCCGAGGGTTCCGCCTCCTGGGTTTTGTGCTTTTTGAACAGCGTCTTCGGGTTCGGCATTAGATTTGGAACAAAGCAGGGTTTTGGCTTTCGGGTCCAGGGAGCAGCCAATAAATACAGCGATCGGTCGTTCGCGCAGTGTGTTGAGATATCGCCCTGCATCGGGTTTTGCCAGATTTTGTCCGGTGGATTCCTGTTGGACAATTCCGCCAGCCTGACCGGATGTTTTTTCCACAAAACTGAACAGCGGGTTGATGAAAGGATAAAAAGTCAGCAACAGCGATATCAGCATGAAGCTATACGCAAAGATCATCCATTTATTGCGCTGCCGGGATCTGATCTCTTCGATTCTTTTCCTCTCGTCTTGCGTCGATCCTTCCGCCGGTAACGCTTCAATCGGATAAGTGAAAATATGCACAAAGACGATGCACATGGAAATGACGATTGGAAGAATGGGAATGCCGCTTTCGCCATCCAGTATTTTAAAGATATAGATGGCTATACCGAACAATAAGTTGATCACATGAGCGGCGATCCATAGCACGTTAACTTTTGCCCAATCTTTCATTTCCGCAAAGAAATCTCCGCGACCTGCACTCATGTTATTTCCCCTTTTTCAATGTCCTGTATCAAGAAAAAGAACTTCTCCCAGCACGCTGATGTTAGCGTAATGCGAGTGATTTGTATCGTAAAGATATGAATCGGCGGCATCGCTTCATTTTCCGCGCATAAACAGCTTATCCAAATCTGCCAGACTGGTTTCAAACCAGGTCGGACGGCCGTGATTGCATTGACCGGATCGCTCGGTTTGTTCCATATCGCGCAGCAGGGCGTTCATTTCCTCGAGGGTCAATCTGCTGTTGGCGCGGACTGCGCCGTGGCAGGCCATGGTGGCGAGAATTTCATTGCGTTTCGCGGTGAGAATCTGGCTGGCGCCGTATTCGCGGATTTCACGCAGAATGTCGCGCGCAAGCTGGGCGATGTCGGCATCTTTCAGCGTGGCCGGAACCGCGCGCACGGTCAGTGTGGCGGGTGACAGGACCGCGATATCAAACCCCAGTTGTTCCAGCGTGCTGTGATTTTCTTCAACAACGGCAACCTCCAGGCTATCGGCGTGAAAAACGACCGGGATCAGCAGCGGCTGCATCGCTATTTCATGCTGGTCGAGCGCCTGCTTGAGTTGTTCATACATAATCCGTTCGTGTGCCGCATGCATGTCGACAACCACCAGGCCGCGCGCATTCTGCGCCAGGATATAGACGCCGTGCAGTTGTCCCAACGCGAAACCGAGCGGGTGGCTGTCGGGTTTTTCTTGCGTTGAGATGGCTTGATCGGGTTTTGCGGTTTGTGCAGCGAAAGTATTGGCCGGTGTTGCTGGGTGTGCACGAGGTTCCACGCCAAACAAAGTGCCGTAAAAACTGTTTGGTTGCGATACCGCTGCGGATTGTGCCTGACCGGTCTTGGGGTAGGCAGGAAATGACCGGGCCGGCGGTTGTTCCGGTTCAGCGGTATTGATGGTTCTGCTGGGCGTGGCGAGCGCTTTGTTGATCGCGTGAAAAATGAATTGATGCAACGCACGCGCCTCACGGAAGCGGACTTCGGTTTTAGTGGGATGCACATTGACATCGACGCTTTCCGGGTCGATTTCGAGAAACAACGCAAAAGCCGGGTGCTTGTCCAGATGCAATACATCGCGGTAGGCTTCGCGCAGCGCGTGCGAAATCAGTTTATCGCTGACGAAGCGGTTGTTGACAAAGAAATACTGCGCGTCGCGCGATGACCGCGCATAAGCCGGTAATGCCACCATGCCATGCAAGCGCATGTCTGCGGATTGTTCGTCTACCGGGGCCGCTGTTTGACCGAATTCTTCGCCCAGAACCGCCGCGATCCGTTGCGCGGAATTCGTGGCGCGTAACAGGCGGCGTACTTTGCCATTATGTTGCAGGACAAATTCAATCCCAGCTTGCGATAGCGCCAGGCGTTTGAAGGTTTCGTCGCAATGCGCGAACTCGGTGGCTTCCGATTTCAGGAATTTGCGCCGGGCGGGAATGTTGAAGTACAAATCGTTCACATCCAGCATCGTTCCGCAGGCCAGCGCAGCGGGTTCGGGTTGCGAGACCGCTTTGCCTTCGATTTCGATCTGCCACGCATGGCTTTGCCCGGCTGGACGGCTGGTCAAGGTTAACCGGGAAACGGCCGCGATACTGGCCAGCGCTTCGCCGCGAAAACCCAGGCTGGTGATCCGGTGCAGATCCTCGAGTGTGCTGATCTTGCTGGTGCTGTGGCGCGTCAGCGCCAGCAATAATTCGTCTTTGGCGATGCCGCTGCCGTCATCCGTGACGCGAATTTGCTTCACTCCGCCCTGTTGCAATTGCACGGTGATTTTTTTTGCACCGGCATCAATGCTATTTTCCAGTATTTCCTTGAGCGCCGACGCAGGGCGTTCGACCACTTCGCCCGCGGCGATTTGGTTAATCAATAATTCGGGGAGCGGTTTAATCGTGGGCATAACAAGCTGCGGTTATAAAATTGTGATTATAATGCGGAAGCAACCAAGTTCATTGTATGCCGACCAGTCATTTCACTGTTAAACATTTGGGAGAGCGAAAATGTTACCCCTGGATAAACTGAAAACCCATGTTCCCGATGCCGTGCTGGCCCAAATCCCGGATTGCGCCGCCAAGTTTGGCATCGATTCACCATTGCGCCTGGCGCATTTTCTCGCACAATGCGCACACGAAAGTGCGGAATTCAAAGCGTTGGAAGAAAACCTGAATTATTCCGCCGACGGATTGAAAAAAGTATTTTCCAAATACTTTCCCGGCGATCTGGCGGATAACTATGCCCGCCAGCCCGAGAAAATCGCCTCGCGCGTTTATGCCAACCGCATGGGTAATGGTGACGAAGCCAGCAAAGAAGGCTATAAATACCGTGGCCGGGGCTATATTCAACTGACCGGTAAAGATAATTACAGCGCGTTTGCCAAGGCGATCGGCGACGATGTCACCGCCAATCCGGATTGGGTCAAAACCAAATATCCACTCTTATCCGCAGCGTGGTTCTGGAGTACCAAAGCACTCAATGACTTGGCCGATCAAGGCGCGAGCGATGACGTGGTGACCAGGATCACCAAGAAAGTAAATGGCGGAACGCTAGGGCTGGATGACCGGATTAATCATTTCCAGCAATATTACGCGTTATTGGCTTGAAAACGGTCGCGCTCATCGGCGGATTGCTCGGCCTGATTGTCGCGCCCGTTTGGGCCGGGGAGTCGCATTGCAGCGCGCAGGAGCAAATCGTCTTTTCTTGCTCGCTCGGTAAGAAAATGGTTTCGGTATGCGCATCGAACGATTTCTCCGCCAATAGCGGTTATCTGCAGTACCGTTTCGGATTGAAAGGCGCGCCGGAGCTGGTGTTTCCCGGTTTGACGAAAGCCGCTCCGGCCGCGTCGTACGTGCAAGCGCGAACGCTGATGTTCGCAGGCGGTGGCGGCGGTTATCTGCGTTTTATCAACGGGCCGCATCACTACATTGTCTATACCGCGATTGGCAAGGGATGGGGCGAAAGAGACGGCGTGGCGGTGGAAAAGAACGGGCAACGGATTGCCAATCTGGGATGCCGGGATGTTCCGCTGTCGAAGTTAAGCGAAGAATTTTTCAGCCATGCCAGTTTGCCTGCTGACCGGGATGAATTCCAGATTCCGGGGCTTGATTAATCCGGCAGAACACACTCAGTTTTCGGTTGCCATGTGCGTCGAAGTTCGCAAAAAATCGAAGGATCGATTATTGACCGCTTCGATGAGCTCCGGCAACGGCATGGCTTTGCCGATCAGGTAGCCTTGAATGACATCACATCCTAATGTGCGTAGACGCTGGTAAGTCGCAAGATCTTCCACACCTTCGGCGACTACCGACAGATTCAGCCGGTGCGCGAGAGTGATCATGGAATCGACGATGCGGTCGTGCTTGTGGCGGGTTGCCATATGCCGGACAAATACCATGTCGATTTTCACTTCGTCCAAAGGCAAATCCAGCATGCGCGCCATCGATGAATAGCCGGTTCCGAAATCGTCCATAGCGAGCTTCAAGCCCATCTCCTTCAGTTTATATAAGGTGTCTAGCGTACCCGCATGATTGGCCATGACCGCTGTTTCAGTCAGCTCAATGGTGATATCGCCAGCCGGGACATTCCACAAGGCTAAGCCTTGCGCGACAAGTTCCGTGAGTTCCGGATCGCGCAGATCGTCGGCGGAAAAGTTAATCGAAATACCCGCATGTAATCCGGCCTTGCGATATTCAGCGCATTCTCTCAACGCAGTGTGGAAAACCCACAGCGTGAGTTTGGGCATGAGCGCGGTTCCTTCCGCAATCTGAATCAATTTATCCGTTCGAATCGGCCCATGATTGGGGTGATTCCAACGCAGCAACGCCTCGGTTGCCTTGATCTTGCCGCTAGCGATATCGATTTGCGGTTGATAACCCAAATGCAATCCGCCTGTTTCGATGGCATTTCCCAGATCGGACCAGAGATCGATATGGAAAAGCAAGGGGTTTTCCAGTTCGGCCACAAAAAGCTTGATCGGTTCTTGCTCCAGTTTCGCCTGACGTACTGCCGAACTGGCACTGCTCATCAATTGATCGAGCGTGTGGTTGCTTTCATCGGTTAATGCCACGCCAATGCGCGGCGCAAGGATGATGTTTCTTCTGCCGAATGCAAAAGGTTGCGCCAAAATCCGGATAATTTTATGCGCGGCTAGCATGGCATGCGCATCGGTGAGCAAATCGGACAGCAAACAGCACAATTGATAGCGCCCGGTTATGCCGACCAGATCTTGCGGATTCAAAGCATTTTTGAGCTGCTCCGCGACTTGTTGCAGTATGTCGTCGACGACGGTAAAGCCAAGCACGCCGTCCAATTCCGCCAGCCGCTCAAAGTTGACGATCAGCACCGCGCTGCGCAGACTGGTGGGGTGCGGACTGCCCAATTGGCGGGAAGCTTGTTGCAAGAAATTCTGATAAACAAGTACAGTCATAAATTCACGGCGCCGGTAAGTGCAACAGCTTATAAGTAATATTTTTGAGGATCGATTCCGTAAGCGCCCTGGGGCAGATCATTGACGATGGCATACTGGATGCCGCTAGGGCTTGCGCCTGCGGTTCTTAAGTCCAGGGTCAGCGGGGTGCTGCAGGGTTTCTTTCCGGCATCGCAAATGATCATGATGCAAGGAAGAAAGCGTTGTGTGCGATTATGCGTGAGCACGATGGCAATCTCGCCCGTATTGAGCTCAACCAGGCTGCCTACCGGGAACATGCCGACACACTGGGCAAATTGTTCCACCAACGTATAATTGAGGCCGTTCTGTGCATTTTCCTTGAGTTCCTTCAAGGCCTGGAATGGTTTCATACCCGGCATGCCGGGTTCTCCCCAGATAATCTCTTCATAACTATCGACGATAGCCGCCATGCGAGAATAAGCGTGCAATTGATTGGCGTACAAACCGAAAGGGTAACCATTGCCGTTCTCGCGTTCATGGTGCTGAAGAATAATTTTAATGACTTCTTCCGGCGCGTTATCCAGCTGGGAAGCAATCTCTTCGCCATAGGCGATGTGCTGTTTCATCAGCTTGCGCTCATCCGGCGTGAGCGACATGTTTCTTTTCGCTTGAATCGCTTTGGGTAAGCGTAATTTGCCGATATCCATCAGCAATCCGCCCAAACCCAGTACTGACAATTCCTGGCGCGGAAGACCGAGATGCCGTCCGAAAGCCAGTAAGTGCACCGAAGTTTTGATGGCGTTGTCGTACAGCGCTTTCCCTGTGGTCTTAAGCTGCGCCAGCAAAAGCGCGGCATCGGGATTGCGGATAATACTTTCACATAACGTGTCGACGACTTCGTGCGCAGCTTGCAGATCGATCTTGATATCGCGTTCAAGGTTGATACTGATATCGCTGAACAAGGTAGATGCGATGTTGTATGCTTTTTTGGCAGCGGGAATCTCCTGCTCCGCCGTGCAAATATCCGCATAAGTTCTAACGCGCCGCAACACATCCAGCGACTCCGCTTCTTGCGCTGCCGCAGGCGGCCGATGCCAGCTCGTAGCACTGGATGAAATGCGAGAATCGCTGTGAGGCATGGGGTGGTGCCGCCCTGGAGATGGCTGGGGAAAAGAATCCGGCGCGGTAGCATTGTGCGGTGCGCGTTGTTGCGCAATGAACGGCTCGCTTCTGTCCGTATCCACGTAAACATGTAAGCAATAGCGCTTAAGCTCGTCAATGTCATCCTGGGACTGGATCAGGATACCTTGAATCGGATAGGGTGTTTCAAGCCAAGGGCGATCAAGATCGCTGACAAACATTCCCAGTTGTAAGTCATTAACGGAAACTTTGATTGTACTATCGCTTATCATTCCAAGAAGGCCGCCGGATAGGTAAATAATATTTATCTATCAGAGTGTAATGTTTAATTTCGGGTAAATAAAAATGGAGATCGCGGAAGCTTTCTCATATTCTAGTGTTACGACGTGTTGGGGGTGTTTCTTAAGTCCGGCAGACTTTACCGTACAGGATTGATAAAAAACTCGCGCATCAGAAATTCTTCCAGTCCGGCGGTATCTTTTTCGCGTGCCGATAACACGACGACACGGTGAAGGCGGTGCGATTCCCAGTTGAAATCTTCCTTGTAATGTTCGCGGATCAATTGAATCATACGGCGGATAATGGCGAGTTCGACATTGCCATCCGGCCCGGCTTCGACGTGCACCGTTTGCAGGCGGGGATTGCTCTGCCCCGTGGTCCAGGCGCGGAATGAGAATTCGGCGGTGCGCGGGCCGATGCGGATAATCTGGAATATGCCGCTGGTGCCGGGGTTTTGCAGATTGCGCCGGATATTGGCCATGCGAATCTCATCCGCGGACAGTTGCTTGGCTGTGGCGGCAGGAGCGGAATCCGGCGTATCGAAAAGCCCTTCCGCGCGGCGGCGCGCTTTGGATTGATTGATATATTCGGAAAGGTCCGACGGTGCATCCGCAGGCGGTTGCGCTTTGGTTTTCGCGACTTCTTTCGCAGGAATCGGCGCCTTGGGTTTGATCGGTTTATCGGCAGCCTTGGGCTTGGTTTGTGTCCGTGACGGCGGCGTTTGCGCGGGTAGCGGCGGTGATTTGGGCGCGGGCTTGGGTTCTTCGATTTTGGGTTTCTCCGGTTGCGGCGGGGGCGGGGTGGGCGCGGAAGCGGGCATCGAGCTGGTGGCGTTTTCGTCTTCGCTCAGATCGATAAAGCTGGCGGCGATGGGCGGCGGGGTGTCGATTTCCACCTCCGGCACGGACAGAAAAAATCCCAAACCCCAGATAATCAGCAGCCAGACGAGCGCAGCCAGCGGCAACGGCCACCATAGGCGAATTTCTCTCGATCGGGAGCTGGCCATGCTTTTTACGTTATTTATGTTTCACTGCAATCAGAAAATGCTGTGCACCGGCGGCGCGGGCGCGCAGCATGGCTTGCACGACCATGCCCTGCGGCGCATCGTTATCCGCCGAGACGATCAATTTTTGCTTGGAATCCGCGAGCAACGGTTTGAGCGTGTTGGCGAGCGTATCCAGCGTGACGGCCTTCTGATTGATATAGATTTTGCTGTCCTTGGTTAATGTCAATGTAACCGGTTTTTCCGCGCTGAGCTTTTCCGCTTGCCCCTCGGGCAAATCCACCTGCAATGAATCCAGATTTTGCATCGATAACGAAGCCAGCATGAATGTCGCCAGCAAGAAAAACATCACGTCGATCATCGGGATGATCTCGATTCTGCCTTTCTGAACCGTGCGCGTTTTACGGAGCTTCATCGCTAGTACCCTGTTGATCCAGACGGATGTTGTCGATCAGCCGCGTACCCAGGCGTTCCATTTCGTCCATCGTCAGCGATTGTAAGCGGGAAAAATAGTTGAAACCGAACAACGCCACCAGTGCGATGGCCAGACCGACGACGGTTGCGATCAGTGCTTCCGCCACACCGCCGGTTACTGCGGTGGGGTTGACCACGCCTTCGCTGCCGATCACCTGGAAGGCGCGCATCATACCGACCACGGTTCCGACCAGCCCCAGCAGCGGCGCGGCGGTGACGATGGTTTCCAAAGCCCAGAGACGGCGCGCCAGCGCTTCTTCGATAATCTGCGCTTCATCGGCGGCGCGCGATTCGGTCCACCAAGCCGGTTGGTGCCGGTTGGAGATCACGACCTCGAAAAAACGCTTGTAATAGTGGCGGCTATCCAATCCGGAAAGTATTTTTTCCAGATCGTTCCATTTGAAACCGTAGGTTTCCACCAGGTTTAGCAAATCGTTGGATAATCGCGCGTAGCGCCAGTAGATAAACGCTTTCTCGAACATGATCGCCAGCGCGACAATCGCCAGCAAAACCAGCGGAACGATAATGATCCCGCCAAGCTTCAACATGACCCAGGCTTGATTCAACTCTTCCATTATATTTAACTCCAGATTAATGCTATTCATAACGCGGTAGACTTCCAGTACCCGGCGGATTCAATGCACACAAGCAATTCTTGCAGTCAGCCAAACGATGCAGAATGTCCGCACAAAATAAATTTTCCTTGCTGCCATGACGAGGCTGGCTGGATGCTAAGAATAGTTGAAAACACCCACAGTGGAAACTATTTAGTGGCAAAATGACCGGCATTTATTGCTTTCTGCAACAAAGAGGAAGCCCCGGTGGGAATGACCTGCGGCGTGGGGATTCTGGGGGAGAAGAAAATAAAATTGCACAATCAATTATAGCGATTAATCATGAAAAAATGTGTATTGGTGCTTGTCTTACTGCTAGTCGCGCTACCCGTGCAGGCCAAATGGGTGAGCGTGGATATTGCCGGGAAACCCGATGAAACGCACTATTTTGATCCCGAAACCCTGCGGAAAGACGGCCAGTTCAGGAAGATCTGGGTGTTGTCCAGTTACGCTGAGAAGCAAAAAGGCGGGCATCACGCGGTGAAAACTTTGTATGAATTCGACTGCACCCGCCACAAAGCCCGCTCGATCACCATGCTGCTGTACCCGGACAAAGAAGCCACCGGCATGGTGATCGGCGCACACCACGAAGAATCTCTCGATTGGTTCGGCTTTTCAGCGAATTCGATGTTCCGGCATGTTGAAGAAACGGTTTGTATGGATTGAACCAACCGGTTGGCATTTGGCGGCATAGCGGAATTTGCAACAAATGTTAATCCGATGAATATGGATGGAGTAACCGCCGATGGTCATTTTGCTGAAACGTGCATACGAGGCACCCGGGCCGGATGATGGATTCCGCGTTCTGGTAGACCGGCTTTGGCCGCGAGGAGTCTCCAAGGATTCGGCGCGCATTGATTTGTGGCTCAAGGATATCGCTCCCAGTACATCCCTCCGGAAATGGTTTGATCACGATCCAGCAAAATGGAACGAGTTTAGCGATCGTTACCTTTCAGAACTGCGCCATAATGCTGGTGCAGCGGAGCAACTCATGGAACAGGTGCATCGGGGACCGGTTACACTCGTGTACGGTGCAAAGGACAAGGAGCATACCCACGCGCTGGTACTCAAAACGTATCTCGAGAACTTAACGTAACGTTAGCATTCCATTGTCACGCACTAGCGTGTTGAAGCCGGGTTAGCCGACGGCTTGCAAGGTCGCCCATCCCACCTCGCATTCCCCCGCTTCCGCCGCCACATAAGCCGATTGCTCGCTAATGGTGACGGAAATATCCATCGTCCGTTGTACCAGCTTGGCCAATGCCTGAATGTCCGGCGGTTGAAACTGGAAAATGGCTGCGGTCAGTTCGTTGAATTTTTCTTGTTCCTGCATCCACCACACGTTCGATTTGGCGTTAAAGCTGTATACCTTGACGGTTTGCGCGATCCGGGTGGCTTTTTTGATGCGCTCGGAGGCGGGTTCGCCGACGTCGATCCATAGCGCAATCCGGCCATCCGGGGTGTGCGCCCAGAGGTCGGGTTCTTCGGCGCTGCTCAGTCCTTTGGTGAACGTCAGCCATTCCTGCGCATTGAGGCAGTACGCGAGCATGCGCGCCATCATCCGTTCCAGCGTTTCGGACGGATGCTGCGCGATGGTCAGGTTGAGGGTGTCGTAATACTGGCGGTTGAGGTCGGTCAGCGCGATTTTGAATTTATAAATGGTCGGTTTTAGTGCCACAAATGCCTCGTTGCATTCTTTAAGCGATTGACCGGTATCATTTATTTTCCATTGTGCTGATGAATGCATTTGCTTCATTGATGGATTTTTCCATCGAAGCGATCAAAACCGAAACATCCGATTTGATGTTGCCCAGTTCGCCTTTGAGCGAAGCGATCGCGCGTGCATTGAGGTTGTGTTTGAGGTACATGACTTGATCGTTAAACACGGTGAGGATGGGTTCGATCTTGGCTTCCGCTTGTTTCATCGATGCAATCAGCTGGCGGTAGTGCACCTGGGTGGCGTCGAGTTTTTTCTGGCTGTTTTGCCGCAGCGACGCATTACTGTATTGCGTGATCTCCTGTTTCCATTCGGTGAACAGGGCTTCCGAGACGCTTTCGATATCGGCGATGCGGCTTCGCACTTCTTCCGCCTTACCGGCGCTGGCTTCGTAGGCGTCGTTCAGTTTTTTGTAAGTGGCTTCCAGATCGCCGCCTTGGAAATTCGTCGCGGCAGTGAATTGTTCCAAGGCAGATTTGAATTGCTCTTTGGTTTCTTGTTGCGTGTCGCGTGCTTTCTCAACGCGGTAGACCATCACGTCGCGTTTCGGAATGCCGACTTTTTCCAGACCTTCGAGATACATTGTGGTGCAAGCCGTCAGCATCAATAATACCGGCAGGCTGAGTAAGCGAATGACATGATTCATGCGTGTCTCCAATGAAAGTTTATATTAATCAATAATGGTGATGATGTTCGTCAGCGTAATACGCCGCGCCGTAATAATTGCCGGGCTACTTTCAAGCCCCATAAAATAGGGTGGCGGCGCAGCATTGGTGTGACTTCCACGCGCACACCGGTGTGC
>NZ_QRBZ01000059.1 GCF_009833085.1 Nitrosomonas oligotropha | reverse complement strand
TTACTCATCTCATTGCTCCTTCTAGCACAATGTCAGAGCTTAACTGCTTGTACAGTTTTTTGGGGAGCCACTTCAGTTTCTAAATGAACAGCAGCGCCAGCCCAAGACCGGCGGCGCTGGCCAGCATGCCGGACACGCATTGTCTGGCGAGAAAGCGGCTGCCGATGAAGAAAATCAGGCCGAGTTTGAAGCCGATGTTGGAGAGTATCGCGAGTGTGATGGCGGTAATCGCTTGATTTGCTTCCAGCTTGCCCAGCTCAAACAGATGCAGGCTCGATAGCGTAATGGCGTCGACATCGGTCAGGCCGGAAATGAGTGCGACGGCGTACAGCCCGCTGCTGCCGGCGATGTCGGAAAGCCAGGTGGAAAAGAACAGCACGCTGCCGTAGATCAATCCGAAAGTTGTTGCGGCGCCCAACTCGGTGGGGTTTTTGATTTCCGGTATGGGCACTTCTTGTTGCTGGCTCAGCCGGAACCACCAGTACGCCGCGATGCCTGACCCGAGCAGGAAGCCGCTGCCCAGCACGGGGAGCAATTGCGGCAAAATGGCGGGTGAGGCAACCGCGCTGATGATCGATAAACGGAGCAGTACCGTCAGATTGGCGATTAGAATGACGACCACGGCGAGTTGTGTGAAGTTCTGGTTTTCCGCGGTACGGCGCGCGTACACCAGTGTCGTGGCGGTACTGGATACCAGCCCGCCGAATAAACCCAGTATCACGCCATGCCGCTGGCCGATCAGTTGCAACGCGACATAACCCGCCAGGCTGACGCCGGAGATGAGAACCACCATCAACCAGATCTGGTGCGGATTGATCGCTTCATACGGGCCGTAATACTTATCCGGCAAAATCGGCAGAATGATGAACGTCAGCACGGCGAATTGCAGCACCGAAATTAAATCGCGCCGGGTCAGCTTTTCCGTAATGCCGTGCAGTTCCGTCTTGAAGTACAACAAAACCGTCGTGATGATGGCGAGCATGATCGCCAACGTGCCGTTGCCGTACCACACCGATGCGCCCAGACCGTAGCAGACCAGAATGGCGGCGATGGTGGTGGTGCCCGGGTCGGCGTTGTCGTCCTTGACGCGGGAATACGCAGCCACCATCATCAGGCCGACGATGAATAGCCCGCCAAGCAACAGCCACGGCGTGGCTTTTTCCGACAGCATCGCGGCCAGCGTGCCGAACATTGCGACCAGAGCGAATGTTCTCAGTCCGGCACGCGATCCCGGGTTGCGTTCGCGTTCCAGTCCGATCAGTAAACCGATAGCCAAGCTGGTCAGGAAATGCGGCAGGGCGGCCAATTCGCCATTCAACGTGAATTCAGTGTGCATCGCCGGTCACCGGGTTATCTGCATGGAACCAATGTTCCAGCAGGAATTGTAAGGATGATTTGCCATTATATTCATTGATCTGCAATCGATAAACCGCATCGATCACATCGGGCAGCGGATCGCTGTGGAAAAACAGAATGGCGTCGTAGGTTTCAGCGGATTTTCGCGCAGCTTGCGCTGCGTCATCGGCGCCCGCAACGTGCAGTTTTTTTAATTTCAGTTTCAGATGTTTTTCCCCGACGATGCGCTGGCTTTCGACATAAAAGCGCGCATTGAACGACGGCTGCGGGAAACCTTGCCCCCACACCTGGCGTTCGAGTGTTTCCGCCAATTCCAGCTTGATTTCGGAAAGCTCCAGGTCACCGTCGGTTTCGATCACGCGGGTTAAATCGGCGGGTGTCAGCAATGTTTGCGCAACCTGCTCGAACGCCGCGCGGAATGCTTCAAAAGCATCGCCGTGAATGGTCAACCCGGCAGCGGCGGCATGGCCGCCGAATTTGCGGATCAGCTCGGGGTGTTGTTTGGATACCAGATCGAGCGCGTCGCGTAAATGAAAACCGTTGATCGACCGTCCCGAACCTTTGATTTCGCCGTCGTTGCCGGGTGCGAAAATGATCACCGGGCGGTGATATTTGTCCTTGATGCGCGACGCGAGAATACCAATCACACCTTGGTGCCAATCGGTATCGAATAAACAGATGCTGTAAGCGCTCTGGATGTCCGGCTGGCGCGCATTGAGCGTATCCTCCAGCTTGACGAGCGCGCTTTCCTGCATGGCCGATTCGATTTCGCGTCGTTGCCGGTTCAATTCGTCCAATTGCTTGGCGATGTCAGCCGCATACGCCTCGTCGTCGGTGATCAGGCATTCGATACCGAGCGACATATCGTCCAGCCGCCCGGCGGCATTCAGTCGCGGCCCGAGCATGAAGCCCAGGTCATAGGTGGAGATTTGCCGGGCATCGCGCCGCGAGACTTGCAACAGTGCGTTAATGCCCGCGCAGGCCTTGCCTTTGCGGATGCGCTGCAAGCCTTGCTGTACCAGAATACGGTTGTTGCTGTCGAGCTTGACCACATCGGCGACGGTTCCCAGCGCCACCAGGTCGAGAAAGTAGGCGAGATTGGGTTCCTGGCCTGCCGCAAAAGCGCCGCGCTGACGCAACTCGGCGCGCAGCGCGAGCATCAGGTAAAAAATGACGCCCACCCCGGCGATGCTTTTGCTTGGAAAAGGACAGCCGGGCTGATTGGGATTGACAATCGCCAGTGCCGCGGGCAGTTGATCGCCGGGCAAGTGATGGTCGGTAATCACCACTTGCATGCCTAGCTGGTTGGCTTCAGCCACGCCGTCCACGCTGGCGATGCCGTTATCGACTGTGATCAGGACATCCGGTTGTTTGGAAGTATGCGCCAGACGCACGATTTCCGGTGTCAGACCGTAACCGAATTCAAACCGGTTCGGCACCAGATAATCCACGTTAGCGCCGAACTTGCGCAAGATGCGCATGCCGGTGGCGCACGCAGTCGCGCCGTCGGAATCGTAATCTGCAATGATCAGCAGGCGTTTTTTTGCCGCGATGGCATCGGCCAGCAAGGCGGCCGTTGCGGTAATGTTTTTCAGCTGACCGAACGGAATCAGGCGCGTCAGTTCGGTTTCGAGCTGGCCGGAATCCTCAATGCCACGCGCGGCGTAAATGCGTGCCAGTACCGGGGGTAATCCGCTACCGCTGAGTGTTTGGAAACTTTGCGGATCATACGGACGAATAGTGATTTTGGGCATGCGCCTGGTCGTAAGAAAAAATTTCGAGTGGCATTCTGTAAAAATTCAAAGTTCTAACAAGGCGAGCAATGAAGCATGGTCACGAAATTTGAATTTTTTATTCTGCCGGGGTTTCTACCGTTGCGGCAAGCTTTTCCACCTTCAGTATGTGCAGGCGGCGGCTATCGGCGCGCTGTACGGTGAATTTAAAGGGACCGATGATGGCCGATTCGTTCCGCACGGGTAAGCGGCCGAACTTGCTGAGCACCAAACCGCCAATGGTGTCGAAGTCTTCATTGCTGAAGTTCGCACCGAGCACTTCATTGAAATTATCGATCTCGGTAATCGCCTTGACGCGGTAGCGTCCGTCGGCTTCCATGACGATATTGTCCTCTTCTTCGTCGAAATCGTATTCGTCCTCGATTTCCCCGACGATTTGCTCGAGCACATCCTCGATCGTCACCAATCCGGCCACGCCGCCGTATTCATTGACGACAATCGCCATGTGATTGCGGTTGCTGCGGAAATCCTTGAGCAGCACATTCAGTCGTTTGGATTCGGGGATGAAAACCGCCGGGCGCAGCATGTCGCGAATGTTGAATTCATCCGGATCGGCGTAATAGCGCAGCAGGTCTTTCGCCAGCAGAATGCCGATGATTTCATCCTCGGAACCTTCAATGACGGGAAAGCGCGAATGTGCGGCTTCGATGACAAACGGAATGAATTGCTCGGGTTTCTTGCTGATGTCGACGACATCCATTTGCGAACGCGGCACCATGATATCGCGTGCCTGCATTTCGGAAACTTGCATGACGCCTTCGATCATGCTCAATGCGTCCGAGTCGAGCAGATTGCGCTCAAAAGCGGAGTGTAACAGGGTAATCAGTTGTTCGCGGTCTTCCGGTTTGCGGATCAGCATGGCGCCTAATCGCTCTAACCAGCCGCTTTTAGGTGAAGGGTCATCCATAGTATGTGAGAAGTTGAATGGGTAAAAATAAAAAAAGAGGATGCATCATTATTGCGCTGTAATAGCACCGGCTGCATCACGGTAAGGATCCGCATAACCCAGCGCCGCCAGTATGCGGGTTTCCAGTTGCTCCATTTCCGCCGCATCGGCGTCTTCGATATGATCGTAACCTTGCAAATGCAGCACGCCGTGCACGGTCAAATGCGCGTAATGCGCCAGCAGGTCTTTATGTTGTTGCTGCGCTTCTTGGCTGACGACCGGCGCGCACAGCACGATATCGCCGGTTAGCGGTTGCATATCGTCATAAACGAAAGTCAGCACGTTGGTCGCATAATCCTTGCCGCGGAATTGCCGGTTTAACTCTCGCCCTTCGGCTTCGTCCACCAGCCGCAGCACGATTTCGGCTTGTTGCATCAGTGCGGCTTTGACCCAGCGGCGGAATTGCGGCCGGGTGGGTACAGCGGAGCTGCCGGTTGCATATTGCACCATCAGTTTGAACGGTTTCTTTGTCTGCAAGGCGAATCAGGGTTCCTGCCTGTGTTTGTCGTGTTTCTCATAAGCATTGACAATGCGTTGCACCAAAGGATGTCGCACCACATCTTCGGATAGAAAACGGCTAAAAGCGATGCCGCGTATGTCCTTGAGCACCTGTTGCGCTTCCACCAGTCCGCTTTTTTGATGTTTCGGCAGATCGACCTGCGTTACGTCGCCGGTAATGACGGCTTTCGAGCCCAAGCCCATGCGCGTCAGAAACATTTTCATTTGCTCCGGCGTGGTGTTTTGCGCTTCGTCCAGAATGATGAACGATTGGTTCAAGGTGCGTCCGCGCATGAAAGCCAGCGGTGCGATTTCAATGGTATTGCGTTCAAATTGTTTGGCGGTTTTATCGAAACCCATTAAATCATACAACGCATCATAGAGAGGGCGTAAATAAGGGTCGACTTTCTGGGTCATATCGCCGGGTAGAAAGCCCAGTCGCTCTCCCGCTTCCACGGCCGGACGCACCAGAATCAAGCGCGACACCAGGCCGCGTTCCAGCGCATCGACCGCGCTGGCTACCGCCAGATAGGTTTTGCCGGTACCGGCCGGGCCGATGGCGAACGTAATATCGTGTTCCTGGATTTGTTGCAGGTATTGCGACTGACGCGGTGTGCGGCCATGCAAATTGCTGCGGCGGGTTAACAAGGTGAGCGCGGCCGGTTGTTTGGCGCTGGTACTGTCGTCGGGGCCGCCGGTTTGATCTGGCGCATCGTGCGGATTCAGCACTTCGATCAAGCCGAGCTGGATCTGCTCCAGACTGATATGGTGTTGCGACTGATCATAAAAATTGCGTAGCGCCTGCGCCGCCAGCTGGGTTTGCCCGGATTTTCCCGATACGCTGAAATGTTCGCCGCGCCGGGATATCGTGACATCCAATGCCGTTTCAACTTGCTTGAGATTCTCATCCAGTGCGCCGCACAAATTGGCGAGGCGCTGGTTGTCGGCGGGTGTGAAAGAAATTTCCAGGGGTGTCGGTTTCAAAGTCGGCTGTTACAGTTACGATAATGCGATTCTCTCAGCGGGCGCGATACTTTGCAAGTGCAGAACCTTGCCGTGGATGTGTTTTTATCCATGCACAATTTCGCCGCGCAGCGTATGCGACCGTGCCTCGGTGATGCGCACGTTGACAAAACTGCCCACCAGCGCGGGATCGCTGGCCAGATTGACGACGCGGTTGTTATCGGTGCGTCCGAAAAACTCGTTGGCATTTTTTTTGGAAATACCTTCCAATAACACCCGCTGTATCGATCCGACCATTCCCAGGCTGATTTTGCGGGCTTGCTGGTTAATTTGCGCTTGCAAGCGTTGCAGCCGCTCCAGTTTCACTTCCGGCGGCGTATCGTCGGGCAGATCGGCGGCGGGTGTGCCGGGGCGCGGGCTGTAGACGAAGCTGTACGATTCGTCGAAATTCATGTCCTCGATCAGTTGCATCGTCGCGTTGAAATCCGCTTCGGTTTCTCCCGGGAAACCGATGATGAAGTCGGAGGACAACGAAATATCCGGGCGGATCGTGCGCAGTTTGCGGATGATCGATTTGTATTCCAGCACGCTGTAGCCGCGTTTCATCGCCGCCAGAACCCGGTCGGAACCGGATTGCACCGGTAAGTGCAGGTGGTTGACCAATTTGGGCAGCTGGCTGTAAGCCTGAATCAAACGCGTGGTGAATTCCTTTGGGTGCGACGTGGTGTAACGGATGCGCTCGATGCCGGGAATTTCATGCAGATATTCCAGCAGCAAAGCAAAATCGGCGATCTCGCCGTCGTCCATGCTACCGAGGTAGGCGTTGACATTCTGCCCCAGCAAAGTGATTTCCTTGATGCCTTGATCCGCGAGAATGGCGATTTCGGTCAGCACATCGTTCAACGGGCGCGACACTTCTTCGCCGCGCGTATACGGCACCACGCAGAAACTGCAATATTTGCTGCACCCTTCCATGATCGAAACAAACGCCGTGACCCCTTCGGTGCGGGCGGGCGGCAGGTGGTCGAATTTTTCGATCTCGGGAAATGAAATATCCACTTGCGAGCGACCGGTCGCTTTGCGCGTTTCGATCAGTTGCGGCAGGCGATGCAAGGTTTGCGGCCCGAATACCACGTCGACGAACGGTGCACGGCTGACAATCGCCTTGCCTTCCTGGCTGGCGACGCAACCGCCGACACCGATCAGCAAATTGGGATTGTTTTCCTTCAGATGCCGCACCCGTCCCAGGTCATGAAACACCTTTTCCTGCGCTTTCTCGCGCACCGAGCAGGTATTGAACAAAATGATATCGGCCTGCGCCGGATCGTCGGTGGATTCCATGCCATAAGCGGCGTGCAGGACATCGGCCATTTTCTCCGAGTCGTACTCGTTCATCTGGCAGCCGAAGGTTTTGATATAAAGCTTGTTACTCACGAATTATTTAGCGCTGTGTTAAAAAAAGAAAAAACGTTTTTTCGGTTTCGGTATCTGCTGCCCTTCGCTTTCCGCTTCCTTGACTTCATCGGGCGTCAGAATCCAGACCCGGTGCAGATTGCCCATTGTATCCAATTGAAAGCGGATCAAACCGATATAGTTCGCCGTGGACGGCAGAATAATCATATTATCGATCCCGCGGATCTGCCCGCCCGCGCCCATCGTCATTTGCTGCCCGTTGATGGTGAAGTGCGGAAAAGCCACCGCCGTCAGATTGCCTAATTGACTATTGGGAGGAAATTTCCGGGTTTGCTGGCTAAAAGCGGGATGCGATAGCATGCTCAATACAAAAATCAGTAGCAAGGATATCGCCTGCGTTTCTTTCATAGTTTTACTGAATGGCAACAGGATAAAAACAAACGGATAAGCGGTACGAAACAGGGGTTTGAATCTTGACCGGCACCTGATGTTTCCGAGGGCCTTATGATACGCTAAAGCGAAATTCCGTATCAACGAATTTGTAGCTTTCGTATCCATTGGAATGAATTTATGGGCAATCTCCAGCGAATCTATCAATTGCACCGCATATTGGCGTCCCGCACTTTGCCGGTGTCGCATCAATCGCTCGAACAACTGCTGGAGTGCTCCCGGGCGACAGTCAACCGCACCATCGAATCGTTGCGGTTGTATTTCAATGCCCCGATCGTCTACGACCGGGAACGCAACGGCTATTACTACGAATCGCGCGATGCCGGTCTGTTTGAATTGCCCGGTGTTTGGTTTGACGCGCAGGAATTGCACGCGCTGCTCACCATGCAGCAACTGCTGGAACAAATTCAGCCGGGCTTGCTCGCCATGCAACTCAAGCCGATGCAGGAGCGCTTGAAAAAGATACTGGCAACCCAGCAACTGAACGATCCGGACGCGGTCAAGCGCATCCGCATTTTGACCATGTTGAGCAGGCAACCGGCCTTACGGCATTTTCAGTCTGCCGCCAGCGCGGTATTGCAACGCAAGCAGCTCGATATCGCCTACCACAGCCGCGGACGCGATCAGCAAACCGAACGCATCGTTTCCCCGCAACGGCTTACGCATTACCGCGACAACTGGTATCTCGACGCCTGGTGCCACAAGCGAGAGGCACTGCGCAGTTTTGCCGTGGAACGCATCGCCGCGTGCCAGATGCTCGATCACGCGGCCCGGAACATTACCGACAACGAACTCAATGGCCATTTCGCTTCCAGCTACGGTATTTTCGCCGGTCAGGCAAAACATACCGCCGTGTTGCGTTTCACCGCCGAACGCGCCCGCTGGGTTGCGGATGAACAATGGCATCCGCACCAGCGAGGCCAGTTTCTGCTCGACAGCAGTTACGAGTTACGCATCCCGTACGCCAACGAAACCGAATTGGCGATGGACATCCTCAAGCACGGCGCGGCGGTTGAAGTTATCGCCCCGGAAGCATTACGCCAAACCATCCTGCAAAACTTGCAAAAGGCGCAGGAGAATTATTTACCCGAAAGGAAAAAAGAATGAAACCAGGACGAAACGATCCGTGCCCTTGCG
The DNA here is from genome assembly GCF_009833085.1 of Nitrosomonas oligotropha. Lineage (GTDB taxonomy): Bacteria > Pseudomonadota > Gammaproteobacteria > Burkholderiales > Nitrosomonadaceae > Nitrosomonas > Nitrosomonas oligotropha. Next base: position 2,851 of record NZ_QRBZ01000059.1, on the reverse strand, counting down.
GTAGCGGAAAAAAATACAAATCGTGTCGCTTGCGGGCGTAAGAAACGCGGTAAGCCGGAGATTTTTCATGGCATCAAATCAGCCACGCCATTAGTGGATTGAACCGGAAACTTTTCTGAAAACTTGGGATGATTTCAACAGGCTCAGGTTTTGAGCCTGCGGCTTGGGATAATGCAAAGGTGTCATTTTTCGATGGAGAAACACCATGTCCCGGCGCGTATTCCTGCAATCACTTACCGCACTGCTCGGCGGGCTTGCGTTACCGACATTGACGCAAGCGAAACCGGCCACCAAACCATGGAAAACCCTGCAAATCTCCCCGATAGCGGGATTCCAGTATCACCAAGGCGAAACCCTCTAGCCGCAACTTGCCACCGGACAGGCAGTCACGCTGATACGGGAACCCGGCAACCGCTTCGACCAACGCGCGGTGCGCATCGACTGGCAAGGCGAAAAACTCGGCTACATCCCCGCCAGAGACAACGCCGCCATCTCGCAACTGCTGGATCGCGGAGAAAAATTATCGGCTTTGATCGTAGGGTTGAAAAAAAGTAATAATCCGTGGGAACGGATTGAGGTGGAGGTGCGGTGGCGAGTATGAATCATACATTTATCATGAACTCCTGAAATCAAGATAAAAGGACTGCAACAAGATGGAGCAATTGACTGACCTAAAAGCAATTCTGCATTCCAAACGCGCCAATATTTATTACCTTGAGAAATGCCGCATCATGCAGAAAGATGGCCGTGTTCTTTATTTAACAGAAGCCAAGGACGAGCAATTGTATTGGAATATCCCGATTGCCAATACCACGGTCATTTTATTAGGCACCGGCACCTCGATCACGCAAGCGGCAGTGCGTATGCTGGCATCGGCCGGTGTTTTGATCGGTTTCAGCGGCGGCGGTGGCACGCCACTCTTGGCCGCCAGTGAAATTGAATGGCTCACGCCGCAAAGCGAATACAGGCCCACCGAATATGTGCAAGGATGGTTGTCATTCTGGTTTGATGAAGCAAAACGATTGCAAGTTGCCAAACATTTCCAGCTTATGCGCATCAATTACCTGCAAAGCACATGGCGCAAGGATAAAGATTTAAAAAATGAAGGTTTCTTTATTGACGATCAAGATGTCACGCAAGCGTTTTCGGGTTTCTCAAACAAAGTCGAGCAAGCAAACAATGTCACCGAATTATTGTTGATTGAAGCGCAACTTACCAAAAACCTCTACAAAATCGCCGTCAGCCGGACCCAGCAAAAAGATTTCGTGCGTAATTACGACAGTACCGACAGCGCAAACGCTTTCCTGAATCATGGCAATTACTTAGCCTACGGATTAGCTGCGACTACACTTTGGGTGCTGGGTATTCCACATGGTTTTGCAGTGATGCACGGCAAAACCCGCCGTGGCGCATTGGTGTTTGACATCGCCGACCTTGTCAAAGACGCCATCGTCCTGCCTTGGGCTTTCGTTTGTGCCAAGGAAAAAATGAGTGAACAGGAATTCCGCCAGCAAATCCTGCAAAAATTTACTGAACACAAGGCCATGGATTTCATGTTCGAGCAAGTCAAGCAACAGGCGCTCCTGGAATCACGGCCATGATGGTCACCTTCATCAGCCAATGCGAGAAAAAAGCGCTCAATCGCACCCGCCGGGTATTGGATGCTTTCGCCAATCGTATCGGCGACAACACCTGGCAAACCGTGATCACGGAAGAAGGATTGATCGCCGTCAAAACCTTGCTACGCAAAACCGTAACCAAGAATACTGCCGTAGCCTGCCACTGGATCAGATCGCGGAGTCGAAGTGAGTTGGTATGGATTGTGGGAAATCGAGACCAATTCAATCCACAAGGCATTGTGCCAGTTAATTCCACCACCAAGGAACTCATAATGGATATACCCAAGCAAGCAGCTAATCCTAATTTTCTCTACGCCAACACTCACCTACAGGCGTTGGCCGAACATTTGTTTGCCGTGGGCTATGTTGCTGAGCAATTACTAGCACATTTGACGCTGCACAAAACGAACGAAATGGAAACAGCCTTTGTTGCTGGGTGCTTACATGATTTAGGCAAAATCGATCCGGCTTTTCAGGATTGGGCGAAAAACCCGAAGAAAAAGAATCTTCAGGCGGAAGACGGCCAACACATAGACGACACCAAATTCAGCTTCGATAAGCATCCACGCCATAACGAAATTTCTGTGCTGCTTTATCAATTGCTCGATCCTATTTCGTTCAAAGCGATTAGCACTGGTCACAAGAATGCAATCAAGCATACTATTTATTGGCACCATGCCAAACCATACCGCAAGGAAAAAGACCCTGAGTTTTCAACGTTTGGCGGGATTCACAAAAAATTTAACGGCAATTTAGGGTCTCTACCGTTTTCGGAAATTATTGAGAAAGCGCAGAAGCTGCTGCAACAAATTGGTGAAATTGATCAAAAATATCGGAACACCGAAACATCGTTGATTAACAGAATTTACAGCGAAACGGTGGATTTGGACACATTGGATAACATCAAAACAACACCGTTACCCAATTACAAGACGTATGAACTGGAAAATCGTATCGACGATTATCGGCAGCAAATCACCGCCAACGCTCTACACAATCTGATGCGCGCTTGTGTCATCTCCGCAGACCGATTGATCTCGGGGTTATCTGCTGAAGATTTACATGAGTATATTAAATTCAAGAACCTTAATGTTTTGGTTGAAAAGGCATTGTCTTTGGAGACCAATTTATTTTCTTATATTCAAAACTGCCTGACACAATTTCCCCCAAGTGAGCGAACCACCAAACAAAGTCAAATCGCCGCACAACTTGGTAGTGTCTCAGTTTGAAAT
>NZ_QRBZ01000058.1 GCF_009833085.1 Nitrosomonas oligotropha | reverse complement strand
AAATTCAGAAACAATCGATCAGTTCAGAAAAAAAAAACCGCCCGGACACACCCACTAGTGGATGTGTCCGGCCGTTTTTTTTGTCATTACGCTGCTGAGTCCATAACATTCAGCAACTGAATTGCACGTACGGCGATGCGGTCAGCGCATTAATTGGTTTGGGGAAATTTTCTCACCAAATCGCTTAAGTAGGCTTCGAATTCCTGTTTAAGTTCGGGGTGCTGTAAAGCAAACTCCACCGTTGCCTGTAAATACCCGGATTTGCTGCCGCAATCAAAGCGTTTGCCGTCAAACTCATAACCCAGCACCGTTTCGTCTTGCAACAGTTTTGCGATAGCATCGGTCAGCTGAATCTCGTTACCCGCTCCCCGTTCCGTTTTTTCCAGCAGTTTGAAAATACGCGGTGTCAGAATATAGCGTCCAACCACCGCGAGATTCGACGGCGCCTTGTCAATCGGCGGCTTCTCAACAATGGCATTGACCTTGGACAAGTTACTGGCAATCGGCGCACTGCTGATGATGCCGTAACGGTTAACCGTATTCGGCGGAACCTGTTCGATTCCCAGAATCGAGCAATGATGCTGCGCGTATATATCCACCATTTGACTAAGACAACTGCGGTCACCGCCATCGATTAAATCATCCGCCAGCAATACCGCAAAAGGTTCGTCGCCGACAACCGACTGCGCGCATAACACGGCATGCCCCAGCCCAAGCGCCTCGGCTTGACGGATATAAACGCAATCGACATGCGGCGGCAGGATATTGCGGACAATGTTCAGCATGTCCTGTTTTCTTCCTGCTTCCAGATTTGCTTCCAATTCAAACGCTTTATCAAAGTGATCGGGAATTGAGCTTTTATTACGCCCGATGATAAAAATCAAAACATCGATACCCGCGGCAACCGCCTCTTCAGCAGCGAATTGGATCAACGGCTTATCAACGATAGGCAGCATTTCCTTGGGATTCGCCTTGGTTGCTGGCAAAAAACGCGTGCCTAATCCGGCCACGGGAAAGACCGCTTTTCTGATCGCTTTCATTTATAGTTCTCCTTAATATTAAGTCGCCACTATCGCATTAACGCGATTCCGGTAAACCAAAACAAAAATTTCAGTCAGCTTTGATAGCCCTTGGGGTTGATACTTTGCCAGTGCCAGCTGCTCGCGCACATATCTTCCAATCCAAGCTTTGCTTGCCAGCCCAATAGCTCAAGCGCACGTTTTGGATCCGCGTAGCAAGAAGCAATGTCACCGGGACGCCGTGGGGCAATCTTGTAAGGAATAGGCCGCCCGCTCGCTTGCTGGTAGGCCCGCACAACATCCAGCACGCTATAACCTCGTCCAGTGCCTAGATTTACGGTCAAACAACCGGAATATTGATCACTTTGCGCGGAGCCTGCGGCTTCGAGTGCTTCCAGCGCCTTCAGATGCCCTAGCGCCAAGTCGACCACGTGAATGTAATCGCGCACGCCGGTACCGTCCGGTGTGGGATAGTCGTCCCCCCACACGTTCAGTGCTTCCCTTCGCCCTATCGCGACTTGCGCCACGAAAGGCATCAAATTATTGGGAATTCCCTGCGGATCTTCGCCGATTAACCCGCTCGCGTGCGCGCCGACCGGATTAAAATACCGCAAGATGGCAATGCGGAATGAAGCGTCGCTGTGCTGCACATCGCGCAGAATCTCTTCGATCATCAACTTACTGCGTCCGTAGGGATTCGTTGCGGTCAGCGGGTGATCCTCGGTCAACGGTAACCGCACCGGGTCACCATAGACTGTAGCGGAGGAACTGAATACCAAGGTTTTGACACCGCAGTCCTGCATCGCTTCCAATAACCGTAATGTACCGGCTACGTTATTATCGTAATAGGACAACGGCTGTTCCACCGATTCCCCGACGGCTTTGAGTCCTGCGAAGTGGATCACTGCTTTGGCTTTGCTTGTCTGCAAGGCGCTGACCAAGGCGGCGCGGTCACGGCAATCACCGGTGATTAATGCGGGTTTCCTGCCGGTAATTTTCTGCACCCGGGCCAATGCTTCGGGATTGCTGTTACAAAAATTATCGAAAACAGTAATGTCAAACCCTGCATTCAATAATTCCACGCAAGTATGCGAACCGATATACCCGGCACCGCCCGTAACAAGAATCATGATATGTGACCTCGACTATAAATGACCGGTATGTAGCGCTAAAAAATGCACCAGGAATCGTAAACGTCAATACCAGGTGCTATTTTCCGGCTGCCGTGTAGCGAACAGCACTCAAGCTTGCCAGTCTAGCCATCCCGGCACGCACTTGCTGTGTTCTTGCCAATACGGTTGACTATGGTTGCATCAACCGAGAGCACCAATGCCCAGCAAGTAATTGATAATATGCTCGACCGCCTGCTCGGGTGTTTGAGCCGTCGTATCAATGCGGACTTCCGAGTTTTCCGGTGCTTCGTAGGGTGAATCGAGTCCGGTGAAATCTTTCAGTTCGCCGCTGCGCGCTTTTTTATACAGTCCTTTGGGATCCCGCTCTTCTGCCGCCTGAATCGGCGCGTCGACAAATACTTCAAAGAATTCACCCTGCGCTACCAATTCACGCGCCATCTCACGCTCGGCGGAAAACGGTGAAATCAGTGAAACCAGCACGATCTGCCCGGCATCAACCAGCAATTTGGCCACTTCCGCAGTACGCCGGACATTTTCAATCCGGTCGGCATCGGTAAAACCGAGATCTTTGTTCAGGCCATGGCGAATAGTGTCTCCGTCCAGCAAATAAGTATGCTTGCCGAGCGAATACAGCTTTCTCTCGAGCAACATAGCGATGGTCGATTTGCCGCTGCCGGACAACCCGGTAAACCAGACGATAAAGGGCTTTTGTCCTTTGAGTGCGGCATGCGCCTGCTTATTGACGTGGAAATCTTGCCACTGGCTACTATCGTGCGGCTGGCGCAAGGCCGAATGCAACATGCCAGCACCGACGGTATTATTGGTTAGCCGGTCAATCAGGATGAAACCACCGGTATCGCGATCTTCGCTGTAAGGATCGAATGCGATCAACTGATCCGTGCTCAGATTGCAAACCCCGATTTCATTGAGCTCCAATTTCGCCGCGGCAACATGCTCGAGCGTATTGACATTGACTTTATGTTTCAGCGTTGAAACATTGGCTGTTACTGTTTTTGTACCAATCTTCATCAAGTAGGGCCTGCCGGGCAGCATCGCCTCATCAGTCATCCAAACCACCGTGGCTTCAAACTGATTGGCTACTCCGGGCGGTGAATCGGTGGTCGCCAGAACATCGCCCCGGCTGATATCGATCTCATCCGTCAACGTCAATGTAATGGACTGGCCGGAAATAGCCTTCTCCAGATCGCCTTCTTGCGTGACGATACGCGCCACACGGCTTTCTCTTCCGGATGGCAGAACGCGGATAGCATCGCCCGGTTTGACGCTGCCGCGCACTACCAGTCCGGAGTAACCGCGAAAATCCAGATTGGGACGATTCACCCACTGCACCGGCATACGAAAAACACCGGATTTCTCAACGGTATCTTCTATTTGCACGTTTTCCAGATAACCCATCAACGTTTCGCCACGATACCACGGGGTATTTACGCTCAATTCCGTGATGTTATCGCCTTTCAACGCGGACATTGGAATCGTTACGATATTCTGCAACCCCACTTCTTTGGCAAACGTGCGGTAATCCTGGTCGATCTGGTTATAAATCGCTTCGGAATATCCCACCATATCGAGCTTGTTGATCGCCAGCACCACATAGCGGATACCGATCAATGACACCAAATAGCTATGCCGCCGTGTTTGCGTCAACACGCCCTTGCGCGCGTCGATCAGAATAATGGCTACATCCGCAGTCGATGCGCCGGTGATCATATTGCGGGTATATTGTTCATGCCCCGGCGTATCCGCTACGATAAATTTGCGTTTGTCGGTAGAAAAGAAACGGTATGCAACATCGATGGTAATGCCCTGCTCACGCTCAGCCGTCAGTCCGTCCACCAAAAGCGCGAAATCCAAATCCCCGGCTTGTGTGCCGACCTTCTTTGAGTCGAACTCCAATTGAGTCAGTTGATCTTCAAACAACATCTTGGATTCATACAGCAAGCGCCCGATCAAAGTGCTTTTTCCGTCATCCACACTGCCGCATGTGATGAAGCGAAGCAGGCTTTTGTTCTCGTGCGTTTTCAAATACAGCTCGATGTCCTCGGCTATCAAATCAGATACGTGCGCCATTAGAAATAGCCCTCCTGCTTTTTTTTCTCCATCGAACCGGCGGAATCATGATCAATCAACCGCCCCTGCCGCTCGGATGTTCTGGTAAGCAGCATTTCCTGAATGATGGCCGTCAACGTATTGGCTTCACTTTCAATCGCACCGGTGAGCGGATAACAACCCAACGTACGGAATCGCACGCTTTTCATCATCGGTTGCTCGCCTTCGCGCATCGGCAGACGCTCGTCATCCACCATGATCAAGGTACCATCGCGTTCGACGACAGGCCGTTCCTTGGCAAAATATAATGGCACAATAGGGATATTATTCAGATAGATATACTGCCAGATATCGAGCTCAGTCCAATTGGAAAGCGGAAACACCCGGATACTCTCGCCCTTATGCTTGCGCGCATTGTAAAGCCGCCAGAGTTCGGGGCGTTGCAGTTTGGGATCCCAGCGGTGTTGCGCGGAGCGGATGGAAAAAATACGTTCCTTGGCGCGGGATTTTTCCTCATCTCGGCGCGCACCGCCAAATGCCACATCAAAACCATATTTATCCAGCGCCTGCTTCAATCCTTCAGTTTTCCAGATATCCGTATGAATCGCCGAACCGTGCGTGAACGGATTGATATTCTTTTCCACACCTTGCGGATTGATATGAACGATCAACTCGAGCCCAAGTTTTTTCGCCATGACATCGCGAAATTCAATCATCTCCCTGAATTTCCAGGTGGTATCGACATGCAGCAACGGAAACGGCGGTTTTGAAGGATAAAATGCTTTCACCGCAAGATGCAGCATCACTGCACTATCTTTTCCAATGGAATAGAGCATCACCGGGTGTTCGCATTCCGCAACCACCTCCCGCATGATCTGGATACTCTCAGCTTCAAGGCGCTGTAAATGTGTCAGCATTATTAATTGTTTCCTTTATTGGTAAACACAGCCGGTATAGCGTTATATTAAATTGCCTTGGATGCATTTAATATGAAATGACTACTTTTTTCCTGTAGCCATTTACCGCCGCAGAATGGTGATTAGCACGCCAAAAACGTCCATTAATCTTAGACAGAATAAATCCCAAATGGGATGTGGATTTTGATTTATAGCTCAGGGAATATTATTTACAACGTCGAGTTTTTAATGCGATTTACTGTAAATTTTTTACCTAACTTTGCCAACCTCAACCTATGTCAATATTTTATCCGATACTCGCAATATTGTCAGTCAACAAAACATTATATTCACTTCTTGTTATAAAAATGAGCGCACAATCTGAGAAAGCCATTTATATCGGCAATTGATTCAGGTATAATGCCGCGCTTCGGGTCGTTAGCTCAGCCGGTAGAGCAGCGGACTTTTAATCCGTTGGTCGGCAGTTCGAATCTGCCACGACCTACCAAATAAAAACAAGGGGTTAGCAGAAATGCTTAACCCCTTTATTTTTTCCTGGGGTTACACCGGGGTTACTTTGCAGGTTTTTTGAACCGCTCGGAATTACCCAACAGCTGCCCTCTATCCTCAAGCATAAAGTTCAGTTTGCGATTTTGTGCAAGTTGACAAACTGGTGAATTTGCAAGGTTTTCTGGTTGACAAAAATCGATAAATGCAAAGTATATGATGGCAATGTTAATTTTTCACTCCTCATTTGTGAGAGAAAAAATTAACATCGCATTTTATGAAGCCCGATAATCAACCAAGAGAAATAGGCTCAATCAACTGTTTGCCCTGGTTGCTTGCTTTATTGACTGCCATGGATACCGGCCATGCTTGCATCAGCTCAGAATCATACTGTTTTAGAAAGAAACTCAGAATTTCATCGAGAAATTCTACCGGAAATGTCTCTGACGGGAGTATTACCGGCATTCGATCATGAGTAGGGCGAATTAAGTGACCCCGTGGAATGGGTTGCACTCTTTGGGATCTTGTTTAACTGCCTTCAGGAGTTACTCAGAGCTAATAAGTCACTAGTACGGTATTACTTTCCGCAGATAAATTCTCCGCAGCATCAATTGCTTTTACAGTGTAACTGTAAAGAGTTCCTTTTGCAGAACCAGTAAGCACATCGTTAAACGTATTTGCAGTGGTTACAGCGATATTTGTTCCATTTCTATATACCTTATAACCCGCCACTGCAACATTGTCTGAGGATTTACTCCAAGATAATGCAACTCTGGCAGCAGTTCCGTAATTGGACAGTTTTGATACTAATGAAGCCGGTACTGTAGGAGCAGCAGTATCAAAATTATGGCAAGATACTCCGTCACCGCACGGGAAACTATCCCATATCTCTAATCCGGTAATGTGATTATCCACTGACACATGACCGCCGCTATACGGATTGCTCACAAAGATCCGGGTTATAGGAAGATTAT
>NZ_QRBZ01000057.1 GCF_009833085.1 Nitrosomonas oligotropha | reverse complement strand
TCCAACAAGGTCAATCGGGTACGTTTGTGTATGTTCATCTACAGTATTCTCCTGAATACTGTAAACAACGCTAGAAATTCTTACACTTTATTTCATTGGGTTGTCCGAAAGCGCTGGTGGACTCCGAACAAATCCTGACCCAGCTGCGCGCCGAAGGTTATGAGATTTCACCGTCGTATAACGATGCCGATCTGGTGGTTGTGAATACTTGCGGGTTTATCGATAGCGCCGTGGAAGAATCACTGGATGCCATCGGCGAAGCGTTGGCCGAGAACGGTAAAGTTATTGTAACGGGCTGCTTGGGCGCTAAAGAGGGCGGCGATGTCGTCAAGAAAGCACATCCGCAAGTGTTGGCGGTCACCGGGCCGCACGCGTTGCCGGAAGTGATGTCGGCCATTCATACTCATTTACCGCAACCGCATGACCCTTATACCAGCTTGATACCGCCACAGGGAATCCGGTTGACGCCACGGCATTATGCGTATGTAAAAATATCGGAAGGCTGCAACCATCGTTGCACGTTTTGTATCATTCCTTCGATGCGCGGCGATTTGGTCAGCCGCCCGATCCATGAAGTGATGCAGGAAGCCGAACATCTGGTGAATGCCGGAGTTAAAGAGTTATTGATCATCTCCCAGGACACCAGTGCGTATGGTGTTGACGTCAAGTACCGCAGCGGTTTCTGGCAGGGCCGGCCGGTTAAAACGCGACTGACCGAATTGGCGCAAGCATTGGGTACATTGGGTGTTTGGGTGCGTTTGCACTATGTTTATCCATATCCGCATGTCGATGAAGTCATTCCATTGATGGCGCAAGGCAGTATCTTGCCTTATCTGGACGTGCCGCTGCAGCATGCCAGTCCGCGCATTTTAAAAGCGATGAAACGCCCGGCCAATGCCGAGAACAATTTGGCAAGAATTCAGCAATGGCGTCAAGTGTGTCCGGAAATCACATTACGCAGCACGTTCATCGTCGGTTTTCCGGGAGAGACCGAAGCCGAATTTGAAGAATTATTGGCTTTTCTGCAAGAAGCGCAATTGGATCGCGTCGGGTGTTTCGCTTATTCCGCAGTGGAAGGCGCTGCGGCCAATCAGTTGCCGGATGCCGTGCCGGAAGAAATTAAGGAAGACCGCCGCAGACGCTTTATGGAATTACAGGAAGAAATTAGCCGTCAACGTCTGGCCGCAAAAGTCGGGCGGGAAATGACCGTGATGGTGGATGAATTGATCGATGGCCAAGTCATTGCGCGCAGCAGCGCCGATGCGCCGGAAATTGACGGGCTGGTGTATGTGGATCAGGCCGGTGACGTGCAACCGGGCGATTTTATCGCAGTTGAAATAACCGATTCCGATGCGCATGATCTGTTTGCCGTCGCATCGGATTGATTGCGGTTTGTGTCAATAAAACGACGGTAACGACATTCCCATCCACAGCATGACCAGAATAATCATGGCAATCCCGATGCCGATGATGCCGATGATCATGCCAATCAATATGGTTACACCATCTTTGTTGAGCAATCCCAGAGACATCACCAATATTCCCCAGCCCGGCGAGAAATTGATCAGCGGTATGGGCAATGCAATCGCCAAAGCAAAAACAAACGAAAAGAAACCGATAATCCTTTCCCAGGTGGGCACACTGATATAAGTAATGCGCGGCTGCATGCGATGCTCGATTTTCTTCAACCAGGGATTTGCCTTGGTCAGGATTCTCTCGAGCGTGGCGCGTTTGATGTGTTTCCCTTCCAGCCAGACCGGCAACCAAGGAGCTCGCATGCCCAGAATCATTTGCGTCGAGAATATGAATAACGGAATTGAAAAAACCGTGGTATAACCGGGCGGGACGGGAATCGGAAGACAGATCGGCACCGCGGCGATCGCCATCAAAATGCCGAATCCGCGCTCATGTAAAGCAGACTTGATTTCGCCGACGGATATCAGCTCGTTTTTATTTTCAACGACGGCAATAGCCAGGAATTCAGAAGTAGGGCGCTCTTTTTCTTTGACTGTCATAAGTGACTCCCGCTGTCAGATTGTTACCCATAGTATCGGGTAAACAATAAATAGACTAATACTCTGCATTAGAAAGCCAAGTTAGCAAAAGATTCTGTGGTGTAATCGCAACAATATCTCCGGATTGACGCATTGGATCACTCGTAGCGCAAGGCATCGACCGGTTTAAGTGAGGCGGCTTTCTTGGCCGGATAAAAGCCAAAAAATATTCCGACTGCCGAAGAAAATAAGAAAGCCAATCCCACCATGCCGATCGTGATCACGATCAACATATCGGCAACCCGGCTGACCACCCATGCGCCGCCAATACCCACTACCAAACCGATCACACCGCCCATGATGCAGATCATCATCGCTTCGAGCAGAAACTGTGTCAGAATCGCGCGCTGATTCGCGCCGATGGCCATGCGGATGCCGATTTCCCGCGTGCGCTCGGTGACCGATACCAGCATGATATTCATGATGCCGATGCCGCCGACCAATAAGGAAACCGACGCAATAGCGCCCAATACGATGGACATCACTTTGGCGGCATCGGTTGCGACATCGGCAATCGCGGTCAGGTTGCGGACAGTGAAATCGTTTTCCTTGCCTTTGGCGATGCGGTGGCGCTGGCGCAGCAATTGCGTGATTTCAATTTCGGCGATGTCCATATCGCCCGCCGATTTTCCTTGCACCATCATGTAGCGGATCGAGCCGGGAAATTGATTGCCGGTGATTTGCCGCTCGCTGGTGGTAATGGGAATTAAAACGTTGTCATCCTGATCGCGTCCGGTCAGGCTTTGCCCTTTGGCCATCAGCACACCCACGACCAGGAAGGGCCGATTGGTAATGCGGATGGTTTTGCCAACCGGATCTTCGTCGCCAAATAAGTTCTTAGCGGTGACGGATCCCAGAACCACCACACGCGCCGCCGAACGCAGATCGGATTCGGTAAAAATCGCGCCGGATTCGATTTTCCAGTTGCCCACCGAGAAATAATTGGGCGTGGTGCCGGTGATGATGGTGCTCCAGTTCTTCGCCGCATAATTAAGCTGTACGGTGCCGGTCGTAACCGGCGCAGTTGCGCTGATGGACGGTAATTCGGCCACCGCATACGCATCGTTGATGGTCAGGGTTCTGACGCTGCCGCTGCCAAAGCTGAATCCGCCGGATGATGTGGCGCCGGGCACGACGAGAAACAAATTACTGCCCATCGCCGCGATGGTTTCATTGATCTTGGTGCGAGCACCCTGGCCAATGGATAACATCAGAACCACGGCGGCAACACCGATGATCATACCGAGCATGGTCAGGCCGGTGCGCAGGCGGTTTTGCCGCAGGGCGCGTAGCGCTTCGCCGATAATCGTGAAGAGATTCATTGTGTGATTAGAGAATTACCGTCAGCGGCTTGATTGAGGGCGGTTTCGCTCGCCTCATTGCGCTTATCCACAATGATATGCCCATCTTTCAAGCGAATGAGGCGTTTCGCATAAGTCGCGATATCGTCTTCATGCGTAACCAAGACAATGGTGATGCCTTGATCGCGATTCAGTTGCTCAAACAAAAGCATGATTTCACGGCTGGTTTGGGTATCCAGATTACCGGTAGGTTCATCGGCCAGTATCAGCGGCGGCTCATTGATTAAAGCGCGGCTGATGGCAACCCGCTGCTGCTGACCACCGGAGAGCTGGTTCGGTTGATGCATGGCAAAGCTTTCCAAACCGGTGCGGCGCAGCAGTTCCAATGCACGCTTACGGCTTTGGGAGCGGCCGATACCGGCGTAAAGCAGCGGTGTCGCGACATTATCCAGCGCCGTCATGCGTTTGAGCAAATTAAAACCCTGAAATACGAAGCCGATGCTTTGATTACGGATATGCGCCAACTCATCGCCGGACATTGCCGCCACATTTTTTCCCGCCAGCCAATACGATCCGCTGGTCGGTGTATCGAGACAGCCCAGGATATTCATCAGTGTCGATTTACCGGAACCGGAGTGCCCCATGATGGCGACAAACTCACCTGGGTTGATCGTCAGGTTGATACTGAACAGCACTTGATTGGTAATGGTTTCACCATTGGCGCCTTGCAGGTTATAGCTCTTGCAAAGATCCTCGATTTGAATCAACGGATTGGCGTTATGAACGGCTTGCATCGAGGCCATCAGAATACTCTGAGCTTAAATTTACTTTCCGATTCTTTCTTATCGACCACTTCGCTGATAATCACTTTATCGCCCGCTTTAATATCACCGTCGATGATTTCGGTGAAATTACCGTCGGAAATTCCAGTCGTGACATTGACCGGTGTTGATTGATCTTGCGCGAGAAGATACAGCGTCGGCCGATTACCCGGCCGGGTTGCTTTACTGCCTTCGTTGGATTCCAGATCCTTGGGTTGATAGCGCAATGCCGCATTCGGTACGCGCAATACATCATTTTTCTGCATGACAATGAAATTAATGTTGGCCGTCATGCCGGGCAGTAACGCACCATCGTCGTTATCGACCATGGCGACCACGTTATACGTGACGACGTTTTCCTGAATGGTGGGATTGAGCCGGATTTGTTTGACTTTACCGACAAATTTACGCTGTTGAAACGCATCGACGGTGAAGTTAATGAGTTGATCGATATGCAATTGGCCGATGTCGGCTTCCGCAACGCTGATATTCACCTGCATTTGCCGCAGATCTTTGGCGATTTGAAACAACGTCGGTGTCTGGAAATTTGCTGCCACGGTTTGCCCGATATCGACATCCCGGGCGATCACCACGCCGGAAATGGGCGAGCGGATCACGCTGTAATTCAGGTTGGCCTGATCGCGGTCGACTTGCGCTTTGCTGATGGCAACTTGGGCGCGTGCGGCTTCCGCTTCTTGTTCGGCGATTTCCAGCGCTTCCGGTGAAATGAATTCCTTTTCTTTCAACAAGCGCTGGCGCTTCAATTTGCTGTCAGCGATTTTTGCCGCGGTTTGCGCGCTGAACAAATTGGCCTTGGATTGCTGCAATTGCGCGCGTAGCAATGCAGGATCGAGCTCGGCTAGCACTTGGCCTATTTCCACGTGATCGTTATAGTCCGCGTGTAATTTGGCCACCGTGCCTGAAACCTGCGTGCCAACGTTGACTAGAACGACCGGTGTTAGCGTGCCATTGGCGGAAATGGTTTGCACAATGTCGCCACGTTCAACAACCCGGGTTTTATATTGGCCGGTCTTCGATTCTTTTTTGCCGCCGCTGTACCAATACGCGGCCGCGACAGTAATCACGATGATGGCGAAGAGAATTTTCCGGGTGCTGAGAGTGCGCATGCCACGATACTTTTAATAATGATCAAAGGGATTCAATGATAGCGTTATTGCAGGCTGAAAAACTGTTCCTTGCATTTATTTTTCTTTTTCTTCTTCGGCTATCAAGGTTCTGACCTGTTTAAGGCGCGCCTCGATACTGGAGAGCTGGTAAAAATTGCCATTGTCGTTCTGCAACGCAGTTTGTAATTGGTCCGCCGCAGCCACATAGTGGCCTTTGAGAAAATATGCTTCCGCCAATGCGCGGTGCTCGAGCATTTTATCACCTGACAACGCATAACACTGCGCTTGCAGGCTGTAGAGCTTCGGGTCGGTTTGTATCAATTGCAGTTGTTTGCCGATAAACTCCAGCGCCGTGCCGATTTGTTTGTTTTTGATGAGCGCATCGGCGTAGCCGTGAATCAGCGCGCGGTATTGCGGATAAACCTTCAGCGCGGTGGTATAGGTGTTGTACGCCTCGGCGGTTTTGCCATTGGCCAGTTTCACACTGGCCGACAGTGTTTCTATCATGGCGCCGGCAATAATGTACTTTTGCTCGACACGCACGGTTTTTCCCAGCGGATGATCGGTCAAAGCGGCGGATTGGGAATTGCCATGCAGCAACTCGTATAAATGCGTCAGCTCGCTGTCTGCTTGCTTATGTTTTTTATGGCGCAGCAACGCATGAATATAACCGAAGCGTTCAACCGCCTCATTGGTGTAGCGTTTCTCATCCAAACGGGTTTTAAACTGCACCACCGCATCGTGCGGTTTCCCTTGGTACGCACGCAGCTTAGCCCGTACTAGCAAGAAATCCATGCTATCGGGGGCTTGACGGTACGGCATTTCGCGTGTGCGGTTCTGAATATCCGCGATCCGTTCGTACGTGATCGGGTGGGTGCGCAGATACGAGGGCGCGCCGTTTTCATGAAACCGTCCGGATTTTTGCAAGCGTTCGAAGAAAGTCGTCATGCCCTGCGGATCGAATCCTGCATCCAACAAGATACTTAAACCGATCCGGTCGGCTTCCTTTTCATGCTTGCGGGTAAAATCCAGTTTTGATTGAATCATGCTGGCCTGCGAAGCCACCAGCACAGCCTGGCTTGCTTGCGGGTTATTTGCGCGGGAAGCCAGAATCGCCACGGCCAGCGCCGCTATCGATTTCACCAGATCGTATTTCTGCGAAGCGATCATGCGCGCCAAATGTTTCTGCGTCACATGCGCAATTTCATGCGACATCACCGCAGCCAGCTCGGATTCACTTTGCGCCGCGACGATCAATCCGCTATTGAACCCCATGAATCCGCCCGGTAACGCAAACGCATTAATCGACGGATTTTCCACCGCAAAGAATTCAAACGACTGATCCGCATCGGCTTCGTCGGAATTGGCGATCAGCCTGTGGCCGAGATTGCTGAGATAACTGGCAATTTCCGGATCATCCATATAGCTCGGATCGGCGCGAATCTGCCGCATGATTTTCAACCCGATCTGCCGCTCCTGATACGGCGTCACAGTCACTTGCGACACATCGCCGAGATTAGGTAACTCATGCGCAAAAGTGTTCGCCGGGAATAGCAGGGATAATGCGATGATCGAACAGATTAATTTCATGGTTAAAGCGAGCAGAAAATTTTTACCGGAGCCGGTGATTTTCGCATTGGATTGATTGGTTATGCTTTGGTTTCTTTTTCATTGATTGTGAAAGACATCCAAGCGGAAAGTGTTGCCAATTCCAGTCTGTGCGGGGTTTAATGATACGCCAAGGATTCTTTTCTGAGCAATGTGGTTAATGATATCTGAAGTGGCCCCCAAAAACTGTAAAAGCAGTTAAGCTCTGACATTGTGCTAGAAGGAGCGATGAGATGAGTAAGAAACGCAAATCAACAACTGGAAGCAACAATTAATTGAACAAGCAGCAGAAGTATTTTCCAAAGATCAAAGTGCTGGAAAGGCAGAAACAAGCACTATGGATGATTTGCATCGCGTCATCGGGCAATTGACGGTAGAACGCGATTTTTTGGCCAGAAAGCTCAATCATTAAGTCTTGCACAGCGCAAGAGGACTGCAGACATGATGAAGATTCTGGGGAT
>NZ_QRBZ01000056.1 GCF_009833085.1 Nitrosomonas oligotropha | reverse complement strand
AGCCACATAAGAGTTTGAGTAATGCCACTCCTTATGAAATACTCAACGCTTATTTCTATCAACCTCTCTGTAAACAACCCTGAGATTTCTTACACGTTAGCTTATCAAATAGCTCGCGAGCAAGCGTGCTGGCCAGATACTAAGGTTTTTGAAACATCTCCTGATTTCAGTAAGTGTGGAAAAATATTGTTTCCGAATATTGACTTCGTTAATGAAGATTTTACAAAGTGGAGTGGTGATCCGAATCGATTCGATCTGGTTTCATTGTTTGATGTTATTGAACATATTCCCGATCCGGAGTCATTCTTGAGCGCGGTTTCTGCTCGCACCAATTTTGCGTTGTTAAAAACCCCAATGGAAACAACTGGGGAGTGGCGTGGTTCTCGAGTGCCGCAATTGCAAGGTGCGCTTCACGAGGATGGGCATGTAAATTTCTTTGATCCGGGTCCTTATATGCAATTGCTAAAGCGTAGCGGATTTGAAATTATCGAGTGGCGTCTTGTACCAAGTATTGTTCCCAGGGGAGGGGCTGAATCCATTTTGATTCCAGAGGATATTCCGCCTAGATCTGCTAAAAGGGAAATAAATGTGGCTAGGATGTTGCGCCGAATAATTAAGGTACCGTTGACACTTTCTCCTTCAATTTTTCGTTATACCCGTCGGATTGTTGGTGGCGGAGATCATCTATGTCTTGTGCGCTCAATCGGAGCGTAACTTACTAAAATTGTTTGATGTTAATGTTCCTGTGCAAAAGGGTCATGGGAATCTATTAATTAGTCAATCGAAGTGCACTGAACATGCTTTGAATCTAGGTCTTTGAATGAAAGATAAACTAAAGAAATGGATGAGAACTTATCCGATAATCTGGGCAAGTTATTGGCGCGTGAAGCAAGAGCTGAAGCGTTTATTATTAATCAGATACTTTTTGTATGATGCGAATCTGGCATATCAATTTATGTTCTGGGGTTCGCAGCATAGAAATCGGCGCAGATTAAGTGCCGAGTTATTGTTTCAATACCATAAAATAGAAAAAGGTTTGGTTATGCCTGAACCCAAGAGATTGTTTGGGATTGATCCGGTATTAGCAGTTATGGATTTACTTAAGCAGTGGCGAGAGAGCAACTTTGAAATAGATGATCCTATTTATCTTGGGGCTGTTGAATCACTGATTAGCTATCATGGTCTTCTGAGCTCTACAGGGCTTGATATGAATAAGATAATTCTTCCTAAAGTGACTAAGTTTCTTGACGGTATAAGTGTGAGGGATATTGATCTAAAAACACCATATGAATTACCTCAGCTGGATGTGGCTGGTAAAAATCCTATTGAAAGCTTTGAGAATTTAATGCACGCTAGAAGAAGTGTTCGAGATTTCAGAACTCAGCCTGTAGACCTAGAATTGATTAAGAGAGCTGTGGAATTGGCGCAACTAAGTCCATCAGCTTGTAATCGACAGCCATGGAAAGTCTATTTAGTTAGTGATCCTGATGATAGGAAAACTTTATTATCTCATCAGAATGGTAATCGTGGTTTTGGTCATCTCGCACCGCACATTGCAATTATTACAGCGGATAGCCAATGTTTCTTTGATTCTAGTGAAAGAAATGAACCATTTGTAGACGGTGGTATGTTTGCAATGAGTCTGATTCTTAGCCTGAGAGCTCAGGAAATTGCAACTTGTTGCTTAAACTGGTGTGTGCCACCCTCAACTGATAAAACAGTACATCAGATTTTCAAAATACCCAGGTCAGAAAAAATTATCATGTTATTAGCGATTGGTTATCCCAGCGATGGTGTTAGTGTTCCAAGATCGGTGAGATTTCCCGCGATACAAGTTTTGAATAAGATTGCTTCGACTTATTCTTCTTCTGACAGACGAACTTGAAACATTGAAGAGTAACGGTCAAGTTTAAAATTAAACTCAATTTGATGGTACTTTATAAGTTTTTATGGGATTGGAATGACAAATAAATACTATTTTTTAGGCCAGGAAACCCTTACCAATCGAGGTTGCGAGGCACTGCTGCGCGGCATTTCCAGGATCATTCGGGAGCAGTGCCCTGATGCCGAATTTCTTGCGCCAAGCTTTGACATAGAAAATGACTTGAAACAATGGAAAAATGCTAACGAAATGGGGGTAAGTTTTATTCCAGCTTATCATTTGCCGTTTTATGTCAGAGTTTGGGGAAAGATCGACAAATTTATGCCTCAAATTAGGCATGTGTGGATTCCTTCTCCAGGAATACCTAACAGCATTCGCCAAAGTTTGCGAGGTCCTGTTGTCGGCATTATGACGGGTGGAGATGTTTTGTCTCTTGATTACGGAGTACCCTCTCTCATTAAATTTATAGGGCAAGCTGAGAGTTTTATGGCTGAAGGAAACGCCTTATTTTTGTGGGCTGCATCAGTCGGGCCATTCGAGTCGCAACCTGATGTTGAAAAGCATGTAATTCGACACCTTGCTAAATACTCTGGTATCTCAGTGCGTGAAACATCAACCCGGAATTATCTGGATGGATTAGGTTTGCGTAACGTAAAATTGGTTGCCGATCCTGCTTTTGTCATGGTACCTGAGCCTTGGGATATCTCAGCTATATTACCTGCCGAACTTTGTGACGGATTGCTTGGGTTTAATATTAGCCCGCTCATCAAAAGATTTCGCACTGACGACGCTCATGTGTCCGAAATGGAATTGGCAGTAATAGATTTTCTACAGGATGTGATAAAGAATACTGATTTGTCGATAGTGCTGATACCTCATGTTGATGGTATTAACGGTAGTGAATGGAATAGTGACTATCTCTATATGAAGCGACTGATCAAACGCATTAATTTGCCACCAGAAATAATTACTGCCCGTATCAGTTTAGCGCCACGTAATATGAATGCTGTGCAGACAAAATATCTAATTTCGCAGTGCCGGTTTTTTATTGGCGCACGAACACATGCGACCATCGCTGCCTGGTCGACTCACGTGCCTACTATTTCTATTGCTTACAGTATCAAAGCTATCGGTTTAAATACCGATCTTTTTGGCGACTTGAGATATGTATTGGAGACTTCCAAACTTTCTAAAACGGCACTTTGGGAATCGCTGGAAAAATTGCGTGCAGATGAACAAGAAATTAGGAAGTTATTGGAGCAACGTATTCCCGAATGGCAGCAGCGTGCCCGGTTAGCCGGTATGGAGATATTCGGTTAATTTTTACTACCTATTGGAACAATTAATTACTCTGAAATACATCAGAGTGGCGGTATCTAACGAACTCAATATTTTTTACTCACACGGATTCAACAGTGAATACTATTTTATTACTTGGACCTTCATTAACTGCTGTAAGTGGCGTGAGTACCCATTTAACTCAACTCTTAAATTCTTCGCTGACTAATGAATTTAATCTACTGCATTTTCAGGTCGGAAGTGAAGGGCAAAAGGAGTCAGCAATATTTAAGTCAAAACGTTTTTTATTCAGCCCAATTCAGTTTTTCTGGCGACTAATTCGGGAAAAACCGCATATTGTTCATTTGAATACTTCGCTGGCGCCCAAAAGCTTTTGGCGTGATATTGCTTATTTATTTGTCGCACGAATCATGGGTAAAAAAATCGTGTATCAGGTGCATGGGGGCGAATTGCCACAAGTTTTTTTTGAAAACAGATTACTAACTAATTTTCTTAAATTGGTTTTAAGTTCTACAGATGTTGTAGTGCTGCTGGCACAGGAAGAATTGCGTGCGTATCGTAATTTTGAGCCAAACTTGCATATAGAGGTGATTCCTAATGCTATTGAGATAGGTATCGATGCGCAATGGAAGAAAACTCCAACTGCTCCAAGTCAGTTATTGCGACTGGTTTATGTTGGCCGTCTGGCTGAAAGTAAAGGTATTTTTGAAATTATTGAAGCACTAAGAATCGTTCGTAGTCACAATAAAAATATTGAATTAGTTGTAGCAGGCAGTGGTCCCGAAGAGGACAAATTGCGTTTATGTGTAAAAGATTTGGGACTCAGTGATTATGTCAGTTTTGTAGGTGCAGTTTTTGGTGAGGAAAAGAAGCAGATATGGGAAGGAGCAGATTTGTTTGTTTTTCCCACATATCATCAAGAAGGTTTACCTTATACTTTATTGGAGAGTATGGCTGCTCGTACTCCACCTGTAATAAGTCCAGTTGGAGCCATTCCCGATGTTATGGAAGACGGTGTGCACGGTGTTTTTGTTCCCTCCCGAAATCCAGAAGCACTGGCTGTGGCCATCGAACGGCTCGATAGTGATAGGGCATTAATTTGTAGCATGGGCGAAGCAGGCAGGCAACGCATAGAAAATTATTATACGGTTGCTAGGCTAGCCGGAGATTTTCGCAATGTTTATCATAATTTATTAAACTGAAGATAACTTCTCCTTTAATACGCAAAGGCGTTCTAATGTGCGGTATCACTGGTTTTATCGGATCACTAGCAAATGTTAATTCAAGCACAGTGCTGCGTGGCATGTCGGCAGCGATTGCTCATCGTGGACCGGATGACGATGGATTTCTTGAAGCTACTACACGTGATGGCAGCTATCAGATCGGCTTGGCTCACCGACGTCTCTCCATTATTGATCTTTCTACGGGCCATCAACCCATGGGCAATGAAGATGGCACGGTTCAAGTAATATTCAATGGTGAGATTTACAATTTCCATTCATTGCGTGATCAATTAATTGCACTGGGTCATCATTTCGTAACCAATTCCGACACAGAAACCATTGTCCATGCCTATGAACAATGGGGAGAACGTTGTGTTGAATATTTTCGTGGCATGTTTGCCTTTGCCATCTGGGATAGTCACAAAGAACGCCTGTTTCTGGCCCGTGACCGCTTTGGCAAGAAACCGATGTTTCTGTGTGAGACCCACGGCGTTTTGTTATTTGCTTCCGAGATCAAATCCATTCTGGCTTTTCCCGGAGTTCATGCCAAAGTTGATACGGGGGCGGTATGGGATTATTTCGCCTACCGCTATGTTCCCGCTCCCGCCACATTGTTTCGCGGTATTCGCAAGCTGATGCCGGGGTGTTATGCGATTTGGGAAAAAGGAATATTGACTGAAAAATGTTATTACCGGCCTCCGGATCGGGAAGTGTTTGTTGACTCTCCTTTGCCGGCTGATCCGGTGGGCGCTTTTCTCGATATGCTTGATCAAGCCGTTAATATTCGCATGATTGCGGATGTTCCGTTCGGGGCGTTTCTATCTGGCGGTATTGATTCCTCAGCAGTTGTTGGTCTCATGTCCCGTCATTCCGCGCAACCAATCAAAACTTTCTCCGTAGGATTTTCCGAGGCTCGCTACAGCGAGCTGGGTTATGCTAAGACCATCGCAGAACAATTCAAAACAGATCATCATGAATTGGTGGTTTCGCAAGAGCACTTGATGCAATACTTGCCAGATTTGGTGCGTTTCCGTGATGCTCCTGTGGCCGAACCATCGGATATTCCGATCTATCTTCTGGCAAAAGAGGCGCGTAAAACGGTCAAAATGGTGCTCACTGGCGAAGGCTCGGACGAATTTCTGGGAGGATATCCGAAGCATGTCTTTGAACGCTACGCCGGATGGTATCAAACCATACCGGGTGCTGTGCGTCATGGCTTACTCGAACCTTTGGTGCAATCGCTGCCGTATCGTTTCCGGCGAGCTAAGACGGCCATCGTTAATTTCGGATTGGATCGATTTGAAGAACGCATGCCACGCTGGTTTGGTGCTTTGTCAGACGCGGAGCGTAAAGACTTGGTTGCGCTGTCTCAGCCAGTGAATCGTACCGGTGAAGTACAATTTGATACTTCTCCTGAGAATAGTCCTTTGCGTCGCATTCTTTACTTTGATCAGACGAGTTGGTTGCCGGATAACTTGCTCGAACGCGGGGATCGGATGACGATGGCCGCTTCCCTGGAAGCGCGCATGCCTTTTATGGATCATGAATTGGCTGCGTTTGTATCCAGTCTGCCGGACAAGTACCGGGTGCGTGGACATACCACGAAGTGGATACTCCGTGAAGCAATGAAACGATTACTCCCGCCAGCCATTTTACAGCGTCCGAAAGTAGGTTTTCGCGTACCGGTCAATGAGTGGTTCCAAGGCCCGATGCGAGAGTATCTCTATGAACACTTGAAGAGTTCTACATCATTGACCCGGGAATATTACCAACCTGCGATGCTCGATAAAGTTCTGACCGACCATGTGGCGGGTCGTCAAAATCACGAAAAACTGTTGTGGAGTATGCTTAATCTCGAGATCTGGCACCGTCAGTATCTGAAATAATGCTGCTGACAAGTTTTAGATGACATTGTAAGAATAAATTCTATCGATGTTTCTGAAATCAATTTTCAGATTCATTTTCATCCATGAGCATCAGCTGAGAAAGTAATATAGGTAATTTCATCAACCATGAGTAACCTTGCTTGGAAATTTAATCGCTTGCGCACAATGGGATTGCCGGAAATCGGTTATCGCGTCCGCCAAGCTATCCAGACTAAAACGGAGCTGTTCACTGTTCGCCTGGACCGGAGGCCTCCCTCACCGGATTGTTCCCGTGTTGGTAATGTTTGGCTGGATACGCTTCCGCGCAGTATGGATTCCGGGTTATATTGTGCTGCGGCGGACCGGGTGCTTGCCGGTTATTACGATGTTTTTGCCTTGCATAATGTGCAGCTGGGTTTCCCAACCCAATGGAATCGTGATCCCAAGACAGGTATCGAAGCGCCGCTTGTTTATGGTAAAACACTGGATTATCGCGATGAGCGATTGGTTGGTGATATCAAATATCTCTGGGAATCCAATCGCCATCTTCATCTGACTACGCTCGCGCAAGCTTATCACCTAAGCGGTGATGCGCGTTACGCAGAGGGTGTGCAAAGTCTGCTCGAATCATGGTTTGATCAATGTCCCTATCCGTTCGGGGTGAACTGGACCAGTTCGCTGGAACTTGCCATACGGCTTGTGAATTGGTCGTTCACTTGGCATTTGTTGGGTGGTGAACATAGTCCTTTGTTTATTTCAGAAGGCGGGCAACAATTTAAGCGCCGCTGGTTGGATAGTATCTACCAGCACAGTCACTTTATTGCGGGTTATCTGTCACGGCATTCGTCGGCCAACAATCATCTTTTCGGTGAGCTGATGGGATTATTGGTGGCGGCAATGACCTGGCCTTACTGGCCGGAAAGCCACCGCTGGCAGCGGCAGGCTTACACTGAATTGGAAGCCGAAGCGCTGAAGCAGAATGCCGCCGATGGAGTGAATCGTGAACAAGCGATCTATTATCAGCACGAAGTCATTGATATGATGTTCATTTGCTGCATTATAGGCCGGGCAAACGGTATCGATTTTTCTCGGAATTTCACTGCTCGGCTTGAGCGCATGCTGGAGTTTATTGCGTCTCTTATGGATGTTACGGGTGCCGTTCCGATGATTGGTGATGCCGATGGCGCTCTGATTGTGCATTGGAGCAAGGAACATAACTGGAATGTTTACCGTTCGCAGCTGGCTACCGGGGCGGTATTATTCAATCGGCCTGATTTTAAAGTCAAAGCGAAGTGCTTCGATGATAAAAGTTGCTGGCTGCTGGGTGAAGATGCCAGGCAACAATTCGATTCGATGGTACTCAACGAGAACCCATCAGCTTTACCGCGGGAATTTCGCGATGGCGGTTACTTTATTCTCGGCAGTCAACTTGATACCGCCGATGAAGTCCGTATCGTAGCCGATGCGGGGCCGCTCGGATATCTCTCCATTGCCGCACATGGGCATGCCGATGCTTTATCGTTTACTTTATCGGTTGCGGGGCATGCGTTATTGGTTGATCCCGGAACTTATGCTTTTCATACACAGAGAAAGTGGCGTGATTATTTTCGCGGTACTTCGGCTCACAACACTGTGAGAGTGGATGGGGTTGATCAATCCGAATCCGGCGGCAATTTTATGTGGTTGCGTAAGGCGAATGCCCGTTGTGAGGGCTGGGAAAGCGATCAGAATCGAGATTGCCTGATCGCTAGCCACGATGGCTATGCGCGTTTGCCCGATCCGGTCGTTCATCGCAGAAAAATAGAATTCCTGAAGAATGAGGGAATCATCAGGGTGGAAGATGTTCTTGAGTGCGCCAAGGAACATACTATTGAACTTAATTGGCATTTTGCCGAAATGTGCGAAGTGCGGATTGAATCGGGCAAAGTACTGGCAACTGTGGCCAATATCAGTATGGAAATGACGATGCCGGACTGTGATAGCCAGCCGGAATTGAGGTGTGGCGAAGATGAGCCGCCATCCGGCTGGGTGTCGCGTAGCTTTGA
Organism: Nitrosomonas oligotropha; assembly: GCF_009833085.1. GTDB lineage: Bacteria > Pseudomonadota > Gammaproteobacteria > Burkholderiales > Nitrosomonadaceae > Nitrosomonas > Nitrosomonas oligotropha. The sequence goes on along the minus strand of NZ_QRBZ01000056.1, from coordinate 6,835 downwards.
TGAAAAAGTGCCGGCGCCGACGGTGACGTGGCGGGAAAAAATTACCGGCACTACGAGAAGATTGACTATTTTGCGGATTCTAGCGCGTTATAATACCTAGAATTTTGCGAGAGGATTGAAAAAAACAGATTCTGATCAATGGATTAAAGGAGTCACATGAAGATAAGTATATTCGGTTTGGGGTATGTGGGAACTGTTTCTGCCGGGTGCCTGGCTACGGATGGTCATTCTGTGATCGGGGTCGATCCCAACAAAACGAAAGTAGATTTGATCAATCAAGGCGTATCACCGATTGTCGAGAAAGATATCGGGGAAATGATTGCTGCGGCGGCTAAGAATAATGTATTGCGAGCAACCTTAGATGTACGTGATGCGGTTATGAATTCCGATATTTCATTGGTTTGCGTGGGAACACCTTCACAGCTCAATGGCAATCTGGATTTAAGTCATGTCCGCAAAGTCTGCGAGCAAATTGGCGCGGCGCTTAAAGAAAAAAGCGCTTTTCATGTGGTTGTGGCGCGCAGCACGATGCTGCCGGGTTCAATGCGCACTGTCGTGATTCCCGCATTGGAATCCTATTCCAGAAAAAAAGCAGGAGTCGATTTCGGGGTATGCAACAACCCGGAATTTCTGCGCGAAGGTACGGCCGTATTTGATTATTACAATCCACCCAAAACCGTGATCGGCGAAACGGACAGCAAAGCCGGTGAATTATTGATGCAATTGTATGCAAAAATGACCGCACCGCTTATCCGCACCGAAGTGGAAACGGCGGAGATGGTTAAGTATGCCGATAACACCTGGCATGCGGTCAAAGTGGCATTTGCCAATGAAATCGGCAATCTCTCCAAAGCGGAAGGTATCGATGGTCATAAAGTGATGGAAATTTTCTGCCAGGATACCAAACTGAACTTGTCTCCCTATTATATGAAACCTGGATTTGCCTTTGGCGGTTCATGCCTGCCCAAGGACGTGCGTGCGTTGATGTATAAAGGCAAGAGTCTGGATATGGATTTGCCGCTCATCAATGCCATTCTGCCGTCAAATCAACGGCAGATTGAGAAAGGTATCAAAATGATCGTCGAGAAAGGGAACAAAAAAATCGGTATCCTGGGATTTTCTTTTAAAGCAGGTACCGATGATTTACGCGAATCACCCCTCGTCGAAGTCATTGAGTATCTGATCGGCAAAGGATATGAGCTTAAGTTATATGATAAAAATGTGAATCTGGCGGCGCTGACCGGTGCGAATCAGGATTATATTTTGAATCATATTCCGCATATTTCTAAGTTAATGGCTTCTTCAATGGAAGAGGTGCTCAATTTCGCACAAACGATTGTCATCGGTAATGGTGCTCCAGAGTTCCGTAATGTGCCGGGTGAAATAAAGTCCGGGCAAGTGGTGGTGGATCTGGTCCGGATAGTGCCTAAATTAAGTGGAGAGCAATATGACGGAATTTGCTGGTGAAACCCGCTGGGGCGTGCTTTATTGATTTTAGAACTTTGATTCTTGCTGGATTTATATAACCTTTAGTAAGATCCTGATACCTGCTTTGTCAAGTAGCAAGCGAATGACTGAACTTCTTAATTCTAAAAAGGTTATTATTTTTCTTAATAAGAATGCTTCTGCGAAGATTAAACTAGTGTGGAATTTTTTTGATTAGAATGCAAAGCTGCACACCTATTTCTAGATCCAGCTTTGTGTATTGCTGTATTCGATAAAGATGAATTGACAGAAGTTGACAGAAGTGTTCAATATATGCAGATATCATGTTTGATAACAAACGCAAAGTTTATTTCAACGAAAGTGACATCATTGATGCCTCCAATATAAAAGAGAAGGTATTGCACTGTAGAGGGGTACCTCATACCTATTTTGGGGGACGACTTTGAGGTTATGATATCAAGTATTAAGCACAACCTTTATCGAAAAATTTTCTTCAGATTATCAAGAAATCTCTCACGAAATTGAAGGGATAAAAATAATGAATCATAAGCCATCATACATAAATGAAGAACCCAAAAATGCATTGGCACGATTTCGCATACGCTCTCGGCAGCGAAGAGCGAGAATGTTTTTGGATAATTTCAGTCTTACTCCAGAAACACGAATACTAGATCTAGGAGGATGGAACGGTAGCCATATTAATGCGATACTGGAAAATTCTCCTGTTTCACCTTCAAATGTCTACGTGGCTGATATTGATGAGCGAGCAGTTAATGAAGGAGGAGAGCGTTTTGGATTTGTTCCAATTACTATACCGGAAATAGGTCGATTACCTTTCCCAGATAAATTCTTTGATATTGTATTTTGTTCTTCTGTGATTGAACATGTAACGGTGCCCAAAGAGGAAATATGGACATTGGTATCTGGTCGTCGTTTTCGGGATGAAGCGCAGCGTCACCAGAATGAATTTGCAAATGAGATTCGCCGTTTGGGTAAAGGATATTTTGTGCAGGCACCATACCGTTGGTTTCCCATTGAAACGCATTCTTGGCTTCCATTTGTCAGCTATTTGCCGCGTCGACTTCAGGTCCCGCTGATACAGTTAACCAATCGGTTTTGGATAAAGCAAACGATTCCAGATTGGTATTTACCAACCATGAGAGATATGAAGTATTATTTTCCTGATGCTTCAATTCTTGAGGAACGTGTATTTGGTGTAACTAAATCTCTTATTGCCTACCAACGAAACTGCTAAATGTCACACATTTCTCCGTACCGTGTGCTTATCTTAGTCGAGAATCTTCCTTCCCCTTTCGATCGCCGGGTATGGCAGGAAGCGACAACATTGCATGACAATGGATATGTTGTTTCCATTATCTGTCCCACGGGCAAAGGCTATGAAAAGGAATATGAAGTCGTTGATGGGATCCATATCTATCGCTATCACTTACCGTTTGAAGCCGAAGGTGCAAAAGGGTACTTAATTGAATATTCTGTGGCTTTATTTCATACCTTCCGGCTTGCCTGGAAAGTGCAATTTTCTCAGGGATTTGATGTGGTTCATGCGTGCAATCCGCCCGATTTGCTATTTCTGATCGGTGGTTTCTTTAAGCTGTTTTTGCGTAAGAAATTTCTTTTTGATCACCATGATATCAATCCGGAACTCTATGAAGCTAAGTTCGGACGGCGTGATTTCTTTTATAAACTGATGGTGTTGTTTGAACGATGGACTTTCAAAACCGCAGATGTCTCTATCGCAACTAACGAATCGTATAAGCGGATTGCTATTGAACGAGGCGGTATGGATCCGGCTAAAGTTTTTGTAGTGCGTAGCGGACCTAAGTTGGACCGGTTGCGCATCTTGCCCTCTAAAGAAGAATTCAAACAAGGGCGGCGATATCTGGTTGGCTATGTTGGTGTAATGGGTGCACAAGAAGGAATTGACTTGTTGTTGCAGGCCGCGTGCTACTTGATCAAGGACTTGGGGCGTTCCGATGTACATTTTGGATTGGTCGGTGGTGGCACATCTCTGGATGAAATGAAGCAAATGGCTATCGATCTAGGAATCAGTGAATTCATAACGTTTACTGGACGAGTTCCTGATCAGGAGTTGCTGGAAATGCTCAATACCGCCGATATCTGTGTGAATCCGGATGTCGCCAACGAAATGAATGATAAGTCAACCATGAACAAGATCATGGAATACATGGCACTGGCTAAGCCAATTGTTCAATTCGATCTCACCGAAGGCCGGGTATCTGCACAGGATGCATCGCTCTATGCAAAGAAAAATGATCCGGTTGATTTGGCACTGAAAATTGCGCAATTGCTGGATGATCCCCAGTTACGAGAACAAATGGGAGAATTTGGCCGCAATCGCGTAAGGAATGAATTGGAATGGCAATATGAAGTGCCGAAACTATTGGCAGCTTATGAAGCGATATTCTCTGCATTGAAATGAATAGCTCTGGATGAACTTTTTAAGGTTCTGGATTAGTAAATCTATCTATATAATATTCTCAAGCAAATAATTATTGTTTTAGAGCTGTATCAATCGTCAGGGTGCGAAGCTTAGGGGCGCATTGGCTAGCTTTCAGCTGCACTGAAATAAATCTGAATGGATGTTGGGAAAATTGGGGAGTTTTTCAGTGAACTGCGGTAACTCATCAGGCATTAATTTGCTCAGTCTTGAACCTTTGTAGTTTTCCAGCTTGGCTGCTTGTGTATTTTCTTCACAGTGTGGACGGCTTTTTGCAAATGTTGTATGGATCATATGGAGAGGTAATATGAATGAATCAGATATCCAAGATTTCTGGAATCGCAATCCTTGCGGGGATTGGCAAGTTGGTGGTCTCGAACAACGCCGCGGTGATTATGAAGCATTCTTTACTGACTATGATAAATTTAGATACACTAAAGAAGCTCATATCTTGAGATGTTTGGATAATATTGATTTCAAAGACAAACAAGTTCTGGAGATCGGATTGGGGCAAGGTGCTGATTCGGAACAGATCGTAAAACGCGGTGCGCTTTGGTCCGGACTCGATCTTACTGCGGAATCTGTCGCCAGAGTGCAAACACGTTTTTCCTTGCGGCAGCTTCCGTATCAGTCGATCAAACAAGGAAGTATTTTGCAAGCCCCTTTTGAGGATAATAGTTTCGATATTGTATTCAGTCATGGCGTTTTGCATCATGTACCAGATATTCTTTCGGCTCAGCGAGAAATTCATCGTATCCTGAAACCTGACGGAGAGTTAATCGTCATGCTTTATGCAAAATGGTCGCTCAATTATCTTATTTCTATCAGTATCGTGCGGAGATTAGGTTTATTAGCCCTATATTTCATGAATCCTGAGCCAACTTCGATCTATGGTCAGCATGTTGCCAATGCTCGCGCCATGGGATTGCTTCGTTATCTTGACATGAATAATTTTATTCACAGGAACACGGATGGTCCGTTAAATCCTTACGCCAAAGTGTATGATTTGCAAGAAGTCGAAAAAGATTTTCCAGATTTCAAGATCGTGCGTTCTTATAAACAGTTTATGCATGCGCCACCATTGCCGGTGCATAGGTTACCATTCGAGCGGATGCTTGGGTGGCATCTGTGGGTTCATATGCGACCTATCGTGAACAATTCACCGCTAATTTCTGCATAGGGAAACGTTCCAAATTAATTCTTATAATCGATCATCGTTGCTAGTGATGTCGAAGGGAAGTTATAAAAGAGTTCATTCCGTAATTTCCATCAAAAAATACTATTTAGTTCCACAGCAAGATTTACCCAACTTGAATTGTCGTGTCTTGAGTAGCGAAATTTTATTGCGAACTGCTATGAGATTTCTTGCCTAGTCTAATAATAGACAAGTTCTGCAATACTGATAAATAATGCTTTTTTTGCCCTGTCGCATATTAATTGTATATAGGTATCTAAATAAGGAGAAACCGAAGATGAGTTTTGATTACCTTGCATTGCAAGCAACACCTGGTATTTTATTGGCACCTATCGCTGATGCACTGAAGATAAATCAGACTAAAGTGGATTGCGCTAAAAAGCTAAGTACGGTCCTGATGTTTTTTGTATTACTGTTGCTTTATGCTCCGAATGGCATTACGGCAAACGGAACAACTTCTACGGAAACGACAACAACAACAACAACCCCAAGTCGAACGGCAACGCTGCTATTTTGGTCGAGATTTGGTGCTGGTGTTTCTCTCGGACCGCCTCGTTCGTTCGGAACTAAGGGTGCATGGCAGGACCTCATGGGGACTGATAGGGAAACAGGGTTTAGCTGGCCAGTCAAAGCACTGGGGGCAGACTTTTCTGGCGTTCAACTAATTACTATTGATCCAATCACCCCTTCTACCATCGATAATTATATTACCAATGAAATCAGACCAATTCCCGAAGCAGCCGGGAAAAATGAGATTGTTCAAACTGTAAAAATAAAAGGATCATTGGGGCAAGCGGGCTCACAAGCGCCATTGTTGATTAAAAGACCTTGGACAATCGGAGACATAGATGATTTGTATATTACCTACTGGTTTAAATATCCGGAAGACTTGACCTCAAAACTGGATAGTGGAGTTTCATCCGCAAATTGGCGGACACAATTCTCACTCAAGACAGGAGGATACAAAAATAATGCCGGAGATGGTGATTATCGAATGAGTGTGAGTGTGATGGAGGGAACCGATGGCAAGCTTTATTGGCTTACCAAGGGCGATAATCTTGGGGGTGCATTCTCCACCAGAGTTGATTATTGGCGAGAAGAGAATCGTGTCGTTCCGGTACCTGTAGATCAATGGTTTAGATTTGAAGTTTATTGGCACCGGTCCGCCGATGTCGATGGACGATTCTGGGCAGCGGTGAATGGTAAAGTGATTGCCGATTATCGTGGACCTAATATGGGGGATTATGGTCTTCCCATAACTCGCATTTTTGTTAATGACTCCTACAGTGGCGGTTATGCGCCGGTTGAATCACGGACAACAGGTCTGGAAATATGGAGTGGTTTTCCGTGCGGTGAAGGAGTGTCATGTTATTTGAAATAAAAAAACAGTCAATCTTTTTCATTCTTTAAGCTATAAATACTCGATCACCCTTAGAGGGTATATATGCGTATCAATGCTCAGGCATTACAATTAATTAGGAATTATGTAGCATTGGTGAGTGGAAAGTCACCGCATAAACAATCCGATACAGACTCCTTTATCCAATTCGGTACTGACAAAGCGATATTCGCACTGTTTTTGCTTATTATTACTCCACTTGCTCATGCAGCCGACTTACTATTTAAATCTAACTTTGGCGCAGGTGTGTCACTTGGAGCCCCCTATGGTTTTGCTACTAAAGGAGCTTATCAGGATATTACCGGTACAGACAAGG
>NZ_QRBZ01000055.1 GCF_009833085.1 Nitrosomonas oligotropha | reverse complement strand
ATATAGCCGCCAGATTTCCTGGCGATCCAATAAAGTTAATCGGGTGCGTTTATGTATGTTCATCTACAGTATTTTCCCATACTGTAAACAACGCTAGAAATTCTTACAGTGAGGAAAGTTTGAGAGAGTTAATTACAGGAGATTGCGGCAATGTTTTTAAGGATAGGATGAAGTGAGTTTTTTAGAATGGCCATGTGAACTATTTTTAAGTGTTTGCACCTTTTTAGTAGCGACAAAGGCTTTATTGGCATTGATTCTTGGCGGCATCTCGATCGGGATGATTTTCATAGTAATAAAAGAAATAATCAGAGATTTAATGAAATAATTTGATATGAGCCGCTTTTTTGTAAAACCACAGGAGTTGCTGAAATGAGAGGGATAAATGATGAAAAATAAAGGAGATAATGCACGATTGTTATAACGATGAATCTCTCGTTATAAAGGATTATATTTTGCCAGAATGCACAGAACTTAACCCGTGATTGCCGATTGATGAAAATATGCCAACAAACAAACACAGATTTATTCACGCAAACGACACGACACAGATTGGCATGTTCGATGGCAGATACTGGGCAAATGTTGATGGAGATATACTCGCTTCCGATCCAAGTCACTGAATGTCATTACCGGAAAGCCCGAAATGAAAACAACTTACCCATCATGGTCAGCGAATCAAGGATATCAACCTTTCCAAATAGTGCATCACAAGGGAAAACTTTGGATATTTAAAAATCATTTAGCTACCCTTCTGCTCAGAATCAAATGTTCGCTGGCATTACAGATTAACCAAGTGAGAACAGCAAGAATTGGAGTCGATTAGCTATATCAGAAAAAACTTTATTTGCTTGGAAAGATGATAACAAACAATAAACTAGAAATAGAAAAAGCCGCAAAGTATCTGAACGTCACAGTTGGAACATTGGCAGTCTGGAGAAACACAAAAAGACACGTACTTCCATATTACTGCAAAATTTGTATAAGGATATACTACAATATCAAGAACTTATATGCGTTTATGCAGTCAAAAAAATAAGCTTATAAAAGTCACTCGGATGTTATCCTGAGATTTTTTAGTTACCCAAAAATGCATTTAAGCTATTGATTATTTGGCTCCCCGACCAGGGCTCGAACCTGGGACCTGCGGATTAACAGTCCGTCGCTCTACCGACTGAGCTATCAGGGAATTGATGAGATGCGCATGTTAACGTTTTGAAGCCTTCCGGTCAACCATCAGATTGCGTCTTGTATTGGAAATTTGCTTTGTTTTAGCAGATGTCGGCTTGTTATCGATTAAAAACCACGAGCAGCATGCATGCTCGTTATTTGCGGACTCAATCGCTTTAGGTTTCGTTCGCGATTTTCTGTGATCTGGCTAAGGTTTTTTCTCACTTTGGGATGTAATCTGCAGTTTGAAGTAAATACCTATACTTTACTGTTTGCTGCAGATTACTTTTATGGGCTGTTTTTTTACAAAATTTGCTTCGAGGTTGTTCATGTTCACGAGGGGCAATCAATTAAGGCTTGCCGCTTGCACACAATAAATAAAGAAATGGGTATATACTGGAATCTAGTGTTCTGGTCAGCTGGAGAAAGTTAATATTTCCTCAATAAAGCTGTTATCCAGTCACTGAGATTATTGAAAAGTATTCATGTTATCAATGTATTTTTTTAAGGAGCAATTATCATGCGTATTATTTCTACAATGATTGTAACTGGAGCATTAGCATGTTTCATGAGTACCCCTGTATTGGCATCGGACGCAGGACATACTTCCGAGGCGATGGAACACGCCGGAAAGGCGCAAGCGCATGGTGAAATGGGACATGCGAAAGAATCCCTAAGCCATGCCAAAGAAAGCTTGGCGCACGCAAAAGCGGCAAGAGATGATCATGCGGCATCGCATAAACATATGGACGAAGCGATCCAACATTTGGAAGAAGCGATCAAACACGCTGATATGGGGCATGGTGCGGAATCGGCTAAGCACAGCGAAGAAGCAATGAAACATATGCGTCAATCCGGCCATTGATGGCTTAAAAACGATTTCCCCTCGAGATTGCTCGAGGGGGCATCAATTCTTAATCTTTAGCACCCAATTCCAACGCCAGTTTCCTGGATAATTTCGCAGCTTCCTCAGTGACTTCAATGTCCAGCCACCCTTGCAAATGCGTGCAGGTGATATCGGCCAAAGCTTGAATCCAATCGCTACGTTCGTTGAGGCACGGAATATAGTGAAATTCCTTGCCGCCCGCTTGTATGAATGTGTGTTTCGCTTCGATAGCGATTTCTTCCAAAGTTTCCAGACAATCGGAGACAAATCCGGGGCAGATCACATCGACGCGTCGTGTATGTTCCTTGCCCAATTGTTCCAGAGTGACGGCAGTGTAGGGTGTTAGCCACTGTGCCCGGCCAAAGCGCGATTGAAAGCACACGGCATACTGGTCTGCATTCAATTCCAACGCCTCAGCCAGCAATCGCCCGGTTTTCTGGCACACGCAATGATAGGGGTCGCCTTTATCGAGGCTGGCGCGCGGGGTGCCGTGAAAGCTGATCATCAGTTTGTCAGGCCGGCCGTGCGTATCCCAGTAGTCGCGTACATTCTGCGCCAGCGCTGCGATATAGCCGGGATCGTCATGGTACTGCTTGACCGTGCGAATCGCAGGTTGATTGCGCATCTTATTGAGCACGGCAAATACATTATCCATTGCCGCTGCGGTACTGCTGGCGGCATATTGCGGAAACAGCGGAATGACCAGAATGCGCTCGCAGCCTTGTTGCTGCATACGGGTCAGTACATCGGCAACGGAAGGTTTGCCGATATTCATCGCATATTCGACGATGGGCGGGTTTTTAAACTTTGCCGTCAGTACTTCGCGTAAAAGTTCCGTTTGCCGTTCGGTATGCACTTTCAGCGGAGAGCCTTCGGGTAGCCAGACTTTTGCGTATTTCTCAGCCGAGGCTTTCGGTCTGAAGGGCAGGATGAAACCGTGCAAAATAGGCCACCAGATCAGCCGGGGCACTTCGATGACCCGCGGATTACTGAGAAATTCCTTGAGATAGGGGCGTAGCGCCTGCGCAGTCGGTGCGTCCGGTGTTCCCAGATTAATCAATAAAACACCGGTGCGATTCGGTGAGCCGTGCTGGTAAATGGATTGAGAGGTCATGACTATAGTTTATTGTTTTGGAGGAATAAATTAGTGTTGCGACAAGCTGCTGGAAAGCAGTTTTGCGGTAATATCGACAATCGGTATAACGCGTTCATAAGCCATGCGCCGCGGGCCGATGACGCCGACTGTGCCGACAATTTCGCCTTCTATTTCATACGGCGCCGTGATGACACTGAATTCTTCCAGCGATGACACATCGGACTCGCCGCCGATAAAGATCTTGACCCCATGTGCCTGCCTGCTGAGTTCCAGTAATTGCAATAACTTGGTTTTGCGCTCGAATAATTCAAACAATTTTTTTAAGCTGATCAAATTGTCGGAAAGATCATCGATCTGCAGCAGATTGCGTTCGCCCGCCAGAACCACGGCTTCACTGCTTTCATTGATGGCGTCACCGCCGGCTTCGATGGCGGCGCTCATCAAGCTGATCATTTCGCCACGCAATTGCTTTAATTCGGTATTCACACGCCCGCGAATTTCATCCAGCGTGCAACCGGCATAATGCTGGTTGATGAAATTACCGGCTTCGATCAGATCCGACTGGCTGTATGGGGTATTGGTAAAGATAATGCGATTTTGCACATCGCCTTCCGGTGTGACGATAATCAACAGAATGCGTTTTTCGGATAACGCCATGAACTCGATGTAACGGAACACCGCGCCTTTTCGTTTGGGAGTGACCACGACACCGGCAAAACGGGTCAGATCCGATAGTAATTGCGATGCGACATTGATCAAGCGCGAAGGATTATCAGGGTGCAGCTGGTTTTCCAAATGATTCAATTCCACTTTGTCGAGTGTTTTGACGACCAATAAGGTATCGACAAAGAGGCGGTAGCCTTTCGGTGTCGGGACTCTTCCCGCCGAAGTGTGCGGGCTGGCAACCAATCCCATTTCTTCAAGATCGGCCATGACATTGCGGATGGTTGCGGGGCTTAAGTCTAATCCGGAAAACTTCGATAGCGCCCGGGAACCGACGGGCTGACCTTCATGGATATACCGTTCTACCAGTGTTTTTAATAAGATTTGGGCGCGTTCGTTTAACATGGCATCATTCTACACGAGTCGGCTGGTTTTATAATTTGGTTATAAGCGGTGATTTTGCCTTATCTTATCTATGCTAAACTTTCCCGCTTGCCGGTTTGCCAATATGGGCCGGAGTTTCAGCGTAGGTTTGGATTTTTTCCGGGTGGCTCAACTTTTGTGGGTATATATGTACGAGACAAAATTTTGCAAGCCTAACCGGATTATTTATTCACTAACTTGTTTTATTATAATGATAATTCCGGTATTTACAGTCAATGCAAACCTCACGGTCAATATCAATCAAAGCAAGCGATTGTTTTAAGTTATGAATTCCCAATTCACCACCATTGCACTGATCGGTAAACATAAGAATCCCGAAATCGCGGTACCGCTGTTGAATCTGGCCGAGTATCTGACAGCCAAGCATTATAAGGTGTTACTCGATCATCTCACAGCTTCGCAGATTGGCAGTGATCGTTATCCGGCATTATCCCTGGAAGAGATTGGCGCGCAAGCCGATCTGGCTGTGGTCATGGGCGGCGATGGCACGATGCTCAATATTGCGCGCATGCTGGTGTCGTACGATGTGCCGTTGATCGGCATTAACCAGGGCCGGCTTGGTTTTCTCACCGACTTATCGGTGGAAACCATGTTTGAAACGCTGGATGAAATGCTGGCGGGAAAATATACTACCGAACGCCGTATGTTGTTGTATGCAGAAATCATCCGGGATGGCGCGAGTGTTTTCAGCAGTCTGGCATTCAACGATGTCGTGCTGTATCGCGGTATGAGCAGCGGCATGATCGAGTTTGAAGTGAAGGTCAATAACGAATATGTGAATACCTTGCGCTCCGATGGATTGATCGTCACCACACCGACCGGCTCGACCGCCTATGCGTTATCGTCGGGCGGGCCGATCCTGCATCCCGGACTGGATCTGATTGCGCTGGTGCCGGTTTGCCCGCATACGCTCAGTAACCGCCCCATCGTGATCGGCCCGGATTCCAGCGTGGAGATTCAGATGCACAGCAGCGCCAATGTGCGCATTAATTGCGACAGTCATTCCTGTTTTGATCTGGAACAGACGGATAACATCATCGTGCGGCGTTTTCCCAAAACGGTACGGTTACTGCATTCAGTCAACCACAGTTATTACCGCATGCTGAGAGAGAAATTGGGATGGAGCGAATTTCCCTGATGCATGCCCATTAAGCCATCATGCTAAAGCACCTGAGCATCAAAGATTTTGTCATAGTGGACCGGATCGAATTGGATTTCATGCCGGGATTCACCGTGCTGACCGGAGAAACGGGCGCGGGTAAATCCATTTTGATCGATGCCGTGACGCTCGCCCTGGGTGAACGCGGCGATGCCAGTCAGGTCCGGCAAGGTTGCGAACGCGCGGAAATTAATGTGACTTTCGATATCGAGTGCTTGCCGGAGTTACGGCAGTGGCTGGATGAAAACGATTTACAGGGCGACGCGGATAGTTGTCTGATGCGCCGTATTATCGAGACCAGCGGCCGTTCGCGTAGTTATATCAACGGGCATGCGGTAACTTTGCAGCAATTGCGCGCAGCGGGCGAATTTCTGGTCGCCATCCACAGTCAGCATGCACATCAAGCGTTGCTGCAAAAAGACGCGCAACGCGAATTGCTCGATGCTTTTGCCGGTTGCGCTGATCTGGCGCGTACCGTTGGGTTGGCTTATCAACACTGGCAAGATCGCAACCGGCAAAGAATTGCCTTGGAACAACGCGCAGCGGAATCGCAGGAGAAACGCGAACAGCTTGAATGGCAGTTGCAGGAATTGACCGCATTGAATTTTTCCCTGCCGGAATGGCAAACATTGCAAGCCGATCATGGCCGGTTGTCGCATCTGGCGGCCTTAATGGCGGCTGCGGACACAGCAGTGGAGGTGTTATCCGAAAACGAGCAAGCGGCACTGGCGCAGATTAATGGCGTAAACAATCAACTGCAAAATTTGCTCGAGTACGACAATGAACTCAAAGCCATCACCGACTTGCTGGATGCGGCGCAGATTCAGTTACAGGAAAGTGTTTATGAATTGAAGCACTACCGTCAGCGTTTGGATCTCGATCCGCAAGCGCTACAGGAGATCGAGCAGCGCTTGTCGGCAATCCATACCGCTGCACGAAAATTCCGTGCGCTGCCGGAAGAATTGCCTGCATTGCTTGAGACAATCACGCAACAACTGGGCTTGTTGGGTTCGGATGCGGATATCGGTCATTTGCAAGCGCTGGAAGCCGCCGCACAGGCTGATTATCTGCAACACGCGCGGGCCTTGAGCGTTGCACGGCAAAAAGCCGGTGAAGCGTTATCGCAGCAAGTGAGTGCCGCGATGCAAACGATTGCGATGGCAGGCGGCGAGTTTTCGGTGGCGTTGATTCCCGTGGAACAGGGTAATGCGCACGGTTTGGAGCAGATCGAGTTTCAGGTGGCCGCGCACAAAGGCTTGCCGCTGCGGCCTTTGGCCAAAGTGGCTTCGGGCGGTGAATTGTCGCGTATCAGCTTGGCGATACAAGTTATCACCAGTAAGGTCGGAACGGTACCGGCGCTGATTTTCGACGAAGTCGATGTCGGTATCGGCGGAAAAGTGGCCGAGATTGTCGGTCATTTACTGAAGAAACTCGGAAGGGAGCGGCAAGTGCTGTGTATCACCCATCTGCCGCAGGTAGCCGCGACCGGGGATCATCAATGGCAAGTGGAGAAATCCGCTGGACAATCGGCGCATCAGCCGGTTATCAGCACTATCACGATTTTGGATCAGCAGCAGCGTGTGGAAGAAATCGCTCGCATGCTGGGCGGGGTGAACATCACTGAAACAACGCGCCAGCATGCAGCAGAGATGCTGCAACAACACACATCGCCGCTGTAAAATCAGCGGATAAAGTAATCGATTCCCAGTAATTCCACGATGAGCCGGCGGTACTGCTCGGATTTGCGTATTTGCAGCATTTCCAGCGGATTGAGATTATCCGTTAAGATCACACCCAGTGCTGGATCGACGGCAATGCGGCGCTTCACCAGCCAGTCGCTTTGCGCGGCTGACATGGCTTCAGTTTTGAGTTCGAGTTCGCGGTTTGCGGCGAGAAAAACAAAATCGTTAAATTCCGTGTCCGGTTCGGAAATAAATACCTGCTGATGCGTAAAAACCTGCGCCAGGGTTTTTGCGACGGAGGCCAGCGCTTTATTCTTACCGTCTTCAAAAAATGCTACGAAATTCAATGCGAGCAATCCGTGTCCGGAGAGCAGGGAACGCAATTGCGCCATTGTTTCAACAGTCAGCAAGTGGACCGGCTCCGAACCGCCGGTAAAGACATCCAGGATGATCAGATCGTAGGTATTCGTTAATTTGCGGATTTCATAGCGTGCATCGCCGATGATGGTTTGACCTGTCGGCGTGAAACCGAAATATTGACTGGCCGCTTCGGCGACGGCCGGGTCAATTTCCAGCGTGTCCGTCACTATGCCGTGATTTTTCAATGTCATCGCCATATGTCCGGCACCCTGGCCGATCAGCAGCGCACGTTTAATATGAGGTGTCAGCGCGGGTAAAATATCGACGATTCTCTGGTAAGTCAGTACATTTTCACCATGGCTGATCGTGGCTGCGCCTATGGTCGATGCATCCACGGTCAACAAACGGAAATTCTCCTCGGGTTTGTCGATGACGCGAACCCAGCCATACAGACTTTCGCGTTCAAACTGAATATGGTTGGAATGATTACCTGCGACGCGGTGCGCGGAATCCGCGACGCGCGGTAATAATATAATTCCGATGACCAGCAATACGGCGATAGGGGGCAGTGCAACCATCAACCTGATGCGTTTCCGCTCGAAATAAGCAACGCCAGCGGCCAGTATCAATAAGGCGATACCCAGACCGATGAAGATTTCACGCGAACCGACCTGGGGAAATAAATAAAAACCGAGAAACAAAGTACCAATGACGCTGCCGACGGTACTGACCGCATAGATAGAACCGGTACCCGCGCCGATACCGTCCAAGCTGGCAGTGGCCAATTTAACGGCAAACGGCCCGATCATGCCGAGCATAATCAAACTGGGCGAGAATAATACCAATGTGCTGATGAAAACACCCATGCGCAGCCCCATGGTATCGGTGGCAAGCAATACCGGTGCGGTTAGCCACGGTATCAAAAGCGTCAGTAATCCCGACAGCCCAATGATCAAGGCCAGTCCCGTCTTTTTTGCCCGGTCCGCCCAGCGGCCGCCGACAAAGTAACCCAAAGCCAGTGCGATCAATGTGACCGAAATGACCGAGGTCCAAACATAGAGGCTGGCGCCATAGAATGGTGCGATCAATCGGGTTCCTAGCAGTTCTATCACCATCACTGCGGCGCCGGTCAGAAAAACAGTACAGTAAAGCCACGCCCGGTTCAGCACCTGAGCGGAAGTCAAATGATTCATCGTTTTGCCTACGAATTGAAGATGCACATGGATAAAGAGAGAGAAGTGCCGCTTGAATTTGCAGCGACGGCATTTTAGAGGTAAGCCCCAAGTGATGGAATGCGGCAAAATGCCGCACCCTGGCAAGGCAGTCGCACCAAGGGGTTTGTGCAGTGCGACAATTTGTCACATTGTAATTCGTTGGATGGGGAAATAAGATCGCACTCAGAAAATGATTCGCTTTCCTAACTGATGTTTCTGGAACTTAAACCCCATTGATCAATTTAGAAAAGAATTTTTTTCAGTTAAACGATCACGTTTGCAAAATAATTTCTTCGATACATACGAAAGAACGAATGTTTGCAGAAAAAAAGATAATCAAATTTAATGGAAATTTTTGCATGTTAACGACGAAACGATTCAATCTATCTACTCAATGTGTTCTCGCTATCGCTGTTCTGGCAGGCACGACACAAATCGCATCCGCGCATACCCGGCTGGAAACTGCAACGGTTAATGAAAACACCCGGATAACCAACAACGTGATCATCGGTCACGGCTGTGGAGAAAAGAACGTCATTGGCACCAGCATCGTATTTCCTGATGGCGTCGATTCTACGATTACAGTCGATGGTGCTGCGAACGCAGGTCCATTGACCGCTTTCGTGCAAAATTGGGGCAACCTGATGCAGCAAAATTATAGCCGGGCTATTTTCAGTTTCCAGGATGAAAAAACCGATTCAAATAGTAATGTTGTCGGTTTCTGGGCCGGTGGCGGAAATTCCTTGCCGCACCACTTGAATGGCTATATTCCATTCAGATCGGGCGCTGTTGTCATTGAGCCGACTTCCTGTGCCAAGAGCGTCAAATTTTATATTTCCATCGCGGACATTTGCGAGATTACCGATACTGCCGGTTTCAATGCCGATACCGTCAATCTCTGGACCCATAATGCATTGGGAACAGCGTATGACCGTACAAGCACGACGGATGACGGTCCTGCATCGTTGACTGTTATCCGTACCAGTGCTTTGCCGTCTTCTTGCGGTACCGGTGTGGCGGTTGAAGTGAAGCCTTCGGCAGCGCAGATAAACCGCGATATGCCGATCAAATTGGATGGCAGCCAGATTTGGCCGAAGTAGCATAATTCTTTACGACAACCTCACTCTTCCCTCCGCTTTTTATTAAGAGTGAGGTTTTTTAACAGTCAAATGGAAGGATAGGACACTTAAAATGTTTAAAATGACGGGAAAATTTAAATATCGTACTTTGATGTTGATGGCAGCACTTGGATTAAGTGCAACGTGGCAGTCCGCACTGGCGCATACTCGTTTGAAAACACCAATAATTCAGGAAAATGCCGCAAACCATGGAAGCGATTATAATGCGGTTGTAGTTGCGCACGGTTGCCATAATCCGGTTACTGGAAATTCTGATGCCAATACTATCGGAACTGTTGTAGTATTTCCGGACGGTAAGGATTCGATCATAACGGTTGATGGACAGCCGCATAGTGGTGCATTGACAGATTTTGTGACCAATTGGGGCAATCCCGTTACTAAGATTCAGGACAAAAGTATTTTTCCGGAAGAGGATTACATTAAAGATTCGTTGGGCAATAAGCTCGGTTTCTGGACTGGTGGCGGTAGCGGTTTGAAAGGCGGTTTTAGAGCGGTAGTTCCTTTTACGACGGCAGGTGTTGTGATTGAACCGGCTTCCTGTGCCAAGAGTGTAACATTCGTGCTGGGAATTGTTGATATCTGTGAAATTACCGATGCGTCCAAGTTTAATGATGAAACCGTTCAAATGTGGACACCTGCGGTAGGTTCAATATACGATGGCCCGGGTCTGCATGGGTTCGATTCACCTGCAACCTTGAAAGTGAATCGCAGTATCGCAGCTTTACCTGCATCATGTGGTGCGGGAGTTGATGTTGTGGTTAAACCATCGGCTAATCAATTAAATCGCGATTTGCGCATTAATTTTGACGGTAAGCAAATATGGCCCCAGTAACTTGGGTTATATTGAGCTGCTGATGGCAGCGACGGACACATTGGCGTGTTTAAAACCAATGTGTCCGTTTGCCTTTTGTGGAAGTGCTGCCGGTTTTTTATAATAACTATTCTATGAATAGATCAACCAGTGAGGAATTACGATCATGCCACATCGATTATTTCAAAGAGTAGCAGCGACGATTTTTACAGTGATTACGCTTGGTTATGCCGGTATAAGCGGAGCGCATGAAGCTGGTGCCACCATGGATCCGAACGGCACGACCGCATCGTTTACGGGGTATGCACTCGTGACCTGTATTGATGATATAGGTGTGACAGATTATCTGGTTGCGAGTATCAAAGATACTTCGCCGCCACAAGATAAGCTCCTGGTTAGTTTGCAAATTATTAAAGGAAGCCGCGCCGCCAGTACGACCGATCCCGTTTCCGGAGATGGAAACTTTAGCCCCGAAGTCCGGGTGCAAGGTGGAAGTGGTGTATATCAAGTACTCGTAAATAAAACGATTGCGGGTGCGCGATCCTTTGTTGTCTCGTATCATTGCATGACTGCAAGCAATGAACATACAGCGACGGAAATTGTCGTGAAACAATTCGAGTGATGATTTTCAGCAATTGATTGTTGCAACAATGTTTTAAACTAGATAAGTGAAATGAATAATGAAAAAAATCAAACAGTCGTTTTTTATTATCGCGTTACTACTGTTGTGCAGCAAAAATGCATCAGCGGACCATCTTGAACAGATATCCTCGGCTTGTGATTTAAAAACACTGGATGGCAAACCGGCTTTGGCCTTGCAGGAACTGAGAGGGAAAGTGGTGTACATGGATTTCTGGGCATCCTGGTGTCCGCCCTGTGTCAAATCCTTTCCATTCTTGAATCAACTTGAGCACGATATGAAAGAGCAGGGGGTGCATGTGATCGGTGTCAACCTTGATGAAAAGGTTAAGGATGCGGAAGAATTTCTCACCAAGCACCCGGCTCACTTTTCCATTGTCGCGGATCCAGCCAAGACATGCGCTAAGGTTCTTGAGGTGATGGCGATGCCAACGTCCTATATCATTGACAAGAAAGGTAATATTCGTCATGTTCATCAAGGATTCCGGCCCGGTGAAACAGAACAATTGCGTGCTTTACTGACACAACTTGTCATGGAGAATCCCTGATCGGGGATTTTCAATGTTCGCCCCGGCCGGTATGAAGCGGACTCGAAATATTGCCATTGCAGTTGCGTTCACCCTGTGGTTTGGTGTGACGGGGTGTGTGCATGTCGCTCCTTGGGAGCGTGGCAATTTGGCTAAACCGCAAATGGACATCGATCCCAATCCTTTGCAAACTGAAATGCAATCCCACAATTACAGCAGCCGTGAAGCGGCGCCCAGTCACAAATCGTCTGCAGGTGGCGGCGGCTGTGGATGTTATTAAACTGACTCCCGACCGGAGTTGTTTTAAAGGTAAGTAAATTTGCAGCAGAATAAAAGACCCCGGTTCCAGGGCAGCAAGCAGCGATACAACCCTCCTGAATCACATTCTGTAAAGCCAAGCAGTCACACCTTACAAGCGCTGACATCGGCGGCACTGATGTTGCCCGGCTTACTGATATCACCCGGACACGCTGCCGTAACGGACCGGATTAACTTTCAATATAGCCGCTACCAGGAAGGCGAACGTAATCTCTATGGTGTTCCCCATAGCTATAAACCAATTTCGGCCGATGTGTTACACGGTAGCGGTATTTTCTCGTTAACCGACCGCGCCAAATTTACGTTTGGTTATACACAAGACACCTGGTCGGGCGCAACTCCGGTATCGACAACGCCGCTGGCTACCAGTGGCGGTAATCGTCCCTATACCGTTAATGGGGTCGTGGCCGGTGCTTCGCCGCTTCTAAGGAGCAGCATACTTTTAGATCACGACCTGAATCCGATTGGCAGAGACCCGATTACCAAGCAATCGACCGGCGTCGTCGATACCCGGTCGGTGCTGGTGATGTCATCGGCTTCTCCGGAAACACGCCGTCAAGCCAATTTCGGTTTGAGCTACGAATGGAACGAAGCGGCGTTGAATGTAGGCGGCGGTTTTTCCCGGGAGCGTGACTATCACTCGAGTTTCGGTAGTATCGGCGGGCGGTTGGATTTCAATCAAAAGCTGACCAGCGTTAAATTCGGCGGTGGCTATACGGACAGTCAGGTCAGTGCGATTCTGGATCCTGATTCATCGCCGTATATCACCAAAACGGCGTATGCTCAGCAAATTGTCAACCGGCGCGGCTCTGAGATTCTAAAGGGTGACCGGCAGGATTGGGTGGCGAATACCGGTTTGACGCAGGTTCTCAGCAAGAATGCGTTGATCGATGCCAGTATCGGTTACACGCATAGCAACGGATTTCTAGAGAATCCTTACAAAGCAACGTCGGTTATCTTCATTGATCCGGCAGATTTGAACAAGAATGTAATTAGAGGCGATGTGCGCGCGCTGATTGAGCAGCGTCCGAACATCCGCAATCAAGTCGCCCTCAGCACGAAGTACGTGCATTATATTAGCCCGTTTAATGCCGCGATGCATTTGGGTTACCGCTTGTCGGTCGATGACTGGGGCGTCAATACGCATACCTTCGATGCGAGCTGGGTGCAGCCGCTGGGTGGCGGATGGACGCTGACGCCGCGAATTCGCTACTATTCCCAGGATGCCGCGAGCTTTTACCGGCCCTACTTATTTTCTCAACAAAATTACATAAATCAGGCAGTCGATAGTTTCGGCCGGCAAATATGGATCGATAAAAAGGATCCTACTGTACAGTACTACGGGAGCGATCAATTTAATCTGGTCGATCAGAGTGGGAATGCGGTTGATGCGTTTTCAGTGGATGCACAGCCGAAATTAACCTTATTCGACGCCGGGAAACTGCCCGCGCATTTTTCCAGCGATCATCGTCTGGCGGGCTTTGGTTCGTTAAGCGGCGGTGTGGTATTGAGTAAAATACTCGGTAAAGGCGTCGCGCTGGAAGCGGGGTTTGAATACTATACGCGCGCCAGCTCCATGCAAATTGGCGGCGGCGGGAATAACAGTTTCGCCGATTTTGATTACTACGTAGCGAATGCGGCGATTAAGTTTGATATTGAGCCGGTTTCATCCATGCCAATCGCAACTTCAGGCGGATCCTCCGCCGCGCACACACATTCCTCCCTGCACCATCATAAGATACCGCCCGCTACGGTCATGTTTGGCCATATGCTCGATAAGCCCGGCGATTTCATGGCAGGC
Source organism: Nitrosomonas oligotropha (assembly GCF_009833085.1). Lineage (GTDB taxonomy): Bacteria > Pseudomonadota > Gammaproteobacteria > Burkholderiales > Nitrosomonadaceae > Nitrosomonas > Nitrosomonas oligotropha. Next base: position 9,382 of record NZ_QRBZ01000055.1, on the reverse strand, counting down.
TATCGATTCATGTATCAATGGACGGGTGGCCATATGATGCATGGCGCGCATAAAGTGAGCGATCAAACGATCGTCGATCAAGGTTGCGGCAATAAAGACTGCCAATTTGCGCCGCAATTCATGGATATGCGCATGCATATGGTCGATCTGATGTATGCGCCGACCAAGTGGCTCAACGTGATGCTGATGCCCACCTTCATGGATATGGATATGAATTTACGCCAGCTGGCCGGGGCAAGGGTAGACGCTTCCGGCGCTCATGGACATCATGGTGCGGCTGGTCATGAAAGCGGCGCTGTGGGCGATACCTATTTCTCATCGCTGATCAAGCTGCTGGATATTCCAGGTCATCGTATGCATGTGAATCTGGGGTTCAGTGCGCCAACCGGAAAAACGGATATCAAAATACGCCGTTCGTTTAATGCGGATGGCGGACTGATTCATTTCGGCATGCAGTTGGGCAGCGGCACCTGGGACTTCACGCCGAGTCTGACATATCTGGGCGAGTACAGCCGCTGGTCGTGGGGTACGCAAATCAGCGGCATTAAACGCATGGAAGACCGGAATCAATCCGGTTACCGCCTGGGCGATATGTTTCAGGCAACCGGTTGGGGCGGTCTGGACCTGACCCGATGGCTGACGGCCTCCGTGCGTGGTGTTTATACCTGGCAGGATGCGATACATCGCGACTTCAATCAATATAATGCGCGCATCGGCCCGATGGATTTTCCGCGTAATTACGGCGGACAATTCTGGGATATGGGGTTTGGCGTTAATGCGCAAATTCCGGGCGGCCGTTTTGCCGGAAATCGTCTCGGGATCGAATGGGTGCAACCGATTCGCAGCGACTTTAACGGCTATCAGCTGGATCGCCAGGGTATGTTGTCCGCGACCTGGAGCTATCAGTTTTAAGTTAGGATATATTCCTTTTCAAAATCCCCGGCGCGCGCAGCTTTACGGGTGAAATCACATGGCGCATCTGAATTATTACCACTACGACTTTAAAGCAATGGGTTCCCCTTGCTCGATTCAGTTGTACGCGGGCAGTGCTAAAAAGGCGCAACGTGCCGCCAAGATTGTCATGGATGATGTGTATCGCCTGGAAGCAAAATACTCCCGCTACCGGGCGGACAGTTTTTTGTCCCAAATGAATCGTGTCGCGGCTCAAGGCGGTTGCATCCAGGTGGACGATGAAACCGCCGGATTGCTCGATTATGCGGCGACTTGCCATCAGCAAAGCGATGGTTTGTTTGATATCACTTCCGGAATTTTACGCCGCGCCTGGGATTTTAAGTCGGGAAAAATACCGGCACAGGAGGCCGTTCAGTCGCTGCTGGAAAAAATAGGCTGGCATAAAATCAGCTGGCAGCGTCCGGTTCTGATATTTACGGTTGCGGGCATGGAAATCGATTTTGGCGGCGTGGTCAAGGAATACGCCGTCGACCGCGCGGCATCGCTATGCCGGGATGCCGGAATCGATCATGGTCTCATCAATCTGGGCGGCGACATCAAAATTATCGGTCCGCACGACGATGGCAGTCCCTGGCGCGTCGCCATTCGCCATCCGCGCATCCCCGGCGGTATATTGCACACATTGCTGCTGCACTCCGGCGCACTGGCGAGCAGCGGGGATTATGAGCGTTGCATCACGCTGAATGGCATCCGCTACGGCCATGTGCTGAATCCCAAAACCGGCTGGCCGGTTCATTACATGGCGGCAGTCAGCGTGATCGGCGAATTCTGCGTGGTTGCCGGTAGTGCGTCGACCATCGGCATGCTGAAAGAAGAAAGTGGTCCCGAATGGTTGAGTGCACTGGGTTTGCCGCATGTGTGGGTGAATGTGCAAGGGGAGTCCGGGGGATCGCTGCTGGAAGCGGCGGGTTGATTTCACTTTTCGGTTACAATGCAGGTGTATTCACCTGTTGTAGGTGATGATTCGATAGCGGGCGCCCGGTTAAATCAGATAAGTGAGTAATTCATGAAAAATTGGTATTTATTTTCATTCAGATTCATCAGTTTTGCTGCTCTGATGTTGGTTGCGCCAATGCTCAAGGCGCTACCGGATGATTGTGCGCCTTTGACCGCTCCGGTCACTTTTTTTGAGTCGAACGGACTCGTCTGCTTGCAGAAAGTGATTGTAAAAGACGATTCCGGCGAGCAATTGTACAAAGCTGCGTTGCAATGGCTGGGTGCGGATAATCCGAACCGGTTTATATTGTTAGGCACGGAATTGGACGATGCTGCCGAGCCGGATAACCCGACTTTCTCGTTTATCAATGGCCAACTGACGCTGCCAAAAGTCGATGTGCCCAAGCCGAACGGCACGGAACGCTATAACGTCAGCTTGAATTGGGTGACGGATAGCGATGCGGATACGGACGATGCCGTGTCAGTGTTTGAACTGGCCACGGTTGCACTGTATGTCAATCCCAATTATGTGCCGAATGTCACGTGGAAGCCCTATGGCATGTTGCTGCCCAATGAGCGGCGGGCGGTCGATTTGCTGGCGCGGTCGATTCCGTATGCGCAGCTGGCCGATGCGATTTACGATTATGATAATGTAACGGTGGGTTCCTGGGATCTGATTGAATCCAATGGGAAAAGCTCCGGGATGGATGGCGGTGTCTTTAGAAACCGCGAAACCAACGAGTTAGCGCTGGTGTTCCGCGGTACCGAAACTTGCGATTTTCCTTGCTCATTCAAGGAGCTGGAAGATACGGCGAGCGATGCCCTCGCGGATGCGGCCATCGGGATCGGTACCGTCAGCGATCAATTCAAGGATGCGTTCCGGTTCGCTCAAAGTGTCATCAGCCGCTATCCCGGTGCTAAAATTACCGTCGCGGGACATTCGTTAGGCGGTGGACTGGCGCAGGCGGTTGGCGCGACACTGGGATTGGAAACATTTGCGTTCAATTCTTCGCCAGTTCCCGATCATTTCTTTGATACTTACCGGATTACGCTGCCCGCCGAAGCACTCGAAGATTTAATTTACGTGATTGCCGATGTGCACGATCCGGTTTCCAATACCGATAAGACCGGCAAAATATATCTGGATTCTCATCATGTAACGCCGCTGATTCAATTCAATTTCAAGCTGAAGGAAATGTTATCCAGCCGTAAGGTGGATCTGCTTGATTTGCGTTTCGACCGGCATAGCATTACCGACCTGACCAATAACGCAATCAACCTTCTGAATATCTACCGTGATGGCTGGTAAACCGAAACTTCCACAAATAAAGCCCTGTCATTCGCTACGGATGAGGGGATGTTTGCTTTAACCGATTGTTCCTAGACAATTTTTCAATAGATTATCCCCCAGTATTCTCCAGAGTTCGTTCCGTGGTTCAAGGAAGGTACCGCTACGCTGACGGTGCCCGTTTGCAATCTTCCTCAGGATTGTGTGTCTTAAGCTTATGTTCACGCTACAACTGGAGAAGAAGCGCCATGACAACGAGTCGTTCACCTGCGGTCGCAGGATTGTTTTATTCCGCCGATGCACGGCAGCTTTCGCAGGATGTAAACGATCTGCTGGCAGAAGCAAAATTCAATGATTGCAAACCCAAAGCATTGATTGTTCCGCATGCTGGCTATCTGTACTCGGGCGCGGTTGCCGCTTCGGCGTATGCCAGTTTGCGGGCCGCTGCGGCAACGATCCGGCGTGTGGTGCTGCTGGGTCCGGCACATCGTGTGGCGGTGCATGGTTTGGCGTTACCGGGAGTGGATGTTTTTGACACCCCGCTGGGCAGTGTGAAGCTGGATACGGGCCTGGCCGGTGCGATTGCGCATTTGCCGCAGGTGACGGTCAGCAGGGAAGCGCACGCGTTGGAGCATTCATTGGAAGTGCAGCTGCCCTTTTTGCAAAATGTGCTGGGTGATTTTACTTTGCTGCCACTGGCGGTTGGCTGGACATCGGCGGAAGACGTGGCCGAAGTGCTGGAGCAACTGTGGGGCGGTGAAGAAACTTTGATCGTGATCAGTTCCGATCTGTCACATTATTTACCGTATGCAACCGCGCAACGCATGGACAATGAGACCGTTCAAGCCATATTGCAATTGCGGCAACCGATTGCGCACGATCATGCATGCGGCAGTGTATCTATCAGCGGATTGATCATCGCAGCGCAGCAGCATCATCTGACGCCACACGTGCTGGATGTGCGGAATTCTGGGGATACCGCGGGATCGCGCGACCGGGTGGTGGGTTATGCAGCGATTGCATTTAATTGAGCGAGGCGGGCTATGGTGAATTCGCTGGAAAAAAATGAGCACGGCAGGGTATTGCTGCACATTGCACGAGCAGCTATTGCGGATGCTTTGCGCGTGCCTTGCGCACCTGCGAGGCTGGACGGCAATATGGCCTGGCTTTCCCGACCGGGCGCAACGTTTGTCACGCTGACGCAGCGGGGCGAATTGCGCGGTTGTATCGGTTCCTTGCAAGCATGCGATCCGCTGATTGACGATGTGAGTAACAATGCCATATCGGCCGCATTGCACGATCCGCGCTTCATGCCCTTGGCGGCGGACGAATTGAACGCAGTGAGTGTGGAAGTATCATTGCTTTCCGAGCTGCAAGCGCTCAGCTTTCGCAGTGAAGCCGATGCGCTCGCGCAGTTGCGGCCGGATATTGACGGTATTGTGTTTGAGTGCGGGCCTTATCGCAGCACATTTCTGCCGCAGGTATGGGAAAGCCTGTCGCAGCCGGAGCAATTTCTTGCCAAACTGAAATCAAAAGCCCGCTTGCCGGAGGATTTCTGGACAGACGATATTAAGCTATCGCGCTATACCGTCAGCAAATGGCGTGAAACCGATTATACCCGGGAGGTTGCGCATGGATGAGCCCATTAGTAGCGCCGAGCAATTTCCAGCAAAATACTGGCACTTGTTGGAGGATGGGCGGATTCAATGCGATTTGTGTCCGCGCGATTGCAAATTGCACGAAGGACAGCGTGGCGCTTGCTTTGTGCGCGGGCGCGCGGGCGATACGATGGTGTTGACGACGTACGGGCGCTCGTCCGGTTTTTGTGTCGATCCCATCGAGAAAAAGCCACTCAACCAGTTTTATCCCGGCAGCAGCGTGCTGTCGTTCGGCACAGCCGGTTGTAATTTGGCCTGTAAATTTTGCCAGAACTGGGATATTTCCAAATCGCGCAGCTTTGACAAATTGCTCGATCAAGCCAGCCCGGAAGCGATTGCGCGTTGTGCGGAACAATATCGCTGCAAGAGTGTGGCGTTCACATACAACGATCCGGTGATTTTCGCCGAGTATGCAATGGACGTGGCGGATGCCTGTCATGCCAAAGGCATCAAGACGGTTGCCGTGACGGCGGGTTATATCCATGCACAACCGCGGCGCGATTTTTTTGCCAAAATGGATGCCGCTAACGTGGATTTGAAGGCATTTACCGAGGCGTTTTACGTCAAGCAAACCGGCTCGCATTTGCAACCCGTGCTGGATACATTGTGCTACCTGAAACACGAAACCGATGTGTGGCTTGAGTTGACCACATTATTGATTCCGGGGTTGAACGATTCCAGCGAGGAAATCACCGCCATGAGCCATTGGATCATGAAAGAACTGGGACCGGACGTGCCGCTGCACTTCAGTGCCTTTCATCCGGATTACAAACTGAACGATATGCCGCCCACACCACCGGAAACATTGATCCGGGCGCGCCAGATCGCGCTGGATGCCGGGTTGCACTATGTGTATACCGGCAATGTGCATCATATCGAAGGCGATACCACCTATTGTCCCGGGTGCGGCAGTGCCGTCATCGTGCGCGATTGGTATGAAATCAAACAGTATCACGTGACCGCGGAGGGCCGCTGCGAAAGCTGCAATGCCACCATTGCGGGCCGTTTTGCAGCATTTTCCGGTCAGTTCGGCAGGCAACGCATTCCGGTCAGGATCGGAGCGCTGGCATGACAGCGGTAAAAATTCCGGCCGGTACCGTTGAGCTGAGCGGTGACCTGATATTGCCGCCTGCGGCTACGGGTGTTGTGCTGTTTGCTCATGGTAGCGGCAGCAGCCGTTTCAGTCCGCGCAACACTTATGTCGCCAAAGTATTGCAACAACAGGGCATTGGCACATTGCTGTTCGACTTGCTGACGCGTGCGGAAGATCAGGATTATGCCCTGCGTTTCGATATCGATTTGTTGACGCAACGCTTGCTCGCCGTCACGCTTTGGTTGCAGAAGAATGCTGCCACGAAAACGCTTAAAACCGGTTATTTCGGCGCCAGCACGGGTGCAGCCGCAGCTCTGCAAGCGGCTGCCAAAATGCAGGATGCCGTTGCTGCCGTGGTATCGCGCGGTGGCCGCCCCGATTTGGCGGGAGAGGTTGCGTTAAATCAGGTGACTGCGCCGACACTGCTAATCGTAGGCGGCGCGGACTATGGTGTGATCGAATTAAATGAACAGGCTTATGCTTTGATGACTTGCGTGAAAAAGCTGGTACTGGTGCCCGGAGCAACACACTTATTCGAAGAACCGGGCGCTCTGGAAAAGGTTGCGCAGTTTGCCGCCGATTGGTTCTTGAACTGCTTGCGATAGCCAATGAAACTAGAGTTAAGTTTTTCGTTTTGGCAGCTCTAAGTCGGACAGTAGCAAATCAGTAAAAGATACCGGTTTTTACTGGATGAATTATGGCGCTGGTTACATCAATAAGAAATTGAGTGCCGCTTTAATCGCCGGCATGCTAATCTTTATTATGCAGTTCTGGCACATTACATTTAACCGCTCTAATTTTAGGACTTCAAGGAAGTAGCGATGGAATTGATTCTGTGGCGTCATGCCGAAGCGGAAGAGGGTTTTCCCGATATGGCGCGCCAATTGACCGGGAAAGGATTGGATCAGGCAAGGCGTGTGGCGGATTGGCTTAAACCCAAATTGCCGGAAGCGGCGCGGATAATCGTCAGCCCGGCCCGCCGGACGCAGCAGACAGCGATGGCATTGCAGCTCGGTTTTGAGACGGATGCCGCGATAGGCCCGGGCGCCAGTGCTCGTGCCGTGCTTGCCGCGGCTAACTGGCCGGATGCGGAAGGTACCGTGGTGATAGTCGGGCATCAACCGACTCTGGGTGAAATTGCCAATAATCTGATTCCGTCTATTCCTACTGGATTGCGTGTTAAAAAAGGCTCGGTGTGGTGGATCCGTTGTGAAGAAAAGGAAAATAGCATTGAACCGGTACTGCATGCGGTGATCTATCCTGAAATGTTATGAACTGTCCAGTTCAATCCGGGTGTTATGTCTCGATTAATTCTATTTAATAAACCCTATGGCGTGATTTGCCAATTCACACCGGAAGGCGGGCATCAGTCGTTGAAAGATTTCATTCCGTTACCGGATTTTTATCCGGCAGGCCGGTTGGATGCGGATAGCGAAGGCTTAGTGCTGTTGACGGATAATGGTAAGCTGCAGCAGCAAATTAGCGATCCGAAGTTTAAACTGCCGAAAACTTATTGGGTGCAGGTGGAAGGCAAACCGGATGAAATGGCACTAAATCAGCTGCGCCAGGGCGTCACTCTGAAAGATTACAAAACCCGGCCTGCGCAAGCTTTTCTGATGGATGAACCCAAGCACCTCTGGCAACGGATACCGCCTATCCGATACCGCAAGAATATTGCCACTACCTGGATATCTTTGATTCTGAGTGAAGGTAAGAACCGCCAAGTGCGGCGGATGACGGCGGCGGTATTGTTTCCTACGTTGCGATTGATCCGTTATGCCATCGGTACATATACTTTGCAAGATCTGGCGCCGGGTGAATGGCGTTTATTGGAAAATACCCAATGGAATAAATGACAGCTGTTGAATTTTTTCCGGTGGATGGGGAGAAATTTTTAATTAGAAGTGAGGAAACGGCGTGTGGCTTAGTTTTGCTAAAACCGTAAATATAAAGCAGATAATCAATTCAGATTAATATTTCATTTCTATCCGGTGTAGTATAGAATTTTGTATGAGAGTGTAATAAAAAGTAAGTATTTCATAGAGAGTAAATGATGCAATTGGCGTCGATAATGCCAAGCAGATAATTGAAGTAGGTAGTAGTTTGTTTTTATATATTGGCTTGCGCTTTAGTAAGCCCCTAAAAGGATGGTAATTTATATGATTTCTGATTTTCTGACATTGATTTCAGGTGTATTTGATATGCCGTGGTGGGGATATGTGGTCGTCACCTTAGTTCTGACGCATATCACAATCGCATCTATCACGATCTATCTGCATCGTCATTCAGCCCATAGAGCGCTTGAGCTGCATCCGATACCGAGTCATTTTTTTCGCTTCTGGCTGTGGATGACGACTGGGATGGTTACCAAGCAATGGACGGCGGTTCATCGTAAGCATCATGCGAAATGTGAAAGTAAAGATGATCCGCACAGCCCGGTCATTTATGGTATCAAAAAAGTTTTAGCCGAAGGCTCGGAACTGTACCGATTAGAAGCAAAGAATGAAGAAACCTTGAAAAGATATGGCTACGGCACACCGGATGATTGGCTGGAACGTAATGTCTATACCAAGCATAGTGCGAAAGGTGTTGCGCTGATGCTGATTATTAATGTGATTCTATTTGGCCCTATTGGTATTACGATATGGGCGGTGCAAATGATATGGGCGCCGATTTTTGCTGCCGGTATTATCAACGGTGTCGGTCATTATTGGGGGTATCGCAATTTTCGCGCGGATGACGCCAGCACCAACATTGTTCCTTGGGGTATTTTAATTGGCGGTGAAGAATTGCATAACAATCATCATGCTTATGCAACCTCTGCACGATTATCCAACAAATGGTATGAGTTCGATATCGGCTGGTTGTATATCCGGATTCTGGAAATCCTCGGACTTGCAAAAGTTAAAAAAATCGCTCCGAAACTGCGTATTGATAAAGCAAAAACCCAATGCGATTCGGATACATTGCAAGCTGTGATTTCTCATCGCTATGAGGTTCTTGCCAAATATACGAAATCGTTGAAAGCAACTTTTGCAAATGAAGTGATTCATTTGAGAGAAGCCGCTGCGCAATACGGCGTGGATAACAATACCCTGAAACATTGGATTCTTGCCGATTCCAAAACATTGCAAGAGCACGAACGCGAGAAACTGAGTCAAGTGCTTAGTAATGCCAAAACACTGGATAAGGTGTATACCATGCGTGAAGAACTGACCAGAATCTGGCAACGTTCTACAGCATCGACCGAAGAATTGGTTAAGGAATTGGAAGACTGGTGCCGTCGTGCCGAAGAAAGCGGTATCGAAGTGCTAAGAACTTTTTCCCAGCGGTTACGGTGTTATGCGTAGTAATTGACTGAACGGAAGTTGCGCAATAAAAAAACCCGCTACGGGGGGTTTTTTTTTTGCGCTCGTTGTTGCTGGTTTTTTTTGT
>NZ_QRBZ01000054.1 GCF_009833085.1 Nitrosomonas oligotropha | reverse complement strand
ACATAAGAGTTTGAGTAATGCCACTCCTTATGAAATACTCAACGCTTATTTCTATCAACCTCTCTGTAAACAACCCTGAGATTTCTTACACCTTATCCTTCTTTTCGCTTTGAACGGCTTCTTTCTGGATTTCTGCGTTTATCTTCTTGGTATCGGATTGGCCTTGTAGAGATTCTTTATTTTCAACTTCAACTTCTTTTATAAAAACTGCATAATCGCTCGGATATATTTCATAGCCCGAAATTTGAGCATAAACTCTTGTAAGTATGGCGCTAAAATATAAAATAATTGCTGAATAATAAACCCAGAGCATAATAATCACGATGGAACCAGCTGCTCCGTAAGTTGAATTTATATCACTATTTGATAAGTAAAGTGTAATAGCAGATTTTCCTATCATAAAAAGGAAAGTAGTGGTTATAGCGCCAACAATGACATTTCTCCATCTAATTTTTGCATCGGGTAAGATCTTAAATATGCAAGAAAATATAAAAGTAATGACAATAAAAGTCAGAATGAGATTCAGAGAATAAGTGAGATAGACAGTAATAATCGGAAACATTTTTTGCAGGCTTTCCATTAAAACTTCCAATGCGGCGTTTAATGCCAGAGATACTAATAGAATAAATCCTAGTGAAATAACCAACGAAAAGCTCAGAAAACGGTTAACTATGAGTTTTATAAAACCTGTTTTAGGTTTTGCTTTTAATCGCCAGATATAATTGATCGATTCCTGGATTTCAACAAATACTCCAGTAGCTAAAAACATAAGCATAACGATACTACTAGTGGTTGATAGTGTGCTTCTTTCGGAGATTGCAGCATTTTTAATCATTTGTTCTACTTGGGTTGCTGCTTGTGAACCTATCAATTCTGCCAGTTGAGGATAGAGTTCTCCTTCAATAGCTTCTGCGCCAAAGAAAAATTGAACGATTGTTATAATAATAATGAACATAGGTGCTAGAGCAAACAAGGTATAAAATGCAAGAGAGGCGCTCATTTTAAGTACATTGACTTCGATGAATTCAGAAATCACTTCTTTAAATATAGGCCATGCATTATAAAATGTTAGTTTCATTGATGTATGCAGTAAAATATTGAAAATTAAGAATATTAGGTTTAAAGTAAAATCGAGTGAAACTAAATATGCTTTTCTTGGATCATGCAAATCCTTGAAAATGTTAATTTACCCGAAGCATCTTTAAATTATTTACTGTCAGATTTTTGATAATTACTAGTTCAATGATTAGCAATTTAATAAGTTCCTAGAATTAATTGCTTTTTATAAACTTTCATCTCAGTAGCTTCTTGCTAATGTGTGTTCAGCATCCATAATTTATATGCCAGCGAAATCTATTGCGCATACCCTCTCATGACCAGGTCTATTTAATGCAGTCGCCAAATGGCTCCCGATAAAGCCGCTGGCCCCGACAATTAATATTTTGGATATTTTAACAAGTCTATTTTGTATTTATAAAATGCATCAATAACTTAGATTTTATAAGCAATATTTCATAATGAACAATAATATAGTATAGTCAACGAAATTATGAGTATAACTAAATGGCATAATACACTTCGCATCATACTGATTTCAGGAAGCGTGGCGAGTATTGCTTCAGCCATTTCCCTATCGCTACTTGGTAAGAGCGAGTTGAATAGATTCGCAGCGCCACTTAATGGTCCAAGTCAGTGGATATGGGGTAGGCATGCCCCATATGTGAATAGACTAAGTTTTCGCTATACTTTTGTGGGTTACACTATCCACCACGCGGCATCTATCTTTTGGGCTATTGGATATGAAGGACTTCGACGACGCCTACGGCCACCCGAAATCACTTGTGCTGTGCTTGCACCTGCTGTAGTAACTGCAGTTGCTGCTTATACAGTTGATTTTCATCTTATTCCGAAACGTTTGACACCCGGGTTTGAAAATCGTCTTTCAAAACGTTCTTTGCTGTTTGTTTATGGAGCTTTTGCGCTAGGGCTGGCTGCGCCAGCACTACTAGCTCGAAATAGAAAATGGGCCTGTAGTAGATTAGGTTAAATCTGGTTTCAGAGTTTGAGTATTTCTAGATAGGGTATAGTCACGAGATATTTGCCCAGAGAGCGATGCATCTGATATGTACAGCATGGTTTGAGCGATAAAGATTTTGATGGCTTGTTCACAAAAGATAAACCTATCATTTTCGCCTATCACGGTTATCCGTGGCTATTTCACCGGCTCATCTATCACCGCACTAATCACGATATCCTGCATGTGCGGGGCTACAAGTAAGAAGGTACGACTTCGACGCCGTTTGATATGGTAGTGATGAACTATCGGTATCGTTTTTACCTCATTGCCGAAGTCATTGACCGTGTACCGCAACTCGACCAACGTGCCGCTTATGTCAAACAAGCGATCCGGGATAAATCGATCGAACACAAACAATATATTAATCATTACGGCGAGGACATGCCAGAAATCCTTAATTGGAAATGGAAAGGATAATTACCCGAATTATTGAGATATTTGAAGTGGTTAACAAAAACCGAGCGCGCTAGTTAAGCGATTTTTCTGTTCTTACTTTATATTGATTCGGGATTTTGTATCCCAAGTATGAATTCAGTCGATGGCTGTTATAAAACATGAAATTATATTGCAGCATCGCTTACTATGCTGCATGACGGATTTGGTAGTGCCTCCAGTGGATTGGTTCTTATTTAAGATTGCCGAAGAAGCTTTCAGCCAGATTTTTCAGGAGATAATTAAATCATGGGATATTGGTTTAGGGGCTGTAGTAGATCAGATTAAATTTGAGTCCAATTTTTCAGTATTTTTAGTTGATGCTTAGGTGTTCCATAATTAAACCTGAATTCACACTCTTTAAGAAATAATGGAAATGATTCTTTGGGAATTCCATTATATTTTCTTAAAACACGTTTGGCCTGATTCCAAAAATTCTCAATCCCGTTAATGTG
>NZ_QRBZ01000053.1 GCF_009833085.1 Nitrosomonas oligotropha | reverse complement strand
AGGTGTTTACGGCCCAGTTCGTTCACAAAGCGTACGCCTGCTGTTGTGAATTCACCGATGTTAATCGCTGTGTCACCGTTGTTGGTGATTTCCATCGTTACACGCAGTGCACGGCCAGGTACGTCGTAGTTAGCGTGTGTTACTTTGATTGCAACTGGATTCGGTGCAATCGGTAACGGTGCTACTTTCGATTCGCCTGCTTGGATCGGTACGGTGTATGGGTGTACGCTTTCGGTGTAACGATAGCCGCCCCAAACAATCGCGCAGGTCAGAATTGCTACTGCCAGACCTACTTTTCTGTCCGTTGGGGAGGTTAACAGTTCGTCACCATACGCCAGCAGTACGCGGCTACGTGGCAGGAACATCGGTTTCGCTACAAAGTAGCCAATCCAGAAGCAGCCTAAGCCTAGCCATACGATGTGCCAGAATATACCGTTGCTGAAGTTGAACGTTTCCAGGTCAATGGTTTTACCAGTCAGTGTGGTCACTGGGTTGGTAAAGTCATCCCAGCTGCCGGAGATGTTCATCCATGAGGCTGGACCTGCAATAGGACCTGCATCTTTGATGTTGACCATCGCGTGCATGTGATGACGTCCTGGAATACGTGCTTTCAGTCTGACTTCAAATGCATAGTCACGGCCAATTTCCAGAGGACCGGAAATAAACGTGGGTTCGCCGTTCAGTTTGGTGCTTAAACGTACAAACACCGGGCTTGGGCTACCTACGTTAAAGAAGGCGCGTGTTGGTTTACCTACCGCACGTGGCCAATCTTCCGCCAAGTGAAAATTACCGGTCATCGTCGCAATGTCGTTGACTTTGGTGACTTTCGGTTGCCATTTCAAGTCGTACCATTGAATACTACGCATACGCAGGAACGGTTCTTGTGAACGTTCACCGTGTGCCGCTGCCGTTTTAACATCCAGCGTCAGCGTCATCGCCAGCGAGGCCGCTCCAATCGCTGCTCCATACAGGCCTAATACGCCCAGTTTAAATATGCTTCTTATATTCATTATCTAATCCCCTGTGCAAAGCCTTTTTCACCAAACGCGGTTACGTCGTTCTTCATTGATATGCGTCCTCTTTCTCCTTTAACATAGTAGAAAGCGGTGCAGTACAGTTTGCCAAAGTACCACCATACGCAGAACATCAGCATGGATACGAACGCTGCGAAGAACGCTGCAATCACTGTGGTGTGTCCACCAAAGGTGCGCAGTGAGCCTTGCTCAATCAGGCGAACATATTCAGGGGTACCGGTACGTACGTACAGGAAGCCTGTGTAGTCAGCTACTGACAGCAATACGCCTTCAACTACCACTGGTAAGTGGGTTGGGCCAAATATCGGCCAGTTGCCTGGGTAGAAGAATAAGCCAAAGAATCCGCCGCCTAACAGGGCTGTGATCAGCCAGTTACCGGTCAGCAACATGATCGTATCCATCATCAACGCGCCTGGTATCATGGTCGATGGCAGTACAAAGTTGATCGGATAGTGTGACCACCAGTAGAAGCCCCAGTAACGGGTCAGCCATTCACCTACTAACAGGCATACGATACAGAGTGTCGCGCCAAATGGCAGGCGGTAGTTTACCCACAGGTAATACATCAGGGCTGCACAGTACATGATACCTACAATCGGTGTTACAACCGGCCACCATTGACGGTCTTTCCAATCCAACCAGAAATCCCAGTCTCCTGCCAGCAGCATGAAGTGCATGTGATAGGTTCCTACCAGCAATATACACAGAATCGGAAAATATACCGCATCTATGTATCTGGACATCTTGACCGCTTCCGGCACCATCTTGGCCGCTGCTAAAATTTCGTCTGTTCTACTCACTAGACCCTCCCTTCTTCATTTCGTGTGATATTAAATTATGAAAACTTGACGATTCCCTTGCTTCTTCTTGTCGTCCGCTTTTTGCTCGTTTTCATTACTGCATAGTTACTTAAGTCTTCTTATCCTTCCGCCCGTATCTCACAGGCGGGAAGGATGCGTTGCATTCAGAATTAAGGAACGATACGGTTGTTCAGAATGTCTCTGCTTGAGCCGTTCCAGGTTACGTCGGTCAGGTTCGAGTAACGGGTGATGATTTGTGCTGCAATACCACCCGAGAATAAACCTGCCCAGCCCAGAATCACAAAGCCCCAGTGCAGTGGCGCGCTAAACAGTTCTTCCATGAACCAGAATGCATGACCCCATTCGTTCAAACCTACGTTTGGCAGAATCATCAGCGGGCCGGCAATTGCCATAACCAACGGGAACGATGTGCCGCGGCTGTACAGTGGCAGACGGGTCATCGCGTACAGGTATGACGCTACGCCACACACGATGTACATTGGAAATGAACCATAGAACACCACCACGTGACTTGGGGTGAAGCTGGTGTCACGAATAATCACTTGGTGCCATGATGCGTCTTGTTCGGTGAAGAAGCTGCCGCCCCAGTAAACACCAAACAGATACACGCCCAGCCACATCATCCAGTAGAAATAACGTTTGATTTCCAGCTTGGTGTCTAAGTTGTCCAGTTGTTCTTTGGTGTCACGGGTTTTCAGTATCCAACCCCAGGTTACTAATGCAAACAAAGGCATCAGGGTCATGTGTACGCGCCACAGGCCCATCCATACTTTGTCAAATTCCGGTTCCATCGAGTCCATACCGTGTGAGTATGCAAACGTTCTTTGGTACCAGATCCAGAATATCGCTACCAACAGCATTGTTAACATGCCCAGCTTGTAGTACTTCGAGTCGTACCACAGGGACATGTCATAGCTTGCGCTTGATGCACTTGACGTGCCGTAAGTTGTTGCCATGTTTCTACCTCCTAACTGTTAATCAAAACTACTTCTCGTTCTTTTACTCTTCTACTTCTAATACTAATTAATTAGTACTGCTTTTGTCTCGGCAGCTAAATTAACCTATTTTTACCCTTAATTTAACCACACCTCTCAGGCTAGTCGACCTTACCCCTCAAAGTCAAGTCATTTGTCATAAAATCTCCTACCCAACCCCAGGGATTTAATCTCCTCTCCTCCTCTTTTCCCCTTTATCTACAAGGATTAATTATCTGTACCTCATTGCCCG
>NZ_QRBZ01000052.1 GCF_009833085.1 Nitrosomonas oligotropha | reverse complement strand
ACAGCGGTTTTGTTGCCGATTTTCCCCAGTGCATCGGCTGCACGCCAGTGAACAGGAAAATCTTCGTCACTGAGGGTGATAATGAGCGCATCGACAGCGGATTTATCGCCGATTTCCCCCAGTGCATGGGCTGCACGCGAGCGAATAGACGAATCTTCATCACTGAGGGCGAGAATAAGCGCATCAGCAGCGGTTTTGTCGCCGATTTTCCCCAGTGCATGGGCTGCACTCCAGCGGACATCCAGATTTTCATCACTGAGGGCGAGAATAAGCGCATCAGTAGCGGATTTATCGCCGATTCCTCCCAGTGCCCCGGCTGCACGCGAGCGAATAGACGAATCTTTATCACTGAGAGCGAGAATAAGCGCATCAGCAGCGGATTTATCGCCGATTTTCCCCAGTGCATCGGCTGCATGCGAGCGAACAGCCGAATTTTTATCCACAAGGACAGCAACCAATGGTTGCAGCGTACTCGCTTGGTAGCGGATTTTTGCACCCGGTTGTTCAAGTAGTTGTAGAAATAAATCCCGAGTGTTTTCTTCATTGAGAAAGTATTCAATCCATTGGCGAAACATCCGGTCGGATGTTGCCATTTCCACCCTGGCTTCTTTCAAGCACAAAAAGGCAAAGCGGAAGGTGTAGTGCATCAGATCGTCGCGCGGATGTTTCTGGCGCAGGATGGCCGCGATGAATTCACTGCCGGATTCCTCGTCTTTCATGCCCTGATGTGCGGCGGCCAAACGAATCACTTCACGCCAGCGTGGTTCAAACAAATACTGGCTCAAATAGCGGTCGATATCGCGCTTCTTGCGTGTGATGGCGCGTGCGGCGAGGTATTCCTGGAAAGTCAGGTGAAAAAAACCATATTCTTCGTTGCCGCGATCGATCAGCAGGCCCGATACATCTCGGATTAGGTTCAGCAGTTGCCCGGCCTTGTGTTGCGCTTCGCTTTCCGGCATACCTTGCTGCGTGACCAGAAATTGGCTGATGATCGTGATCATTTGCTCGCGCGGCATGCGGTTCACGGGATGGTGTTCGTGCAGGTGCAATGCGATTGCTTCCAATACCGCCTGGGTCTGGTCTTTATCCAAGCTGCCGGTTTGATCGCTGCGATGGCGTTTTTTGAGTTCCCAATTGAAAATGAACGTATCGATGCACAGCTTGTAAAGTTCCGCACGCAACTGCGGCAGTGTGGCGCCCTGGCGCTGGATCAGACCGATGATGGTGCATAGCAGCGGGTTGGTGGCGAGTAAGCGGATGCCGGGGTTTTGCTGGATTTGTTCGATGAGTTGCTTCGCTTTGTCTTCGGCGCGTTTGCGGGTGTGTTCGTCGTCTACGGTATCTTCACTTTTTTCCACCGCGTAGCACCAGCGCTGGAAAAATTGGCTCATTTGCTCGTCGTTGAACGGCTCCAGCGTGGCGGTGTTGAATCCGCCGCCGAGCGGCGCGGCATCGTAACCGACGATGCGCGACGTAACGGCGAAACGATTGCCCGGATACAACCTGTGCAGCGACTCGATAGCTTGCACGGTACGTTTTTGCACATGATGATCGCGTAGTTCGTCCAGTCCGTCCAGTAACAATAAAGCGCGGCCGGAGGCAAGTGCGGATTGAAAACTGTCACGCAATGCTTGGCGTTCCTGCTCATCGGCAAAGCCCATTTCGATTAAACCGTCTTCGGTCAGATAATTCAGGATGGCTTCTTCGGGTACCCAGAAATGGTTTTCCAATTTCTTGCCCAATAAACGCAGCGGCAGAAAAACCGGCAAATAACCTTCGCCGGTCTTATACGCTGTGGCTTCTTGCACGGCGAAGTGTTTCAATAAAGTGGTTTTGCCGGCGCCAGGATCGCCCAGGAGTACCCAAGTGTAATGACGCTGCCAGAGCGCGTCAGTGGAAACACCTTTTTCGGTTTCACCATAATCGGAATACGATGGCCACAGGATTTCCGGAATACGTGGTAAGGGTTTGCGAGTGAGGAGAAGATCCGATTCAGAATAGGTATGACTTAAATTGATGGTATCCAGCAGTGAAGACCATTTATCCGGACGATTCATGCGTAGGGTCAAATGAATAAAGACATCTTCCATCGACAATTCAATCATCCGGTTCACTTGCATCACGCCGCGCGCATCAATGGTTTTATTGTCTTGAATGACTTTGTCCAGATAGCGGTCAAGGATTGAAGGTGCGGTGGATGGCATGTTGTCTCCGGTGAGTAAGCTTGCGGAATTCTACTATACCGCAGGATTTTTACACGGAATCGCGGGCAATTGATGAAGGCCATCGTCATTTTTGTTCTCACAAAACCTTCACAATTGCCGTGCTAGACTCGCTGTGTAGTATCTTCCTGAATGTTAGTCGATCAACGTTCCTTGAACGTTGATCTTTTTTATCGCGTGCAGTCCGGCTTCTGCTGCTTAACACTTTCCTCTGCAATCATTCCACAAAAGATTCATCTGCGGGTCATGAAAATTCGGTATGCTACCGGCTCATTATATTTAGTCGGGCTATAGTTATGGATTCCCCTGCCTCGTTGTCATCCGTTGCCACTGAACTGGGCGCGCTTACCGGAGAAAAATTGCTGGCGATTCCGGAATATCCGGAACGGCAGGATTTGCATGCCGAATTGAATGCGGTGGCGTATGAGCTGCTGGCGCCGCCGTTTGAGCTTTCACATTTGGTTCTGTTGTCGGAGCGCGACCGGGTCGATCAGGAGCGTCAATTGGTGGGTGAGTTATGCACACGCTACGGCATCGATCCGCCGAATGCGCACGAAAACGATTTCAGCGCGGATTGCGGCGAGTTTCGCCTGCGCTGGGAACGGCATACCGAATACTCGACGTATACTATTTACCGCTCCAAGCCTTTTGATACGCCATTTGAACATCCTGCAGTTGCGTATGTGCCGCAGGATTGGCTGGCGCGTTTGCCGGGCGAGTTGCTGGTGGCGACACATATCGCGCTGGAAGATCGCTCGCGTCCCAAACGCAGTTTGCATGAGCTGGTGAGTTTATTCGCTTCCGGTACGGTGATCGGCTCCAAAGTGGCGGGCGGCGCGGCCAGTGTATGGAGCGATAATCAGATTCATGCCGATAATTTCGGCCGTATTCTGATTCACGACGACAATTTACGCAGCCGCCAGGTCGGGCGGCTGGTGCAGCGTTTGCTGGAAATCGAGACGTATCGCATGCTGGCGATGCTGCCGCTGCCGATCACGCGCAAAATCATACCGCAACTGGCGCGCGCGGATCAGCGTTTGGCCGAATTGACCGCAAACAGTGCCGGACTGACCTGCATCGAGGATGAGCAGAGTTTGCTCAATGAATTGACCCAACTGGCGGCGGAAACCGAGCGTTTGTCCGCGCTCACCAGCCACCGTTTCAATGCTTCCCGAGCCTATTACGATATCGTCAAGTTACGCATCACCGAATTGCGCGAAGAGCGTATCGAGGGGTTGCAGATGTTGCAGGAATTCATGATCCAGCGGCTGTCGTCGGCAATGGGGACGTGCGAGCTGGTGCATACCAAGCTGGAAACGCTGTCGACCCGTTTGGGCCGCGCATCGGCGTTATTGCGCACGCGCGTTGACTTGTCGATGGAAGGACAGATCCGGGATTTGCTGAAATCCATGGACAATCGCGCGCATGTGCAATTGCGCATGCAGGAGACGGTGGAAGGCTTGTCCGTGGTGGTGCTGAGCTACTATCTGCTCGGCATCGTGGGTTACGGACTGAAAGCATTGAAAGCGGCCGGGCAGGACATCAACGTCGAACTGCTGACCGGTATTGCGATTCCTGTCGTGGTACTCAGTGTTTATTTTGTTGTGCGCGGCGTGCGCTCGGTGATCGGAAAATTGCACCGGGATAAGTGACCGGTGCGAATTTACCCGATCCTAAGGAAGCTCTGAAAAACTACTGTGCTCGGTCATGCTGTGTTGAAATCAGACTCAAAATGCTCATTTACACCTCGTAAACTGCGCTTTTTCCTCTGATTTCGCCTCGCCTGACCGTCGCTCGCTACCTTTTTCTGAGCTTCCTTAACATTCGGTAATACTGACCGCCAACCCGCCGAGCGACGTTTCCTTGTATTTCACCGACATTTCAAGACCAGTTTGTTTCATCGCAGCGACACAGTTATCCAGCGACATAAAATGCTGGCCGTCGCCGCGGATGGCCAGTGATGACGCGGTGTACGCCTTGATCGCGCCGAAGCCGTTGCGTTCGATACAGGGTACCTGTACCAAGCTGCCCACCGGATCGCAGGTCATGCCCAGATGATGTTCCAATGCAATCTCCGCCGCATTTTCAATTTGCGCTGTCGAGCCGCCTTTGATCGCGCATAAACCGGCGGCCGCCATCGCGGAGGCGGAACCGACTTCGCCCTGACAACCCACTTCGGCGCCGGAAATCGAGCTGTTATGCTTGATCAATCCGCCGATCGCACCGGCCACTAATAAGAAATCGCGTACTTGTTCCTGCGTCGCGCCTTCGTGTTTCACCGCGTAATAAATCACCGCTGGAATCACGCCCGCAGCGCCGTTGGTCGGCGCGGTGACGACCATATGGCCTGCGGCATTTTCCTCGTTGACCGCCATCGCGTAAGCGCACAGCCAGTCGTTCAGATTGGCTTTCTGCGGATTGTTTTGCAATTGCAGATACAAAGCGTGTGCGCGCCGTTTAATGTTAAGCCCGCCGGGTAGCCGGCCTTCCGCGACCAAACCATTCTCCAGACAGGTGCGCATGGCGTCCCAAATCGCATCCAGACCATCGTTCAGCGCTTGTTCGCTGATGCGCTCCTGCTCGTTGCTGCGTTTCATGGCGGCAATCGATAAACCGCTGTCGGCTGACATTTTCATCATCTGGTTGGCGGAGTCGAACGGAAAGCCACACGAACTGGTCGCTTCCATTTTGATCGGCGCAACGATCTGGCCAATCTCGGACAGAGTGGAAATGAAACCGCCGCCGATTGAGAAATAGGTTTCTGTCAGCAGCGTCTTGCCGGTTCCATCCAGCAACTGAAAAATCATGCCGTTCGGATGCTCCGGCAGCGGCTCGCCACGATCGAAAATAATGTCTTCAGGCGGATTGAAGTGAATGCTGATCGATTCGTTGATTTGCAGCGTATTTTGCTGCCAGAGTTTCTGGAACAGTTCATTGACATTCAGTTTGGCCAGTCCTCGCGGCGTGTATTCATGCATGCCCAGAGTTACTGCGCGATCGGTGGCGTGACCTTTACCGGTAAACGCCAATGATCCGCGCAAAGTACAGCGTACTTGCAGGAAATCCGGAACCGGATGGCTGGTGACAAAAGTTTGAACGCGGCCGCGAAAATCCTTGGCTGCAACCATGGGACCCATGGTGTGCGAACTGGAAGGGCCTATACCAATTTTGAAAAGATCGAGAACGCTGATAAACATTAAATTGCCTGTGAAAATTTAGAGGGTCTGAGTGATGTTCCGCGGAAAGTGCGCACTGAAAATCGAAGCGCAGTAAGTATGCTATATGTCTTGCACCGACTCAACAAATTTTTGTTGATAACCAAGATAGGACTGCCTATCGGGTATTTTATAGGGCGTGATCGCTGGTTTGCTGGATATCTTGCATTTCATAAAGAAATGGGTATAATTAAGAATCATTCTCATTATTAATGATCATTAGATCGTTATTTTTAAGACAACAATTTTTTAAATATAGATCGCAAGGTATTTAAAATGTATGTATGTATTTGCAAAGGTGTAACCGAGAGCGCGTTGCGTGAAGCAATCTACCAAGGTGCGGGCCGGATGAGGGATTTAAAAGCCAGCTTGGGAGTAACCGAGCAATGCGGCCTGTGCGCGTGCCATGCGAAAGAAGTTCTGGATCAGACACTGGTACAGAAATCCCAGCCGCAAAATTTTACTCCTCAATCAACTTGCGTGTGCGAAACAACGGTCTGAGGGAAATCCAAGAATAGTTTTTGGCGCAATAAGGATTCTCCGTCTGATTGGAATCTCGCCGGAGAATCCGGGTTAGTTATTCAATTCATTGCATTTTAATAATAATATTTACCCTCGAATCGGGTAAGCACTGCAAAAATAATTTTGCACTCACTCATGATATGACTATTCGTGGTTTTACTAGATACATCTGTTTTTGCGCAGTATTCGTCAGTGTGTGTCTAGCGGCAGCTTTCTTGCCTAAGTCTAGCGTTGCACAATCAGTAAACACTTCAACGGCAGTGCGGACCTACGATATTTCTGCGGGTTATCTGCACGACGCGCTCACGCAATTTTCACAACAAGCCGGAATTAAACTTGCTCTGGATCCTGCGCTATTGCAGGGGAAAGTCACGCATGGTTTGACGGGTGATTTTGAGATCAAAGCAGCGCTCGATCAATTGCTTGCCGGTTCCGGTTTGCAAGTGACGCAACGCAACGATGGTTTTGCCATCGTCTCGGTACCTTCGGCTTCTCCTGAGCCGGTTGTCACCACATTGCCGGCAATACAAGTCACGGCCAGCAACACCAATCGCTACGCGGCGGTGAGCACCAGCACGGCGACCAAAACCAATACGTTGCTGCGGGATGTGCCGCAAGCTATATCGGTGATAACCAATGAATTGATTAAAGATCAATCGGTGCGAAGCATCGGCGATGCGGTCCGCTATGTGCCCGGTGTCGGCATCTCCCAAGGTGAAGGCAACCGCGATGCGCTGGTGTTTCGCGGTAACCGCTCAACCGGTGATTTTTTTACCGATGGCATCCGTGACGATGTGGAATATTACCGTGATCTGTATAACATTGAGCGGGTTGAAGTCCTGAAAGGCGCCAATGGTATGATTTTCGGCCGTGGCGGCTCGGGCGGTGTGGTCAATCGTGTCAGCAAGCAAGCGAACTGGAATCCGACAAAAGAATTCTCTTTCCAAGGAGGATCATTCAATCTGAAAAGAATGACCGCCGATGTCGGGTACGTGATTAATGATATGGCCGCGGTTCGTTTGAATGCACTTTACGAGGATGCCGGTAGTTTCCGGGACGGCGTCAGTATGGAACGGCTGGGTATCTCCCCGACGGTTACGCTAAAACCGACGCATCGCACCAAGATTGTTGCCGGTATGGAACGGTTTCATGACGATCGCACCGCGGATCGAGGCATTACTTCATTCATGGGACGGCCTGTCGATGTGGATCGATCGCAATTTTTCGGAGATCCGAGACGCAGTCATGCCAATGTCGATGTATTGGCTTTTAATTCCTTGATCGAGCATAAATTCGATACCGGCGTTACATTGCAGAATCGCACGAATTATGCGACTTATGATAAGTTCTACCAGAATGTGTTTGCCAACGGCGGATTGGATGATGTGCTCAATGAAGTTTCGCTGGGCGCTTATAACAATGCGACTAAGCGAGAAAATGTTTTTAATCAGACAAATTTGCTGTATTCGTTAAACACAGGTCCTATTGCGCATACGCTGATGGCTGGTATCGAAGTGGGGCGCCAGGAAACCCATAACCGGCGTGAAACGGGCTTATTTAATAATAGTCTGGCTACGACAAGCCTGCCGGTTTCTTTCCGCAATCCGATCACTCATGTTCCTATTACATTCAGAAATAGAGATGGTGGCGGGGATGTGGACGCGCTCAATCGCAGTGTCGTGAATGTGACTTCACTCTATATCCAGGATCAGATCGAGATCATTCCGCAGCTGCAAGCGATTGTAGGCGTGCGTTACGATATGTTTGAGGTGGATTTTCAGCAGAAGAACGGCCCGAGAGATCATTTAAAGACAAGAGACGATTTAATCGCACCCCGTTTTGGTTTGATCTATAAACCGATCACGCCTGTTTCATTTTATGCAACGTATAGTCAGGCCTATGTGCCGCGTGCCGGTGATCAGCTGACAGCCTTGAACGTCACGACTGAAACACTTAAACCGGAAAAATTCACAACCCTGGAGACAGGGGTGAAATGGGATATACGCCCGGATTTGGCTTTTACCGCTGCGGTTTATCAGTTGGATCGCACCAATGTCATCAACTCGGTGGTCGGCGGGCAAACTTTTTTGACCAAGGGGCAACGTACCGAAGGTGTTGAAGTCAGTTTGTCCGGGCAGTTGACTTCAAATTGGAGCGTAATGGGCGGTTATGCCTATCAAGTCGGTGAAATTACCAGCGACATCTTTGGCGTTGCAAAGAAAGGCGCGTCGGTTGCCGAGCTTCCACGCCATACTTTTTCAATGTGGAGCCGATACGATATTACGCCGAGCATCGGCGCGGCATTTGGTGTGATTCACCGGGATAGCATGCTTGCTTCATTGACGAATCGTGTTACTTTGCCTGATTTCACCCGCGTGGATGCAGCGCTGTTTACACAATTCACCAAGCGTTTTCGCGGTCAATTAAATATAGAGAATTTGTTTGATACGAAATATTTCGCTTCCGCGCAAAACGATTTTAACATTACCCCAGGTTCACCCATAGCGATCAGAGCCACTTTGATTGCCAATTTTTAGCTCACAAAAATAAAAAAATATATTTTTAGTTGCGATTGTAAATAATAATAGTTATCATTTGTATTCTCGTTAATGTTTATTTCATAGAGGAGTTTTTATGTTTTTATTGAGGAGACTCATAAATTCACTGAGTATGTTATTGATCGTGAGTTTATGTTTCATGGTTGTAATTAATAATGCGGTTGCGGCTTCAAATACCGCAGCCATTGAATCTTCGGTTACTGCTTACAGGACAATTGGAACGCTGCGTAGAGAAGTGCCGATTAACGGCGATGCCATTGCAAATGCTTATGCAGGCGCTTTGCAAACGTTGACGCAGGAAATCGATACCGCCAATTCGTTAAATTTGGACAACGATGTGCTGGCGGCCATCGACGACATTAAAAACGATTATGCGCCAAGACTCGCGGCGCAAGTGATCGACAAGACGTTGCAGCGCGTCTTTTATCAATCGATCTGGAATCGTATTGCCGCCATCCGCGATCAATTTGAAACCGGAACATCGACTGTTTTGATAGCCATGCTGGATGAATCGGTGGCTGCATTTCAAGCTATTTCCGCCACTGTGGCCAGAGAAAATCAAATATTGACAGCCGACCGTCAAGCGCTCGAAGCGGGCAGTAATCCAGGGCTTGATGTTGAAGTGAACGATCACTTTTCCAGAATTAGAACAGCAATAAATAAAAGTAATCCGGAAGAAGACTTCGTCACGGTGCAAATCGCCCGTTACGCGATACGGATGTCGCTTGCACGCGCTTACTACATTGCGGTATTACGTGAAGTTGCCGGCGCCATTGAGAATAGAGGCGTGGATCCGGAAGAAACCAGCATTGAGCTTAAGGAAGGAGAGATTTTCTATCGCGTCATTGAATCGCTGGTGGCCAGAGGAAATCCTGCCGGCAGCTTGCGGATAAAAGCGCAATTGACAGGAGATTCATCAAAAGTCGTTGCCGATGAGATTGTCAGTGAATTAGGAAAAGGCTTTATTGGCCGCGTCGTTGCTGAAATGAATGGTCAAGCAAGCGCCATCACGGAAAAAGACCGCCCGCATGCAGTGGCCGAAGCGGCGGGCGCCAAATATTTTGCCAGAGTCTTGTTGCCCGATCTCGAATTGCGATTGGGTGCCGCTGACCGTGGCAGTCTGGAAACTGAGCTGGAAAATTTAATGACTGCCAGCAATGAACTCAGTGCCCCTAAATCCGAGCTGGCGCGCAATGCCATATCGGCTATTCTGACAAAGTATGAAAACGCGCTGAATCGGGCCCAATATGAAGTAGCGCAACATACTCCCATCGTGGAGAATGCACTTGCCGATTACCAGGCAATCGACAGTCTGCGCAATCAAACGACTATCGATGCCGATGCTATCGCGGCAAAATATGGCGCAGACCTGCAACAACTCACGCAACTGGTCGACCAGATTTATGGTTTGACGATCGATCAGGATGTGCTGGCAGCTATTGCACAAATTGGATCCGGCAATCAGACTCCCTTGGCTTTGCAAGTGATCGATAAGTCGCTGCAGAAAATGTTTGCGCTGGTTGTATACAACCGTGTCACGCTGGTTCAGGAGCAGTTCGGCAATTTATCGGCGGATGCGCTCGCGCTCGAATGGGACAGAGCGTATACCGCCTACTCGGCGATTGCCAAAACGGCGAATAAAGAAGACAAAGTGCTTTCATCGGATAAACAATCGATTGTATCGGGCAGTGATCCGGATCTCGATTATCAAATCACCGCCGCCTTCATTCAAGGGAAAAGGACGTTCGATAAGGCCGATACCGAAGATGGCCAGTCATTGGCTCTGGCGCGTGAAAATATCGTCATCCCCTTGGTCAGGAGTTTTCTGATCGGTGTATTGCGGGAAGTTCAAGGCATTATCGAAGATAGAACCGCAGATGCCGACGCAGCCAAGGAAAAACAGGTTGAAGCCGAATATTTTTACCGTATCGTGGAAGGCTTTATCGCCCAGGATAATCCATCGGGAAGCAATCAGATCAAAACTCAGTTCACCGGTGAGTTGTCCAATGTCGTTGCCGACAAAGTCGTCAGTGAAATCAGCAAAGGTATCTTGGGTCAGGTTAGAAGAAGCATCCAGCAAATCGAAGCCAATTTCGTTGCCGATAAAAATCAAGCGCTGTCGGCCTTGGAGAGATTATCGCTGTATAGCGGTATTTTCTCGCCCGATCTTGCTCTGCGTTTGAATGGATTGCAACGTATGAAGCTGGAAAATGCAATCCGCGACCTGAAAGACGCGATCAATACCGGCAATACCGATAGAGCCGTTGCATTGCGGTCAATCATGACCGGAATTCTTGCGGACTATGAGAGTAAGTTGTTGTAGAAGCAGATGTCCTCCCCCGCAGTCTTAGCCCTTCTGCGAGGGAGGACGTGTTATTTCAAGTCCGGCTCCGCGATCGTGGAGCCAGCCGTAGCCAGCCACGACACCCCCTGTCTATAGCCAGCCATTCTTATCACAGATGCGATCGAGGGAATATGAATGATCGCTGCCGATGTCCTAATGTAACGATTACATCAAACGAACGATCGGTAGCAGAAGGACAACGATTGTCATGCGGAAAAAGCTTGGTTCTATGGTTGCTATTGTCTGACTGATGTTGATTACCAATCCGTCATTGGCAGAATATTGAATGACGGCGGACGAAGTGTAATGGGATTATGCTTCTACATTTCCTATCAATCCGGCGTTCGTGTCAACGATCATATCAATGCCTTCATGATGACGGACCTCATCGCACAATAAAACTTCTATTCAAAGAAAGAAATGGCCAACCCTGGAAGATCCGGGATTGGCCATTATGAGTAAGGAAGAACTACAGGGGAATTGAAATGAAGCTTACAGATTGAACACAATCATGTCGGCGGTGATCGCGTTGACGTTGACGCCAACCAATTCAATGGAAGCTGCGCCATTGAGAAACTCGGCGGTAAACCCGGCGTTACCGTTATCGGTAATTTTCGTGATAAAAGAAAGCAGTTGAGGCACCGAATCGATTCCGAGGGCTTGCGAGTCGAAAAATAACCGGTCCTCACCAATCGTGAAGTCTGTGACTTGAAACCTTCCATAGCCATAGAAGCCAAAGGTATCATTGCCGCTTTCCCCGGTGAGCCGGTCGAGGTCACCCTGCACAAGCGTTTTTCTGCTGCCTTCTACGGTGATGATGACCGGTTTGCTGCCGCCCGCTCTTAGGATGTCGTCGCCTGCGCCGCCAAATAATTTATCGGTACCTTCTTGGCCGTCGATATCGTCATTGCCATCTCCGCCTTTCAGCGTGTCATTGCCATCCCCACCTTTCAGCGTGTCATTGCCGTTTCTGCCTTCAAACTCGTCATGCCCTGTGCCACCGGTGATGATATTGTCTAAGTCATCGCCTATATAAAGTAAATCATTGTCGGTGAACCCGGCGGAGCCAATTCCTTCAAAAGGAAAACCATCGATAAATTTGACGGATCCCGATCCTAGATTTGGACGAGGTCTAGTGGTGACTGCCATAATGTTGCCTCCTATTTCTGATAAGAGCATTTAATAAATAAATGCGGTGATTTGCTGTCTTGTCTCATTATGTCATTAGAATAATAATGAGAATGATTCCTATTATAATAAATAATGGTTAAAATGCAATGGTTATTATTGCCGATTACTGGAATTGGAAAGGTTAAGTGGCTGGAAGTAAAGCAATAGCTGCTAAACATGACTATGAAACTCGATGAATTGTTATTGAAGGCGAAGGAATTAATCACTGCTGGCAAGTACAACGATGCCGACGGGATTCTCGAACCGCTGAAAAATGAACATCCGCTATCGCCCGATGTAGCGCGCTTATGGTGTTCGTTGGCGATGCGTACGGACCGGGCGGGCGATGTGCCAGCGTATGCGGCAAAAATTTATGCGCATGTGCAAGGTGATTTTCACAAAGCCCACTGGGCGCACGTTCTCGGAACCGCGAGTTTTATCTTGCTGGACTTATCGACAGCGCACGCGCATTTTACCTATGCAGTGAATCATTTGATGGCGCTGGCCAAATCCGGAAGAATCCCGCCGCACAAAGAGCAAACGAAGCTGCACCAAACCGATGTGAATGTATTTGCTTCCGGAGTAGCGGAAAAATTGCTCTGGACTACCTGCGCGGAACTGGCCACCTTGAATATTCCGGCGTTTCCTTTTGCCGGTACTTTACTCGGTTTGATTCGTAATGGATGTTTGCTTGATTTTGACAAAGATCTCGATATCGCCGTGCAGATGGAATTCTGGGATACCTGTTGCGCGGCATTGGAACAGGCGGGCTGGGCGCGCGCACCGATGCGGATCGAATACGCCAATTATCGCGACTATATCCATCCGGAATTGGGGATTACGCTCGATGTCTGCGGTTTGCAAGCCCGGGGTAAACAGATCGTCGGCGGTTTTGCATTGCCCGGTTACCCGGATGAGTATCAGCGCGTCTCGGTTTTTCCAAAATTTGATCTGACGCAGCGCAGCACAGAGCACGGTGAAGTCTGGTTCCCGCGCCAGCCGGAAAGGATTCTGACCGCATTCTACGGCGACTGGCGTACGCCGAATCCCAATTGGGACACCGTGATATCCGCATGTAACTTGGAAAACTTTACCCAGCTGGTGCGCTGCTATGCCTATCATAGACTGATACAACGCTGGCTACTGGGAGATTTGGCCAAAGCGTGGTGCTACGCGCACCAGATTGTTCTCAAGGACCCCGATGACGTGCTTGCGCTGCGCAGCCGTCAGTGGATGGAACGCGCCATGACGCGCCTGAACCGGGAAATTCCCGCGTGGCCGAAAAATCAGCGGCAAAAGCGTGTCTATACCCGCATGGTGGCCGATCTGTTTCATGAAGGCCATATCAATTTTCTACGCACGGCGCGCGCATTGGGCACGCACCTGACCGTCTGCGTGGTTTCCGATGAGCGTGTGGTGGAAAATAAAGGCAAGCTGCCCGTCATGAAGCAAGCCGAACGCGCCGCAGTAGTGGCCGCTTGCAAGTACGTCGACGCCGTCATGACGGAAACCCCGGCGAGCGTCACTGCGGAATTCATGCAGCAACACGGTTTCGATATTTACACCTTCGCCTGCGCGTCGGAACGGGAACGCCAGGATAAATACAAACTCTGCGAGTCTTTACCGGCTGAAATGATTCAGGAGCTACCTTACACTCCGGGTATTTCCACATCCGATCTAGTGGCGCGTATTTTGGACGGTGCAGGAAGTAAGGAAACGAAAACAAAGAGCGAGTAACGTCCAAAAAGAATTCTGCGCATCCGGAAATGCCTGGTTTTCATTAACGTGGCAAATTTCCACCGGAACCACATGCGTCAAATTGTGCTCCAGTTCAGTCTGCACCGCTTTGGTGCGCCGGGCTGGCTTGCGCATACTGAATTTCTCGACCTGTCAGGTAGCGATCCATCGGAATCTTTCGCTCAATCCCTGATTATTGCTTGTGGAAAAGATGGACCGGTATTTATCTACAACGCCGAGTTTGAAACAACTCGTATACGTGACTTGGCGGAGCGTTTCCCTTCATTAAGCATACCGCTACTGGCGATTAATGATCGAATCGTCGATCTGCTACCGGTTGCGCGTGAACGCTACTACCACCCGAGCCAGCAAGGCAGCTGGAGCATCAAGAAAGTGCTGCCTGCTGTTTGTGCCTGAATTACGGTACGATTCCTTGAATGGCGTACAGGATGGCGGCATGGCGATGAATGCTTTTCTGGAAGGCATTCATCGCCATGGTGCGCTTGTGGCAGGTATTTTTAGGGCGCACTGATTTGAAGTTATAAAAAACTCGATCGCTTGTGGTCTATTTTTTAATAATTAGAACAATGTATTACAATTCTTAACGATTAGAGGTTAATTAAAAAACTATGAGTATTACTAATGGGCCAAATGACTTAGCATCGCTCTTCAGTAACAACATAATAAGCGTCCCTACATTCCAACGAGCATACGCCTGGGAAAAACCCCAGCTTCAAAATTTTATTGATGATATCAGTTGTCACCCTGCAACTGATGACAAGAAATATTTCTTTGGAACGATTCTGCTCACCCTTGCCAAGGATCAATCCAGTCAACGGTACAAGAACTATGATGTGGTCGATGGACAACAGAGGCTTACGACAACATGTATTTTCTTTGCCGTAGCAGCAGCTAAACTTCTGCTTGATCACTCATATACTCAGGATGCTGAGTATTTCATTGAGCAAATACTCCGAAAAAATCAAACTAGAAAATTCCACACTATTTCTGAAGATGAGTCTTTTTTCGAGCAATTGCTATTCCCTGTATCCAAGGGATCCTGTGTTTCCTTGAGTAGTTGTGTCACTCCTTCACAAAAAAGACTTTTTGAGGCTAAACAATTTTTTGAAATAGAAGTTTCTAAGATCGACGTTGATTTACTACATGACATGCTACTCACTTTATGGAATGCTCAAATATTGGTCTACGCGGTGAGCACAAATGCCGAAGCGACTCAAATATTTGAGTTACAGAATGATCGTGGCAAACGTCTGACAGACTTAGAAGCACTCAAGAGTTTTCTGATGCATGGGTTATACATTCATACTGGTGAGGAGGATACGGAAAGAGACCTTAATATTGTTCAGCAGAACTTTGCACATATTTATCGCAATATTGAGAAAATTGAAGCGCTTTACGACGCTCCTGATGAGGATCAATTACTTTCTTATCACTGTATAGCATTTGAGCTATGGGAGAAGCTGGAAGATAACTCTGAGGGATGGACAAAACCGAAAGAACTGATTCGTCGACTACTATCTTCAGTGAATGACTTGAATAGTAGAGCTGCATGGATTAAAGATTTATCCCATCGACTCAAGGATAGTTACGAATATGCGCTCCAAATTCTCCAAGCAAGGGATAATTACTCGTGTATTCCCTTGGGTGAATTAGCTGTACTTGGACGTGTTGCGCCTTTTTGGCCATTGTTACTAAAGTGTTGGAAGTTAGACGAACAACCGAGCAAATCAAACTTCGCTCAAGCTGTGCGTCTTATGGAAAGCTTCACATGCAAATCAATTATTGCGGGAAAAAGATCAGATACAGGTTATTCATCATTAAGTATCTCTGCTAGAGATTTCAATGGAAATTTCTCCTCATTAAATGGTGATCTTGTCGATATGCGTAAAAAATGGGATATCCCAAGATTATTTACCGTTAATCTCGATTCCGAGGATCTCTATCATTGGGGTCCCATAACAACTTATCTGCTTTGGCGGTACGAAAATTATTTGAGAAGTCAAAAAGGGAAGCAAAATCCTCGTCTTCCGTGGGATACCATAGTTAAGCCCGAGAATAGTGCTGTGAAGTATTCAAAGGATCACATTGAAGCGCAGGATCCCGCTAATCCAACACTGGCGCGAATGGTCAAATGGGACGAAAGCGACAAAGAAGCACGTCCGTTCGCTGATGTGTATTTGCATCGCCTTGGTAATCTTGTGCTAGATACAATTTCAACCGGTTCGGCAAAAGGTAAGGGCAAATTTGCAAGCAGAATAGAGCATTACACGGCGAATACTACGTTTCTATCCCAAGGAGAGATTGTCACTCGCTTTGCAAGCAAGGACGCAGAAACAGGGGAGTACATTTGGGATGAGGCTGCAATAAAAAACCGTCAAAAGGCACTTATTGATTTTTGTGTAAATAACCTGTAATAGGGGCAGTATCGAGCGGCCGAAACGGCCAGACTCGCTTTGTGAGGTGAAGACAATTGTGATGCCAACCCTTTTGATTCTATCTATTAATGACGAATTCTTACCAAAGAGAGGTTTGCCATGAGCTTTGATATTAATTTCCCCAAGAGCTGGGTTTGTGATGGACGAGAATTGAAACCAAAAAGTGGTGCTTCTTCACGCAATACTTGGGTAGTAGAAGGTAGGAAAATAAAGCCTAAGAATGGTGCAAATTCATCTAACACCTACGACATGGGCGATCATTCTATTCTGGCAGTTGCGGGGAAGCTTGTTTTTCGCCTTTATTAATAAATAGATTGGTTACAGTCAGAAATTCTAATATTAGTGGCTTAGATGCGAATCATGACAAATTTCCAATACACCGCCTTCAGTCAGCGTGGTAGCGGCAAATTACATAACGAGGACGCTGTTTTGCTGGACGGTCAGGTGCATCAAGGCAGTGTTCGCGAAGGAGGGATAGTAGATACGATTCAGCCACGCTATTTTGCTATTGCCGACGGAGTAGCCATCGGGACACTGCCACGCATGGCCAGTCGGCGTTTGCTGGAAATTTTGCGTGATCATCTTTTATTGGCATTCGCGACGGAATCATTGTCGACATTGCTGCATCGAGTGCAGCAAGACTATGTGGCGCTCAGTGAAAATCCCAAATTGTACGGTATGGCTGCAACGTTGGTGGGGGTGCGCTTGCTTGGAAATGCGGTAACCATTTTTAACGTCGGCGATTCGCGAGCTTATCTTTTGGCGGATGGCCGTGTAGATCAGTTGAGCCGCGATCATAGTCTGCTGAACGATTTGATGGATGACGGTGAAATCACCGCAGAACAAGCTACAAATACCGCGAGTATTTTGCAAGGCCTCACTTGCCAGTTCATCGCGGACGCCGAATGCGATGACTTCAGGGTAAATGTCGCCACGTATGAATTGCAACGCGGTGAGCGTATTCTATTGTGCAGCGACGGATTGAACGAAGCCTTGAATGATGTTCAAATTGCTGCGCTTTTTGCCAATGAGTCTGAAGCAGACCTTGTGAATGTCTTCAAAGCTGCGCGCCGCGCGGGCGGCAGCGATGATTTCTCGGTCATTGTACTGGCAGGTGATCAATAGATTACTTTGTCAGTTGTTCAAATCGGTTGTATGCCGCCTTTTTATGCGAAAACCGCAGACTGTGTAACATCACTCACCCGGTTGCAACGTAACCGGCACGTCCATTTTCTCACCCTTACGCAGCACGGTAATCGTGATGGTGTCGCCGACTTTGTATCCATCAATGCGATTGAGCAATTTCTCTACGGAATCGATGGGTTTTCCGTCAACCGCTACGATGATGTCGTTGGCGATGATGTTGCCTTCCGGCGTCAATATGGCGCCAAGCAGTCCGGCTACATCCGCTGCGGAGCCGGGGCTGATGTTCAGAATGACGACGCCGGTTACTTTCAGGTGTTGCGTCAGGCGGTTATTCAGTTTGCTGTCGACGGTAATGCCCATTGCCGGGCGGATGTATTTGCCGCGGCTGATGATTTGCGGCACCACGCGGTTGACGGTATCGACCGGCACGGCAAAGCCGATCCCGGCGCTGGCGCCGCTCGGGCTGTAAATGGCGGTGTTGATGCCGATCAGGCGGCCGGCGGAATCCAGCAATGGACCGCCGGAGTTACCGGGATTGATGGCGGCGTCGGTCTGGATCAGATTGTCGATGGTGCGGCCATCTCCGCCGGGTAATGAGCGATCCAACGCGGAGACGATGCCGGTGGTCAGTGTCCAGTCCAAGCCAAACGGGTTGCCGATCGCAAATACTTTTTGTCCCACCTTAAGGTCGTTGCTGGTGCCGATCGGTACCGGGGCAGGGCGCTGAAAGCCGATGCCGATTTTCAGCACGGCAATGTCGTGCGCCGGGCTCGCACCGACCAGAGACGCTTTGTAATCGCGCCCGTCCGCCAGGCGTATGGTGGCTTCACTGGCGCCTTTGATTACGTGGAAGTTGGTGATGATGTGACCGTGATCATCCCAGATAAACCCTGAACCGGTGCCGCTGGGCACGGAAAAAGTATTGCGCGTCCAGGCATCCATGACGCGTTGCCGAGTGGTGATAAACACCACCGAATCGCGTGAATTTTCAAACAGTTCAATGGTGCTTTTTTCGTCTTCCGCCAGATTGCCGCGCGCTTGAACGATGCGGGGTTCCGCGCTCTCTTGCTGGTTCTGCTCGGAAAAGAGGTTCAAATGAAAAATATTCGGAAAATAGTGGTATAGGAAGCTGTGAAAAAATAACACCAGCAACACACCGGCCAGCGTGTACCAGATTAAACGGGAAAAGAATCCGTTGGGCATGAATATTCGCTCCTTTGTTGATTATTTTTTATTATTTGTTATAGGCTTGTGCCCATCGTATCAGATCGTGTTCGCTCATCGCGCCCGATTGCCGGGCGATTTCCCGGCCGCCTTTAAATAGTACCAAGGTTGGAATGCTGCGAATGTTATATTGAGCGGCCAATCCTTGCTCTTCTTCGGTATTGACTTTGACTAGACGCATGTGCGGCTCCAGAGCAGCTGTTGCTTTGCTGAAGGCCGGCGCCATCATGCGGCAAGGGCCGCACCACGGCGCCCAGAAATCGATCAGCACCGGGATGTCGTTGTTGGTGATGTGCCGGTTGAAATGATGCTCCGTCAATTCGGCCGGTTGTCCGGCAAACAGCGGCTGATGGCACGCGCCGCATTTGGGCGATGCTTCGAGGCGGTCCGCCGGTACACGGTTGGTGGCATGGCAGTGCGGGCATACGATATGTAAAGACATGGTGATTTCCTGATGAATTCGTTTATCGAATCGATAATTTTTTAACTTTCATCCAATCCGGATGCTTTCAAGCGGGCGCGCAG
Source organism: Nitrosomonas oligotropha (assembly GCF_009833085.1). Taxonomy (GTDB): domain Bacteria; phylum Pseudomonadota; class Gammaproteobacteria; order Burkholderiales; family Nitrosomonadaceae; genus Nitrosomonas; species Nitrosomonas oligotropha. Next base: position 10,699 of record NZ_QRBZ01000052.1, on the reverse strand, counting down.
CGATTCAATTTCCTCGATCAGATCGGCGACCAATCCGGCCAATTCCGGATTACCCTCGAAGTCGCGTTCCACCGCGATGATTCTTCTGATGCGCATAAAGCTGCGGCTGTCGAATATCCACGCATTGGGGTCGGTGCCGGTGGCGTCGTCATTCAGCAGTAAACCCCATTGCACGCGTTCGATGATCCATTCCCGGCTTACCTGACAGCTTTGCGCCAGCTCATCCAGGCTGAATAGGGTATCTTCCAGCAAAATGGCTTTAATCTCATTCGACATGACCTAGACTCCGGGATTTTGGCGCGGATTGAATGCGAGTTCCTGCGCCATGGTTTGATAAAACGCGCGTTCTTTCTCACCGGTTGCCGGTGGCAGCACGACTTCCAGCACCAGATACAGATCACCGGGTGTTGCCGCCGGGATGCCGCGTCCTTTCAAACGCAGTTTGCGTCCGGATTGGGAGTTTTCCGGCACACGCACTTCGACTTGACCATCCGGCACCGGTATTTTGATGGTTGCGCCCAGCATCGCTTCCCAGGGCGCGACCGGTAATGAGGCATAAACGTCCTTGTTCTCAATCCGGTAACGGCTGTGCGGTTTGAAGTGAACTTCCAGGAACAAGTCTCCGGCCGCTTCACCGGCATGCCCCGGCCCGCCCTGACCGGCCAGCCGGATCACTTGCCCGGCGTGCACGCCTTTGGGAATGCGCACATTCAATGTATGTTCGGCCAGCACGGTGCGCCCCTGATCGTCGAGTTTGGGCATGCGCAGCGTCAAACTGCGGGTTGTGCCGTGGTAGCTGTCTTCCAGGTCGAGCATGATTTTGGCATGGTGATCTTCACCGCGCCTGCTATGATGCGCCTGGCGCGTGCCTGCACCCATGCCGCCGCCGAATAATTCGGCAAAGAAATCGCTGAAATCGGCCGCTTGCGCACCGTTAAATCCGCGCCCCCGGAACTCAAAATTGCTATCCCATCCGGGCGGCGGCTGAAAGTCGCTGCCCGGCTGAAATCCGCCTTGCCCCAATTGGTCGTAGGCGGCGCGCTTTTCCGGATCGGACAGCACCGCGTACGCCTCGTTGACCTCTTTCATTTTGTGTTCGGCGTCCGTTTCCTTGGAAACATCCGGGTGATACTTGCGCGCCTGGCGGCGGAACGATTTCTTAATCTCTTCCGCTGTCGCATCGCGCGAAACACCTAATGTTTTGTAGTAATCCTTAAATTCCAAGTCAGTTCCCCTCGTTGATTACGCTTCCGGCATCGCATTATTGCCGCTTTCAGCGCATTAGTGAAGTTGCATGCATATCTAAAGCTTGCCCATGTTTATCGACTAAATGGGTTCACGGCAGGAATTTATCAAGTGCCAGAAAATCGCTTCAGAATGGCCCGGAAATTTCAAACGTCATGCCATCCTCGGCGCGCCCGGTTTTACCGCGCTGCGAACTGAAATACAAACGCGAACCGTCGGGACTGAATGCCGGACCGGTGACTTCGGAGCGGTCGTGCCCCGTCAGCTGCAATAGTGGCAAAATTTTTCCGGCAGCCAGCACCACGATCTGCATATCGCCTTTATCCTCGGCAATCAGCAAATCTCCCGCTGCATTAGCGGTGATATTGTCCACACCGGTCAAGACCGGTCGTGGGTATAGCACGGCGTTGTACACGATGCTGAGGTGCTGGCGTTGCACGTCATACGCCCACACGCGATCGTCGCCTTTGGTGGAAAAATAAACGATACCCTGGTGATACCAGATGCCTTCCCCGCCATCGAACCGGGTGCTGCGGGCGGCTTGTTTTCGTGTCGGTATGGAGACCGCTTGCGGATCGGGCAGGGCGTGCCAACGCACCGCGCCGATGCGGCCATCGATGACTTCAGCCACTTCCAGCACGCCCTCGTCGAGACCGGGATTGCCGTCGGCATCGAATGCATGTGCGGTATAGCGGTACAAACAGCCATCCGGCTGGTCTTCGGTCAGATAAAGCTGCTTGTTCTGCGTATCCATCGCAACCGCTTCGTGACGGAATACACCGAGCGCGCTTCGGGCTTGCGCCGCTTTGCGGCCAAACGGATCGCATTCCCACACCCGGCCTTTATCGATTTCCTCGCACGACAGCCAAGTCTGCCACGGCGTATGCCCGCCCGCGCAATTGCGGTTGGTGTGCTGCAGAATCGGATACGCATCGGCAACATCACCGGCAGCATTGAAGCGCAACGCGCCTACGCCGCCCGCCTGGTTGTCCAGTTCGCTATTGGAAACATAAATCCAGCCGCCATCCGACGCGGCAAACGTAGCACCGCCATCCGGCGCGGCATGCCAGCGGTACCCGGAAATTGTTTGCCCGGAATGGGCCACAATGCGCGAAGTAAATCCCGCGGGCAAGCGAACGCCGTTCCGGTCCGGCGGCAAAAGTTCGCCCAGCGCTGCCAGCGAGGCTGCCGACCGGACAGCGGACGGCAGCAAAACATTGCCGAAAAACGCACCCAGCGCCATGAAACCGTATTGCAATAAGGTGCGCCGCTGCGGGTTAAATGTGTTCATAGTGAAGCTGGCCTCATGTGATAAAACCAAGCGGTGGATGTCGGGGAGATAGTTTACAATGCTGCGCTGTTAAATGACCACTCAACGGATACACGCTGCAATGATTCAGATCCTTAAACCACTCGTTTCTTTCTTGATGTTTTTGATTGTACTGTTTTTTATCAGCACCATTCTAACGATTACAACCGGCTTTCCTGCCTGGCTTTCCGCAGCCATTTCGTTTGTCTGCGCAACTTTCGCCGCGTGGTTTACCTGGAAACTGGTTGCCGGAGAAAGAATTAGCACCTTGGTTGCGGTTACTGGCGGCGCATTAATCCTGGGCGGACTATTCTTTACCCTGGGTTTTCTCGGGCCGATGGTCATTTCCAAAGACACCAACCAAGGGCCGATGATCGGACTCTTTATCGCAGCGCCACTAGGGCTGGTTGTGGGGGCGATTGGAGGTTATGTTTATGCGGCGAGGCAGAATGTGCGTGCTGATGAATAAGCATATGAATTATTAATATTTTAGTGAATAAAACTTTCAGAGCTACTGGCATTTGTTTAATTTCTGATTAATAGAATAATGAAAAAACTAGAAGATGTTTTTAAACGCTCTGGTATTCCTACTTATACATTTGTAGAGCCTACAGAATATCGTTCGCTTCTTGTTTCAATTCGAACGGCAGGGCGCGGTACGATTGTTGAAGGGCCATCCGGAATTGGCAAGACAACGTGCGTACTTCAGATTATAGAATCGTTGGAAGGCAGTAATACAGTTCTAAAGCTATCAGGAAGAAATCCTAAAGACTACGAATACATTGAGGCTTTGCCTGAGCTTGGGGATCTCGGAATAATCATTATAGATGATTTTCATAGGCTACCAGATTCGACTAAGTTTAAAATAGCCGATTTCATAAAGCTTCTTGCAGATACAGAAAATACAAAAAGTAAAGTTATTATCGTAGGTATCAATAAAGCGGGGCAGTCACTAATTAATTATGCCAGTGATCTCACTGGAAGAATCGACACGATCCCTTTTGAATCAAATCCGGATGAAAAAGTCATAGAACTTATTGAAAAGGGTGAGGCAGCATTAAAAATCTTTATCAATATTAAGGCTGAAATTGTAAAAGAATCACAAGGGAGTTTTCATTTAGCTCAAATTCTTTGTCATGATACATGTGTCGATGCTGGAATTCTTGAAGAAAAGGATGAACAGCAGGTTCTGACTTCTAGTATCGAAGTAATTCGTGAGCGAGTCTTGTCGGATTTGGCAAAGTCTTTCTTTGAAAAAGCTAAACTTTTTGCGACAGGTCCGAGGCTTAGAAGAGAAGGAAGAGCGCCATATTTTTATCTTCTTCATTGGTTAGCTTCAGGTAAAGAATGGTCAATAAATGTTAGAGACACTGTGAGGCAGAAACCAGAGCATCGTGGAAGTGTAGGTCAAATCATTGAAAAGGGTTTTTTGGAAGATCACATTCAAAAGAACGCATCCTTGCAAGACGTGATTCATTATGCTCCAGATACAACAGAATTGAGTGTCGAAGATCCAAAATTTGTTTTCTATCTCCGCAATCTTTTGTGGTCTAAGTTTGGTGAAAAGATCGGTTATAAGTCCGTTGAATTTGATACACGATATGACTATGCACTTTCCTTTGCGGGCTCGGATCGAGAAATAGCTGAAATGCTATTTGAATACCTAACCAAACACGAAATATCAGTTTTTTATGACAAGAATGAACAACATCGTATTTTGGCAGAGAACGTTGAAGATTACTTAGCGCCTATCTATAAAAGTGAGGCAGCATTTGTAATTGTTTTACTAGGACGTGAATATCCGAAGAAAATATGGACGAAGTTTGAATCAGATCAATTTAAAGATAGATTTGGAGAAAAGGCTGTGATTCCAGTATGGTTCTCGGATGTTCCGTCAGGAATGTTCGATGAAACATCGAAAGTGGGTGGAATTACTGTCGATGTTTCACTTCCAAAGGATCAAGAAATTGATCGGATTGGCGGGATACTTTGTAGAAAATTAGAAGTCTATAAGGAGGAATCTAATAAGGCACTGGAGACTTCTTGAAATTTTGGAAATACTTAACTTAATTGGGATTGTTAAGGCTAAATTTGATTAATCCTAATAACTACAGAATATTAGATTTATCCTTGAAGAGTTCTGAATCAAAAATTGAGAGAGTAAGCTTATGAAACCCAGAGAATTGTTATTACGTTGCTATGCCAACAAATATGGCGATCAATGGCAAGCATTCTGTATTGACTTCGGTCTTGCGGCGCAAGGGGATAGTTATGAGGAAGTTAAAGCAAAACTATCGGACATGATTCAGGAATACCTTTACGATGCGCTTGTCGGTGAAGATAAGGAATACGCCGAACAGTTATTACAGCGCAAAGCGCCTTTCAAACAAATCGCGACTTATTACTGGTATTCGGTGCTGTATCATCTGGGTGTTTTCAGAAATGAGTTTCATAAGTTGTTCAAGCTCCCTCAGGCTTTAGTTCCAAAAAATTACCTGCACGAATGAGTGGGATATATCCGCAATTAACCTGTAAGGAAGTCAAACAAATCCTCAAAACATTGGGATTTGAACCGCGACCCAAAACATCAACCTCTCACGAGCAATGGGTGAAGAAAGAAAACGGGAAGTTATTCAAGGTTACCGTGGATTGCCCGAAGTCACCTTTTAGTCCGGATTTGATCAGCTCGATGCATAAACAAGCCGGTGTCAGCAAAAAAGAATTTTATGCCGCTTTGAAAAAGTAATTGCCTATGGATCGTTCCTTCCTTGACAAAGCCCGGCGCAGATTCGGTTTCCCGCGTTACAGTTTTCATTTTTTGAATTAAATGATGCTGATCAGCTGTGTGGCCTGCTCCGCGATGCTGCTGATTTCCTCGGCAATGCTGTCCGCTTTGCCAGGATCGATACCAAGAGCGATCCATTCTTGTGGAGTAATTTCTTGCGCGGTGGATTCGATGATCGCGAAATCCGGCAGCATCCGCTCGGCCAAGTTGACGAGACGTACCAGCGGTTGGCCAATTTCAGCGTTCGCGCTATTGGGGATGTGATGATAGCGGATGACGGCGATGATTTCAGCCGGTAGTCCCCAATGGATGCCAAGTTGTGCGCCGATCTCACCGTGATGCGTGCCGAGCAGCGCGTGTTCTATTTCCAGCGGTGATGCATCCGATGGGGTGTTGAGTTTTTCGTAGAGTGCGTTGCACGTATCCTTGGCAATAAAATTGAGAACGTTATAACCGATGTCGTGCAGCAGTCCCGCGAGGAAGATTTGCTCGTCCAGCGGTCTGGTTTTTGCGGACATGTGTTTGGCAATAACGCGCATTGCCGAGGCTATGGTCATGCTGTGAGCCCATAAATCGGCGGATTTCAATTTGCCTTCGGGCGGTTTGGTCAACGCAGAAACGGTTGCCATGCCGATGGCGACCGATTTTATTTGCGTCAGGCCGAGATACATGGCGGCATCGATGATCGACGTGATAATGCCGGGTGTGGCGAACAGAGCGGAATTTGATAATCCGATGATCTTGGCCGAGATCTGCGGGTCTTGTGCGACCAGCTTGAGCATCTGCGTTTCCCCATGATCTGTGTTCAACGCCAATCCGAGCAATTTTTGCGCAATGACCGGCATGGCCGGGAGTGTATTGATGTGCGCGAGAATTTGTTGCAAATCGATAGGGCTGGATATGGCGGATTCTTCCGGCCGGTATTTCATTTCATTGAATGCAATCTGATTCATGTTGTTTACCTATTATTAATGAGTAACATTGACGCTGTTCCAAAATCATTAAATTATCGATGGCCGGAATGCATGCCAGGATGTGTCATTATAAAAAGCTGGCGTGGTTTCTATAGGATAAACAGCGATGTGAAAGGTAATCTTTTCTGCGGTTTTTCCGATACTGACGAGGAAAATTAGTTTTCTCAGCGTTTCTTTGATGAACGGAATCGAACGACGGATATGATGAGAAATTGGAAAGCAATAATAAAAAACGCCAGAGTGTCTGATACGATTGGGCGGATAATCATCGGCCATGTAATTTTTTATTCCATTGCTTAGCTATGTTTTCTCATACAGCTTTTTTTCTTTTATCCGGCGCAATATGCAAAGTACGGATTGCTCGTAAATCGATAATTCCAATGGTCAATGATTGATACGGTCTCTTTATTTGTGACTTATGATGCATAACACCGCCGCTCGCTTCCTGTCTGGTTTGCACAATCGGTACTTTATTTTTTTGCCGGTGTTCGTGGTTGGAATTTGCCTTCTGCCGGTCGGATTCTATGTCGATCATTTGCATACGCGTAACCAAGAGCGCGATCTGCGCGATGCGGTATTTACCCGGCTTAGCCTGTTGCGTGCCACCTTGGAAGGTTACATCACCAGTAATGCGCAACTGGTGCAAGGTTTGGTCGCGTCGATTTCGGTTGAACCGGATCTGCCAACGGATAAATTTAACCAATTGGCGCAATATTTGTTCAAAGGCCGCTCGCAATTGCGCAATATCGGCGCTGCGCCTGATTTAATCATAAAGTATATGTATCCGCTCGAAGGCAACGAAGCGGCCATCGGTTTGAATTTCCGCAATCATCCCAAGCAACTCCAAGCGGTGTTACAAGCGCGCGACAATAAGAGTCTTTTGTTTGACGGGCCGGTTGATCTGGTTCAAGGCGGACAAGGTTTTATCGCGCGTATCCCGGTATTTCTCGACCGTCAACAGTCCGGGGAGGATAGCGAATTCTGGGGCGTGATCTCCGCCGTGATCGACGTGGATCAATTATACCGGGCAAGCGGTTTACTGGCGCTTGCCGAAGAATTTGATATTGCGCTGCGGCGGAACGATGGGCCGGAAATCGGTAAGGTGTTTTTCGGAACCGGCCGGATCTTCGATCGGCGTCCTGTATTGCTCGATATATCTCTACCGGATAATGGTTCCTGGCAGATGGCGGCAGTCCCTAAAGGCGGCTGGTCCGGTGCGGGCGGCGAGCCTGTTCTTTTCCGGCTGGGCCTGATTCTGAGCGGTATTTTAATTCTGCTGCCGCTGATTGCGATTGCCAGATTCCATCAGAAGAACCGGGATAGTGAGACGCGCTTGAGAGCGCTGTTTGAAATGTCGCCGGTGGGTATCGCCTTGAACGATTATGCTACCGGCCAATTCATCGAATGCAATGATGCCTTGTTGGTACCGGCCGGTTATACCCGCGAGGAATTTCTTAATCTGACGTACTGGGATATTACGCCGCAGGAGTATGCCGCCGATGAAGCACGCCAGCTTGAGAGTTTGCGCGCGCTGGGCAGTTTCGGTCCTTACCGGAAGGAATATATCCGCAAGGATGGTAGCCGGTATCAGGTTCAACTCAACGGTGTCGTGATCCGCGATGCTTCCGGCCGGGAGTTGATCTGGTCGATTATCGAAGATGTTACCGCGCGTTTGCAGGCGGAACAGGCGCTGCGGGAAAGTCAGGAACGGTATCAGCGACTGGTGGAAGACATCGGCGATAAATTTGTCATTTATAGCCACAAAGCCCTGACAGGGGAGCTGACCTACATCAGCAGCGGTGTCGATAAAGTTTTTGGTATCACCAAGGAAGAAGCCATCGGAAGATTCTGGGACAGCATCATTAATTGGTATCCGGATTCGCTGGATCATGCTTATTTTTTCGCTACTCAGATCGCGCAAGGAAAAATTGATTTTGTGCAATTCGAGATGAATTTTGTGCATCGCTGATGGCAGCGAACGCACGATCTTGGCCTCGGTGCATTCGGCCAGCGATGCTAACGGCGATTTGTGCATCGAGGGTATCGCCGAAGATATTACTGAGCGTAAGGCTGCCGAGGAGGCGCTTATTCATGCCCGGCAAGAAGCCGAGCGGGCCAATCAGGCGAAATCTCAATTCCTTTCCAGTATGAGCCATGAATTACGCACACCGCTGAATGCGATTCTGGGGTTTAGTCAGTTAATGGAGCTGGAAGACCCTCACAATCAACATCTGAAGTACATCAGAGAAATCAGGAATGCGGGCACGCATTTGCTGGCGTTGATTAATGAAGTGCTGGATTTGGCGAGAATTGAATCGGGACGGATCGATCTGAAATTGGAGCCGGTTGAGATTGGCCCGATTATCGAGGAGTGTGTCAGCCTGGTACAGACCCAAGCGGATAAGCTGGGTGTTCAACTGGTGCAAACTGGCGTGGCCGATAAGGTTCTCCATACCGACCGGGTCCGGTTTAAACAAGTCATGCTCAACCTGATATCCAACGCCGTTAAATACAATCGCAAAGGCGGCACAGTGCATATCGACACGAGAGCCTCATCGGACAATCCGGGCTATTTGCGGATCCTCGTTGCCGATACCGGGAACGGTATCGCGACGCATAAAATGGCGGAACTCTTCCAGCCGTTTAATCGGCTCGATGCGACGAATAGCGGCATTGAAGGGACCGGTATCGGACTATCCATTACACGCCAGATTGTCGAGTTGATGAGCGGTACGGTCGGCGCCGGCAGTGAATTGGGTGTGGGCAGTACTTTCTGGGTTGAGTTGCCAGTGGAATAGGCGCGATAAACCCAGCAAGCCGATTCGCAATAAATCAACTGACAAAGAAATTGCGCATCATGCCCATGTCTTCGTGTTCCAAGTTATGACAGTGATAAAGAAATAAGCCGGTGTAGTCCTTGAAGGGTTTAATGATTTCCACTTCTTCGCCCGGCATGACCAAGACAGTGTCTTTCCAGCCGCTGTTAATGAATCCGTCCTTGACTGTATCGTAAGCGCCGCCCTGGTTGTTTTGTTTGCGCGACAGGATCTGAAACTGCTGGCCATGGATGTGGATGGGGTGCGGCAGTGCCATCATCATGCCCATGCCACCACCCCGGCCGCCGCGCATTCCTCCTCCCATTCCCCGGTTGTCATGGGATATTTTGATTTTCTGAACGGAATTCAGTGGAATTTTTTCCGGTTCGGAATAGTTTTGCATCTCAAACGGTTTACCGTTGAGATTGAATGCCATATGCCGCATGCCAATGGTAATCGGCACAGTGGTGTCGGGATGAGTGACATCCGAGGCAGTGAAACGGTGTAATGGAACCAATGTGGCCGGTAATGCGGGTGAATCGTTGACTTGTCCGGTGATCTGGAATTTAACAACGGGAAACACGTCGTGCTGGCCTGAAGCTCCATCCGTCATACCCATCCGGCCCATACCACGGCGCCCGCCTCCCATGCCTCCCCCCATATGCGCGGCGGATCCCTGATAGGCCAGATTCTGCAGCGTTAGATCGGAACCGGGTTTGCGTCCGCTGAAATCGACCCATAGCTCCACCCGCTCGGCGGGCGCGAGCATGATGTAGGGGAAAGTTTCCGGTTTCTCCAGTAACCCGCCATCGGTGCCGATCGCGGTTAACGGTGTGCCATCATCCCAGCCCAGCTTGTAGATTCTGGAGTTCGATCCATTCAGGATGCGCAGGCGGTACGCCCGTGTTTTAACGGCGATGGGGGTGTCACTTTGGCCATTCACCAGGATCGTGTCGCCCAGAAAGCCGCGCATGCGCTGGTGCATGTTGAGCATATAACGTAATTGATTGCCTTGCGAGAAACTGCGATCTTGGATGACCAGCGGAATGTCATATTCACCGCTGGGTAATTCCAGCTTACGCTCGGCTTCGTCCGTTATGGTGATCAGTCCGGCCAAGCCTTGGTATACCTGGGAAGCCGTTAATTCATGCGTGTGCGAATGATACCAGTTGGTGCCGGCCGGGTTTTTCACCTCGAATTCATAAACATACTGCTCGCCATGATGGATCGCATACATCGGATGACCGTCCATCAGTTGCGGTACATGCATGCCATGCCAATGGGTAACGCACGGTTCCGGCAATTGGTTATAAAAGAATATCCGGACTTTCTGACCTCGTTCAAAATTGAGGATCGGCCCTAAATAACCGGGCAATTCCTTGAGCGCGGTTTGAGGCCCTTTGAGCAATTTTCCGGTGTATTTGAAAACATGCGTGTGAGCACCCGGCAGGATAGAAACATCCGCAGTCTGAGCGGTCAATGCAATTTCAACGTCGGCCTTGAATGAATGATCGGGCGTTTTGTTAATAACGCGGTTATCGGCAAATGCGTGTAAGAAATCTCAGGGTTG
>NZ_QRBZ01000051.1 GCF_009833085.1 Nitrosomonas oligotropha | reverse complement strand
AAAAAGTGTTGTTAAAAATAATTTTATGAGAACATGTTATGGGAAGGTTAAGTTGTGTCAAACGCATTAATTTTTGTCCACTGGAAACTCTGAGAATCTCAAGTTAATGAACCATCAATTCATGGAAGTTACATTTACTCGTATCACTCAGTTCATCACGCCTATTGCAATCTGCTTCTCACGAATCACCCGGCTGCAGGCTCTTTCGGCTGCGGGGATGGTATTGTTGCTGTGCAGCCACACGGCATGGGCTGCTGCATTTGGCAAGTTGATTCAGCCTTTTGGCAGTTATGGCTTCACTGCCGATGACAATATCTTGCGTATACGCGACAGAATGCCTACAACGGCACTGGGTACGAATAACCTTTTTGATATCTCCCATCGTTTTACAGGCGGTGTGATGTTTGAGAAAGAAATCGGGCGGCAACGCTTGAACGCGAATTTAAACTGGTCGCATACCCGCTTTGAGAAGTTCGATCAGATGAATAATAACCTGAAGAATTTCAGCGGCAGCTGGCATTGGTTTCTTGGCAACCGCCTGGAAGGTAATATGGGTGCCAGTTATGTGCAGTCGCTCGCGTCGTTCTTGTTTCAACCGGGTGTTAAAAATGTGAGAACCGAGCAAACTGAGTTTTTTAACGCAAGCTGGAGCCTCCATCCACGCTGGCGCTTGAATGGCGCTTATACTCGCTACGATCTCAATTCAATCAGTCCCAGTCTGCGCTTTCTTAACCGTACCGAGGATCGCTTCGAAGGCGGAATGGATTTCGTGACATCGGGCAGAAATACCATCGGCGTACTGTTTCGCGGCATCATCGGTGATTTTCCGGTTCGTGTTCTGGCAGCCGATGGTTCATTAACGGACAATAGCTATCATCAGAAAGAGGCGTTGGCAAAAATCAACTGGGCGGTAACCGCCAAATCGAATCTCTCCGGAACGGGCGGATGGGTGGAGCGGACCAATGCAAGTTTCTCCGCGCGTAACTTCAGCGGATTCAATGCCCGCCTAATCTATAACTGGCAACCGACCGATCGGGTTGGAATATCGTTGAGCGGATGGCGCGAGACCGCTGCCATGCAAATGCTTACCGCCAGTTTCAGCCTGAACACCGGGGTTAGTGCTACACCGTATTGGGATATCACACGAAAAGTGAAGCTTCAAGGAGATTTTTCCTATCAGGATCTGAAGTTTGATAACTTTTCAATCTTTACCGATTCATTCGCACCGATCGGCACGCACAATACGCTTCGCAATGCCGCGGTAAAACTCACATACACTCCTTATCCCGGTTTGCAGCTCATGGCTTCGGTCTATCACAATGATTTACAAACCAATAACAGATTGGGTGGATTTAACGCCAACGGCGCCAATATCAATCTGCAATACACGTACGGAAAACGATGACAGTCAACGATTTACCGATAGTAGCCTTTTTCAAGCATCTGCTCGATCCTTTTATCATCTGGAGCATGCTGATACTGACCGCCTGGTTGTACGATGAAGATTTCACCAGTTACTACCTGGTGCTGGTCATCATTACCTTTTTCATTTCCACCTACATTTACGAGCGCATTCTCATTTACCGCAATTGGCGCAAGGGGCGTTTGTTCGCCTATATGCGCGATACGGTGGTGGGTTGGCTGATGATTATCACGATCCTGGTGTTTCTGGGGTATGCCACCAAATTTCACAACCAGTTTTCTCCGCAAGTGCTGTTGACCTGGTTCATCGTCACGCCATTGATGCTGATTGCAAGCCACATTACGGTGCGAAGCATTGTCACTAATTTGTACAACAAGGGTAAATTGCGCTCGGCAATTGTGATCGGGGCCAATGAGAACAGTCTGGCGTTCATCCGTCACATTGCCGAGCTGCCCTTTTTGCTGATCAGTTATCAGGGTTTCTTCGATGAGCGCAGTAGTTCGCGCATCGCCGGCAACTTCGGTTCCCAATCCGATGAGCAAGATGATCCTGCGTCAGCCGCAGCCATTACCAGACCGGACGATTTCGGTTCGCGTTTGGGCGGATTGGACGATGTGGTGCCGTATATCCAGAAGCATAATACCGAGATGGTTTTCATCAGCCTGCCGATGTCGTCTCAGCCGCGCATCCAGAAATTGATGGATGAATTGCCGGATACCACGTCGTCGATTTATTTTCTGCCCGATATTTATATCTTCGATTTGATGCAGGCGCGTTTCGAGTACATCGGCGATACGCCGGTGGTGGCCATGAACGAGTCGCCTTTCATCGGTGTCGATGGCGTGGTGAAAAGTGTCAGCGACTTTGTATTGGCTGTGCTGATCATTATTTTGCTATCGCCAGTGATGGCGTGTATTGCCTTGGCGGTGAAAGTCACCTCGCCCGGTCCGGTGATCTTCAAGCAGCGCCGCTATGGCTTGAATGGGGAAGAAATCATCGTGTATAAGTTCCGCTCGATGACGGTGACCGAGGATGGCGCCAATATTCAACAGGCGAAGCAGAACGATCAGCGCTTGACCAAAATCGGCGGCTTCCTGCGCCGCACGTCATTGGATGAGCTACCGCAGTTCTTTAATGTGCTGGAAGGCAAAATGAGCATCGTCGGCCCGCGTCCGCACGCGGTGGCGCATAATGAGCTCTACCGCAAGCTGATCAAGGGCTATATGCTGCGCCATATGGCCAAACCCGGCATCACCGGATGGGCCCAGGTCAACGGCTGGCGCGGCGAAACCGATGTGCTGGAAAAAATGAAAGCCCGTATCGAGCACGACCTCTACTATCTCAAAAACTGGTCCATCTGGCTCGACCTCTGGATCATCTTCAAAACCATCTGGATCGTACTGCGCAAAGATAATGC
>NZ_QRBZ01000050.1 GCF_009833085.1 Nitrosomonas oligotropha | reverse complement strand
AAGCTAATCTACTACAGCCCCAAATTAAGTATTCATGGCTCCGAGCAAAATTTAATGCAATAGCCGATAACCTTGAGAGTAAAGAATTTAAAGAATTAGGTATGTTCCGAATTCCGGAAGACGATCAAGATTTTTTCAGAATGATTCGATCATTTTGATCTCTATCATTAATCCTTGCTTTGAATCTCTTAGCATTAACTGTTTGTATCAAACCAGTTCATAACATTCAGAACTAACCACTCCGGCTCATCCAGCGGTAAATCATGCCCCGCCGATTCATGCTCAACATAGGCAGTTTTCCAGGTTTGCGCGAGTTTCTGGCTGCAGTGGTAATCCACCAACCGGTCCGCCCGGCTGGTCACGACCAGTAGCGGTTGTTGCGGCTGAATGGTGACGGAAAATCTCATGGCGGCAAGGAATTGGTTTCTGGCGCTGATTGGCGATACCGGATTTTGCTGCTGCCATTGCTGCCAGGATTCAAGCAGTTTTGTATCGTGTGGATAGCGATTGGAAGTCAACCGCAGAATATCCGCTTCTCTGTGCGCAGCGGAATGAAAAATCAGGGGAAGAACATGCGGATAAGCCATCCAGCGCAGGCGGTGGTAAAACGGCGACAGCGGTCTGGCGCTGGTGTTGATCAGCACCGCAGCTTCGATCTCCTTGGGATGGCGCGTCATCCAGTCGATGGCGATCATGCCGCCCATCGACAAGGCAATCAGCCGAACCGGTTGACTGGGATCGACTTGCTGGCGCAGCGCATCGGTCATGCCGGTTATGGTGCCTGGACTGGTTTCTTGATAGCGCATGCCGTTGCCCGGAATATCCGGTGTGCTGATCTGTGCGCCGGGAAATTGTTGTTGCAAATGCGTGGTGAATTCACCCCAATGCCGCGCTTCACGCCACAATCCCCGGATCAGCACAAAATGCCCGAATTGACTCATGGGTACCACAGCGCCAGCGCTTGTTGTTCCAGCTTCTCCGCATCGCTTTGATTGATCCAGTTTTGATACGACAACGTCGCATGCAGCAAAAACTCCATCAGGATCAAATGGCTTCTCAGCACCCGGTTGAGCCGGTGCGGTTTGATCGGATGATACAAACCAAGCAATTGACGCAGTTGCAGCGGATTCTTACGAATCCAGCGCCATGACCCCATTTCCAATGTGAATGGCAGAAAAACGTTGCTCTGTTCCAATGACTTCAAATACAAAAAATCCCACAAATCGCCATGCACCAGATAATGCTGCGACTGCGGCTCGAACAGATAATCCTGGTGCGGATAGGTTTGCATGAACAAATTGCGTAAATAGCAGATTTCCTTCAAATGCTTGACCGGTTCGCGCCGGCTCCGGGCATACGGAAACCAGATCTGGTTGCGGAAACCGAAACCGGAATGGCAATCGAGCACCAGACTGAACGGCGCAGGCAAGACTTCTTGCGCGATAAAATCGCACAATGCCTGCGCTTCCGGCTGCATAGTGTCGCCGCTTTTCCCCCGGTACCACGGCAAGGCCGGTGAGATGCGGTGTCCACCGGCCAGCAAAATGGTTTTTTCAACACTATCGACCGGCGCATTGCGCATCAAATCGACACCCTGCCCGTTCGCGCGGGTTTTGTTCAACATGCCAACGGGATTGACGATGGGTATGAAATGAATACGCACGTATTGCAGTATCTCTGCCAATACCCGGTCCCACTTGAGTCGCTCCAGCAAGCCTTCGAGGAATGCGATGACCACTTGCGTGCCGATGCGTTCCAAACCGTGAATACCGGCGACATACGTCACACACGGCGCATCCGGCGCACGGTTGCCGAGTGTCAGCGCATACACCGGTAACAGGTCATCGCCGCACGACACCTGACAAAGCACTCGGCTCCGCAAGATCGCCGCATCGTGCTCTCGCAGAATAGCCTCGATTTGTTCCAACTCGGGAAAGGATTGTTTGATCGTGGATGGAGCGCGCATTTTTGCAGGATTGAGGGTTGCCGGAGTGCCGTTTGCGGTAAAAGGCAGATGTTACTCGAATCTTTTCTTGCGCAGCAAAGAATCGCCCCATGTTTTCCGCTTTTCACAAAGAATTCATCAATATTTAACAAATGCTTCAAAGAAGCTTAACAAACACACTCTATGCTGCACTGCCATGACTAATCCACTTAAAAAGGCATTTATGGTGAAGAATAAAGCCCCCATCAAAGTAAGAAGCGTCTGGATTTCGGATGTGCATCTCGGGTTTCGCGGCTGCCAGGCGGAAGCGCTGCTGCACTTTCTGCATTCGGTTGAAACCGATTATCTCTTTCTGGTCGGCGATATCGTCGATTTCTGGAGCATCAAAAAGAGCCCTTACTGGCCGCAGCACCATACCAATGTCATCCGCTCCATCCTGGGAAAAGCCAAGCACGGCACTAAAGTGATTTACGTGCCGGGCAACCATGACGAAGCCTTGCGAGACTGTATCGGCCATGTGTTCGGTAATGTGGAAATTCACCAGGATTATGTGCACACCACGACGGATGGCAAAAAACTGCTGGTCATGCACGGCGACGAATTCGATATGATCGTCAAGAACAGCCGCTGGCTCGCCAAACTGGGCAATATCGCCTACGACACCCTGCTGGATCTGAATCACTATATCAATAGGTTACGTAAATTCTTCGGCTATTCGTACTGGTCGCTCGCGGCTTATCTGAAGCTGAAAGTGAAAAACGCAGTCAGTTACATCAGCAGTTTTGAAGAAGCCTTGGCACACTTGGCCAAGGACCGCGGCGTTGATGGTGTGGTGTGCGGTCACATCCATCATGCCGAATTGCGAGAAATCAATTCCGTGCTCTACTGCAACGACGGCGACTGGGTGGAAAGCTGCTCGACCTTACTGGAACATCTCGACGGTTCGCTGGAACTGGTTTTTTGGTCCGAGCAGTTTGAGCAGCACAAAAATCTCGTGCATGCGGAATTGCTGGCCAACAAACGTGCGGCCTAAATGCACTGTTGATGGACGCTTTGCATCCTAAAACCATCTTAAGCCTGGACGGCGGCGGCAGCCATCTGTTGATTCAGTTAAGCGTATTGGCTTGCCTGGAAGAGGATACCGGTGTTGCCACGTACGATTTGTTCGATCTGATTGCCGGTTCCTCCTCCGGCGGGTTGATCGCCTGCTTGATCCTGGGGCGGCAATTGAGCGCACAGCGAATCATCGGGAAAATTTTGCAAGAAAAATTGCTGGAAAAAATAATGACGGAACATCGTTTTGGCCGGTTGCTGAACCGATTGCAAGTTCGCCCCAAATACCAGGGTATTCCGAAAAAACTGGCGCTGCAAAACGAGTTGGGCGATTTAAAATTGTCTTCGCTCGACAAACAGATTTTTGTCCCCTGTTTCAATCTCAATCAAGATCAATTGGAAATCTTCACCAATGACAGTCAGCCGGATTTTTTGCTCAGCGAAATCGCCGATGCCTGCACAGCTGCGCCCTCGTATTACCCGCCGGTGCAGATGCAGGATGGCGGCTGGCGCATCGATGGTGGTGTCGGCATGAATAATCCTGGATTCAGCGCTTATCTCTATGCGCAGCGCAGTTGGAATCACTGTGCAATCAAAATGCTTTCCATCGGCTCGGGCTGGCGCAGTTTTGCAATCAAGGGCGCAACAGCTTGCAGCTACGGCGGCGTGCAATGGTCGGCGCAAGGTATCGCTTCGATCATTCTCAGGGAAAAAATGCTGGCCAATGTAAGGACGACTGAGGCAGTTTTGGGCAATCAAGTGTTGTATATCAATCACTACCTGAAAGATTATGACATGCCGGATCAGATGGATTCCGCCAATAACGCCATCGTGCAAAAAAAAGCGCTGGACATCGGACAGCGCTGGTATGCGCTTCACCGCGAACAAATTCAGCAATGGCTGCACCCCGGATAACCCTTCGGGATTTTATTCAAAGCACAAGAAAATCATTATTTGCGAATATTGGCAAGTGAAATTAATCGCTGTTTGGTTGCTTATTTTTGCGTTTACCACACGATTACCATTGCTATAATTTAGATTAACTAATCACTCAAATTAATTAATCTAAAATGTGATTTTTATCACACGCATATCACTTTTCATCAGTTATACTCGCTCCGCTGTCCATAACAATCAACCAATTAACTTTTTCAAACGCGCGGCAATTCATCTCGGGGAGAAAATAGAATGGCGGTTAATCCAGTAATCCAGAAGGCAGATTCATTTGCGCAAAATTCCAAAGCTCAGAATGATAATTTCACGAATTTAGGCAGCGGTCGTGACAGCTTCGTACTGGATGTGCTGGCGAATGATCAAGGCGGTTTATCGAAAGTGTTATGGTCCTTGGACGAAGGCAGCGGCGCCTGGAACGAGCCTGGCGATTTGTTGAGCCGTGATAACTACGATGCGATCAACTATAGCGAATTAGGCGCGCAAATTTCGATCACCAAATATGGCACGGTTTCTTACGTCATTACACCCGATTTACAATCAAAACTGAAAGATCTATCAACCGGTGAAAGCTTAACCGATACGTTCATTTACGCGATGAAGGTCGGGCAAGGAAATAGCCCGCTGAGCTGGGCCAAGGCAACGGTAACACTCAACGGTTTGAATCATGCGCCGGAACTCACCGGAACGACCGCCATCCTGCCCAATGGAACCGAGAATACCGGTTATGAAATCCAGGCTAGCGACTTGTTAAAGGGGTTCACCGATGCGGATAAGGATGAAATAGCGATCAAGAATCTATCGGTTACGCATGGTACGCTGGCAGAAACCGCGACCGGCTGGATTTTTACGCCGGAGAATGATTTTTCCGGCGATGTCGAGTTAAGCTATGACATTGTGGATGGACATGGCGGAAGTCTGGGCGCGACGCTTACATTCACGCTTGACCCTGCGTTCGTGGACGTGGATCCACCGGCTCTATTTTCCGCCGAGCCTGCCGATGACGCTACCGCAGTTCCCATTACCAATAATATTGTTTTGCATTTCGACGAAGGTGTCGTACCGGGGTCCGGCAACATCGTCGTCACTAACGGCACCGACACTCGCCTCATTGCTGTCGATGATAGCAGTCAGGTCACATTCAGCGGCAGCAAGGTAATCATTAATCCCAGCACCAATCTGGTGCCCAATACCACTTACCATGTCGAGATAGCCAAGGGTGTGATCGCCGATTATTCCGGAAACCCTTACGCCGGAATTACTGATCCAACGACACTCAATTTTACGACGATTGCCGATACCACTCCGCCAGCATTGAGTTGGAGTTGGCCATTTGATGGGCAATCATTCAAGATCGACGACAATATCACCCTGGGTTTCACTGAAGAAATCAAGGCAGGCACCGGTAATATCATCATCAGCAACGGAACCGATACCAGAATCATTGCCATTGATGACGCCAGTCAAGTAATCATCACTAACTCCAACGGCTTCGGCACAACCAATTTTGGCACCATCACCATCAACCCGAAAGAAGACTTGATTCTTGATTCCACCTATAGCATTCAAATTGCCGCCGGTGTCGTTACCGATACATCAGGCAATGCGTGGGCGGGCATCAGTGATGCACTGAGCTTTAGTACAATCGGTCCTGGTCCGGTTTTGGATTGGAGCAACCCGGGAGACGATGCCGCCGATTTTCAGATGGACGGCACGATCGAATTATCATTCGATGAAATGGTTAAACCGGGTAGCACTGGCAATATCGTCATCGGCAATGGCGCTGACACGCGCATCATCTCGATCAACGACAGCAGCCAAGTGACATTTGACGGTTACGGTGGCGTATTGATCAATCCCGCCACCGATTTGATCCCTCACTCGCATTACAGTATCAAGATCGATAGCGGCGCTATCACCGATTTGGCGGGTAATCCTTATATTGGAATCAGCGACGACACGACACTGGATTTCTCCACCATTACGAGCGAACCGCTTCTATACAGCAGTTATCCTGGCGACAATTCGACCGATTTCCAAGTGGATCGAGATATCGGGCTGTCTTTTAATGAACCGGTTAAACCTGGCGATAGTGGCAATATCATCATCAGTAATGGCTCCGATACGCGCATCATCTCGGTCAATGATAGCAGCCAAGTGACATTTGACGGTTACGGTGGCGTATTGATCAATCCCGCCAACGATTTGATCCCCAATACGCATTACAGTATCAAGATCGATAGCGGCTCCATCACCGACCTGAGTGGTAATCCTTTTGCCGGAATCAGCGACGACACCACACTGGATTTCTCCACCATCTCTTCCGACCCGCAGCTATCCTGGAGT
>NZ_QRBZ01000049.1 GCF_009833085.1 Nitrosomonas oligotropha | reverse complement strand
GCCACATAAGAGTTTGAGTAATGCCACTCCTTATGAAATACTCAACGCTTATTTCTATCAACCTCTCTGTAAACAACCCTGAGATTTCTTACACCTTAAAGTATGCCACCGTTAATCCATACGATTAATTTGCATTTCGGTATTCTTCCGGTCCGTAAACCAAGCCTCTTCTTTCACAAGTAAGTATTTCTCGGCCATCATTGCCCAGAATTTTTAAGAGTATATTTGTATTATGTAAAATAAGAAAAATAAAGAACAATATAATCAATAAGTTAAAAAACTGTCTTTTCGGTAGTTTTCAAACCTTCTTTCTGCGTGCTCACAGTTCTGCTTACTAAGAGATCGGCACAATAAGCGCAAATACTCTGCATCAACGCCTGATTTAATCAGGCGTTTTTTTCCTTCAAAACATATCGATAATATCTACGCTTCAGCGATTCATCGCGCGTATATCGGATGTACCAATAAAAATTACGAAGTTTGGAAAAGTCAGCCATGAAAAACTCTCGATTAGTTGAATTCGGAGTTTAGCGGCTAGAAGAACAAAATATAAACCAGAAGAATATGGTGGTTTATATAATTTAAAGGTCGAAAAAGTTCAAATACTCGGTATGAATCAAACCTAAAAAAACTATATATTTACATTTGAAATAAAGCCATTTTCATACTTTGCTGCATCTCTCGGTATTTGTCGCTCAGTAAATTCCAAGAGATCTTCGAAGTCTTCAGGATAGATATCAATATTTCCATATGCATTTACAAAATCATCCAAATCTAAACCTAATTCCTTGCCACCAAACTCTTCTACAGTGCCACGAAGATAAGGAAACAATTTATTAAGCAACGCTCTTAACTCTGCGAGACGGTAAATATAATGCTCAATTTCAAGACGAGACACGGGCATGTGATTATTCATATCACTACTTGTTAATAGCTGAGTAAGTCGTGCATGATGTATCTGAAGCTGACTCAGTATATAAGCTAAATATTTGCCAAAATTAGGTTCAGCAAAACGTATACACTTCTCAAAGACATCCTCGTATTGATCTGGCAAATTTGGAATTATAGTATCTTTAGGTAATCGGACAGCTTTCGTTCCCAAATTAGTGCTATCCCAAGCTAAATTCAGCACTTTTGCACAATCTTTAAAGTAATCAGAAAATCTAAACAACGCACTGGGTAAGAAAGCTCGTGCTGCTACAAAATTACGTTTTCTCTGTTCACGTTCAAAATATGTCGCAGATTTATACACAACAATACTTGAAATAAATAACAAAACGTTACCATTAAAAGTTTGCCACCTATCCCATACATCAAGTAAATGCTTCCAACTCCTTCCGTCGTACAAAGGATATAAAACCATGGAAAAAAATAAAAAATTGCCAGCAGACCAAGAAGGCACCTAAATATCCTATTCTCAATATGCATTAGAAATTAAACTCCTAGTGAATCAACTTATTAATATTAAAAGATTGATACAATTTGATAAATATAGACCAACCAGATTAAGGATTGTAAATGATTAAAATCGCTGACCGCGATTCGTTTCTCGCGGAAAATAGCATAGACATTGATACCTGGGCAAAAGCAAAAATTGAATGGGAAGTTCTTGAAGAGATTTACAATGACTATTTAATGCAATTTGCTACTTTAGAAAGTGCGGCTCGCGTAATTGCGAACACGATACAGAAATTTCCGAATGTGCATTCGGTTCGATGGCGTGTAAAAGATCCCAATCATTTAATCTCAAAAATCATAAGAAAAAAATCTACTGATAATCCAAAGTATGCAGAAATATCAAAGGACAATTACTTAGACATTATCACTGATCTCATAGGTGTTCGCGCACTTCATCTATTCAAGAAAGAATGGGAAGAAATTAATCAATATATTCTAGATACATGGGATTTAAAGGAAGAACCAAAAGCATACATAAGAAGTGGGGATAACGAATCGTTGCAAGAAACATTCAAATTAAAGAATATCAAAATCGAAGAGCATTCTGCAGGTTATAGGTCAATTCATTATGTAATTAACTCTAAACCCTTCAAAAAGGAAATTTTAGTAGAAATTCAAGTGCGAACAATATTTGAAGAAGGATGGAGCGAAATAGATCATAAAATTAAGTATCCAAATTATTCCAATAATCCACTCATTATATATTTCCTGGAAATATTTAATCGAATGGCGGGTAGTGCTGATGATATGGGGGGGTTTGTTATAGGGCTCTCAGAAGCTTTGCTAAATTTGGAAGATGAGCTTCACAGGACAAAAGCAGAAAAAGACGCAACAATCAATGTGCTGGAAAATGCTTTAAAAGAAATAGATAAAGAAAAAGTTAAAAATACTCAATCCACAAATGTTATAGAACAACTCAAAAATGAATTAGAGAAACAAAAATCAGCGTATCACAGTCAGCACATTGGTCTTTTGGGACGCCACACTTCAGAAGAATTAGATCTAATTAGGCCTCAGATACAGAAAATAACGAAAAATTTAGATGCTAAATCAATATTGGATTCAATAAATGAAAGTCTTAATCTAAATTACATAAGCGACCCCATAAACAAAAATAAGAAAGGCTAAACCGTAATAAACACACAACAATATTATGAAACCTCGGTGATGCGATATATTTTCAAATCATCGGTTTTGCAATATGAAGCAGCCAGGAAAAAGTAAATCCGCGCTAGGGCTCGGGCAGCATGCCCCTTCGGGTCATACCCTTCGCGCCGGTCGGCGGCGCGACCCTAGGACTTTCAGCGGTTTAAAGTTGCGGGAGTTTTATTAGGCAAGGGGAAGTTCGCATTTACACCAGATGTTAAAGGTGCGCAACCGCACAGATTACAATTGAATTTACATAGCATAATGTGTAAGAATTTCTAGCGTTGTTTACAGTATTCAGGAGAATACTGTAGATGAACATACACAAACGTACCCGATT
>NZ_QRBZ01000048.1 GCF_009833085.1 Nitrosomonas oligotropha | reverse complement strand
ACAACTACACTATATTCATCTTGAGAAACCAGGACAGCTGTACGGTAGTGTCTCAGTTTGAAATTTGTCTATCTTGAACTTGTTTCCATCAATGCTATCATAGCGGCATGAGTAAAAGACCTAAAAAAATGGATTTGAACCAACTAGCTAAGCGCATAGTTGATGAGGCTACTGGCGAAGTTACGCCAGAAGAAGAAATCGACGAAAAGAAAAAAGCCGCCATTGAATCAGGGCGGCTTGGTGGGCTTAAAGGTGGCAAAGCAAGAGCAGAAAAACTTACACCTGAAGAGCGCGAAGAAATAGCTAGAAAAGCCGCAAAATCAAGATGGAGCGATAACTAAATCCCGTTTTCCGACTCCGGATAATCAAAAGGTAAGGGCATTGTTTCGTTATACTTAGGATGTACTCTATCTAACAACCCCTCAAACTCACCATACCTATTGCTGATTTTCATCAAAGTAATTACTGATGCCAAGTGCTCTCTGAGCTTAGGATGTCCAACATCAGTTGTTAATCTTCTATGCAAGTGTTCTTTATGTCTACCTTTATCATCTCTTGGCGTATCTTTCTTTAGCTGTTCTAATACTTTTGGGGCTAGTCTGGAATAGATAATATTATTCGTTAAATGACCAAAATACATTGGCTTCTTTACACTATCCCTAGGAAAACTCAAGCCTCTTAATCGAAATAGATTCTCATAATATTCGCTTGGGAATGTGTGCACCCAAGGTTGCAATTCTTTTGCGACAAATGCTTCCAGTATCTTAGCAAGCGCATCTTTGGCTCTGTCATTCTGATAACCTGTAGCTTCATCTACTAGAGCGATAATACCTACTTCAGCCAAGCCCCTTAATAACATCTCAGCTCTATCAGCTATTTGATCTTGTCTCTTGCCCAATATTCCGTCTTTCCTGGCATCTAACCATACAGAGCATATTTTTGGAATTATGGATGCTGGTATTCCATGAGCGGTGCTTCCTGAAAGTGTTTTATATTTTAGAGGCTTTATGTGCACATCACCTAAGTATTTGACAACATACGGTAATAAGTTTTTAAATGCAAGATAAAGTGGTATCTGTGCACCACTCTCAGCATCTATTTCTCTTCTAACGGAGAGAGCTCCACTTCTGTACATGCCGAGACCGGCCATGAAATCAGTTTCTGTTAATACCCTCGTATCGTCAGATAAAACAGCACATGGAAATATAAGATCTCCGAACTTCAGTTCCCCAGCATATTGGGCTATAGGCAAACTCTCATTTTGCCATCTTGTCTTTGCTGCTTTCTCAGCTATTCTTTTTCTTTCTTCTGAAGAGAGTTTCTTTGCTCTAGCCAAACCCCCAGCTTTTTTACCATTATTTAATATAGACATAAAAAACATTAATATTCTGATTGGATGCTTGCATTTTACAGATTATTTGCATAAATGCAAGCATAAAAATTATTATGCTTGCATAAATAATGCTTAATCTATATAATAATTCATACTGATTTAAATGCTTGAGGCATGAAATGAACAAACTCTCAATTGAAAAACGCGCAATGATATTAACAATGCTGGTAGAAGGTAGCTCAATGCGTTCAACTTCTCGCATTGCTGATGTTTCGATTAATACCGTTACCAAGTTATTGATCGATGCCGGTGCAGTATGCGCTGAGTATCAAAACGAGCATTTAGTAAATATCAAAAGCAAGCGCGTTCAATGTGATGAGATTTGGTCATTTTGCTACTCAAAAGAAAAAAATGTAGCGCCAGCAGATAAAGGCATTCTTGGTCATGGCGATGTTTACACGTGGACAGCAATAGATGCAGATACGAAGCTGGCTATTTCTTGGTTAGTTGGTCGCCGTGATTATGAATATGCAGAAGCATTCATTGGTGATCTGGCAGGCCGCTTGAGTGATCGAATTCAGTTAACCAGTGACGGCTATGGGTGCTACATTAACGCAGTAGAAAAGATGTTTGGCGGAATGGTTGATTATGCGATGCTAGTTAAAATTTACGGCGAAGAAACTAAAGGACAAAAACGCTACAGCCCAGCATCATTCGTAAGCTCAGAAAAGCGTGTAATGTCTGGCAATCCTGATATTGATCATGTATCCACAAGCTATGTTGAACGTAATAATTTAACTATGCGCATGGGAATGCGCAGATTCACCAGACTAACCAACGGATTCAGCAAAAAAATTGAGAACTTAGCTCATGCAGTCGCATTGCACTTCATGCACTATAATTTTGTGCGCATTCACAAAACTCTGAAAACAACTCCAACAATGGCAGCAGGAGTTTCAAATACTCTCTGGTCTATGAATGATGTTGTTGCTTTGATTGACGCTAAAGAAGCAATGAAAGATAGAAGCAGAGGAAAATATAGAACAAAAAAATAATCTTAGCTTGTTGCGTATTATAAAAAGCAAAAGCCCTGCACTTTGGCAGGGCTTTATGACACCATGCTGGATTGCAATCTCCTTTGCATGGCGGCCACCGAAGTGGACTTAATGCCCGATGCCTAAGCAGAGCGGGAACAATTGTAGGCTACATCATTATAGAAAATCTGTCAATGCGGTCATACCAAGACCATGTAGAACGCAGCGCTGTATCATAACAAGATCAGATTTGTCTATTATTCTTATGTCGTACTGCCTTTTGCCATCACCATCTTTATTTTTGAATGGAAGATATAATCTATCAAAAGATACCGTATAAAGCATATCGGCTTTTACCCAACAAAGTTCAGAATTATATGGTTCTGGCAGCGTTGGCTTTATGTGCAATCTATGGTGATAAGCCTCAACCGGATTTGGTTTTGTGGTACTTAAAGGAACTACAGAGCATAATCCTTGCCTTTTTCTCAACCTAGGAGACAGGATTATAACTGGCCGCCTCTTATTCATTTCTGGTTGGATAAGCCCTTTAAAATCACATATAACAATAGTTCCTTGTTCTGGATGTATTTGTAGAGCCATATAAAAATGATGTAATGTTATTTTTAACTACAATCATAAATTATATATCACTATAAAAAATAAAATTTCAAACTGAGACACTACCAAGTTGTGCGGCGATTTGACTTTGTTTGGTGGTTCGCTCACTTGGGGGAAATTGTGTCAGGCAGTT
>NZ_QRBZ01000047.1 GCF_009833085.1 Nitrosomonas oligotropha | reverse complement strand
CATTCCCTATATTAAAGTTGGGCGGCTGGTTAGGTATCGCAAATCTGCACTTGATGCCTTTCTCGATCTTCGCACGCATGGCGAGGAGGTGTAGCCATGCATACAAATAAAAACGCCCGCTGGCAGGCGGGCGAGAATACTTTTACTTCAACAAAATCAAGTGCCAATTATACCACCCTAGATAACTTTATGATATCGCTTATTATATGGCAGTTCTTGCCGCTTTCTCAAGTGAATCTGTTTGTTAATCGTCACGGAGTAATAAAACATGATCGATAAACGAATGGACAATCTTATAGGAAGTGAATTTGACCCTGATACATACGAATATGTGAAATGCCAGGATTCTAAGCCTGAAAAGCCGAATGTGCTAGATGAAATCTATATGCTTAGGAATGGTGATACCAAAGAAAAGCCGCCTATCGATTCTATACTAGATAAAGATGTTAAATATTCCAGCGTTGACTTACTTCAATACGTTGATGATGGGCATATTCTCAAAAGATTAAGTTGTCAGATTGCAGAAGAAACCTGTTTGCCGAAAAGCACCGTATTCCTTGCCGTTTTGGGAGTGTACAGTTCGATAGCTGTTCGCAGTTTTTCTGTGTGTTATCCAAACGGAGAACCTCTGCCGATAGGACTCTATGTCGTGCTAGAGCAACCCAGCGGCACGAGCAAATCAAGGTGTCTAAAGATAGCCCAAGAACCCTTTCATGTGATGTCAGAGAGCATACTTAACAAAATTAAAAAAGGTTTGGCCATTCTTCTTGCAAAAAAGAACAAACAAGGCTTGTCGGAAGATGATGAGGAGCAGCTCAACATTTTAAATGCTCAACTTAAGTCCTTTCAGCCGATTTTTACAACAAACACAACTTCTGAGGGATTAGAAAAACAATTGGCAGAATCTAATGGATTTTTTAGCTGCGTATCAAGCGAACAGGGGTTATTCAATGTTCTTTTTGGCGGAGCTTATAAAACTGATTCCAAAGCCAACAATAACGACGTGGTGCTCAATGGTTATGATGGGGGCTATATTAACAGCTCAAGGGTTACACGTAAGGGTTATTGCGGTCGGGTGGCTGGCGGTATCGTCTGCTTTGCCCAGACTGGAAGCATTGAAACTTTGCTTAATTCATCGAATGGCACGGGATTATCAGAACGTTTTCTGATGCTGGTTGAACCGCACAGTCTGGGCAAGCGGGATCATTTAAGAAAGATCAATCACGACTCAACCGTAACGACTGAATACACCAGGAGTTGCGACAACTTTCGGCATGTAATCGAATCGCCCAAAAAGTTTAATGAACTATCAGCAATTACTATCAGCGATAGTGGTTTTTTAAAGATTAGCAATTACCTAAATACGATAGAAAAGGACTTGGCGGACGGTGGAAAATTTTCTCACGCCTCGCTACGTGGAGCGGCTGCCAAAATTAACATGCAGATTATGAAGATTGCTGCGAACTTGTATCTGGCAGTAAATGAGATTATGGCCTGGAACACGGTTATTGATGACAAGTATATTGATTCGGCCATAAGCATTAGTAACGCACTACTGAGAAGCAATCTTATGCTATGCCAAACCAAGGGCGTAATGGGTAAAAAGGCAGAATATGACGCTATTCTTGCGTTATATGAAAATAACCCAAGAGGAAGAATTGAGCGCGCGATAATACAATCCAGATCAAAAGTATCGCCATTCAAAGAATATTCAGGAAATAAATCCGAATTAATCAGAAGCACATTGAATGATATGGTGAAACAAAAGCTTCTGGAAAAAACAGAAATAAACGGCGTTATTAGCTATCGTTTGTGTTGAGTGTGCTGTAAATGTTGTAGGTCTAACAACAAATTTACAACATCTTGAAAGCGTTACTGGTAGAGGATTTAAGTAACAAAAATAGTTGTTGTTGTATTGTTGTATCACTTTTTTATTTTCTTTTTTATTTTTGTATAAGCATGAATATATTCCCTTGCAACATTACAACATTACAACATTACAACAGATTACTCGAAACCAGCGACAGCACTGGGTTTAACATGTTGTGATTTTGCTGCAAGGCTTACAACAATTCCTTAATAAGGATTACTTGGGAGATATTAAAGATGGCAAGTGGAGTGAAAGTGAAAAGCGTTACGTCAAGAATTGGGACCGGTTTGACATAGTGAAATGGGTTCATTCTGATCTTGAATCAAAAGCACGTGAATGCTTACGCGAGAGCTTTTCAGAAAGATTGCAAAACATATCACTGAGCGTAACCAATTGAAGGTTCAGGAGATCATGATACTGATGTATCAATAAATATGGCTATAGTTTAGCACTGGATTTTTCGCTAACTTTGATTCTGTAGAAAAATTTGATGCATTCTTGCTATTGGAATTAATTGAGAAAGCACAGATTCAATAAGGCAACAAGGCAGAATCAATTCATAGGAATTAAATATGACTGAAAGAAATAAAGCTGAGGGATCTTCAGGGCAAAATATGCAAACACTCACAATCACCAAAGAAGAAGGTAAGAGTGAACTACGTCAGCTCACAGAAATACAGCTATCCCCGCTCATCAACAATGCACTGACATTGCAAGTCGTGGCCGCAGGCAATTCAGATAAGATTGATATCACCGAAGCTGTTGAAGTCATGAAAGAGAAATCAGAAAAGATTATTGCCGGTGATTTAAGCGAACTGGAAGTCACGCTAGCCGCACAAGTCATAACGCTAAATACAATTTATAATACTCTTATATTGCGATTTGCCCATAGTTTAGGTAATTCTCTCAAACTCACAGAAACCTACATGCGGCTGGCACTGAAAGCACAATCCCAATGCGCACGTACCGCAGAAATACTGGCAGCAATGAAAAACCCGCCGATAGTTATTGCTAAGCAAGCCAATATTGCACAAGGGCACCAGCAGATCAATAATGGCAACCAATACCCAGCACACGCGGGGAAAACCAAAAATTCAGCAAACGAACTATTAAGCGAGGATAACCATGCGACATTGGACACCCGAGGAACGATTGAGGCAGGCGGAATTGATAAGGAATTGGCAGCCGTGGAAACAATCGACCGGAGCAAAGACACCAACCGGTAAAGCCAGATCAAGCCAGAATGCTTATAAGCATGGGTTAGGTAAACTGCAAAAAGAAATTAGCCGATTACTCAGAGAACATAAAAAGGTTATTGAAGTAATTGGATAGTTTCCTAATGAAATTAATTGCAAGATTATTATCTTATTGGGTTAGGTTATATCAATAAGGTCGATTTTATTGTAATGATTTTGTATTATGTAAAATAAGAAATATAATATTATTAATAATCAATTACTTACAAAATGGTCTTTTCTGTAACGTTCGAGCCTTCTTTCTGCGTGTGAATTTAGCCGGTTACTAAGCGTACGACAAAGTAAACGCAATTCTTCAGCATCAACGCCTGACTCGATCAGGCGTTTTTTTTCCTTCAATACATACCGATAATATTTTCGCTTAACGGATTTGTTGCGCGTATAGCGAATATGCCAATAAAGATTATTCAGTTTTGAGAAGTCGGCCAAAGTGGAATACCCAATTAAATAAACAGGTGTCTAGCGGCAAAGAAAATGAAATGTAAACCAATATAGCAATAAGGTTTAAATAGAAAAGATATTAAGATAAGATTAAGGGAAATCAAATTCCCCGTAAAACTTAAACAGAAAATCCCAAAAGTCTTTTATTAGAGGAAATCAAAAATGAATTATCAGCTTAATGACATTAATGGCAAAGATGATGGAGCTCAGTGCTCGGCTGTTTTGATGCCTGGAGGTAAGTATCGTGCCGAAGTAAGAGTCGCGGGTCACAAGTTCCTGCCACCACTTAAATCTGACTATATCTATCAATCCGAAGAATTGTTTGAAGGTAAAAGTGCTGCAATACATTTTGCACAAGCCCATTTTAAACAAAATTTTCCTTGTAAATAAAGAACACATCATTTTTCATAGGTAAATTAATAACAAGCACTGAGTTCATAAAAAAGTCGGTGCTTAGTTTATTAAAACAAATAAACCCGCGCTCAAGTAGGATGCATCCGTGCACATTCCTTAATTTTACATATAATCTCATCATAATATGTCTTGCGTCACGCTCTCTCGAATCGTAATCATCCAGTCCCTTCCAGAAGACGAAGACGGATCGCAAACCGGTCGTCAGCTTCGAGACGCGATCGAACCGACTGCCAATCACAATCACAAAATCTCAGTTGAGTTAATCGATGCGGCGAGCTCGGAAAAGTTTTGGGCTGCGTTGAGTAAAGTTCAAACCTCAGCTGAAAGTTATGGAAATAGACCTGTAGTCCATATCGAGTGTCACGGGCTATCCGACAAGACGGGCATCTCGTTGGGTGACAGAACACCGGTGTCATGGGGCGAACTCAAGATTCCATTAATTAAGCTCAACCATGCAACGCGCTGTAATCTCCTAGTAACACTAGCAGCATGCTACGGCGCAGGGTTGTTTGAAACTCTCGATGTTACCGGAAGAGCGCCATGTTGGGGTCTTATCGGACCAAGCAGTATAGTAAATCCTCAGGACCTCGTTACCTATTACTCACGCTTCTTTATCGAGCTTCTTGGTTCCGGAGATGTAGCAAATGCAGTTTCTAAATGTTTGAACTCAGGAGAAAAAGATAGTAAATATTTTTTGTTTACAGCTGAAAAGATGTTCGACATGGTTTTTCAAAAGTATCGAGCGACTCAATCGCAGAATGCCGAAATGATCAAGCGAGCTGAGCGATTTTCACAGGTATTTAAGAATCACGGAATGCCTTATTCTAATGATAGCGAATGTACTAATCTACTGTACGAAATGGAGAAAGATATTCTTGAACGTTTTTTTAAGAAGTACTTTTTCGCAGATTGTTTTCCGGAAAATTGGGAAAGATTTAAAGATGTATACGACGCTATCGATTTTCGCTAGTCCGAGCCAGGGATCGGGCGGCATGCCCCCTCTGGGGTCATACCCTTCGCGCCGGACGACGGCGCGACCCTTGGGAAGGATAAGGTATTAAATTAATGCAGCAATTGGATCGTTGCTCGCTGTTGTTGTGAAAACAAATGTGCTATCTCTTCCTTGTGTATTTGAAAACTATGCATGAAAGGGATAATTTTAAATCGAATGAATTGACCCAAATCATTCTCTCTAGAGAAATTAGCGGCAAAGCGCATGAAGAAATCCAGAACTTTGTCTTCATCTACTTGATGAAATGGTTGCAAGGTATGGCTACACAATAGATGACTTGTAGAACATAAAAAAGGCGTTAAACGTTGAAACTGTTCCATATCTTCGGATTCATAATAACAGCACGTTAAAAGATTGGCGAAATTGTTCTCAAGAGCGGCTAAGCGCAAGTTATGAAAAAAAGTAACGGTATGTAATTGAAAAGAGTTCTCAGGAATCTGTATAGCGGTTTCATAGTCAATCTCTGGAATATGCAAATCAGCAATACATTGCAAATGATTAAATAATGAATAGCATGTTCCCCCAACTTGTTTATCTGATCTCATTGGATTCACCTCTAACTATAGAAAAAATTTAATTAAAAGTTTGTTTCTGCTTTTCAAATAACAAAGCAAGATCGGATTAGTATAAATCTATGAAATTATTGCCAATGCAATAAAAAAGCAAGTTATATGGTCTAATTGTAATGATTTTATTTAAAGCTTTTTAGTTACAGCCAATCCAATAACTTATTGCAGCGTTGCTGGTGTTAGGAACCTGGCAACATGCCTACCTTTGGGATCATACTCTTCGTGCCGGTCGACACCTTGCCATCCAAGAGAAAAAACGGAAACCTAAGCCCCCGTTCTTCATTAAATCTTAGCTAAATTAAACAGCGGATTCTTTTCTGTGGCATACCATGAGACCCAGCAAGCCTAATCCGGCCAGCAGCATGGCGTAGGTGGATGGTTCTGGCACGGGCAACGGTATTGGGTCTGGAATCGGGTCAGGAATCGGTATTGGCTCGCCAAAAGTGAACGCCATATTATCAAGCACAGTTTGTCCTGATAAGTTGCCGTCAGACATTGTTAATTTTGTCATACCAGCCCAATTAAAAGTTAGTAGATCAGGTGTTATAGTATCTGAGAACACATCCTTGCTGTAAGTTAGTGTATCTCCTATAAATCCCTCGAAATGAGTCCAGCCGTTATGCCATGCTTTTGTAATGTACACAGATTCCAGATCAAAATAATAAAATCTGGAAGATATGCTCGCTGGATCACCGTCACCATTAAAAGCTGCATTTGAAGGACTTACAGTGCCATGTTCATATCCTGTTCCAGGGTAACTTGATTTTCCGTTGTTTACATAAAAGTTATGCCAATCAAAGCCATGGTATCCACTGGGTATTCCAACAGAGCCAAATGAATCAACTTTAATGTCATCAAATGTAATCAAATCAGCGTTTGCATTTGTGGTGCTAACAGCTGCCAAAATAGCGGCTGACAAAAGTATTTTTTTGTTCATTATTATTTTCTCCCTTTGTTATTTTGAGTTCTTGCACTTGAATTGTTCGTCGTAACACCAACTACCAATTTACGCTGCTTGTTTGCGCCCCACAAACCCAACAACCCCAGTCCGGCCAGTAGCATCGCGTAGGTGGATGGTTCTGGGACGGGCGATGGTATATATGGAGCTATGCTCAGTCCTGTAATATCAAGGTAACCATAATCAATAGTTCGTCCTGGTACAATACCGTCATGAATACCTGATCCAATAGACCACCAACCATACCCTAGATCACCTGCGAAATTGGTGACTATGTGGATATCGAATCCACGCTGTCCATCGTTACCAGAGAAACCGCCGCTAGATAAAAACCATTCATTATGATGAAGTGTCGTTATTGGCCTGTACAATGATTCTTCATACCCCCATCCTTCTATCCCACCAGAGCTGGAAAGAATGTTATTCGCGGCAATTTCATCAGGCATAGAACCAGACCATGAAAGAATGGGTGGAGAAAATGGCTGTGTTACTTTTGTATATAAATCCCCACCGATATTAACTAATGCAGATGATTCTAAGCTGTCATCATAGTCGAAAGATATGGAGAATGTATCTCCAACTTTTACTGATGTGGTACTAAGAAATTCAGACGGCTTGTTATTGATGAAACCTGATATTTCTACAGTCATGATGGTTGCGCTAGCAATAGGCACCATTCCGATGGTAAAGATGCAGGCACATAGTGAGCTTGTTATTGATTTGTTCATGCCATCCCTCGTTGGTTATCTCATTTATATGAACTGCATTGACCAATCGCTTTAAGCAGCATTTCGCTTATCCACTTTCTTTTTATGGTATTGAATATTTCATACTAGACCTAAATAATCGTGCGGTATATAGGTCAAATATCATTTATTTTTCGGGACGTATAGCCTTCAGTGCGTTGTATTTCAATGGCTTATGGTAGGCTCATCCATGAAACATTACTGGCGTGGATATGGAAAGGGTATCAAAGAAAAGTACAGACTGTGGTGCAGCAGTGAGAAT
The DNA here is from genome assembly GCF_009833085.1 of Nitrosomonas oligotropha. Taxonomy (GTDB): domain Bacteria; phylum Pseudomonadota; class Gammaproteobacteria; order Burkholderiales; family Nitrosomonadaceae; genus Nitrosomonas; species Nitrosomonas oligotropha. The sequence continues at coordinate 13,013 of NZ_QRBZ01000047.1, read as the reverse complement.
GTATTATATTAAATCAATTAGCTGAGACTTGTTTGGAGTAGTCAACCAAGGCCATCCGCGAACTTTGACTGACCGATGGAGCATTATGAAGCATTGTTTTTAATGGCGTTCTGGTAAACGCATTTGCTATATCGGAATACTCAGGAAAAACTTTAGAAAAAAAGAAAATATTTTTCAAGAGGAGCGCTTTTATGCATCTTTTAATTGGTGATTGTTTTTCTGCGATGTAACCCTGGTGTAACCCCGATACGCCGCAGCAAATTATTTCGTTACTTAACTTATTGATTTTATGGTGCCGACACCAAGAATCGAACTCGGGACCTTCTGATTACAAATCAGCTGCTCTACCATCTGAGCTATGCCGGCAAATTGATAAGAATAGATAAATTTAAAGAAACTTACTTGATAATACGAAGTTTTGGTTTACCTGAGGTTTTGGGTTGAGCAGTCAGTGAATTTTGAACTGAATCACTTGATTGTTCATTAGTAATTTCAACTTTAATCTCTTCGTCTTCCGGTGGAAATGCTATGCCTTGATTAACTTCCTTAGCGAAAATTCCTTTAACTGCATCTATTGGGATATCGAGCTTTCTTGACACTCCATTGAATCGAGCATCGAAACTAAGTGATTCATTATTTATGATCAATCCATGAACTGCATTTGCACTGATATTAAAAACTATTTCACCATTTTTTATGTATTCCATAGGAACATCGAGCTCTGGATAGGCCTTTACCGATACAAAAGGGGTAAAGCCGCTATCAATGCACCACTCGTATATGGAACGAATCAAATATGGTTTTGTTGAATTATTACTCATTTTCGCATTACTTTCTCTGAAGCCGATAATGCATCAATGAATAATGGACGACTGAACAATCTTTCCGAATATTTTAATAATGGGGCTGCTTGTTTAGGAAGACGAATTCCATAATGCTCCAGGCGCCAAAGCAATGGTGCAATGGCGACATCAAGCATTGAAAATTCATCCCCTAGCATGAATTTTTGCTTATCAAAAATTGGCGATATCATCGTAAGATTATCAGCAATAGCTGTTCTTGCTTTGTCAATAACCTTCTGATCTGTACCATCAAATGCATCGATATGACAGAATAATTCCTGCTCAAAACGAAACAGCAACAACCGGGCTCGTGCACGCATTACTGGATCTGCAGGCATTAGCTGCGGATGTGGAAAGCGATCATCAATATATTCATTAATGATATTTGACTCGTACAATACCAGATCGCGTTCCACAAGTACCGGAGCTTTGCCATAGGGACTCATCACCGCTATATCTTCTGATTTATTATTTGGATCAACGTCGATTACTTGAAAGTCCATATCTTTCTCGTGCAATACAATCCTGCAGCGATGACTATATGGGCAAGTAATTGTTGAATATAGCGTCATCATAACTTCTAATCTTTGACTAAGTTACCTGTATATCCAGCAAATTTGAAATTAATGAATATCTTTCCAATATTCTTTTTTGAGTGCATACGATAAAACTAGCATGCCTAACAAAAAAATCATTACTTCAATCCCTAATTGTTTTCTTGCATTAGCATGCGGTTCGCCCAAATAAACCAAATAGTTAACTAAATCACCAACAAATTTGTCATATTCGGTTGCACTCAATTGCCCCGCTTTTTCGAGTGTCAGGCTTTTTTGCTCGCCTTTATCTGACGTTTTGACTACCAGTCTTTGCTCACCTTGCAGCTGATACAAAACGTGCGGCATCGCAACACGATCAAAAACCAGATTGTTCCAGCCTGTATGTGTCGCATCATCACGATAGAACGCACGCAAGTATGTATACAACCAATCCGCACCACGTGCACGAGCTATGACTGACAAATCCGGCGGTACTACACCAAACCACTCTTCACCTTCTTTTTTCCGCATCGCTGACTGCATCAGATCGCCAACTTTCTGACCTGTGAAAACCAGCTTACTAAGAATTTCTTCGTTTGTATAACCGATATCGCGATGACGGTTATAGCGCATATAACTCGCGCCATGACAGGTCAAACAGTAGTTCACAAAGTTTTCCGCTCCACGTTTCAACGAAGCATTGTCAGTTGTATCAATCGGAGCTCTATCCAATGGCATACCGGATTCACCAGCAAGAACACCAAACGGAGCCATGCATAAGATTAATAAAGCAATCGTTATTTTCTTCATTTTTCTACTCTTTTAGTCTTTTTGGTTCAGGCTTTGTTTTATCTATCTTGCTATACCATGGCATCAAAATAAAGAATGCAAAATAAATGACTGTAAAGATTTGTGCCAGTAGTGTGTATAAAGGTGTTGGAGATTTTGTTCCCAACCAACCCAGTACAAAAAAGCTGATCACAAAAAGTGTCAATGCTATTTTGAAATAAGGACCTTTATAACGTATCGACTTGACCGGACTTCTATCCAGCCATGGCAAGAAACAGAAAACCACTACAGAACCCGCCATCAGAATAACACCCCAAAGCTTAGCATCGATGCCCAGGAAGTTGACTGTTACAGCCCGTAACATCGAGTAATAAGGAGTGAAGTACCAAACCGGTGCAATATGATCCGGCGTTTGCAATGTATTCGCCGGGATAAAATTGTTATATTCCAGGAAATATCCGCCCATTTCCGGGGCAAAGAAGATAATTCCACAGAACACAATCAGAAATACTACGACACCAACAATGTCCTTAACCGAATAATAAGGATGGAATGGAATGCCATCCACAGGAATACCGGTTTCAGGATTTTTATTTTCTTTAATCTCTATGCCATCCGGGTTGTTAGATCCCGTTTCATGCAGCGCTAAGATATGCACAAAAACCAGCACCAGCAATACTAAGGGTAATGTCACAACATGATAGGCAAAAAAGCGGTTCAGGGCAGCATCGGAGAGTGTAAAGTCGCCCAACAGCCATTGTTGCAATGTTTCCCCGATACTCGGAATTGCTCCAAACATACTGACAATTACTTGCGCTCCCCAATAAGACATTTGCCCCCATGGAAGAATATATCCGGTAAAGGCCAAGCTCATCAGCACAAAAAATATCACCATCCCGATCAACCAAAGCAGCTCTCTCGGCTTACGGTATGATCCATACATCATTCCACGGAACATATGAAGGTAGACCACGACGAAAAACATCGATGCGCCCGTCGAGTGCATGTAACGAATTAACCAGCCATAGTCCACATCACGCATGATATATTCAACCGATGCAAAAGCTTGACTGGCATCCGGTTTGTAATTCATGGTAAGAAAAATTCCCGTCAGCAACTGATTGACAAGAACCAATAAAGCTAATGAACCGAAGAAGTACCAAAAATTAAAATTCTTCGGTGCATAATATTCGGATAAGTGTGCTTTCCAGTTTGACGACAACGGAAAACGTTTATCGACCCAGGCAAGCATTGAATTAAATATATTACTCATTTACGCAGATCCCTCGCTTTCAGATCCAATCAAAAGCCGACTATCGCTCAAATATACATGAGGAGGAACAACCATATTAGTTGGAGCCGGCACACTTTTATATACGCGCCCTGCCAAATCAAATTTTGAACCGTGACATGGACAGAAGAAACCACCCAACCAATCGGGCCCCAGATCCGCAGGCGCCACATCTTTCCTGAATACAGGCGAGCAACCCAAATGGGTACAAACACCCTCGGCAACCAAAATTTCAGGTTTTATTGAACGTGTACGATTTTTTGCATAATCCGGTTGCTGCTTCTTATCCGAATTCGGGTCAGCAAGCTGACCTTCAACTTTAGCCAGACTTTCCAACATATCTGGTGTACGATTTAGAATCCAAACAACTTTTCCGCGCCACTCAACCATCAGCAACATCCCAGGTTCAAGCTTGGATATATCAACTTCCACAGGGGCTCCAGCTGCTTTAGCCCGTTCGCTAGGCATCATGCTCAATAAAAAAGGCGTTGCAATCGCAGCGCCAGCAATTCCACCTGCTACTGAGGTTGCAGCCACAAGGAACTTTCTCCTGCCGCTCATCTCTTCATTAATGCTGAAACTATCCGCCATGTTCAATCATTCCATCAGTAATAATATTGTAAGTTATATACAACACAAAGGAAAAAACTTCTTCCAATCCCTATTAGATTTATTCGTTAAATTACGTTACCCAAACTACAAAAGCGCGCAGTATACCACAATCGTTTTAAGGATTATAGCAATCCTGGAAGTATTTCTATTTACCATAAGGTCACTTAGCTCAACTACAACAAGATATTGTTCTTTATGATCTATTTTATTTTTCCATGACATTGCTTATATTTCTTACCTGAACCGCAAGGGCAAGGTTGATTGCGGCCTACTTTCTCATTCTGACGCACAAAAGGCTGCGTTTTATCATCCTCAGTTTTTATATATCCACTTTCTTCCGCTGATGCTTGTTCATAAGCTTCATGATGAAGTTGTATATTTTCCGGTGACCGTAAGCTGTCTGTGACAGCTTCTACCTGCTGCTCATTCTTGATTTGTACCGTCAACAGTATTTTGGTAACTTCCCGTTTGACTTCTTCGAGCATAATTGTAAAAAGTTCAAACGCCTCGCGCTTGTATTCCTGTTTGGGATTTTTCTGCGCATAGCCGCGCAGGTGGATGCCTTGGCGCAAATGATCCAATCCCGCCAAATGCTCCCGCCAATGTGAGTCGAGAATTTGTAACATCACCACACGCTCGTAGTGATGCATGATATCCGCGCCGACTTGCGTAACCTTAGTCTGATAATGGTCGCTCGCAAGATCAATAATGCGTTGGAATAAATTTTCTTCATGCAGACCGGATTCTTCTTCAAGCCACTCGCGTACCGGGAAATGCAATTGATACTCTGCTGCCAGTGCTTTCTCCAGCCCCGCTACGTCCCACTGCTCTTCGACACTTTGCGGGGGAATATAGAGATTGAACAAGTCTCCCAATACATTCTCACGTATCGCGGTTATCGTTTCCGAGATATCCTGCTCCGCTTCCAACAATTCATTGCGCTGCTGATAAATGACATGCCGCTGATCATTCGCGACATCATCGTATTCCAGCAACTGCTTACGCATATCGAAGTTTCTCGCTTCTACCTTGCGCTGCGCATTTTCAATGGCGCGGGTAACCCACGGATGCTCAATAGCTTCGCCTTCCGGCATCTTAAGGCGCGTCATGATACTGGCTACGCGATCCGAGGCAAAAATACGTAACAAAGAATCTTCAAGCGAAAGAAAAAAACGGCTGGAACCTGGATCTCCCTGCCTGCCCGAACGTCCGCGCAATTGATTATCCACCCGCCGGGATTCGTGCCGCTCCGTACCGATAATATGCAAACCGCCTTTCTTCAGCACTTCCTCATGCGTTAACTTCCATTTTTCCTGCACTTCTTGAATACGTTTTTCTTTTGCTTCGTCACTTAATTTTTCATCATGCCGTATCTGTTCTATTTCAGGTTCCGGGTTTCCACCCAGCACAATGTCCGTTCCACGCCCCGCCATATTGGTCGCTATCGTAATCATTTTAGGACGGCCTGCCTGTGCGACAATACTTGCCTCACTGGCATGCTGTTTAGCATTCAAAACTTGGTGCGGAAGTTTGTCGCGATCCAGCAACCTGGACAATAACTCGTTATTCTCAATAGATGTCGTACCAACCAATACCGGCTGGCCACTTTCATAACATTCTCTAATCTCACGAACAATCGCTTCATTTTTCTCTTTCATCGTACGGAATACCTGATCCATACGATCTTCCCGGATCATCGGTCTATGCGTTGGAATAATGACTGTCTCCAATCCATAGATCTGCTGAAACTCAGCCGCTTCCGTATCGGCAGTACCGGTCATGCCCGACAACTTTTGGTACATGCGGAAGTAATTTTGGAAGGTAATGGAAGCAAGCGTCTGATTCTCTTTCTGAATAGCGACACCTTCTTTCGCCTCCACCGCCTGATGCAAACCATCGGACCAGCGGCGGCCGGACATCAAGCGCCCGGTGAACTCATCCACGATCACCACTTCATCGTTTTGCACGACATAGTGTTGATCCAGAAAATACAAATTATGAGCGCGCAGGCCTGCAATCAGGTGATGCACCAAATTGATATTGGCCGGATCATAAAGGCTCGATCCCGGCTTCAGCAGTCCGGCCGCTTCCAGCAACTTTTCCGCATGCTCAAAACCGGCTTCGCTCAGCGTGACCTGATGAGACTTCTCATCCACACTATAGTCGCCCTGGCTCTCTTCCGTTTCCTGCCGGATGAGTTTTGGCACCAGTGCGTTAATGCGCACATAGATCTCGGTATCGCCTTCCGCCTGGCCTGAAATGATGAGCGGCGTGCGCGCTTCATCAATTAAAATCGAATCCACTTCGTCCACGATTGCGAAATTAAGCACGCGTTGTGCACGCTCATTCGCATGCGCCACCATATTGTCGCGCAAATAATCGAAGCCATACTCGTTATTGGTGCCGTAAGTGATATCAGCCGCATAAGCAGCTTGCTTTTCGTCATGCGGCATCTGCGCATAAATAACACCGACGTTCATTCCAAGAAACCGGTAGATCTTACCCATCCACTCTGCATCGCGCTTCGCCAGGTAATCATTCACGGTGACAACGTGCACACCCTTGCCTGACAATGCATTCAAGTATGCCGGCAATGTTGCCATGAGCGTTTTCCCCTCACCGGTGCGCATCTCGGCAATTTTTCCGCCGTGCAAAACCATGCCGCCGATAAGCTGCGCATCAAAATGACGCATCCCCAAAACCCGCTTGCCAGTCTCACGAACCACAGCAAATGCTTCGGGCAGTAATGCATCCAGTATTTCGCCATTTTGAATGCGCTGCTTGAATTCATCCGTCTTGCCACGTAAGTCGGTATCCGACAACCCTGCAATAGCCGGTTCCAGTTCATTGATAGATCGCACAGTCTGGGTATACTGTTTGATCATCCGGTCATTGCGGCTGCCAAAAATTTTCTTAAGTAGATTGCCTAGCATAAGTCTCTAAATATTCCGTATGAACACATTGTTTAAAAAAACAAAGGGTGAGCATATTTCTCACCCTGCAAAAATCATGAAGAAATCAGCGCTCCCATTTAACCCGGTTTTTTCAAAAATTTGGCTGGATTCTGCGGTTTGTCTTTATGCCGGATTTCAAAATGCAAATGCGGCCCGGTAGAACGGCCGGTATTGCCAACTTCAGCTATTTTTTGCCCCTGCAATACAACCTCTCCGAGATTCACCAGACGCGTCGATGCATGCGCATACCGCGTAACCAAATCATCACCATGGTCAATTTCAACCATATTACCATACTCAGGATGCCGATCAGAATAGATCACCACACCGCCCGCAGCGGCTTTGATGGGTGCGCCCACTTCCGCGGTAAAATCCACGCCTTCATGAAACGCTCGCTTTCCAGTAAACGGATCGATCCGGTATCCGTAACCGGAAGAAAACCAATCGGTCTCAACCGGCATCTCGGATGGCAACACAAACTTTGTGATCCGGTCATGCCGCAACAAGGAATCCAATGCCCCCAGCTTATCCGTTCTTTCATCCAGCATATTGGATAACTCCTGCAACTTGAGACTGAATTCAGAGAATGACAGCGCTTCAGCGGACAGATCATTCCGCGCACCGCCCTGTCCCGGCATTTGATTAAATGAGAAATCTCCCGATTTGATTCCTGAAGATTCCGCCAGACGCTCACCCAATGCATCCAAGCGGAGTAACTGCGCCTGCATTTGGCCTAATTTACTCGCCATGATATTTAAGTTATCTTGCAGATGCGTTTGAATCTTCTGATGCCGTTCTTCTTGCGGATTAACCAATACGGCTCTCAGAAGAGGCGCATCGATCCGATCGGCGTAGCGCAATGAAACAAAATTCAAACTCAGCGCCACTGTCACAATGACCAGTAATAAAGCGCTCATTAATAATACAATATGGACTTTGGTTAACGCCAGCTTACGCGCTCGTTCCGAATTATTTGAAATAAAAATAATATTCATACTTTGTTTTCATTGGATATCGATTAAATACCCATGGCCTCTCATAAAGTTAACGCTTACTTTAACCTGCTTGGCAAAACACCTGAATACGCGAGCCTGCTCACAGCGGCTCAAAAACTGCATGAAGATCAGTCCACATTTTCCAAGCTGATCCCAACCCAATTGGCACAGCATTGTAACCTTGGCCGGATCACGGACGGCAGACTGACTATAGTGGCCGAGAATGGCGCAATCGCTGCAAAACTAAAGCAAATCTCTCCATCATTGTTGCTTAAGCTGCAGAAATTAGAGTGGCAAGTTACTGCAATTCAAATTTTGGTGCAAGCGGATTACGCTGCCAAAAACGCAAAACCATCGGCAAGACATGGATACAACAAGAAAAAATTAAAATTAAGTGCAAGCGGAAAAGCATGCTTAAATCAATTAGCCGCAACGCTGCCGGATTCCGAATTGAAAAACACCATTCAGTCGTTCGTTAAAAAGCACCAGGACGATTGAGTCTCTTTTTCATTTCAACAATATGCAATCCATTGACAGCACGCGTTGCCACACCTTGCCGGAAACTTTTTAATTCAGCTCCGATTTTCCTCATGCCGGCACCATTCCCGGCAATCATGGTCTACTGTTTTTTTATTCAACCGATGTCTCGTATATAATGCAAATCGCTGAGCAGTTTTTCACATCACAAAAGAAGTCTTTCAGTACTGTTTAAGTCTTTAATTTTATGATGATAACGCATTTCCTCCCGATACAATAACTGAACCCCGATTATTCAATCGACCCTGCAAAAACAATCTCATGAATGTTTTTTATGAAGAAGCTGGAACCTTTAAGATAGGCACTATTCTGGCTGACAACACAACGTCGCTGCAAATAGAGGCTGTGCATGGCAAACGATCGAAAATCAAAGCCTCGTCCGTGTTGTTCAGGTTCGATAAACCGCCTTTAACCGAATTCATGGGGCATGTACAAAAAATAACCGATGAATTGGATCCGGATTTTCTCTGGGAATGCTGCGCGCAAGAAACCGAATTCACCAGCGACACGCTTGCCGCCGATTACTTTGGCCATTCCCCGAGTCCCGTTGAATCGGCCGCAACCTTGGTGTTACTGCAAAATGCGCCGATGTATTTCTATAAGAAAGGGCATGGGCGCTACAAAGCTGCGCCACCGGATGCGCTGAAGGCCGCGCTCGCCGGTCAGGAAAAGAAACGCCTGCAAGCCGCGCAACAAGCACGCTATGCTGAGCAGTTAAATCAATTCATCCTGCCCGAGGAATTCCAGTCGTGCATCTCCGGTTTACTCTACAAACCGGATAAAAACTCGCAGGAATGGAAAGCCCTCGAGGCCGTTTGTGCGGAAAAAAAACTCACTGCCGTAAAATTGCTGGAAAAATGCGGCGCTATTCCGTCTTCTCACGATTACCATTTCAATCAATTCATCTGGGAATATTTTCCAGAAGGCACCAATTTCGGTGAACTGGAATCTCAGTCCGTTGGTGATGTTCCGTTTGATTTAGCGGTAGCGGATGTCGCGGCATTCAGTATCGACGATGCCTCAACGACAGAAATTGACGATGCATTTTCCGTAACCCCATTACCCCTGGGAAGCTTCCGCATCGGCATTCATATTGCAGCACCGGCATTGGGAATCACTCCCGAGTCGACACTCGACAAAGCCGCTTCATCCAGACTTTCCACGGTATACCTGCCGGGGAAAAAAATCACCATGCTGCCGGATACGGTGATCAATCACTTTACGCTAGCTGAAAACAAACTGTGCCCGGTCCTGTCCTTGTATCTGGATGTATCGGATGATTTCACCGTCACGGCCACTGAAAGCCGGCTTGAAAAAATCAATATTGTCGCAAATCTGCGTAACAATGCGCTGGAGCAGCATTTCAACGAAACCGCACTCAGCAGAGGTGATTTCGCGCACACCTTCAGCAAAGAGTTAAATCTATTGTGGAAATTTGCCTGCAAGATGGAAAATCAGCGTGGCAAAACCAATGACAGCAATAACGACAAAGTCGATTACAGCTTCGAAATCAACGCCGATCATGTCACGATCAGCGAGCGCAGACGCGGCTCGCCGATCGATAAAGTCGTATCCGAATTGATGATTTATGTGAATACGGAGTGGGGTAGGCAACTCACCGATGCCGGTATCATCGGTATTTTCCGCAGCCAGGCCAATGGCAAAGTGAAAATGGGCACTTCTCCCGCGCCTCACCAGGGATTGGGTGTTTCCCAATACGCCTGGAGCAGCTCTCCGATGCGGCGGTATGTCGACCTGATCAATCAACGGCAACTCATCGCCATGCTGCGCAACGAGGCGCCGCCTTATCACAAAGACAGCAACAGTCTTTTAATCGCCATGCGCGACTTTGAAACAGCCTATGGAGTTTATGGCGAATTTCAGCGCGCCATGGAACGTTACTGGTGCCTGCGCTGGTTATTGCAGGAAAAAATTCAAACCGCCAACGCTCAGGTTATCAAAGAAAATTTGGTCAAACTGGACCATATCCCGTTCATCGCGCGAGTTCCTTCGCTGCCTGAAATGGCGCCGGGCGCTTATGTCAAACTCAAATTATCCGAGATCGATTTACTGGAACGCACCTTGCATGCGGAATTTTTGCAAAAACTGGATGCATAGCGATCTATCTTCCATAAATCTGCATGAATCATGTGACAAGCCCATTGTTGTTGCCTAAAATAATGCCATCATCTGTAGTGTATCGACTTAACTTCAAGGTTTAACCCTTAGGCTGTGACCACTCAAACTCTCGCAACTTTACCTTTAGCGCTGGCTGGTTATCAGTACTTACAGAGCCATCGTCTAGTTGCCGCGATGATTGCTTCTCTGCTGTTACATGCCATCGTATTCTTTGGTGTGACTTTCCAGTTTCCTCAACCGAAATCCGACAAAATTGCTTCATCCTTGGAAGTCGTGCTGGTTAACAACAAAACACAGACAAAACCGAAAGAATCGCAATTATTGGCGCAAGATAATCTGGATGGCGGAGGCAACACGGAAGAGGATCGCCGGGCAAAAACGCCATTCCCGGTACTACCAAGAAACAAACCGGTTATCGCTGAGAGTGTAGCGCAGCAAAAAGTTAAACAACTGGAACAGGAAGCCAAAAAGCTGATGGCCGCTATCAGCGAAACGCCTCAAATCGAACTGCCCAAGGAACACAAAAACGAACTGGAAAGTAAATCAGTCGCAGTCGACTCGACCGATTTACTGCTGCGCAGCCTGGATATTGCCCGGCTGAGAGCACAGATCGATCAAGACCATGATAGTTATCAAAAACGCCCCAAACGCAAATTTGTCGGTGCACGCACCAAAGAATACCGCTTTGCCCGCTACGTCGAAGATTGGCGCATCAAGGTCGAACGGATCGGTAATTTGAATTACCCGGAAGCCGCCAGAAAAGAGAAGCTTTATGGCAACCTGCAACTGACCGTCGGTATCCGCGCCGATGGTAGCTTGGAATCGATTGAAATCAACCGCTCATCGGGAGAAAAAATTCTCGACGAAGCGGCTGTCAATATCGTTAAACTCGCCGGGCAAAACGGATTCGCGCCCTTTCCACCGGATATCAGCCAGGACACGGATATTTTGCACATCACCCGTACCTGGGTATTCGCAGCTTCCGATATGTTGCTGAGTCAATAATCAGAGATACCAGCCATGCTCGATTCTTATGCCGTAATCGGCAATCCTGTTTCACATAGCAAATCACCGTTGATCCATACCGCTTTTGCGCAACAAACGAATCAGGCCATGCAATACGTTGCCTTGCTGGCACCGCTGGATGGTTTCGAGGCAACCGTGCAAGACTTCCGTCAACGGGGCGGAAAGGGATTGAATGTCACCGTGCCTTTTAAGCTGGAAGCCTATCAACTGGCAACCCGTTTAACCGAGCGGGCCGGCATCGCACAGGCCGTCAATACGCTTAAATTTGAAAACGATGAAATTCTCGGCGATAACACCGACGGCATCGGGTTAGTCCGTGACATCGAATGCAATCTGGCAATTCCCCTCGCAGGAAAACGCATACTGCTTATGGGTGCGGGTGGTGCAGCGCAAGGGGTAATCCTGCCACTCCTGCAACAGCAACCCGCTTTGCTGGCAATCGCCAACCGCACCCCTGAAAAAGCAGCAGCACTATGGAAGCAGTTCAACACCTATGGCAACATTTCCGCAGGCGATTTTTTGTATTTCGCCGATGAGCATTTTGACATCATCATCAATGCCACTTCCGCCAGTCTGCACAATGCATTGCCTGAGTTACCCGCTAGTATTTTTGCGCAAGCGGCACTCGCCTACGACATGATGTACCGCCAAGAGCCCATCCCTTTTCTCAAATTCGCCCGGCAACATGGCGCGCAACAGATAGCCGATGGAATAGGTATGCTGGTTGAACAAGCGGCCGAATCTTTTTTTATATGGCGTAATGTCAGACCGCAAACAAAACCAGTGATCGCAAAATTAAAATCACTGGTTTAATTCAATAACAGGAGAATGCTCTGATTACATTCATAACTACCTTAAGCTAGCCAGAAACGTAATCAACTACTGTAATGTCTGCTAATAAACGATCAGCGCTTCATTACTTGCGGTCGATATATTACCCACCGCATCGAAAGCCTTCACAGTGTAGCTATAAATAGACCCAGTAGCATTTCCAAGCGAATCAGAATAGCTTGTTGAAGTGCTAACTGCAATTTTAGTACCGTTCCGGTATATGTTATACCCTGCAACAGCAATATTATCCGACGATGCTTTCCAGGATAGCGAAACCAAAGCGGAAGAAATAGTTCTTGTCTTACCTTTTACTCTTGTCGTGGTTGTAGTCGATTTTAATGCCGCCAGAAGTGAAGCAGGCGCAGTAGGAGAAACGGAATCCGCGTTGAAGCAAGACACTCCGTCGCCACACGGGAAGCCATTCCATATTTCCAGTCCGGTGATGTGATTATCCACTGACA
>NZ_QRBZ01000046.1 GCF_009833085.1 Nitrosomonas oligotropha | reverse complement strand
GCGCCGATCAGCGCACCGGCAAATCGACCCAGGAATGCAGCTGATTGACCGAAAAAAGCGCCGACTTCACCGCCGATTTTTGCACCTTTGAGTGCATTTGAAATACCTTGCGCGCTGCCAGCGACAATACCGATGCCGCAACAGATTTTTTTGCCCATATTGCGGGCTGTGATCAAGGTTGAATTGCATTTGGGGCAATGAATAGCCATAGAAACTCCTTAAAAATATCAGGAATGAGAGCATTGAGGATGCTCGATGGATGAAAAAAGCTAAAAAAGGATTTTATTAGGGAGAAACAGGAAAATCAGGAGAAAACACGGGTAAAGAAACTGATGAATCAGTGAAATTTGGTGAATTGAAGCTGGTAATTGTGGCAAAACCATTTTAAAGGGATGTTTGCCGTGGCTTCAGAGAAAGTATATGTGACTGAAAGGTTTTAGGAGGGGGATTTGCTTGAGCAAACATTCAGTTGAATTGGCAGTTAAAAATGAGAGAATGTTTGCCGTGCCTAGAATAGACCGGTATTTAATACTTCCTCAAAAGCACACGGAAACAAAAGATGTAATACTCATATTGGATTAAAAACATCGATAAATAGACAGCTTTAGTTTGTAACTGCATCAAAGCTGTGACTTAAGCGGATAGTAAGTGATATTTTTATTACAATTTATGCCAGAAATACGCTACACCCCAGAATCGCTAAATTAGGTATTGAATGAATAACGAACAAATCAAGCAACTGGAAAAAGAACTTTGGGATTCTGCTGATAATCTGCGTGCCAACTCTAAGCTGACGGCAGCGGAGTATAAAGACCCTGTATTGGGACTGATTCTGCTGCGTTATGCTCAAAACCGCTACGAAGAAGCCAAGATTGCAATCGAAGCCTCTATCCCTGAAGGGCCACGGGGTAAACGTGCTGCAACGCAAGCTGACTTCCTTGCTGCCGGTGCAATGATGCTGCCAGAGAAATCGCAATATGAACATCTTGCCAATCTGCCAGAGGGCGATGATGTCAACGAAGCAGTTAATGAAGCCATGCGTCTGATTGAAGCCAGCTACCCCGATCTTGCCGGTATCCTGCCAAAAAACTATCAGGAATTGGATTCCGACTTATTACGCGAGCTGATCCGGGTATTCAATAAAGATTCGGTGAAAACGCTTAAGGGGGACGTGTTTGGGCGTATTTATGAGTTTTTCTTGATGAAATTCTCCATGAGCGGTGCAGGTGCTCAAGAAGGCGGTGAATTCTTTACGCCTCCATCACTGGTGCAGCTGATTGTTAATTTCATCGAGCCGGATCACGGCATTATTCATGATCCCGCCTGCGGTTCAGGCGGTATGTTTGTTCAGACTGGTCATTTTATAAAAGACCATAGCAAACGGGCTGTAAATGAAGCGATCAAAGTATACGGCACTGAGCAAAAATCAAATAATACCCGTTTGGCCAAAATGAACCTTGCCATACATGGTATTGAGGGAAAAATCATCGAGAGCAACAGTTTCTACTCCGATCCGCATGATCTGGTGGGCAAATGCGATTTCGTAATGGCAAATCCGCCGTTCAACGTCAACAAGGTGGATAAGAACAAAGATTTCGTCAAAACCGACAAGCGCTTATTTAAGGATGTGGGCATTCCTAGGGCCGATAACGGCAACTATCTATGGATTCAATATTTTTATCATTACCTTAATGAGAATGGCCGTGCTGGATTTGTCATGGCATCCTCAGCAACCGATGCGGGGGCGAGTGAAAAGCTTATCCGCCAGAAACTGATTGAAACCGGCGCAGTGGACTGTATCGTGGCTGTGGGAAACAACTTCTTTTACACCCGTTCGCTACCCTGTCATTTATGGTTTTTGGATCGTGGCAAGCGGCCAGAAAACAAGCGCAGGATATTAATGATTGATGCACGGAATACTTTTCGTCAGATCAACACCACATTGCGTGATTTCTCACCGGAACAGATGGAAGGCTTAACCTCAATTGTAAAAGCTTATCGCGGTGAAGATGTTTCCAAGCAATTTACCAGCAATTCGTGGCTGAAAGAGCATTTCCTCAATGGCAAATATGAGAATGTCGAGGGTCTATGCAAAATTGTAGATGTGGCGGAAGTTGAGGAAAATGACTGGAGCCTTACACCAGGCCGCTATGTTGGTTACTCCATCGAATTGGATGAAGGATTTGATTATGCTGCACGGCTTGGTGAGATTCATAGCGAATTAGAAAGATTGAATAGCGAGGCTAACACTCTGATGCAACATGTCCTCAAAGGGGTGATATGAGCGAGGCCAATATGACTCTTGTTTTTGACGGTCCTTCCGTTGATGACGGCGAAATCGATGTACAAGATTTAGCGCCTGCGCTACTGGCGATGGGTGAACTGATTCAAGCGGCAAATCAGGAAATCAATGGTAATAGGGCTCAAATCTCCGTCAAGGTACGGGCCACTGCTGAAGGATCTTTCGAGGTAGACTTGGCCTTAATCCAGTCCTTCCTGGAGAATACCAAGATCTTGTTTGACTTCGCTGCTGAAAACAAGGATGGGATTGCGGCGGCCAATGAGCTGACCGAACTTCTGTTTAAGTTTGTAGGAGGCACGGTGACTATGGGAGGCGGCTTGTTCGCTCTCGTTAAGTTTCTGAAAGGCCGAAAACCGGACAAGATCGAACATAATGGCGGCGATGTGCATATTCATATCGGCGACAACCATTTTGTCACCAATCAACGCACGATCCAACTTGCCGAAAGCGTGGCAGTGCGGGAGCAGGCCAAGAAGTCTATCTCGTCCCTGTCTAATAATGGAATCGACAAGATCAAAGTTAAACGGTCAGGTCATGACGACCTTGAAGTTTCCAAGAGTGAGGTCGGGTATTTCGAGTATGAGGAAACCGAGGAAGAGTTGGCGGATGAAACTCGCACCATGACACTCCAGATTATCAGCTTGAGCTTTAAGGAGGATAATAAGTGGCGTGTTACTGATGGAGGAGAACCATTCAGTGCCACCATTGAAGACTCTACTTTTCTGAATAAGATAGCAAATAATGAAATAGCTTTCTCTAAAGGAGATTATTTGGTTTGTGAAGTCAGAGAACGGCAATTCCGTAGTTCAAAAGGGCTTAAAAAAGAGCGTTCCATTATCGAAGTAAAGGATCACAAGCCTGCTGCTCAGCAGTTGAGATTGATATAAATGGAGGGCCTCATGAAGTGGGAATTAAAGCCAATATCTGAGTTATGTTTTCTGGCAATAGACTGTGTAAACAAAACCGCTCCTCTATCTGAAAATATCACACCTTATAAAATGTTGAGAACTACGAACGTAAAAAATGGATTCATAGATTTCGAATCTGTTCGCTATGTCGAAGAGAATGTCTTTAAAAAATGGATCCGCAGAGCGCAGCCCCAATATGGTGATGTTGTTTTCACCAGAGAAGCTCCAGCAGGAGAAGTTGGGCGATTTACAGCTAAAACTGGAAACTATTTTTTAGGCCAACGCCTATTTCTCTATAGGCCAGACCCTACCAAACTTGATTGGAATTATTTAGCGTATAGCTTGCAAAGCCCCCAGATTCAGGGCTGGGTGAACGGTATTGCCTACGGAGCTACAGTCCCGCATATGGCAGTAAGCGATATGGAACATCTAAAAATTCCAGTTCCCCCTATTTCAATACAGAAAAGAATTGGTAATATTCTCTCGCGTTATGATGATTTAATCGAAAACAATCTAAAACGGATCAAGCTGCTCGAAGAAATGGCACAGATTACCTATGAAGAGTGGTTTGTGCGTATGCGTTTCCCTGGTTATGAATCCACTCCAATCAATCCCACGACCGGCCTTCCAGAGGGATGGGAAAGAACAAAGCTTGGGGATATGTGCGAGATCACAATGGGGCAAAGCCCTAAATCAGAATTCTATAATCTTGAGGGAAATGGGCTTCCATTCCATCAGGGTGTAAAAGATTACGGAGATCGTTTCCCCACGAATACATGCTGGAGCACAAGTGGCTCACGATATGCGGAACGTGGTGATGTTTTGTTTAGTGTTCGCGCTCCTCTGTTGGTCGCCTAAATATCGCTTTAGAGAAAATGATTCTGGGTCGTGGACTAGCAGCAGTACGACACAAACAAGATGCGCAAGGATTTTTGTATTGCTTGCTGAAGAAACAATTCTTTGAAGAAGATATGATGGGTGGTGGAGCAATTTTTAATTCAGTGACCAAAAACGATATGCATCGGATTGATGTTGTTACTCCTTCTTTTGTAATACTAAGCCAGTTTAACCAACTGATTAATGCTGTAGATCGCGAAGTTGAAATTCTGCATTACCAGAATGTTCGTCTCCGCGAAGCCCGCGACATCCTGCTTCCACGCCTGATGACTGGCGTAATTGACGTGGAAAGCTATAACCCGGCTGATCTATTAAAGGAAGTTGCATGAGTTATGAATATTCCGAAGATGGACTGGTAGAAGCTGCGACGCAGCAAGCATTGGAGGACTTGGGTTGGCTAATTGTCTATGCTTGGAAGAAAGAAAACTTCGGCGATAATGGATTGTTGGGGCGTGAGAATAAGTCCGAAGTCATTCTGAAGCGGCATTTACGCGCTGCTCTTGAAAAGCTCAATCCAAACCTCCCGGCTACCGCATATACCCACGCAATTGATCAGATCACGGAGAAATCCGCCGATAAAACTCTAGGGCAAATCAACAAAGAAAAACATGCGCTGCTTACCAAGGGCATACAAATCAGCTACCGAAATAATAAAGGTGAAATGGAAATCAAACGCCTGCGTGTATTTGATTTTGAACACCCGCTAGAGAATGAATTCCTTGCCGTGCGTCAGTTTGAGGTAGTAGGCGATCTCTATCATCGCCGTCCCGATGTTGTGGGTTTTGTAAATGGCATTCCCCTGGTATTTTTTGAACTCAAAGCGCATCACACTGACCTTGCCAATGCCCATCACGACAATCTGACTGACTATAAAGACAGCATTCCCTCTATTTTTCACTGTAATGCTTTTATTATTCTAAGCAATGGCACTGATGCCAAGCTCGGTACGGTAACCAGTCCCTATAAATTCTTCCTGGATTGGAAACGCATTGAAGAAGAGGAAGAAGGCGTTGTTAGTCTCGACACCATGCTACGCGGCACCTGTGACCGCACTCGTTTAATTGATCTATTTGAAAACTTTCTGCTGTTTGATGGGGATGGCGGCGATGTGGTGAAAATAATAGCCAAGAACCATCAGTATATCGGGGTGAATAAGGTTGTAGAGCAAGCCCGAAATATCGAAGCGCTAAAAGGCAAGCTGGGCGTATTCTGGCACACGCAAGGATCGGGCAAATCCTATTCAATAGTATTTTTGTGTCAGAAAATCCACCGCAAGTTTGGTGGTTCATATACTTTCTTGATTGTATTGGATCGTTCAGAACTGGAACGGCAGATTTACGATACATTCACCAGCGTGGGCGCAGTCACCGAGGAGAACATCAAAGCCAAAAGCCGCGATGATTTACGCAGGCTCCTTTCCGAAAACCATCGCTATGTATTTACGCTGATTCACAAATTCTCCATTGATCCAAGGACAGAAAGTGTTTATCCACTGATTACCGACCGGAAAAACATCATCGTCATCTCCGATGAAGCTCACCGTACCCAAGGCGGGAAGTTTGCCCAAAATATGCGCTTTCACGGCATTCCCAATGCATCTTATCTTGGTTTTACCGGTACACCGATCATCAGGGAAGAATTGGAACTCACCAAGAATATCTTTGGTGAGTATGTATCCGTTTATGACTTCAAACGAGCTATTGAGGATGGCGCAACCCTGCCGTTGCGGTATCTGAATCGTGGTGAAAAGCTGGGTATCGACAATCCAGATTTGGATGAGCACATGGCGGAAATTATCGAGAGCGAAGATCTCGATGAAGATCAACGTGCCAAGTTGAGACGTGAATTTGCACGTGATTACCCCATTTTGACCTCGGAAGCCCGTTTGGATGCCATCGCCAAGGATTTGGTTTGGCATTTTAATGAACGGGGTTATCAGGGCAAAGCAATGTTTATTGCACTCGACAAACCCACCGCCGTGCGCATGTACGATCTGGTGATGAAATACTGGCCGCAATATGTCGCTGAACTAAAAAAACGTATTGAACAAGCCCAGGATCAACAAGAGGAATTGAAACTGAAACATCACCTCAAACGTGTTGCAGAAACCGAAGTGTGTGTGGTGGTAAGCAGTGAACAGAACGAAGTGGCCAAATTTCGTGCTATGGGACTTGAGATTGAACCTCATCGCAAGAAAATGGTGCAGCGTGATCTGGAAAAGGAATTTAAAGATGAAGAAAACCCTTTTCGCTTAGCCATTGTGTGCGCAATGTGGATAACTGGTTTTGATGTACCTTGCGTTTCCACCGTTTACCTCGACAAGCCAATTAAAGGCCATACACTCATGCAAACAATCGCGCGTGCAAACAGGGTATATGACGATGAAAAAGAAAATGGGTTGATTGTCGATTATGGCAATGTCTACCGTAAGCTGGAAGAAGCCTATGCTGTTTATGGTGAGGGCGACAATAAAGGCAAAAAGAATAAGAGCGGCGATGATTCGGATGATCATTCAACGACACCAGCTGAACGGCTGGAAGGCTTGGCTGTTGAGCTTAAAGGCTCTATCGATAATACACGAGAGTCCTTACTTAGCGTTGAATTTGAACTGGATTTGCTGTTAAACGCTAAAAGTCCAATGGAAAAGCTGGCTTTGATCCAGAAAGCCATGAATTGTGTCTGCCTGAATGAAAAAACACGCACTGAGTTTGAATTTAAGGCTCGTGATGTTTTTCGAAAATACAAAGCGCTCTATCCTGAAGAGCAAATCAAACCATTCATCAAAGAACATAACGCCATTGAAGCCGTATATGAGCAGCTGAATCAGAAGGTAAATGGCGCGGATATCACCGATGTGATTCGCAGACTACAGCAGGAAGTAAACATGAGCGTGACGGTTGGATCATCCGCTAGTAATGATGAAGATTTCGTAGATTTAGGGCAGTTGGATTTTGATAAGCTGCGGCAGGCATTCCAGAAATCATACAACAAGAATATGATTGTCTTTGATCTTCAGGAAGCCATCGAGCGGAAATTGGAGAAAATGATCCAGCAGAACCCGCTACGGTTAGAGTTCTACGAGAAGTACAAGAAAATTATCGAGGATTACAACCAGGGTAAAGACCTACAGAGCGTTCAAAAGGCATTTGATGATCTGCAAAACTATATGCAGGAGTTAACCGAGGAAGATTCCCGCGCAATTTCTGAAGGATTGGATGAAGAAACGCTCGCCATCTTTGATTTACTGAGAAAACCATCTCTTTCCAAAAAAGAGGAAGTGGAAGTTAAAAAAATTGCTATCAGAACACTAGCTACCCTAAAAGAGGAAAAACTAAGAATCGAACGGTGGCGTGAAAGCACGCAAGTGACGGCACAGGTTAAAACCATCATCATTGATAATTTACAATGGTTACCGAAGGAAGCTTATGCTGATGAAGAAGTAGATGAGAAGACAGATCTGGTTTATCAGCATATTTACAGCAATTATTCAGGAAGAAATAGGCAAGAATACGCACGATAAGATTATTCATTGCACTATACGGCAAACCAAAAGAAGAACTGCATCAGCTTGAGCTATTCTAAATCCCGTGGTCTTGCCACGGGATTGTTTATTGTTGTTTTATAATTTCACTGTAATAACTACAATCCGCCCATTAATGCTGACTGAAGTGCACCCGCAACTGCACCACCTCCATTACCCTGAACATACTGCATAACGATTGGAATAAACTTCTGTACCATATCAGGTGCTAAGCCAAGCTGTTGAAATGAACTCGCTAAGCCAACTAAATTTCCATCTGCTCCACCCAAATTACCTGCCATGCTTGTTAAATTACCCGTCATACTACCGCTTCCTACTGCATTTGCAACAGGTGCGGCGGCTAGCAACCCTTGCATATTTGGAACGGAATTACCTAAGGCTGTAAAATCACCTGTCGACATTTTTGATTTGGCTAATTGGAAAAGTGCTCCTGACCCACCTTCTGCTTGCGGCTGTGTCACTCCTAATTGCTGCATTAATAACCCAGTCAATCCGGTGCTAGAGCTTGGCACAACCGCAGTAGCAGCTTGCCCAGCTTGCGTGCCTTGCTGCAGAATACCGGCTGCGCCCGTAAGATCATTTAAGTCGGCCGCATAAGAATTGGTAACTAGGAAAACAGCGGCACCTAATAAAGAATATCCAGTCAATAATTTAATTCTTTTCATAATTTACACCCCTTAATTAAGAACCGTTTGATGACATAGCCGTTGATTTGTAATTCGAATACATCCGCAAACTTATTAAACTACAGGCTTTCTATTTATCATCCGGATTTAGCATATTAAAAACCAATGCTGCCACTACACCGCCCGCAAAATCAGCGACCAAATGAATCCAGATATTGCTCCAATTCATCAAGCCCATTAATGGGGCGCCGATCGCTACTGCGGGATTGAAAGCACCCCCCGAAATACCTCCTACAGAAAAGGCGCCTACCATTACTATGAAGCCAATAGCCAAGCCATAAAAAGAATTGCCACTTGTCCCCTTCGCGGTAGCGACATTCAAAACCACATAAGCCAATGCAAAGGTAAACAAAAATTCTGCAATCAACGACTTAGTTACATCAAGTGTGTCCGAAGCTGTGCCCGATCCCACCAAAAATTGCGCAATACATGCCGCGGCGGCGGCTCCTGCTATCTGAGCGATCATATACACTGGCGCATCAGCAATTGAGCACTTACCACGCATCAGGACAGCCAGTGTCACCGCAGGATTGTAGTGTGCTCCAGAAATATGCCCACCCGCATAAACCATTACCATCAATACCGAACCGATCGCCAGGGGCGCAATAACTCCAGCGCTTCCAGGTATGACTGTCAAACCAATAGTTAAAACCAGAAAGAAAGTACCAATAAACTCAACGATAAACTTTTTCATGATCGATGCCCTCCTATCAATGTATTCATTCTGATGCAAATAGAATATCAGTCGGCTTGTACCCAAAATATCGCAACAACTTATTGCGTAACTCGCTTGCTTAAATGATACATTTCCATTTAAGCATAATATTTCTCTGATGTATCAACTATTTTTTATTACCATACAATTCGAAAAGCAATGCTAACCCTTTTGAGCAGATATACTCACTCGCATGAATTCAACTGAAAACATTTATCAAAAGACTTCTACTATGCACTGGACTCATGTACTCCTCATCGTTATCTTCACCATAGTAATCACCATAGCCGGAACCTACTGGGTACTCAAGACCTACATTTTCACAACGGCATTTACACCCGTTGTACTCGATACAAAGGAAGAAAGAACACTCCAAGACAAACTTAAGGCAATCGGTTATGACTTCGGATTTTCAGCACGATCCAAGCATAAAAAGGAAAGTGATGAAATCAATGAAAATGGTTTCTTGGAACCAGAGCCCTATTCAGAAAAAAATGCGCCACACACAATCACTTTCACAGAACGCGAATTGAATGCACTACTTGCTAAAAATACTGATCTTGCGCAAAAGCTGGCTATTGATCTTGCAAGTAACCTCATCAGTGCAAAACTGCTCATTCCGCTTGAAGAAGATTTTCCAGTTCTGGGCGGCAAAACACTGCGCTTTAATGCTGGCATCGGAATGGCTTATCTGCATGATAAACCGGTTATTATTCTCAAAGGTGTCAGCATCATGGGTATTCCCATCCCCAATGCTTGGCTGGGTGGATTAAAAAATATCGATCTAGTTAGCGAATTTGGCGTCGATCCAGGATTCTGGAAGTCCTTCTCGGAAGGCGTAGAAGACATTCAAGTCACGGATGGTCAAATCAGCATCAAGTTAAAAGAATAATCTACCTTTATTTGTGCAGCTCAACCATGATCATTTAACGCGTGAAATCGCTCAATTAATTCAATGAGAAAAGTCTGAATAATTATCAAGAGCGAACATCATTTTTTTCCACTTATCCACTTATCCACTTACAGATCACTAGACTTAGATATGCTTCTTATTTAGCTAAATTTTCTTAAAAATAATGATGACATCACTATTAAGTTTGACATACGCCCCTTTGAGGTGCATTGTTATTGCGTACTATGTAATATGTCATGTGAATGTGTTTTTTCAAGGTAAAGATCGGTATCGGTGCGGGATCAGCAATTTTTTATGGCTGTGTATGGTCTCGCGTAGTTTCAAATCAGAAAAAATAAGGAGCTACACATGAGTAAGAATAAAATTCTGGCTGCCTGCATTCTAAGCAGTACATTAATGATGTCATCAAGTGTCCAAGCAGAAAGCTATCTGACAGGTTTCACCAACAAGATAAGCCAGGGCGTGGCTAATATTGCTTTCGGATTTATCGAAATCCCGAAAAATATCATTAATATCACCAATGACCAAAATATTTTTGTAGGTATGACTTGGGGTGTTATTCGAGGAGTTGTACATGGAGTGAGTCGAACACTAGTAGGTGGCGCTGAGTTCTTAACTTCACCGATTCCAACTAGCGAGTTTGCCTCACCAGCCTATGTCTGGGATCGTTTTAGTGAAGATAGCCGCTATTTTGGCTTGCATTACCCCGGCTACTGGACTAACTACGGCCCATTGGATGATGGCGAGTAAGCCTGTTGCGACTAATTCAATCACGAGGATAACATCATGAAAAAATATCATTACTCTCTACTCGCAACTTTGATACTTTTCCTAACAGCTTGCGCTACACCTAGAATCGACACGGGAGATTTGAAAGCCGATATTAAATCAGCCAGATCAGGTCACTACGGTCAAGCCATGTTACATCAGGAACTATCTGAAGAAGATCTGGAGGTGGCTAATACCATTCTGAGGCATCTTGAGAAGAATCACTACTGGAATATCGACGAGAAGCAAAAAGCTTTGGATGCCGCTAAATCAGCCGCACGTCATCGTTTGGAGTCTGAGAAAGAAATGTGTCTATGGCTGACAGAAGTGCATAGCCAAAACCATCATAAAGGGGAAGCGATTCACGATACAGTTGCTTACTTCAAAACCGGTAGTTCTGTGCCTTTTAAAACAAAAGATGAATCCATTAGCAAAGTGGCTAGTTGGTTAAAAGCGCATCCCGATGCGACTGCAATCGTTACTGCGTCGACAGACACTGTTGGCAAACCAGCTTATAACCAGGATTTATCAGAAAAAAGAGCTAATGCGTTGGTACAGCAATTGGTAGCAAATGGCGCTAGACCCAACCAGTTAACTGTCAAAGCAATTGGTGAAGTCGCGGGTCTTGACAACACGCCGGATCAGGAAAATCGTGTGGCGATTGTGATCACGTCACATCCTAATTACATCGATTGTCCAAATGTGAAATAAGAGCTAATGACTCACCTGGCTTAAATTAAGATTAGCCGGGTGAGTCTATTTAATCCTAAAAAAAGGATTTACGGGGGTGTCCTAGATTTTGTGTAAATGGTGTTTAATAATGCCGAGGCATTCTTTCGTTAAATTGAATGGTAAACCTGTTTAGTGCAGGTTTCCAATCTCTTAGTGGCATAGACCATTTTTTGGCGATATTGCTGAGAGCCAAATAGTACAATTTGATCACGGCTTCATCGTTGGGAAACGATCCACGGCTTTTGCTGACTTTGCGTAGGCTCATATTGACTGATTCAATCGCATTGGTGGTATAAATGATGCGCCGTATCTCAGGCGGGTAGTCGAAAAACGGAATGATGCGCTGCCAATTATTGCGCCAAGACAGGGCAATCGGCGGATAAGCATTGTTCCCACTTATCTTCGAAGTCTGCCAGCGCTTGCTCAGCCTCATCAATCGTGGCGGCGCTGTAGACCAAACGTAAATCAGCAGCTACTTCCTTGCGTTTATTCCAGCCGACGTAGTTGAGACTGTTACGTACCATGTGCACGATACAGAGTTGTACAATGGCATGTGGATAGACGGTTTCAATCGCTTCGGGAAAGCCCCTTAAGCCATCAACACAGGCGATAAAGATATCTTGCACGCCACGATTCTTGAGTTCAGTGACAACGCTGAGCCAGAACTTGGCACCCTCGGTCTGAGCAATCCATAAGCCCAGTACTTCTTTATGGCCCTCCATGTTAATGCCGATCGCCAGGTAAATCGCCTTGGCACGAACACTACCAGCGTCACGAACTTTGACATGGATACAATCGAGATAGATCACAGGATACACCGCATCGAGAGGCCGGGATTGCCATTGCTTTACTTCATCCATTACGCCGTCAGTGACTGTGAAAATAAGCGCAGGCGATACTTCTGTGCCATACATTTCAGTGAGGTGCTGCTGGATTTCACGCACTGTCATGCCACGGGCATACAACGAGAGGATCTTGTCATCAAATCCCGCCCAACGGGTCTGATGTTTGGAAATGATCAGAGGCTCGAAGCTGCCTTCACGGTCACGGGGGATCTCGATGGGCAACTCACCTCTCAGGGTCTTGCGACTTTTACCATTTCTGGTATTGCCAGTGGCATTGATTACCGTTTCGTGCTTATCGTGACCAAGATGCTCGGCCATTTCTGCTTGCAAGGCACGTTCAACCAACGCTTTGGTGAGTTGCTTGAGAAGACCATGCTCACCGATTAAATCTTCTGGCTTTTTGTAATCGGCCAGCAGGCTATCAATTAGGCCGGTCGGCAGGGGGGTGGGTGTGGTCATTTTTACTCCAAAAATATATAAGCAGTTTCCTGCCAAATGACCATTTACACAAAATTATTTACACCCCCAGATCTGAAAACTTGGTTCTGCAACTTACCTTGCACAACCGAACTGTCCCATTAGTACTGACTTTGAGTTGAACATTTTGCCCTGCAATCAAATGCCACGGCCTTGTCAGTGGCATTTGATTTAAACTCTTAATGTTTATGTAATGCGGGAGTGGCCTCTGGTGCTTGTAGTTCAGTTACAAAGATTTCTACACGGCGATTCTTTGATCTATTTTCAGGAGTGTCATTTGATGCAACTGGCTCGTGAGAACCACGTCCATCAATATGGATACGATTGATAGATATACCTCGCCCAACCAGATAATCGCGTGTGCTGGCAGCTCGATTAATTGATAAGGGATTATTAATCGTATCGCTGCCGGTATTGTCTGTATGGCCAACAATTGTGATGGCTGTATTCGAATTATTAACCAAACTTGTTGCGAAGTTATCGAGGATCGGCTTAAAACCTGATTTAATATCAGATTTGCCAGAATCAAAAGAGATATCACTGGGAATATTTAGTTTAAGCCGATTATCTTCAGTTTGTGTGACTTCAACACCAGTACCTGCTGTAGCAGTTTCCATTTGCTGTTTCTGTTCTTCCATTCTTTGCGACCATAGATAACCTGCGCCTGCCCCTAATATCGCTCCTGAGCCTGCACCGATTGCAGCGCCTTTTCCGCCACCGATGAGCGCCCCAATCGCGGCGCCAGCACCGGCGCCAACCGCAGAGCCTTGTGCCGTACCCCGTTGCGACTCAGTCATTGTCGCACAACTACTTAATGCAGCGATAATTGCGGGTATCAAAAGTATTGTTCGTGTTTTCACAAAAATCTCCTTATTCTTGATAACGCGTTGAATTTAAAAATAATACAATAGGTTATTAGTTCAATTTTAATATACCTATGTACTATTTTCAGTATAATATATTTAAGAGTATATGAAGGTTTAAGTTGCGTCTTATCAGTCATTTTCAGTAATTTGTCTAAATTCCCCCTTGCAACTGAAAATAGTGTAAAGGCGTAATTTGATTTAATTTCATATTTACTCAATATCATTTTGAAATTTTTAATGATATGGTTAGATCTTACTGAAATTTCTTAATCGGCCATAAGTAACTGGTTAATGCAAAGAGGCTGAGAAACAGTCATTAAGCTTACTGGTGATGTATTGTATTAACAGCATAATAGCTTGTTAGTTGTTGGCAACATTCAATTTGAATACTCTGAGTTTCAGATTTGGAGTTGTATGCCAAGCGACCTATCTGAGTAACGTCACAGGGCAGCTTCGGTGTGTAGTACACCTGTCCGCTGAAATACTGCCAGACCACATTCTCGGACCAGCGGATCACCAGTTCTTCATCACTCAGATTGAATGCGTGTTTCAGATACAGCAAGGAAGCCATCAACCGAATCGGCAAACGCGGTCGGCCCGCAGCACTCACTCCTGTGCCACAGTCGCTAACGCTGTGCCGAAAATATCGCTGAACTCTACCACTTGGCCTTGACGATTCTTGCGCTCGAAAGCTGGTGCAAGTGCTGCTTCAATATCGGGCCACGGCAGTCGATTTGCCAATATCACTAAGGGGTGGTGCAGATCGATCATCTGGTCGAGACGAGCATGGAAAAAATCATCGGTCGGCATTTAAGTTTCCCCTAATTCCCTCAGGTTTTGATGCCTATATTATAATTTCTCAGGGATTTCAGCGTTTGCTAATCCGCATGCATTCGAACATTTATTCGGTTTTCAGGCGTTTTGCAGAACCGACTAATAACTTAGATCTGGTAATCACAATCTCCCTTTATTAACAAATTACTTTACATAGAATAGATAGTAGAGTTTATGCGAACTTTAGTTCGATTGATAAATGATTTTATTATATGAATCGTAAAGTACCGCCATATATTACAAGGGGCAACTTTGGGGGCAACTTACAAATAGTTAATTTAAAATAGCATAATATACATTACGTTATTTTAGTTATTAGATTGTCGCCGTCCCAAAAAACGGTCTAATCCAGACCACTCAAGACCAACTAAGACCCATATAAAACAGGGTCTTAGTTCCAGTCTCACAAATCACCCATTAGTCTCAGTTGGTCTCCAAAGGCCTCGGTTGTGGCACAAAAATGACACAAATTTGCCACAAGTCATTTATGCCGATAATCTCACTGAAGCTTATGGAACAGAAAAATGCCGCCGCATTCGGCGACACATTTTCACAGAACTTTCCCCTATCGCGGGAGATCTGGCAGCTCACTATGTCAAAACCGCTGAACGCTTCAGTTTCGAGCAAGCAAACCATGCGTTAATCGATATTCATAACCAGCTACGCATTGAAGATCTAAATCTATGCGCTGATCCTGAAGAACTGCTCAAGGCCGCCAAGCGCTTCGCTGAAAAATGCTATCTGGCACGCCATCGCATAGAAATACCACTGGAAGCCTATCAAGCCTGTTTGCGGATCGTCGATCACTACCAAGTCAAACGGCCATCCATCAAAGGCGATAACCTGGAACCGGCTCTGAATCGGATGTGCTGCCATCGCTGGTGGTATCGTAGAATCCAGATATTGCGATTGCGCAAGATTGAAACCATTTCCAGAAATATTGAGTTGGTCAGCCGTCTCCGTGGCACCTATGCCAGCGATTACACCATTCATGTAAAACGCAAGCAAAAGGAGAAAAACCGGCTCTATCTGGCCTCTACCTTTGTAAGTAATGAAAATGGTGAGCTTTTTTCCCTACAAAACCTAGCCGATCGTTCGGTATCCAATCCAGCTATTCGTCGTGCTGAATTGATGGTACGTATCCGAGGGTTTGAAATGGTCGCTGATCATCTGGGGCATGTGGGAGAGTTCTATACTCTTACCACCCCTTCCCGCATGCATGCCTGCTTGCACAACGGCGCGAGCAATCCACGCCATGACGGCACAACCACACTTCAGGCTCATGAATACTTGACGCACCTTTGGGCGTTGATCCGCGCCGAACTGGATAGAAAAGACATACGATCTTACGGATTTCGTGTCGTAGAGCCGCACCACGACGGAACCCCGCATTGGCATTTGCTGTTATTCATGCCAGACAAGCACCGCGAAACCGTGCGTAAAATTATGAGCCATTATGCCTTGATGGATAGTGGTGATGAACCTGGCGCACAAAAACATCGCTTCAAAGCCGTTGCCATTGATCCAGAAAAAGGCACAGCCGCAGGTTACATTGCCAAGTACATTGCCAAGAATATTGACGGTTATGCGTTGAATCAAGATTTGTATGGGAATGATTCTGTAAAAGCGGCTGAGCGCATCACAGCTTGGGCGAATACCTGGGGCATTCGCCAGTTTCAACAAATTGGCGGCCCAAGTGTCACCGTCTGGCGGCAATTAAGAAAACTGGACAAAACCGACGACCCGGAACTTGAGTCAATTCGTCAGTCAGCGACTGCCAGCGATTGGGCAGCCTTCATGCTGGCGATGGGAGACCCTGAAACTCCGCACCGCTCGCAAGCTATTAAACCTTATTACGAACACAGCCAGCAACTCAATCCAGTAAACGGAGAAGTTTATTCACCGCTCATTGGGCGTTATGGCGACACTGCCCCACTTCGTGTTGCCGGTATTGTTTGGAAGGGCTCGAGCTATGGTACCCGCAAGCATGTTTGGATGCTTTTCAAAGTCAACAGCGAGGACGTGACATTAAGGAGCGAGGCGCAAGCCGAGCGCACGCAATGTCTCGCCGGAGCTGTTTCTCTTGGACTTGTATCAATAACTGTACCAACCCCTTTTTATCATCCGGAGGTTATCCATGAGAACCCAACTCAACACTAAAAATGATCCACTAAAAAACATTATGAATCCATTTACTTTAGATGAAGCCGTGTCCTTGATTTACCGTTTGGCCATCCTCAAAAAGGACGCGCCGCAACTGGGAAAGAAATACAGCATTACACAAATCGGCCATATCTGCGGTGTACTGACGATTAATGATCAAATCGAGATTGTTATCAAGTTTCATGACGAAATGCGCCAATTCACTAAGGAGGAGTTTTACGCTCAAGTGAAGCTTCTCGACGAGTAGGACAAGCATCTTATTGACTACTAAGATCAGTAGTGTATTATCAAGACAGATATTAACTAACAGGAACACTACTGATCATGGAAACCAATCAAAGAAAACTGTTTGATCTAAACTTAAGTGAAGAACAGGAGCAGATTCTTTTAAAGAATATCAAAGAATTCAGGGGTGTTGGTACCACGCTTGAAAGCGCATTAGGTGCTTTGATCATGGGCCAATACTTCGGTTGGCGCGTTCTTAAAATACTTCATAACCCGCTCACCTATCGCCGATACGAAAATATCCTAGGTATTAAGTTTCAGGATGTTTGCCCAGAAACAACCCACTATAGTGAAACAAAGAGTGTGGGTTATGCCATCACGCAAAAACTCGGCAGTTTCTGGGCGGTTGTGATGGGTAAGCGCAAAGTGGCAGATAAGGGTTTGATCGAGGATCAAGCGGAAGTTGAAAAGCACGTAGCCAAGCATATTGCCGGTAATGACGGGGAGGAAAAGAAATGAACCACTCCGATCGACAACTGGTAACTGTCAAGAAATGTGCGGAACTGACGGGCTTATCTGAAAATGCCATCCGGCAGTATTTGAAAAAAGGACAATGGAGATTCGGAATTCATTGGTTCAAGTCCGAGAATAAAAAAGTATTTATAAGCATGACTGCAGCTAATCTATGGATGCAAGGCAAAGAGGCATAACAAAACGTGGCAACAGCGTCCAGTTATCGTTCACCTTCCAAGGTGTACGCTGCCGTGAGACTATTCCCATGCCGCCGACGAAAACCGCACTTAAAGAACTAGCCCTTAAGCTGCAAGCCATCAAGCACGAAATCAAAATCGGCACCTTCGATTATTTCCGACATTTTCCGTACAGCAAGAAAGCCAAGGAATTCAGGAAGACCCGCCCCGATCTCTACACGATCAAGGAAGCGCTTATTAACTGGTTGCGCCGCAACCAAGCCAAACTGCAAAAAAGCACGTTGCAAGACTATAACAGCGCCATCTATCATCATTTGATTCCAACCTTTGGTGATCTCGCCATTGCCGAGCTGACCGCCAGCAAAGTCAAAGAATGGCTGTCGGAGCTTCCTTGCTCCAACAAAAGAAAAGGCAACATTCTGACCCCGTTGCGCCAAACGTTCGAGGAGCTTTATCATGACGAAATTATCGACAAAAACCCCTTAACGAGGGTTAAGAACCTTCCCAACAAAACCCGAGAGCCCGAACCGTTCACCCAATATGAAATCGCCAAAATCCTGAATGAACTCACCGAACAAGCAAAAAACCTGATTCAGTTTGCGTTTTATTCGGGCCTCAGAACTTCCGAATTGATCGCACTTAGCTGGCAGGATGTGGACTTTGAAAATAACCGGGTATTTGTCAGCAGTGCTTATGTTCGCGGACAACTGAAAGACACCAAAACCAAATCGGGGAAACGTGAAGTCATACTACAACCGCAAGCCAGAGATGTCCTGCTCAATCAACAAAACTTTACCAAGCAACAAAACGAAACCGTTTTTCACGATCCAGACACCCATCAGCCGTGGAGAAACGATCAACCGATCCGCAAGAAAGTCTGGATTCCGGCACTGAAAAGAGCAGGAATAAAATACCGCAATCCCTACCAAACCCGTCACACTTTCGCATCGGCGATGCTTTCAAGAGGTGAAAATCCCATGTTTGTGGCCCAGCAAATGGGGCATAAGGATTGGGGACAGATCAGAAAAGTTTATGGGAGATGGATTCCTTCATCAAAATAATTGCCAAAGTCCCGTAATGGGACTACTATTTCGGCTATGAGAATTATCGCTCTGTCGACCTTGAAAGCATTCTGGGAAGATAATCCGTCTTACACCGATGCAATTCAACCAGCACTCGCTTGGTACCGACATGCATTAAAAGCAAACTGGTCAACGCCTACAGAAGTAAAAGCGGATTTCAAAAGTGCCAGTATCCTCAAAGACGGCAGAGTCGTATTCAATATTGCTGGTAATAAATACCGGTTGGTGGTATGGATCAACTACGCTTACAGCATTGTTTATATCCGTTTCATCGGCACACATGCTCAATACGATCAAATCGATGCACAAACGATTTAGCACTAGGAACAAACTTATATGGACATCAAACCAATCAAAACCGATGCTGATTACCGCGCAGCGCTGAAAAAAGTGGAATCACTCATGATGGCAGAACCGAATACGCCGGAAGGTGAAAAACTGGATATTTTGGTAACGCTAATCGAAGCCTATGAACTTAAACATTTTCCGCTTGACTTGCCTGATGCTGTAGAAGCCATCAAATTTGAAATGGAGCATAAAGGTTTAACCGTTAAAGACCTGGAACCAATGATTGGAAAAAGTAACCGCGTCTATGAAGTTCTAAACCGAAAACGCGCACTAACGCTAAGAATGATTCAGAAACTGCACCAAGAATTAGGCATTCCTGCTGAGTCTTTGATTAAACAATCCACTCCGACAAATAATGTTTAAAAAACGTTTGCCAATATCAATCGACTCTGCCCCCTATGATTACTTCTTTCCAATTGATAAAAAATAATAATTCTTCATTCTGGACCTGACACCGATTTGTGTGACACCGATTTGTGACACCGATTTGGACAACCCTCTTTTGATTTGCTACGCTAAGAATCCTGATCTCCAGAACTGTATACCATTCTTTTTAAGAATGATATGACATTAGCAAATTGAACTACCATCACAAATACTTTAATGTGTGGTAGGTATATAGAAACTATATAATTACTTGTTATGATTTTAGGATGTCGCAATGAGGCAATTTTTAACGACCCTACGAAGAGATGGATATTTTGATTTCTACTCAAATTTAATAGAGATAGAAAAATATGATGCGAGATCAAAATTTGATCTTCAAAAAATCCTTAAAGGGAGGCCTGAATCACTCGCTGAATACTGGCAAGCAGAAGCAATGTCATTATTTATCCACGAGTACACTCATTTTCTAGACATTACAAGTACAGCTTGGGGATTAGAGTTTCTACTCCGAAAGAATAACGTATCTAAATCTCTTGGAAACCCCGAAGCTATCGAAAAATACTCACCAGTCTTTATGCTTAATTTAGCTGAGATTGATGTGCACACCAAGCTACTAAAAATTTATAGTGATAAAGAACTTATAGCCTGCAAAACGGAACATTCAGCAATTTACAGTGAGGATTACGGTTCAATAATAGTTGTGTACTTCTCTGATAATAACAAAAAAGTAATTGAAACACCTTTAAGCATGCTATCAGTTCTTGAGTCAAATGCATATGCTAGTGAAATTCTAACGAAGATTCGCTACTTAGAAGCTAAAGGTAGTGCAGATGATATGATATTTCTTGAGGTTGAGGTTAATCACTATCTAAACTCCGCAATGTTTTCTGAGTATAGTCTGCTTATTATTTTGTGCAGAAAGCACTTTGAATATTTGTCATTAAAGGAGTGCCTGATTTTTTTTCAGGCGCTGGTATCACGTGTTCTTAATATGAGTCAGATAAACTTGTCGATCATTTCATCATTTCTTAAATATACGTTTAAAAACAAATATGTTGGTAACGCGATTTGCAAAGATATACAGAGAGGCATGTCTAGGCAGGTTGTTATATTTAAGCTGATACTAATGCTTCATCAGTTCATTAACGAATATGAAAATAAAGTTGATCTGATAAAGTTAATGAAAACAAGCCCAAACAAATTGTTAAGTATCTTCTTTAATGACAACAGTATTTCCATTCAGGATAGCTTAGATTTCGGTGATTTTACGGAATTTACAATTTTGCTCAACATAGCGGCCAAAGATTACTTGATGCCAGAGCATAAGATCCTTACGGAATCTGCAAACCATAATCATGAAGTGTTGAAGAGAGCTAATTGGGGGAAATTATCTCTCTCTGACTTCAGATTGATAGATTGCTTTTTGTCTGATGGGGGGGTTATCAGTGCGCCCACTAGAATTGATTTTAATGTCGAGGATTACTTTGAAAGAAATCTGGATTCCTTGGTGCAATTAGAAGGAGTTTATAAAACGGCACAAGTAACAAAGTTTCACATTCACCCTAACGATGTTTCATATGTATAATAAAAACAAAGCATTGTAGTAGATAAACCACTGAAGGCGGCGTTAGCCCGCAAGTAGAAATTCTATGAAACAGGAGATGGTTCATCATTATACAAGCATTAATACTCTTGCTCTTATCCTTCAAAGCAAGAAGATTCGCTTTAATCGCCTTGATCGCGTTGATGATGTAAGTGAAGCACAAGCCTATGGGAAATACGATCTTTCAAAATATCTGTTTGTAAGTTGTTGGACAGACAAATTAGAGGAAAGCATTCCTCAATGGCATATGTACACAGAAAATATGACTGGTGTACGTATCTCTTTGCCTAAAGATTTCATGGATTATAAGCCCCTTGATATTCCGAAAGAGGCAGGAATCATATTGACAGATAATAATATTGTCTCCCCGATTTCATGGACTCAAATATTTGCAGAAAATTATTTTATATTCCCTTTTTTCGCCAACAAAAACATGATCGAAAGAAAAATCATCTATGTTGATGACATACAAGGCATTTATAGTGATGCAGTTAAAATTGATGTCGACTCAAATGGAAAGGCAACGATGGAATTTAAAAGGATTGGTGATTTGGCTTGTCACAAACATAAGTCATGGGCATTTCAAGATGAATTTCGTTTCGTATTTTTTGCAGTTCCATCTTTAAAAATTCCTCCTGACGGCTTTACAAATGAAAACTTTATTTCTAGTTTTACAAACCACATAATTCAATGCATCCATGATCACGTTGCTCCACCTATTAATTATTTTGACATTGATATTGGCGAAGCCTTAAATAGTGTTCAAATCACCCTTGGCCCAAAGTGCAATCAGGGGCATAAGGTAATAGTGGAAGCTTTGGTAAAAGAATATACAACCCATGGTATAGTAGCCGATAGCATACTATCCGGGTCACTTCGCCATCCTATTAGACTGTGAAAGAATTAAGGGTTAAAAAGGTGCTACAGTCGGACAAAGTCAAGATGTCATGTCATCTTGATTTCGCCGCTGAGCAACGGCGTTACACGTATATCTATCAACTTGAAATAATTGCCGCCTATATGCAAACTCGCGCGTACACCGCTCAAGTAACTCGGGAAGTTACAAATACATAAATATGCAAGCTAACAGAAGATAATACTTTTACCACGAATAAACATATGATTATAGTTGGCATTACTCTTGATAGCCTTAGTAAATGAGTTTAGACTTAACTCTATAAATATTTGTTTTTCTTAATCTCATGAAAATGTCTTAAATTGACACAAAAATAGCAGAGGTAAACAATAAATGATTGATATGCCTACAATAGACCAAGGTTCGATTCCCGCCGTCCCACCATAATGCTTCCAATACCATCCAACACCGTCGAAAAGACGGTGTTTTAACTTGCATTCCCGCATAATAATTATCGATGAAAATTTTTTACGATCCGATAAAATCCGCGCATTAGTGGGGGTATCGGTGGAAAGTTGGCAGATAAGTCAAAAGTGGACACGGAAATCATTCCAATGCACCGTGAAGCATGATTGGCATGTGCTCCAATCAAAATCGCGCAATGTTACTGAAGCAAGATCAATAGCCCCAATCTTCATGCCTGACCGGTAAACGATTCAATTCTTCCCGGTAAAACCGCCATTTCGGCATGAATTGATCCATCAATGCTATAAAGCGGCTGTTATGCGTCGGTTCCAGCAGGTGGGTCATTTCGTGCACAACGATATATTCCAAACAAGCCAGCGGTTTCTTTGCTAATTCCGTATTGATCCGGATACTGCCGGAATGAACGCTGCAACTGCCCCATTTGGTTTTCATCCTTTGCACATAAACCCTTTGCACAGTGATGCCCATGCGCGGCTGCCACTTTTCGATCAATGCCGGGACTGCTTGCTTGAGATTGTTCCGATACCAGGTTTCAAGAATAGCCAGCTTTCTTTCTCGGTTCGTTCCAGGGCGTACCGACAGAAGCATTTTGCTGTGCTTCAATTCAACGGACGGCGGCGCGTCTTTTTCATCAACTTTGAGCAGATAGCGCTTTCCCCAGACATAATGGCTTTCGCGGTCGATATATTCCCGTGGCGCCTCGCGTTTCTGTGCTCGTAACTTTGTTTGCTGTTTCTTGATCCATCCCAGCTTGGATATGACAAACACCCGGACGGTATCCGGCGTCATGCTGACCGGTGCCGATACTTTGACCTTGCCATCCGGCGGGTAAACGCTCAAATGCACATTCTTGATGTTTTTATGAATCACTTCCACATCAAGATCGTTCAGCTTCATGGTGGCAATGTCAGTAGTCACTTTGCTGTTTGACGATGGCAAAAATGCGCTCGACTTCTTCCACATCGTTGACGATTTTGAAAATCGCTTGTTGGATATCGCTTTCTCTTGCCGGATTACCGCGCCAATTATCTTGCTTGCTGTCCATCACCGCGTCATTTATTTGCAGCACCAGCGCCTCGTTTTTGCCTAAGTTGTTATACAGCGCACGCTTGGCCTGGGTATCCAGCGACTTAGGCGTATCGTCTGGTTGTGCTGCCACCACCTTGTTGGCCAGATCGGCGATCTTTTGCAGATATTCCTGATAATTGAGGGCGTTTTGTTTGCGCTGCTTGATGATCTCATCCAGCAGCTTCGACATTTTTTCAAAATACGCCGGATCGAGCAGGTGGTTTTTGATGATATGGCTGCGCACATTGTTTTCGATGGTTTCGGCCACCGCTTCTTTATTGGCTTTAATGCCGTCCGGTAAGGTATCGATGGCCTCGGCGATGCCGCTTTTTTGGATAATCTCCAGAATCGGCATATCGGCGAAAGGAGAGATCACCATCGATTCTTCCGCCTGGATATAACGGTCGATCAGATGGCGCATGTCCGCTTCATACGCTTTCAGGTCAATTTTCTCATTGGAAGCATTTTTGATGACATCGCGCAGTTTAAGGAAGTGATCCACGCGGGTTACGATTTGCTCAGTCGCATCGGCGCTGTAACCGGCAGCGTCCATGTCGTTGCCGATGTTGGCGTAAGCGCGGATCAAGTTGGCGGTGGCTTTGTATAACGCCGTCCGTTGCACTTCGCGTGCTTTCAAGTCTTCGGGAATCTCGGTATTGCCGCAAAAGTAATGGATATGCTCCAGATCGCCTTTGGGCGATTCCACTTTCTCGCACAGCAGCTCCAGCGCTTCCAGCGCATTGTCCAGCCACTCGCGGCCCTTGCTCAGCCGGTCTTGGATCAGGATATCGCAATCCTTGGCTTCAAACTGATCGTAATCCAGTTCTCCGGTATATACCTGAATCGCGCCGGTGCCTTTCTCGTTCACCAGTTTCTTGAACAAATCCTTGTAATCCACGATGAAGCCGAATTTCTTGTCTTCGCTATCGAGACGGTTCACCCGGCAGATGGCCTGGAACAATCCATGATCCTGCATCGATTTATCGATATACAAATACGTGCAGCTGGGCGCATCGAAACCGGTCAGCAATTTATCGACCACGATCAACAGCTTCATATTCGCCGGTTCGTCGACAAACAGCCTTTTTGCCTTGTCTTCGTAAGTCTCGGTCTTGGATTTGCCCGGTTCAGCGCTGACATCCTTCAGCAAGACGTCATAAGTGTTATAGATGACTTGCTTGTCCGTTTCGGTGTTCGCGCCGGTTTCTTCGGTGGTAATGTCCCGGGATTGCGGATTGTACGAAGTGACCACCGCGCATTTGCCTTTCAACTCGGTTGCCTGGAACAGCTCGTAATAGCGGCAGGCCTCGAAAATGCTCGATGCCACCAGAATGGCGTTACCCATTTGCGTACTCAAACGCGGCTTCACGCTGAAATCCCCGACGATATCGGTCACCACCTTATCCATGCGCGATTTGGAGCTGAGTAAGTTTTGCATCGTGCCCCACTTCTTTTTCAGCTCGGCTTTCTGGAAATCGTTCAATCCTTTGGTTTTAGCGGCAAACCATTCGTCGATTTTTTGCTGTGAACTTAAGCGCTGATCGATGTCGCGCGCCTCGTACACCAGGTCGAGCACCACGCCGTCTTCCACCGCTTCGTTGAATTTATAGGTATGGATATATTTGCCGAACACTTCCAGGCTGGTGGCTTTGTCTTTCTTCAACAACGGCGTGCCGGTAAAGCCGATGAAAACCGCGCCGGGCAACAACGCTTTCATGGTTTTGTGCAGCTTGCCGCTTTGCGTGCGATGGCATTCATCGACGAAAATAAACAATTCGCCGACGGCATAGCTTGGCTGGCTTTGCAGTTGCTCGATAAAAGCGTCGAAGTCATCGACATCGTGTTTGCCGAACTTATGCACCAAAGAGCACAACAGACGCGGCTTGGCCTGACCCAGTTGCGCCATCAGATCGCGCCCGCTGTGCGTGCGGTAAATCGCTTCCCCGGCATCCCTGAAAACGCTTTCGATCTGTTTATCCAGTTCATCGCGGTCGGTGACGATGGCGATGCGGGCATGCGGATTATTTTCCAGTATCCACTTGGCGAGCAGTACCATGACGATGCTTTTGCCGCTGCCCTGGGTGTGCCAGATGATGCCGCCTTCCTTGCGGCGCACATGCGCCTGCGCGGCTTTGACGCCGAAATACTGGTGCGCGCGCGGCAATTTCTTGACGCCGCCATCAAACAACACAAAGTCGTACAGTAATTCTATCAGGCGTTGCTTGGTGCACATTTTGGCGAGGTATTTATCCAGCTTGTAGCCGCTGTTGTCCGCCTCGTCTTCTTTCCACTTCAGGAAAAACTTCTCCGGCGTGCCGATGGTGCCGTATTGCAACCCTTCGGAATCGTTACCGGCAAACACGAACTGGATGGTGCTGAAAAATGCGCCGATGAATTCCGGTTGTTGATTCACCAGGTTTTGACGGATGCCATCGCCGATGGAAACACGGCTGTTTTTCAGTTCCAGCACCCCGATGGCGATACCGTTGACGTACAGCACGATATCCGGGCGTTTCTCCTTTTCACCGAATACCGTCACTTCTTCGGCAATGTAAAAGTCGTTTTGCTCAGGATTCCGCCAATCGATCAAATGCACCGTATCGGTAAGCAGTCCGGCTTCCGTTTTGACCGGCACGCCATAGCGCAGCAGTTGATAGATATCCTTGTTGTTGTGATACAGATTCTGGGCGTGATTATTGGCCGCGCTGTGCAATTTATCCAGCGCCTTGTTGATCTGGCTTTGATCGTAACCGTTGGCGGTCAGGTAGCGCGTCAATTGCGGCACTTCGATGTTGCTGTTGTCCGGCTTGTCTTCCAGATTGCCGAGATAGCGATAGCCCAATTGTTCGCGAAACAGGTTCACGACACGGTTTTGCGTCACCCGTTCGGGTTTGGAGACGGAATCGCTGCTGAACGGACTGGTGCTCACGCAACCGCTCCGGTGTTGCTTTCCGGTTTCACCAAGCGGATACGGCCGGTCAGCAGGTTCTGCATCATGCCTTGCTTGATGTGCCGGTATTTGGCGAGTTTGGCTTCGAGTGCGGCGATTTCGGCGTCCATGCCGGAGAGGATGGTGGCGATGCGGGTTTGTTCATCAATACTACTAGGGATATAGATAGGTAAGTTTGAATATTCCTTTCCATTTATACCTGGTTGTCCAGTACGCATCGAGTTAACAACAACCCAATTCCAATAGAGTACTGTCTGTGTATAGTATTTAAAATACAGAGAATTCAACTTCTCTTTATCAGGCTTTAT
Source organism: Nitrosomonas oligotropha (assembly GCF_009833085.1). Taxonomy (GTDB): domain Bacteria; phylum Pseudomonadota; class Gammaproteobacteria; order Burkholderiales; family Nitrosomonadaceae; genus Nitrosomonas; species Nitrosomonas oligotropha. The sequence continues at coordinate 628 of NZ_QRBZ01000046.1, read as the reverse complement.
TCGAATTAGAAATCCTGCGAAAACTAATTTTCCATCTTTCTTATCATATAAATAAGTTTTACCCACACTTGCCCCAGTTCTTGCAAAAACTAATTCACCATCCTGAAGAAAATATTCGTGTGAACAAGGATGATTAACAGATACGCAGTTTTCGTTCAGATATTGACCATTTTCAGAGATATCGGTGATACGAATATATTTAGGCAATAAAAGTGAAAAAGGCGCGGCTGGAGCGTTAATTCCATAATCTGGGGCAGTTTGTAAGCAACTACCCAACTTCTTCACCACCCATCCCGCTTTTAACCGTCCATTTTCATAAGGATTGAGCAGGGTTTGCATGGTGCCTTGTTTGATCTGGCGTTTTTTGGCGATGAGGCGAGTGAGGGATTGAATCAGGGCATCGGCATCGCTTAAAGCGTTGGCGATGGAGGTTTGTTCGGCTTTGGTTGGTGGGAGTGGAATAAGTCCTTGTTTAATGTCTTTTGTCCCGATATTTGCCTGAACACCTAAAGATGCTACAGATTTTGAATAGCTTCTCCATTCTTTCTGATTCGATAAAGTGTAAGAAATCTCAGGGTTGTTTACAGAGAGGTTGATAGAAATAAGCGTTGAGTATTTCATAAGGAGT
>NZ_QRBZ01000045.1 GCF_009833085.1 Nitrosomonas oligotropha | reverse complement strand
AAGCTAATCTACTACAGCCCCTAAATTAATATTGCAGTGATCGCTACTGCGATCAGTTTCTTGTAAACAGCTACCGCTTTGAACCTGAGTTTACAAAACGGCCACCAACATTTTTCCAGGACTCATTGGTAACTGCGTTGTAGATCGAATTAGCATCGGTGGCAAAGCAATTCGGTACGACTTGGTTGGTGGTCGTGCTATTTAGCGCCAATGTTACCGGAGGCGTGATGGTTACTCCGGGCACATCCGTAATTCCGATCAGTGCCGATGTGATGTCGAAACATACATTGGTATTGATTATCAAATTGACATCATCGGCCGGAACATGGATTGTACAATGTTTGCTATTTGCAAACCCCTCGGCAGCTGATTGAAATGGATTGGGAATGCCCGGGATATCGATGGTAATCCCGTTAATCGGCGCTGAAACAACTGCCGTACTGGTTATTACCGAAATACCAGTTGCTGTCGACTGTCTCCGTGTTGAGCAGAAATTATTGTTGGCAGGGAGCGGTATACAAGCTCCACCCGTAGTGACATTGACAACATTACCGCTTTGCGAAAATGACATCCCAGCAGGTGCATTGGCTGTATTGCAAGCAGGAATGCTACTATTCCCACCGGTATCAACGATTCCCGTTATCAATTCCGGCAATCCTGCAATCCTTGTTGGTACAGTCCCATACGGTCCACCCAGCACATAAACACTATTATCATTCTTGTTCACCCCAGCATAAATGCCAGTGTCTGGGTAATAACGGTATAGCCAAGGCTCAATGCTTTGTGTTACCTGATGATTAGGAAAAAAATCCGGATAAGTATTTTCAGCCCAATTCAGTAGCTTTTCAGTATCGGTGGTGATATCGGCCGGCAAAAAATTTGCATTGCTCATCAAGATAACCGTGCAGGCCGACAGAATGAATTGTTTTATCGATTTTTTCATAAAAAACTCCTGATTTATCATTATAGTGGTGCTCTTTTATCGGAAAGGATATCACAAATCATAGAACATCAGCCGCCGCGAAACTTTGCATTTGAAACCACGCTTTCGGGCCGCAGCTATCTGCGCCTGATCAATTGGCTGCAGCGGTGATGATTGGCGGGTGGGGATGTCGAAAATACGTGTGACGGAGCGGGTAGTACACGGTAGCCACAGTATTCCGCTATGCGATAGTCAGCTGGAACCGCAGAAATAACCGGATAACAAAAACTCCATTACTGCCTGATAACAGCTGGTAACCTATCGTTCTTCCCTGAGCTTCAATTTAAACTTGGGCGCTCGTTTCTTCTCCGAAGACGATAAGCGGTTGAGTCCCAGCACTGTGATGCGGTGTGCACTGTTGAAGCTGGGGGCGCCGTCCTGGTCGCGCAGGATGGAGGATACTTTGTATTCCAGGTAACCTGCTCTTGGATCGAAGCGGATGTCGTGAATCCAGATGCCTGCGCGCTGTACCCGTTGATGTTCGCATTCGTTGGCAAGTTCCCAGCCGGTCAGCATCGGGATGGCATAGTCGTAAGGTAGCTCATTGATACGAACCGTTTGCGTGCGCACTACGCCATCGATACTTTTGCGGCAGGTATCCGCTTTTCCGGTACGTGGATTCAGCGCCAGGAAATCTCCGTGCAGTTTGACGCTGCGGCCGCGGATCTGGGCAGCGCGGGTTTTGATGCGGTGCGCGTGCGTGTTGTTATCCTTGAAAATGGTCTGCGTCACCCAGTGCGGGGTACCACCGAGACTGGGCGCTGCACTGGCTTGCGACAAATTGTAAGCCACTTGCAACAGGCGGTAATCCACGCGATCCGACCATTGGCACGGCCAAAGACGCCATTCGCATTCAAAGGTATCGGCGTATTGGAAATCAAATCCGCGCGGGATAATGGCAACCGCATCGTATTTTCTTAACATGCCTTTTTGGCCGGTATGTTCCAATGTAGCTACCGCACCTTGGCTTTCAGTCTGCACTACCGAAGATTCGACACCGTTGTGATCTTCTTCTATCGTGGCGTCAATTGCCGAAGAATGGTAGCCGAATGCGGTATAAAACACGCAAAACTCAAAAGCATCCTTGCGGCTCTGATCTTCCAGCTTGCCTTTTGCCTCGAATACCAGCACCGTGGAACCGGTGTTTTTAACCAGCTTGCTGTGCGTGATATCGGCCCGCATCGAATTGACTTCGCGATCCTGGTTCAGATAGCGCAAATCCCAGCCATTTAACACCACCGTACCGCTATCGACGTAATCCGGCATTTCAATCCATTGCAGCAGGGTTACCGGTTCAGCCCCATTATCACGCTGCATGCATTTTTTTCCCTCCAGCAGAATGAATTTGCCTTGATCTTCAAATACTGTTTTTGCGTCGGATTTGAGCGACAGTTGCTCAAAGGGTGTGAGGATTTTTGTGCGATCTTCCGCATCGGGCGTTTTCTTTTCCGTTTTTTTAGTTGCGCAAGCGGAAAGGGAAAGCAGCAGGCACGTTGCAAGCAATATTAATACAGCGCGGATCATGTTTACTCCCTTGAAATTGAGCTAGGGAAAGTCAGCGGTTATTTTTCTTGGCGCGTAATCTTCTCGCTTCTTTCGGATCGATGATCAAAGGCCGGTAAATTTCAATCCTGTCATGCGGCTCCAGCACGGCCTGCAGTTGGGTCAATTTACCGAAAATACCCAGTTTGTTTTGAGTCAGATCAATCTCCGGAAACTCATCCAAAACGCCGGAGCACCGTATCGCGTGTTCAACCGTACACCCCGGAGATACATCGAGTTTTTTCAGAAACTGAACCTGCGGCAGCGCGTAGGCGATTTCAATTTGCATCGGCGCTGTCACCGCTTGCCGTAAATCACTTCCGCCCGTTCGATGAAGTGTTCCACGAAACTGTTTGCAATCATGTGAAACACAGGTCCGACCAGTTTCTCGAGAATCCGGTGCGAGAACGTGTAATGCAAACGGAATTTGATCTTGCAGGCGCTATCCGATAGCGGAACAAATTGCCAGTAACCGTCCAGGTGCTCAAACGGCCCGTCGAGCAGACTCATCTCGATCAAATCCGGTGGAAAGCGTTTATTCTTGGTGGTAAAGCTATGCTGAATATGGTGATAGTCGATCTTGACGGTGGCATGCGTCGTCACTTCGTCTTGCGGATCGACGGAAGTACCGCCGCACCACGGAAGAAACTCAGGATATCTCGCCACATCATCGACCAAGGCAAACATTTGACTTGCCGAGTATTCAACTAAAACTGATTTTTCTATTTCTGCCATAAAAGTAAATCACCCCGCATCCATGAGGTAATACTGAAAAACTGATAAAATATACGAAATCCCGTAATTCCCACCGATTTCATGCCCCTATGAGTATAGTACAAAATAAAAAAGCCTTTCACGATTATTTTATCGAAGAAAAGTACGAAACGGGCATGGTGCTGGAGGGATGGGAAGTCAAAGCCATCCGCGATGGCCGGGTTCAGTTGAAAGAAGCTTATGTTATTATCCGCAATGGTGAGTTGTACCTGATCGGCTGTCATATCAGTCCGCTCAAGACGGCTTCAACGCACATCAATCCTGATCCGGTCAGAACCCGCAAACTGTTGTTGCACGCGGAAGAGATCAAACGGCTCATCGGCAAAGTGGAACGCGCCGGGTACACGCTGGTTCCCATCGATATGCATTACAAAGCGGGCAGGATTAAACTGGAAATCGGCTTGGCCAAAGGCAAGAAGCAGCATGACAAGCGCGAATCCGAGAAACAGAAGGAATGGGAGCGTACCAAGCAACGCTTGATGCGCGCCAAATAAAGCAAGGGATACCGAGTTATCCATTCAATTTCAAAAATAATTTAAATTTTTACGATTATGCAGAAACCTATTGCGATCTGGTTATTCATTTGTTGTGCCCTGGTATTTGCCATGATAGTGGTCGGCGGTGTTACGCGCTTGACCGATTCCGGGCTTTCCATCGTCGAGTGGCAGCCGATTGTCGGCACCATGCCGCCCATTACGCAGCAAGATTGGGACGTGTTATTGGAAAAATACCGTGCCACACCGCAGTACCAGCAAGTCAATAAAGGCATGAGTGTCGATGAATTCAAAAGTATTTTCTGGTGGGAATACTTTCACCGCGTGCTCGGCCGGTTGATCGGTCTGGTATTTTTTGTGCCGTTCGTTTACTTTCTAGTGAAAAAGCAAATCGACCGGCCGCTGGGTATCAAGCTGGCGGGGATATTCGTATTGGGCGGATTGCAGGGATTCATGGGCTGGTACATGGTCATGAGCGGCCTGGTCAACGATCCGCATGTCAGCCAGTACCGCCTGACTGCGCATTTGGGGCTGGCCTTTGTCATTTTCGCCGCGATGTTCTGGGTCGCATTGGGATTGCTGTCGCCCAAGAGCACGCCTGCCAAACCGGACGAAAAATTGCTAAACCTGCGGCGGTTTTCCTTTAGCCTGTCTTCATTAATTTTTTTCATGGTGCTATCCGGCGGCTTTGTGGCGGGTATCCGCGCTGGCTTGGCCTACAACACTTTCCCGCTGATGAACGGGCATGTCATTCCACCCGATCTCTTTGTACTGGAACCGTGGTATCGCAATTTCTTCGATAACATCACCTTGGTGCAATTCGATCACCGGCTGATTGCCTGGATTCTGGCTTTTTCCGTGCCGTTTTTCTGGTTTAAATCGCGCCAAGTCGAGTTGCCGGGAACCACGCGTTTAGCTTGCAACGTTTTTCTGCTGATGCTCGGGGTACAAATCAGCTTAGGCATTGCAACGCTGCTCAATGCGGTGCCGATTACATTAGGCGCATCGCATCAAGGCGGCGCGGTGCTGCTGTTTGCCGCATCCTTATGGGTGAGCCACCGGTTACGTTAGTCATGCGCGGAAGCCGCATCGCTCCGTTTTAATGACGGAGCGATGTCATCAGCAACTCCATTCATCCAGCCATTGCCCCTATGCGGTGCATCTTGTTCGATCCCCATTTCAATGGATAAAGCACCCCGTTCCGGCAACCCCCAACCCGCTACCGTAAAACCGAAACCGAGGCGCAGACGCACCGCAGCTGCACGTAATGGCAATGACCCTGGCAAACCGCCCAGGAAGCAACCCAGAAGAAACCGGCCCGGCGGATTCCAGCGGACAGTATTACTGACCGGCATCGAAATACTCGGCTTAAGCATTGCCATAGTTTGCGCCATTATCCTGTTGCTCGGTTACTCCGCGGGCCAGTTCTCGGGCACCAGTTTTTTCGGTCATTTGCTACCGTTCACCGCCGGTGTGTTGGCGTTGATATTGGCTGTGAGCGTTTTTTTGGTCGGCTGGTGGAAACTGAGAAAATGGCTGCGGCTTCATTCGGAATGGCTGACACCGGCACTGTCCATTGCACTCGCTGTGCTGATATCCTGGCTCGTCACGCACGATCAATTTTCGCTGGCTTACGGCAATTTCCGCACTTTGGTCGGCGGTAAGGAAGAAGCGGGACGAGTGACGATTGCGCATCAGGTTTACGCGGCTTACCGCCGTCACGATTCGGCGCAATTGCAAAAAATGGTTAACCGCTCGCAAGAATACCGGCAAGCGATCGAAGACGCAGCGCGGTCTTTCGATATCGACGCGCATCTGCTGCACGGCATCGCCGCAACCGAATCGTCTTTTATCCCGCGCGACAGCAGCGACGGCGGGCGCGGGCTGTTTCAGATCACCCGGGTTCCGGAAACCGTCATCGCGCAAGCGCGCAGGCGGCTCAATGTGGAAAAAATTATGCTGGATAATCCCCGCCACAACGCCTTTGTCGCCGCCGCGACATTCAAACATTACTTGGCGGAAATGAAAGACGATCTATTCCTGGGATTGCTGGCTTACAACATCGGCCCCGCGAATGGCGGTCTGCGCTTTATCATGCAGCAATACGGCGCCACCGACTTCACCACGATCCAACCCTATCTGCAAACGCTGCCGCGCGACTATCCGATACGGGTGCTCGCCTACTCGCTGGCGTTCCGCCTATGGCACAGAGAAGGCCGCTTGCTCGCGTATGAAGAAGGCAACAACGCCATCCGCATCCAGCGCATCGGCATACCGGGGCTGCATGCCGGTTTATAAGTGGCGGCTATTTAATCCACACCGTTTTGATATTCACAAACTCCCGGATGCCGTGGTACGACAGTTCCCGGCCATAACCGGATTCTTTCACGCCGCCAAACGGCAGGCGCGGGTCGCTTTTGACGATGCCGTTGACGAAGGTGCAACCGGCATGAATCTGCCGGGCCAGCGCCTCGCCGCGCACTGCATCGCACGTCCATACGCTGCCGCCCAGGCCGAAATGCGTGCGGTTGGCTAATTGGATCGCTTCTCCGGCATTTTTCACCCGCACGATCGCCGCCACCGGACCGAACAATTCTTCGTCAAACGCCGCCATCCCCGGTTGCACATGATCCAGAATCGTCGGCGCGTAGTACGCGCCTTGCGTGCCGATGAAAGCGCCGCTGGTCACCCGTTGCGCACCCGCTGCCAGACTCCGCTCGACCTGCGCATGCAGCTCGGTGCGTAAATCTTCGCGCGCCATCGGCGCAATGCCGGTGGCGCCATCTTTCGGATCGCCGCTTTGCAATTGATTCATCAGCGTTTTCAATTGCGCAACAAAGGCATCGGCAATAGTTTCCACAAGAATAAAGCGCTTCGCGGCAATACAGCTCTGCCCCATGTTCTGCAACCGTGCCGTCAGCGCTTGTTTTGCCGTCGCTTCGATGTCGGCATCGTCGAGTACGATGAACGGATCCGATCCGCCCAGTTCGAGTACACATTTTTTCAGATGCTGCCCGGCAATCGCCGCGACTTTGCGTCCCGCCGCGCTGCTGCCCGTCAGCGTCACGGCAGCGATACGCGGATCGGCAATCACCGTCTCCGCCTGTGCGGCACTGATCATCAACGTGCGGAAGATATGCTCGGGGAATCCGGCTTGCCGGAACGCTTCCTCCAGCGCCAGCGCGCAACGCGGCACATTCGACGCGTGCTTCAATACCACCGCGTTACCCGCCATCATCGCCGGCGCCGCCGCGCGGATCAATTGCCAGAATGGAAAATTCCACGGCATGATGCACAGCACCGTGCCCAAAGGCTGATAAACCACCAGACTGCGGCTCGCATCGGAAGCGATCACTTCGTCGCTCAAATACGCTTGCGCATGGTCTGCGTAGTAGTCGCAACCCATCGCGCACTTCCCCACCTCCGCCCTGGCTTCTTTGAGCAGTTTCCCCATTTCTTCGGTGATCAGATGGGCATACTCTTCGCTGCGCTGACGGAAAATTTGCGCGAGATTACGCATAAAACCGGCGCGCTGTTCAAAACCGAGCGCCGCCCATCCGGCTTGCGCGGATTCCACCTGACTCAGCACCGTATCGATTTCGCTGGCTGGCCAGGTTGGAAAAGAATGCAGGGTTTGGCCTGTGGCCGGGTTGATCGATAGCATCGGCATAGCGGTCACTCTCCTGTTAGTCATTACTGCCAGCGCATCCGCGCTATTTACTTCGTCACGCAAATCAGCTCGTTCCAGTTTGTTGTGTATCTGGGGCTGCGGTTTCCTTGTTTCATTTTCCACGGTTGCCGGAAGCCTTCGGACGCCAGCTTCAACGTGCTGCTGCTCATTTTGGCATTGATTTGATCCATAACCGCCATTAATTTGCCGGATTTATTTTCTGCCGCTGCCAAACCAAACAAGTCGGATTGCCGGTTACCGGCGGAAACCAATTCGGACAGCATCACCCGCGCTTTCTGATAGCGATAGCCGCTGCGATAAATCTTACGCAACCCCCATAACGCGGCTTTGGTCAATCGCACGGTATCGTCGGTGGGCACAGGAAGCGGAATAGCCAGACCATTGGCATAATACCGTTCTTTTTCGTTGAACGGACTGGTACGGATCGCAACGTAAATCGCCCCGGCACACAATTGCTGGCGGCGCAATTTTTCCGTTGCGCGGCGCACATACAACGAAACCGCTTCTTCCAGACTGGCCAGATCCGCCACGAGAACGCCGAACGAACGCGAGCTGACAATTTGCTTTCTCGGCGGTGCGATTTCTTCCAGCTCGATACAAGGCACGCCATTGAGTTCGCGGATAACTTTCTCCATCACGACGGAAAAACGCGAGCGCATCGCGGCCGGGGAAGCCCGCTTCAGATCGAGCACGGTTTTGATGCCACCATCATACAGCTTGGGCACAAGCCGCCGGCCGATACCCCAGACTTCACCTGCGGCAATCCGGCTGAACCAATCATCTTGCTGGTGGAGCGGCATGCTGTTCAGGTCGCACAAACCGTCCAATTCCGGGTATTTTTTGGCGATGTGGTTGGCCAATTTGGCCAGCGTCTTGGTCGATCCGATACCGGCGCAAACCGGCAGACCGGTCCACTGTTTCACGCACCGGCGGATACGCTGGCCATAACATGCCAGATCTGGTGTTCCGAGTCCGGTTAAATCGAGAAAGCATTCGTCAATCGAATAAATTTCCTGCTGCGGGCTGAACATGGCCAGAATGCTCATCACGCGGTTGCTCATATCGGCGTACAACGCATAATTGGAAGATTGCGCAATGATTCCGTGTTTTTTCGCCAAGTCCTCGAACTCAAACCACGGCTGCCCCATTTTCACACCCAGCGCTTTCACTTCGTTGCTTCTGGCCACCGCGCAGCCGTCGTTATTGGACAGCACCACAACCGGCCTGCTCTCCAGGCGCGGATTGAACACCCGCTCGCAACTCACATAGAAGTTGTTGCAATCGACCAAAGCGATCGCGCGCGTCATTTGAGCTCACGCATAGAACCGGTTACCACGCTCGATGTCTCGAATGACTGTGTGAAGATTGTGACGGTGAATTCTCCTGCCCGCATTTTCCATCGTGATGAGTTGTTCTTTTATGATATCGGAACGATATTCAAACATGCATGGAAAAGCATGTCAAATTGGCATTTCTAACCCCGGACAGTGCTTATCCGCAGGATTATCAGCCGGAATCTGAATGCCTCGAATCCATTTCCCGTTACAATGAAAAATTCTTGAATAAAATAGATTACTCAACGATATTTCCCGTACGATACCCCGATGAAAAATTATTTCTCCCCGCTGCATCTGCTGCTTTTCATTTTCCTGCTTAGCATCATGATGGTGCTGTTTCAGGTGGAGTTGCTGTCGTTTGCTTTTGTGAAGCTGGGGTTGCCGCCGGAATCCGGTTTGATGGTGCTATTGTTCTCCTTGCTCGGCAGCGCCGTCAATTTGCCGGTGGCGCGGATCAAAAGCGATGTGCCGGTACAGGAATTCACCCCGTCTGCTTACTGGGGATTGCTCAGGATGCCGCCACAACCATTTCATAATGAAACACAAATTTTAATCAATCTCGGCGGCTGCCTGATACCGGCAACGCTGTCGCTGTATTTGTTTTCCCATAGCACACTCAGTTTGTCCTCCACCCTGTTGGGAATCGCGATCATCAGCGCGATCAGCTACTACTTCAGCCGCCCGATTCAGGGGCTTGGCATCGGCATGCCCATATTGGTGGCACCCATCAGCGCCGCGTTGACCGGTTTGGTCATCAGCCCGGAACAGAGCGCCGCGCTCGCGTACATCAGCGGAACACTGGGTGTGTTGATCGGCGCCGATCTGCTGCACATGAAAGACATTTCCCGGCTCGGCACGCCGTATGCATCGATTGGCGGCGCAGGTACGTTTGACGGAATTTTTATCACCGGCATTGTGGCCGCACTGTTAGCTTAAAGACTCAATATCCATAAAAAAACCCCGCCGAAGCGGGGTTTGTCTTTTTGCCGGAAAACCGGACTATTCGTTACTGTTATTACTGTTTTCTGCGGCGTGCAGCAAATCCCAACAAACCTAAACCGGCCAGCAACATCGCATAGGTTTCGGGTTCAGGAATAGCTGCGATGGCATCGATTTCACCTTCGCCTGGAGACCATGGTCCACCAACCAGACGATCGCCCGATACAACTGCAAAGTAGTTATAGGAGCCGGTAAATGACCATTGTGACGACCAGTCGTCGGCATTCTTCAAAGCGCTGGAATCATCCACGCCTCTTGCCCACACGCTGGTGATGTGCCCTTCTTCGAGCAACGCGCCAGTAGCGTCGGAACCGTAAATACGGAATTCAAAAGGCTCCCAAAATTCACCGGTGTTATCGGCAGTCCAGCCATGATCGATAGCCGGAATCGCAAGCACGAAACTCAATGCAGCAGGACTATACACCAGGATCGCCGGATCGTACTGCAACCAATGATGATCGGCCGTACTCATCGCAGCGGCAGGCGTGAAGCCATCGCCACCGTAAGTCGATCCATCCGCCCAGCCGGTTGCACCATTACCGCCGCTGACATAGCTCAGGTAGCTGGTTGGTGATACCGTACCGCTGTTCACCGTCGCGGTATCGGTCAGTGTTGCACCGCCGATCGTGGTTGTAGCAAATGCCGTGGACATTGATACTGACAGCACTGCCGCGGTCAAAATAATCTGTTTAAACATAAAGCCTCCTATTTATAAATTAAGCCCATCTCGTTCTCACGCCAACCAACCTTAAAGTTGCATGTTTTAGTTAGCGCTTCTCACTTATTTTTATCATTAATAACCTTTTCCTATTAAGAATAAGGTTATTAATTGTAATACGAATTTCGTTCCGGTTTTTATAAAAATGAGCAAGATTTCATAGAACTAACCCTAACCATTCCTGCACTCCGGTGTTAACCTCGGTATACTTTTGCTCATGGATATTTCACGCCCGCACCATCCCGCCTCACCGCACCGGCATATACTGCATCGGCTGCATGCGTTGCAACAGCAATTCCGGCATATTTCACCGCACGCCATGCAACAAGCCGCTGCCGAATTCAATATACCGCTCAGCCAGGTGGCTGCGGTAGTCGCGTTCTATTCGTTTTTCTCCACGCAACCGCGCGGCCGTTTCGATATCTTATTCAGCAATTGCACCAGTTGCGGTTATCTGTCCGGAGAACAAGATCTGATGCGGATGCTGTGCCAGCTGTTACAAGTCACCCCGGGCAAAACACGCGCGGACGGATTGATCAGTATTGATGAGACCTCGTGCATCGGCATGTGCGATCAGGGCGCATCGTTGCTGGTCAATGGGCTGCCGGTGATCGGCTTGAATGCGGAAAAACTGGCACAGATCGCACAGCGGATCACAACGGAATCACCGCTCGCCGATTGGCCAGCGGAATGGTTTGCCGTGCATGACAGGGTATATCAGCGCGATCTGCTGCTAATGGAACAACACGCTCCCGGCAGCGCGCTGCAAACCGCATTGGCGCAAGGTGCTGATCGAACACTGGCAGTCATCCAGCAATCCGGCTTACGCGGCCGCGGCGGCGCAGGGTTCGATACCGGCAAAAAATGGCAATTGTGCCGCGCAGCACCCGGCAGTGCGCATTATGTCGTCTGCAATGCCGACGAAGGCGAGCCCGGTACATTCAAAGACCGGTTGCTGTTACGCGACCATGCCGATGCGATGATTGAAGGCATGACACTCTGCGCGTTAGTTATTGGCGCAAAACAAGGATTCGTCTATTTGCGCGGCGAATACCGCTATTTATTACCGCATCTGCACGCCGCGCTCGATCAGCGCCGCAGCCAAGGATTATTGGGTCAACATATTCTCGGATATGAAAATTTTGAATTTGACATCGACATTGTCGTTGGTGCTGGCGCCTATATTTGCGGCGAGGAATCGGCGTTGATCGAATCGCTCGAAGGCAAGCCCGGCATTCCGCGCATCCGCCCGCCGTTTCCCGTCACGCACGGCTACCTGGGGCAGCCCACCATCGTCAACAATGTCGAGACTTTCATCGCGGCAGCGCATATCGCCGCACACGGCAGCGCTTGGTTTAATTCCATCGGCACGGAGCAATCGCGCGGCGCCAAAATCCTCAGCATCAGCGGCGATTGCGAGAAGCCCGGCATTTACGAATATCCGTTTGGCGTGCGCATTCAACAGATTCTCGACGATTGCGGCGCGCGCGATGTGCAAGCGGTGCAAATCGGCGGCCCCGCCGGAAAGTTACTCGGCGCGGCGGAATTTAACCGCACCATCAGCTTTGAGGATGTCTCCACCGGCGGATCGTTTTTGGTATTCGTTCAGCAACGCGATTTACTCGCGATCCACCGCAATTTCGCACATTTCTTTGCGCACGAAAGCTGCGGTTTTTGCACGCCCTGCCGCATCGGCACGCAGTTATTGAAAAACAATCTGGATAAAATCGCCGCAGGCCGCGGCACAACGCACGATATCGAAGCACTCAAACAGCTCAGCCATCTGATTCAACACCAATCGCATTGCGGCCTGGGGCATACCGCCGCTCATCATGTGCTGGATGGCTTGCAGCAGTTTCCGCAAACTTTTTCTGCTCCTCTGCAACCCCATTTCACCGCGCAATTCGATCTCGATCAAGCGCTGGAAAGCGCCCGGCAGGCGGCACATCGTGACGACGCGGCCGCACATTTGGATAACGGATAATGTCAGACCATCCCAGCACAATCCGCATCGACGATCAGGAAATCCCGTTCACAGCGGGACAGACCATCATGGACGCCGCATTGGCTGCCGGCATTTACATTCCGCATCTGTGCCACTACCCCGGCCTGCCGCCGAGCGGCAACTGCCGCTTGTGCGTGGTGGAAACCGGCAACCGCAGCGCCGCCGCGTGCATCACACCGGCCATAGCGGGACAGGAAATCCGCAACAACACGCCGGAATTGAACGAAGCACGCAAGGCCATTACGCAAATGCTGTTCGTCGAAGGCAATCACATTTGCCCGTCATGCGAGAAAACCGGTAACTGCAAGCTACAAGCAATGGCGTATCACCTCGGCATGCTGGACGATCACTTCCCGCAGTTTTATCAGCGCCGCGAACTCGATGCCTCGCACCCGAAAATTCTACTCGACCGCAGCCGCTGCATTCTGTGCGACTTGTGCGTGCGCGCCAGCCGTGATGTGGATCAGAAAAATGTCTTTGCCATCGCCGGACGCGGCACGGATGCGCATTTGATCGTCAATTCCCCAAGCGGAAAGCTGGCGGATAGCACGATGGCAGTTACCGATCTGGCGGCAAATATCTGTCCGGTCGGTGCGATCTTGATCAAAGAACAAGGTTACCAAGTGCCGATCGGTCAACGTATTTACGACCGGCAAACGATTCGAGAGACCAGTTTACAAGAGCATGTTGAACCCAAAAATGACGATTGAGTATACGATCCAGTCATTGTTAACCGCTCTCTGGCAGGCGCAATGGCATAACCTCACAAACCTGCTACACTTCCCGGCAACTCTTGATTTTTCTCACGGGAGAATGGCATGAAAGACGAAACAATCGCTATCCACGCCGGTTATCAAACCGACCCCACCACCAAATCGGTGGCGGTTCCTATTTATCAGACCGTCGCCTATGAATTCGACAATGCGCAGCATGGCGCGGATTTGTTCAATCTCGCCGTGCCGGGCAATATTTATACGCGCATCATGAATCCGACCAACGATGTGCTGGAACAACGGGTTGCCGCATTGGAAGGCGGTGTGGCGGCGCTGGCGCTCAGTTCAGGCCAGGCGGCAATTCACTATGCGGTGATCAATATCGCCGAGATGGGCAATAACATTGTCAGCGTGCCGCTGCTGTACGGCGGAACTTATACGCTGTTCGCGCACATGCTGCCGAAATTGGGAATCGAAGTGCGTTTCGCCAAGGACGACCATCCGGCGAGTCTCGAGCCGTTGATCGACAAAAAAACTTCGGCGGTATTCTGCGAGTCGCTGGGCAACCCGGCGGGAAACATTCCGGACATGGAAGCCATTTGCGCGATGGCGCATCGGCACGGTGTTCCGGTTATCGTCGATAACACCGTACCCACGCCGGTCTTGATGAAACCTTTCCAATCCGGCGCGGATATCGTGGTGCATTCATTGACCAAATATATGGGTGGACATGGCACATCGGTCGGCGGCATCATCGTCGACTCCGGCCGGTTTCCCTGGCCGGATCACGCAGAGCGGTTTCCGATGCTCAACAACCCCGAACCGGCTTATCACGGCGTCGTCTATACGCAGGAATTCGGTCCCGCCGCCTATATCGGACGCGTGCGCACGGTGGCGCTGCGCAATACCGGCTCGGCCATGTCACCGATGAATGCTTTCTTCTTTTTACAAGGCATTGAAACCTTGTCGTTGCGCATGGAGCGGCATACCGAGAACGCGTTGAAAGCCGCGCAATACCTTGAGCAACATCCCGCCGTGGCGTGGGTGAAATATGCAGGTCTGCCGTCATCGGAATACTATCAACTGGCGCAAAAATACATGCAAGGCCGCCCATCCGCCTTGATGACCTTCGGCATCAAGGGTGGATTTGAAGCGGGTGTGAAATTTTACGATGCGCTCAAACTGTTCAAACGGCTGGTCAACATCGGCGATGCGAAATCCTTGGCCGCGCACCCGGCATCGACAACCCACCGCCAACTGACCGGCCCCGAACTGGCTGCGGCGGGCGTCACGCAAGACATGATCCGCTTGTGCATCGGCATTGAAAATATTGACGATATTTTGGTGGATTTGGAACAAGCGCTCGCCGCCAGCCGGACTTAAGCAATCGTGACAAACAAAGTTACCGGATACCGGTCGAGCCAAAAAGCACGATGAGTTTCTCCATCGATATCCGCGAAGAAGCCGGGGTGCGCACTTTGCATTTCGGTTCCGACTGGATACAGGGCGCGATGCGCATCGCGCGCCCTTGGCGCTTGGAACTCGACTACACCCAGGAAATGATGGTCAGCTTGTTGCTAAGAAACGATGCGCGGTTTCCGCGCAAAGTGCTGCTGATCGGCCTGGGCGCGGCATCGCTGACCAAATTTCTTTATCGCTACTACCCGCTGGCAAAACTGACCGCGGTTGAGATCGAACCGCGCGTGGTAGCAGCCGCGCGGCAATTCTTCAAACTGCCGGACGACCCGCTACGCCTTAATATCGTCATCGCAGACGGCGCACAGTATATTGCCGGGAACGATAAGACTTACGACCTGATTCTGGTGGATGGCTACGACGCCGATGCGCGCCCCGGCGAGCTCGACATGCTGCCGTTTTACCAAATGTGCCGCGCGCGCTTGAGCCATAACGGCGTGCTCGCGGTGAATCTGCTAGGCCGCAGCCGCGGGCATCAGGCCAGTCTGGAACGCCTCAAAACAGCATTCGATACACGCGCACTGGCTCTCCCTCCTTGCGACAGCGGCAACGTCATCGCAATGGCCGCAAGCGGAGAAAAAATCGAGATTCCTGTCAATGAACTCAAGGAACAAGCGCTCGAATTGAAAGAAAGAACCCATCTCAATCTGCTACCGACGCTGATGCGCCTGGAGCAGGCAAAATCTTGTCCGGGTGGGATGCTTACGATTTAACAAAAGTGGAATTACAAGCTCACCTTAGCTCGATGCAGGGCTTTCTTTGGCAGCCCAGCCTACCGCGCTTTGCACATTACTGCACAAACTTTTCAGAAAGATCATAAATTTTATCTTTAACCGTTTTCCATATCTCCGCTGGCGGCGGAACTTGAGTTTGTGTTTTGATTTGATTAATTTTATTCATAGCATCCGTATACGTATCTACGAATTGATCTTCCAGATCATCTCCCATTCGAATGGCTTGTACTTTGGCATCCCCATACTTCTGATTGATCAGATCCTTGGCATTCATATGCGATAATTCTATTTGGTCTTTAGCATCACTATATGCTTGTTGCCAATTTTCTTTCACATCGGCCAGAACCTGCTCTTTTGTTGGTACCTCTATGCCACATACCTGGTCCTGATCTTCAAGAGCATGATCAAACTCACTATTTAACTTGTTAATGTCCTTCATGTTCTGGCAAAAATCATGGATATCCCACAGGGTTACTCCAATTATTATCGATGTACCCAGTACCGGAATTGTTTCACCTGGAAGAGATGCAATATTACGTGTTGCACTCGTAATCGATCGAGTGGCTATACGCTTTGATACTTTCTGAACAGCTTTTACTTTTCTAGCAGATTCAGTTTTAAGTTTGGCATGCTTCTCTTCCAATTCTGAGTTATTTCTGGCCAACCGGGTATTTTTATCAATCAATTCTTTTGTTTTAACAGCCGCATCATCATTTCTTTTTATTGTTGGGCTTTGACCAAGAACTCTCGTTAATGTCGTGTCAGTCAATGCATATCCCAAGAAAGATTTCAATGTATTAAAGGCGGCGGTATGCAAGCTATCGTTGACGAGCGTCGCAATGTTGGCCGATATAAGCCCCAAGAACGATGATAGTAAAAGCACATTTTTTATTCTTTTCCACAATGATACGCTTTCAAATTTTGGTTTCTGCTCGTGCACTTGTTCATCAATCGTATCCACGCTAGCTTTCCTTTTTGTGATTGTTATCGGTATACATGCTACCGCATGTCCATCGATCTATTCAAAGGGAGCTTCGTTCTCATTTGATGCTGGGCTTTCTTTGGCAGTCCAGCCTACCGTGCGTTGTGCCTTAGACAGCGCCCGGCTGTGCAAGCAACCATGTTTTCAGTATAGTTCGACTTTGCTTTTAAAATTTATAATAAGGAAAATAACATGCATGTTTTATATCGCAGTTTGATCATAGCCTCTTCGATAGCGCTAGCGCCGCTTGCCAATGCATCGCTTATCGATTTTCAGGGTGAACCGGTGGGCACTTATGCGGGAGGTACGACAACGTTGCTTGTTGATGGGACCAGTGTGCGCTTTTCAGGATTGGGTTTGCAAATTCGGGATCTCACCCCTGTATTTCCATCGGAATCCAGCCGAGTACTCTCCTCGTTACACGATGGGCAAGAGATTACGATGGAGTTATTAGGCGGAACCACGACCAACAGCCTTACTTTCCACAACTGGATCAGCGGTGTCTATACCTCCGAAGTGGATACTATTGTTGTGCAAGCATTTGATACGGCCAACAACTTGCTCGGCTCTGTCACTTCATCCGATGAATTTATCAGTCTCAACTTCACCGGCATGGCACGCATTACTTTCGACGATTTCAGTGCTGGAGATGGGTACCTGCTGGATGATATTCAGTACACGGTAACAGCAGTGCCTGAACCGGCCACATGGGCGCTAATGCTGGTTGGGCTTGGCGGGTTGGTTTCCATTCACCGCCGCAATCGCACGGTACACGCATAAAGGCGGTGCCGCAGTACCACCGGCTTTGCCGGTGGTAGTTGGAAACTAACTCCGGCTCGGAAAAACACCTTGCAGTGCAATGCAATAATTCACCACCAGGTAGGGCTGCATATTGGGATGCGGCCCTCCGCCGGTATTGCCAATCGCCGTGGCAGCCATGGTTGCGCCGGCTGCGCTACTGAACACGACATTGCCGTCGGAATCCTGCGCCCAGAATTTTCCCGCCGGACTGGTTTGAGTTCCAGCGACATTACTGCAGTTTGCCGTATGACTGTGCGGAGGAATTTGCGCGGTTGTAAGCGTCACGCTTTCTTGCCCTCCGCGTTCTCCCTGGGTATGAACTGAACTCAGGTGCATCCCGGCGCGGCCACGAAGATCCGGCAGCGCGAACGTGGTGCGGCCGTCTCCGCCGTACATCGTGCCCAATAAAGAAAACAGTGCAGCGTTTTGCGCAATCGGCAACAATTGGCCATCGCAACTCGCCCAGCCCTTGGGTGGAAAATCGAACCCAAAGGGCCGAATCTCTCCTAAAAATGGATCGTCCATACTATCCTCTCATTATCTTGTCGAATTCTTGCTGCGAAATGTCCGGCTTCAACTTCTGGGCGGAAATACGCCACGCAACGCAATGCAGAAGTTCAACGCCAGATACGGTTGCAGATTATTGTGCGCTTGCCCGCCGCCAGTAGCGGTGATTATTCCAGCCGCCATTTGCGCCGGTCCGCTATCGCCGTATTCCTTACTGCCGCCCAGATCCTGCGCCCAGAAATTTCCTGCGGGAGCGGGTTTATTGCCGTTTCCGGCTTGCGCGTTGGCCGGATGGCTATGCGGCGGAATTTGCTGAATTGTCAATGTTTCCGCCGACGTGCCGCCCGATTCGCCCAGCACGCGGTTAGAAAGACCGCTACCCTGCCCCGCGCCCATGACGACATTGCCTTGGAGGTTAGGCAGCGCAAAGGTCGATTTGCCATCGCCGCCATAAGTTGTACCAAGAATCGAAAATAATGCCGTATTGCTGGCAATGGGCAGCAGTTGCCCATTACACTGCGCCCAGCCCACCGGCGCGAAATTAAAACCAAACGAGCGGATTTCTCCAATATACGGATCACTCATGCCAGAATCTCCTTTTTTCAACTGCCGCCAGCCGTTCTCTTGTAATCCTAGTTTCTAGAAGGATAGATACCTTCGAGCGCGATGATGTAGTTGATGACTAAATAAGGTTGCACATTGTTATGCGGTTGCCCGCCGCCGGTATTGCCGATCGCCGCAGCAGCCATGGCGCTGCCGCTGGCCGTGCTATAAGCCCCGGTATTGCCGCCGGGATCGGTCGACCAATAGCTGTTGACGGGGCTCGCGCTATTGCCGGTCGTATTGGAACAGACCGCGGTATGGTTGTGCGCCGCCAATTGCCCGGCGGTCAAAGTGACTGTTTCGCTGCCGCCCAGCTCACCGATCACCCTGGGACTGAGACCAGGCCCGGCGCCTTGATGCAGCGGAATACGGCTGGCAAGATTCGGCAAAGCGAAAGTCGATGTGCCATCGCCCCCGTAGATTGTTCCAATGAGCGAAAACAACGCGTCATTCTGTTCGATTGGAAGCAACTGCCCCTGACACAAAGCCCAGCCGGCGGGGGCAAAATTACCTGCAAAAGTCTTGATTTCACCTAAATAGGGATCGGGCATTATTTTCTCCTCGCTCCTGAAAGCACTTCAGTAACAAAATTAACCGTATCAGACTATCTTACGCCGCGCCGCAGCCAATACCGCTGGAACTCCGATCAGCAGCAGCGTGCTCGTCAGCGGTTCCGGAACGGCGGTGGCGATATCCAGCGTGGAGAAATCCAGCCCGGCGCCGTTAAAGGCCGTCTCACCGAATAAGCCCAATCCCGGACCTGTCAGTGATAACGCAACATTAACGGTACCCGAGGCCAGCCCGGCGAAGGTCGACGACGGCAACGTCAGCGTATACACATTATCCTCACGGCTAGCGCCGCCGTGCGACTCGAACAGCGTATTGAGCGCGCTGGTCAGGTCCACCCCATTGACGGTAAAGGACGCCACTTGATTTCCGGTAGCAGCGGATTCGTGATCATAAATTCCGAGTATCAAGCTGCCACCGAGAATGGTATTCGCGATTGCGCCGTAGGAAAATGTCCAACTGGCTGAGAAGTTTGCACTGGTATCCCCGCCAATGAATAGACCAAATGGCGCAGGTTCTCCGGTTCCGGCAGTCGTAAAAGGAACGATGTTCATTGTCGCGCCGTCGGCAAAATCCTGATCGCCGAGGGTTACGGTCGTATTTGCAAGCGCAAACTGCGATCCGGCCATCAGCGCAAATGCTGCGATTGTTTTTGCAGGTAAATATTGTCTCATTGGAAAGTTCTCCTTGGGATATGCGAATGTTTTTTCTTTGTATTGATGAGATTACAATCATAGTGATCGGCTCTGCAACCGGAACGAGACTGATTCCCGTCAATCAGTTCAGTTACGTTATACTCTCATACCGTAACCCAGATCAAGGGATTTCTGCGTCGGCAATTCATTATATTATTCATGAAAATAACCGCATTCGACCGGCATTAATTGACTGTAAAACGAAACCGCCATGCATCTGCTGTATAAGAACTATCCGTCAAGGAATCCGATAAAAAATGACGCCTGAACACGCGATCAAACGCAAACTCAAAATCGCCACCACGTCGTTGGCCGGTTGCTTTGGTTGTCACATGTCTTTTTTGGATATGGACGAGCGTCTCGCCGTTTTACTTGAACAGGTTGAGTTGGATCGTTCGCCGTTCACCGATATCAAGCACTGCGGCCCGTGCGATATCGGCTTGATCGAAGGCGGCGTGTGCAATGCGGAAAATGTGCACGTGTTGCGCGAATTCCGCGCCAGCTGCAAAATTCTGGTGGCCGTTGGCGCGTGTGCGATCAACGGCGGCGTGCCCGCAATGCGCAATTATTTCGATTTGCAGGATTGCTTACAGGAAGCGTATCTCACCGGCACCGGCATCACCAACCCGCAGATTCCCGACGATATTGAACTGCCGTTGCTGCTCGACAAAGTCTATCCGGTCAGCGAAATTGTGCCCATCGACTACTTTTTGCCCGGCTGCCCGCCTTCTGCCGAGGCTTTTTTGCAATTGCTGCAACCGCTGCTGGCCGGGGAAAAACCGGTGATCGCAACATCCCAGCTACATTACGATTAAGCGCTATGGAACCGGACAAACCTGCATCATCAACGACCCGCCGCATCGCCATCGATCCGGTCACACGCGTCGAAGGGCACGGCAAAATCACCTTGCTGATCGACGATTACAACCACATCGTCGAAGCGCGCTTCCATATTGTCGAATTCCGCGGTTTTGAGAAATTCATCCAGGGCCGTCCGTACTGGGAAGTACCGTTCTTCGTGCAACGGCTGTGTGGCATTTGCCCGGTCAGCCACCAACTGGCGGCGGGGAAAGCGGTGGATCAAATCGCCGGAGTGCGGCAACTCACGCCGGCGGCAACCAAACTGCGCCGGTTATTGCATTTCGGTCAGATGCTGCAATCGCACGCGCTGCACTTTTTCCACCTTTCGTCACCCGATTTTCTGTTCGGCTTCGGCAGCGATCCGCGCCAGCGTAATATCGCCGGAGTGCTGGAACAATTTCCGGAAATCGCGCTGAAAGGCGTCAAACTGCGCAAATACGGCCAGCAAATCATCGAGGCGATCACCGGTAAGCGCATTCACGGCACCGGCACCGTGCCCGGTGGCATGAATAAAGCACTGACCCTACCCGAACGCGATGCGCTGCTCGCCGGCATCGATAACATCCTGCAATGGAGCCAGGAAGCGCTGGCGCTGAACGAACACATCCACACCGCGCACCCGGAACACCGCGATTTCGGCACGCTGCGCAGCCACTATCTCAGCATGACCGGCAGCAATGGCGAACTGGAGTTCTACCACGGCGGATTGCGCGCACGCGCCGCCGACGGTAGCTCGATTTTCGATCAATTCGATTACTGTAATTATCAGCAGATCCTCAAAGAGGAAGTACGTCCGTGGAGTTACCTGAAATTCCCGTACTTTTCCGCACTGGGAACCGGAGAAGGCTGGTACCGCGTCGGCCCGCTCGCGCGCATCAACAATTGCGACCGCATCGCCACGCCGCTGGCCGAAGCCGCACGACTGCGCTTCAGAGCCTACGGCAACGGCGGCGCGGTGCACGACACGCTGGCATACCACTGGGCGCGCATGATCGAACTGCTGCACTGCGCCGAATCGATTCACGCCTTGCTGCACGACACCGGCATCACCAGCACAGACCTGATGGCGGATAAAGGCAAGCGCCAACCGCAAGGCATCGGCGTCATCGAAGCCCCGCGCGGCACGTTGTTTCATCATTACCAAGTCAACGAAGAAGGCCTGGTCACCCAAGCCAACTTGATCGTCTCAACCACCAGCAACAATCAGGCGATGAACGAATCG
Organism: Nitrosomonas oligotropha; assembly: GCF_009833085.1. Classification (GTDB taxonomy): domain Bacteria; phylum Pseudomonadota; class Gammaproteobacteria; order Burkholderiales; family Nitrosomonadaceae; genus Nitrosomonas; species Nitrosomonas oligotropha. The sequence goes on along the minus strand of NZ_QRBZ01000045.1, from coordinate 22,529 downwards.
GTGCGCGTCGTCGCCAGCCAGTATCTCGACGGCCAGGAAATCACCGAAGCGCTGCTGAACCACCTCGAAGTCGCCGTGCGCGCGTACGATCCGTGTCTTTCCTGCGCCACGCATGCGCTGGGAAAAATGCCGCTGCAAGTGACGTTACAAGACACGGCGGGGAAAGTGATCCATCAATTGACGAAAGGAGTGGACGGTGCTATTCGGTAATGAATGAAAGAGGCACGGATTTAAAAAGCTTGTTATATTAAAAGTAAAAGCCAAATGACAGCCTTTCATGTAATAAAGGAAGTAGCACGCGGGGTGTTTTGTTTTGGATTTCATTTCTGAATATTCAATTGCGTCATTTTGGATATCTAATTCTAGTTTATAAATTGCACTTATAAGGAGACTGGTCATTCGTATCCCTTGGACTGGCAGTAGATGCATCACCTGTCTTCGCGAGACGGCTCTCTCCAAGGAGCATCTTATCCCAAAGGCGCTCGGAGGCCATCTGACAGCTGTTTTTCTTTGTCAAGCTTGCAACTCTTCACTCGGGCATCGAACTGAAACAACTGCGCGATTAGATCCTACAATCCGGCTTCTCGTGAACGACCTTGCCGCCGAGATACCAGCGCTGGCCCAAGCCCTTTCGAAAAACTCACCCTATGTGGGATGCGGTCCAGGAGGAAAAACGACGGGCTACGTCAAGGATGGTGAGTTTTTAGTTCGCGCCAAGACAAATCCAGATGGCTCGCTTATACAATCTACACCTGAAGCACGAAAATCCATCGATGCCATCCTCCATCGCCAAGGATACGATGCACCATTCCGCGCCGAAGCTATTCGGGCGCTAGACGAAGCACCAGAGAATATTCGAGTCAGAATTGCTCCTGACTTAGAAGTTGTGAAATGGGGAATAACGAAACTTGAGCTGGCGCTCGATGGACCACTGCTTGATCCGGTCATTCCACTGAAAGTCGCCTTCGAATTCATCGCTTGCCATCTTGGAACTGACATATACGAGGAAATACAGCCCCTTGATGAGATCCGTCATGCTCTCACAACAGGTGAACTAGACCCAAGTCTGATTCATGTCGAGCGACTGATTGCCGAGAAGTCCCACCCATTTCACGGTATCATCTTTGAGGGAAACGATCCCTACGCGAAAGTTCAGATCCGCTTTTTTGGGAAACTCGGGTTTCGTATTCATTTCCTACGACTCGCTATCGGGGGTCCTAGAGGAGAATATACGCATGATCTAATTACTAATGAGGAGCATGTCCGTAAGATATCAGAGTGTAAGGTTGATTAACCTTAACCTCCGCTTACAATTACATCGAATGGTCTCACTTCCGCAACCACCACAGTATCAGTGTCAGCACGACAGAAATGACCAAGCCAGTCATCAGCGGAAAATGAAAGCTGAAATTCTCGCGTTCGATGTGGATATCGCCGGGCAAGCGGCCGAGCGGCAATTGCGATAACCACGGCCACAGCAGGCCGAGTACTAGCAATAAGACTCCGAGTGTAATCAGTAACTGTTGCATAGCATGCGCGCTAATTCTGTTTTGGGAATATCAGCTTGTCCGATTCAAAACCCAGTTCCGCAGCTCTGCGCACAAACCGCTCCAGCAAGGCATCGCTGACCGTTGGAGTTCTCGCCAGCAGCCATAAGTACGATTTGTCGTAGCTGGTGACGAAGGTGTATTGATAGTCTTCCTTGTCCAGTTCAAACACGATGTAAGCCCCATAAAACGGGCCGAAGAAGGAGACTTTCAGATAGCCTTGCTGCGGGTCTCTGACGAAATACGCTTTGCCTTCCGCTTCTTTCCACTTGTTTTCCGCCGTTGAGAAGCCCTTGTTGATGACTCTGACACCGCCATCGTCGCGCAGGAAGTATTCCGCCGTGACATTGTCGAGTCCGCGTTCAAACGAATGATCGAGCCGGGCGATTTCGTACCATTTTCCCAGATACTTATTGAGCTCAAAGCCGTCAACCGGCGCAACATTGTGCGGAACCGACAAGCACCCGCTGAGGACAGCGCAGAGAAAAATAAGGGATAACAGTCGCATTTTATGTACTCACGAAGTGGTTAATGCCGGGTAATCGGTATAGCCTTGTGCGTCCCACGTATAAAACGTGGCCGGATTGGGCGGATTGAGCGCTGCGCCGGTTTTGATCCGCGCCGGTAAGTCGGGGTTAGCCAGAAAGCTGGTGCCGAAAGCCACGGCATCGATTTTTCCTGCGGCGATATCTTTACCGGCTTCCTCGCCGCTGTACCCCATATTACCGATCAACACGCCTTTATAGTGTTGCCGGATCGGCGTCATCACGTCGCCGCTTTGCTGCTGATAAACATCGCCCCGTATCACATGCAAGTATGCCAGGTGATAATCGTTGAGGCGGTTGGCGAGCCAGGCGGATAATCCGGCCGGATCGCTGTCGATCATGCTGTTGTAACTGCTGAGCGGCGAAATGCGCAGCCCCACCCGGTCGTTGCCCCATACAGCGCTGACTGCTTCGAGTACTTCCAGCGTCAAGCGCGCGCGATTTTCAACCGGACCGCCGTAAGGACCGCTACGTTTGTTCGAGCCATCGCGCAAAAACTCATCCAATAGATAACCGTTTGCACCGTGAATCTCAATGCCGTCAAAACCTGCACTTTGGGCATTCTGCGCAGCTTGTTTGAATCCGGCGACAATGCCGGGCAATTCGTCATCGCGCAATTCGCGCGGCACGGCATACGGCTTTTTTCCTTCCGGCGTACGCACTTCGTCGGCGATGGCGATGGCACTCGGCGCGACCGGCTGCGCGCCGCGATTGAGCAGTGGATGGCAGGCCCTGCCGCCATGCCAGAGTTGCAGGAAGATTCTGCCACCGGCGGCATGCACCGCACCGGTCACCAGCCGCCAGCCGGTAATCTGCTGCGCGGAATGAATGCCCGGCTCCTTCCAGAAGGCCGAATGCCCTTCGATAGCCATGGTCGCTTCGGCAATGATCAAACCGGCGCTTGCTCGTTGCGCGTAATACTCCGCCATCAGCGCATTCGGAATATGTTCGTCACCCGCACGGCAGCGCGTCAGCGGCGCCATGAAAATGCGGTTCGGTACCGTCAGCGCGCCCAGCTTGAGCGGTGAAAACAACGTATTCATCCGGTAAATTTCCCTAAATATTTAATATGAATCATTTTAGCTTAATTTGATGAATTACATTTTTTACTGATTTTTTATTATTTTTTTAAAAATAATTTCTTTATCTTTCAGATAGAAAGCTAGCAGATGTGAAATAAATGTGAAATTAGTGTGAACTTTTTGTGAAGATCTCTATCCAATTGCCGTAAACGCTTTTTTCACACAACCTCAACACATTTCAAACAAGGAAATTCTCATGAAAACAGGTCATATTTTTATTATTTCAGCATTGGTCATTAGCGGCACATTTTTTGGTGTTTTGTCGGTGTTCAATTTACCGGAATCGGTAACCGAATGGGTTATCTCCGACATCATTCTTGGCACGATTTTGTACGTAAATTACTTGGTCATCGCCATGGCAGCAAGCTCATCCAAAACCAGAACCCATTACTCTGGCAAAAAAGTTACAGCGTAAGACTCTCCTAAATAATGGGGTTAAGGCTCTCCGCATTAACCCCATTTTCTATTCGGCTGCCAAGACTGGTCTTTTTCCAATCAAAGCTGTTTGAAACGCTCCGTCGGTTGATCGAGCCAATGAATCAGCCCTTGTGTATTCAACCGGATATCCGAGCGCAGAAGCTCATCAATCGCATCCAGCAGCAACCGGCAACCCTGCTGTGTCAGCCGTTGCAGCAGTATTTCCCGTAAAGCTTTTGAAATTACCGCTTGGCGGTCTTCAGCATTTTTTGCGCGTTGCGCAATTTCGACGTGCGCATCAAGCAATTCATGTAGGGATTGCGCATGGTGCGCGAGATTGCCGATCTGGCTATAGTGGGTCAGATAAGCGTAGCGTGGTTGATAGCGCATAATGCGGTCAATCGAAGCGTGCGCTGCGGCAGGATCGAATTGCACCGGCGAGGTGGTCGGGAAAACAAATTCCAAGCCATTAGCGTCGAATTCCCGGTACGAAACGCCGAATGTATCGCCGGTGAAAAAAGACTGGCTGCGCTCATCGAAAATGCAATTATGGTGGCGCGCATGCCCCGGCGTATCGAGAAACAGTAATGAGCGTCCGTTCAGATCGATACGGCTTTCATCCGGCGCTTCAATAATCCGCGCGGCATCGATCGGATAGATCTCACCGTACACGCGCTTGAATTCAGCCTCGCCATAAACTCCCATGGCACCGGCGACCAGCCGCGCCGGATTCGCCATATGGCTCGCGCCGCGTGGATGCACAACCAGTTCGGCATTGGGAAAAAGCCGCATACACTCGCTCGCGCCACCGGCATGATCGAGATGGATATGCGTCAAGATGACATAAGCAACATCCTCAACAGCAATGTGCTTGTGTTCGAGCGACGCGATGACACCGGGAATGGAAAACGAAGTGCCGGTATCCACCAGCGCGGCCGCGCCTTTTTCGACAATCAGGTGAATCGCCGCGCGTTTGGGGCGGTGAAACTGCGCATCAATGGCACTGATGCCATGTTCATAATCTATAACTAACGGTAATGACATATTGTTCCGGTTTTTTCTTGAACCTTAAAGGGTAATGTTGAATGTTATTTGGACGGATATTTCAATTGCTCAAGAATCGCCGGGTTTTCCAGCGTGGAAATATCCTGTGTGATTTCCTCGCCTTTGGCAAGCGTGCGCAATAACCGGCGCATGATTTTTCCCGATCGTGTCTTGGGCAGATTTTCTCCGAAACGGATTTCGTCGGGCTTGGCAATCGGGCCGATCTCCTTCGCCACCCAGTCACGCAAAGTATCCGTGATCTGCGCCACTTCTTCGCCATGCGGATATTTGCCTTTCAATACAACAAACGCAATCACCGCTTCACCTTTGATCTCATGCGGCTTGCCAACCACCGCCGCTTCCGCCACCAAAGGATGGGCAACCAAAGCCGATTCAATTTCCATCGTGCCCAAGCGATGCCCGGAAACGTTCAACACGTCATCGATACGCCCCATGATCCAGAAGTAGCCATCCTTATCGCGGTAAGCGGAGTCGCCCGCCAGATAATATTTTCCATGACCGGTATCTTCCGGAAAATACGCTTTCTTGAAACGCTCCGGATCACCCCACAGAGTGCGTATTTGTGAAGGGAAAGGCTTTTTAATCACCAGGAAGCCGCCCTTGCCGTTTTCGACCTCGTGACCGGCTTCATCGACAATCGCCGCGAAAATTCCCGGTAACGGAAACGTGCAGGAACCGGGCTTGAGCGCAACTGCGCCCGGTGTGGGCGCGATCATATGGCAGCCGGTTTCCGTCTGCCACCAGGTATCGACAATGGGGCAACGCGACCGCCCTACTTTTTCATAAAACCACATCCAGGCTTCGGGATTGATCGGCTCCCCGACCGAACCCAATAAGCGCAACGACGACAGATCGTACTGCGCGGGCAGATCTCCGCCCAGTTTAATCAACGAGCGGATGGCCGTGGGCGCGGTATAAAAGGTAGCCACTTTATGCTTCTGGATGATTTCCCAGAAACGTCCGGCGTGCGGATAGGTGGGAATTCCCTCGAAAATCACTTGAGTCGCGCCCATGGCCAGCGGTCCGTATGTGACATAGCTATGACCGGTGATCCAGCCGACATCGGCCGTACACCAAAAAATATCCGTCGGTTTATAGTCAAAAATCCATTGCATGCTAACGATAGTGCCCAGCAAATAACCCGCGCTGGAATGCTGAACACCCTTGGGCTTACCGGTCGATCCGGAGGTATACAGCGTAAACAAAGGATGCTCGGCGTCGACCCATTCCGGTTCGCATTCGCTACCGGCGTTCCGGGTAATCTCATGCCACCAGACATCGCGCGGCGGATTAAACGGAATATCCCCGCCGGTGCGTTGATACACCACGATCAATTGCACCGATGTTATGTCATTCATGCGCATGGCTTCGTCAACGGTCGCCTTGAGCGGATGATGCTTGCCGCCGCGCACCTGCTCATCGGCAGTGATAATCGCTACGGCACCGGCGTCGTGAATGCGCTCGTGCAGGCTTTTGGCGGAAAAACCGCCGAATACCACGGAGTGAATCGCGCCGATACGGGCGCAGGCTTGCATGGCAACCACCGCCTCAATACGCATCGGCATATAAATAACGACCCGATCACCTTTCTTGATATTGCGTGCTTTCAATGCATTGGCGAGCTGGCAAACCCGTTGATGGAGATCACGGTAGGTCGACCGTATCACCTCGCCGTCGTCGGACTCAAAAATAATGGCGGTTTTATCCGCCTGGGTTGCCAGATGCCGGTCCAGGCAGTTATAGGAAACGTTTAACTCACCATCGGCGAACCATTTGTAAAACGGTGCATTGCGATCATCCAGTATTTGCGTAAAAGGCTTGTGCCAAAGAATCCGCTCTTTCGCCCGCTTAGCCCAGAAATGCTGATAGTCCTGCTCCGCTTCCGCACACAAAGCTTGATAGGCCTGAAAGCTGGATACATTGGCCTGACTGGAAAATTCATCAGAGGGCGGAAAAATACGGGTTTCATTTAAAACTGATTCAATCGTCGACATGCACTATCTCCGGTATTCATTCATTCAATACACTGAGACCGAATTGTATCATTGGCTCCAGGCGCCTTATACCTCTTAATTTCGAGCCGGTTAAAAACTGCGCTGCCAAAATATCATCAAACAAGCCATCCGGAGAATGCCGGTAAAGCACTGAAAATCGCCGGAAATATTACCTCTGGCGAAAGTTTATGTTTCCTATTTCACAAATATTTGTTAAAATACAATCAATAAATTCGATGGGCTTTTTCAGCCCATTTTTTATTTGTGGTGGGGCTATGGTATTAGAGGAATTATTGGAATCGACTCTGCAAGGAATGGGCTACGAGTTGGTTGAAGTGGAACGGCTAGCACACAACAAATTATTAAGAATATTTGTCGACAAAGAGGGCGGTATTAACATTGATGATTGTGTAGCAATCAGCAATCATCTCAGCCGGTTGTTTGCAGTTGAAAACATCGATTACGGCCGGCTGGAAGTGTCATCGCCCGGATTAGACAGGCCGTTGCGGAAAGAAGCGGATTTTATCCGTTTCAAAGGAGAAACGGTCAAACTAAAACTGCGCATCCCGATTCAAGGGCAACGGAATTTTGTGGGAGTTTTGCGGGAAATAAATAATGGCATAATAAAACTGGAAAGCGAAGGAAAATTGCTTGATCTTGAATTGAGTAACCTTGGAAAAGCGCGTTTGGTTCCAAAATTGTAGGTATATAGATTTGGCTGGAGGACTATGAGCCGCGAAATTTTACTGTTGGTTGATGCATTGGCACGCGAGAAAGCGGTGGAAAAAGAAATTGTTTTCACTGCGCTGGAGCTCGCATTGGCATCCGCTACGAAAAAACGATTTCAAGAGGATATCGAGACTCGGGTTTCTATTGACAGAGCCACAGGAGATCACCAATCCTTCCGCCGCTGGCTGGTCGTTGAAGATGGCGCCGTGGAAGATCCTGAGCGCCAGATTGCCTTAAGTGATGCGGCAGAAACCGATGCGGATATTCAGGTTGGCAATTTTCTGGAAAAACCGCTGGAACCCATCGAGTTCGGACGTATCGGCGCGCAAGCCGCAAAACAAGTCATTTTCCAGAAAATACGCGACGCCGAACGTGAGCAAACATTGAATGATTTCCTGGAACGCGGAGATTATTTAGTTACCGGCGCGATTAAGCGCATGGAACGTGGCAATGCCATTATCGAATCCGGCAAGATCGAAGCGGAACTCCCTCGCGACCAGATGATACCGAAAGAAAACCTACGTGTCGGTGACCGGGTCCGGGCTTATTTGCATAAAGTGGATCGCGCTGCCAGAGGGCCGCAATTAAAGCTCTCGCGCAACTCCCCTGAATTTCTGATGAAATTGTTTGAACTGGAAGTGCCGGAGATTGAGGAAGGTCTGCTGGAAATCAAAGCGGCAGCCCGTGATCCCGGATCGCGCGCGAAGATTGCCGTCAAATCGAACGATCAGCGTGTCGACCCAATTGGCACCTGTGTCGGCATGCGTGGCTCCAGAGTTCAGGCGGTCATCAGTGAACTGGCCGGTGAACGCGTTGATATCGTGCTGTGGTCGGACGATCCCGCAACTTTTATCATCAATGCGCTGGCGCCCGCAGAAATCAGCAGTATCATGGTCGACGAAGAAAAGCACAGCATGGACATCGTGGTCGATGATGATAATCTGGCGCAAGCCATCGGCCGCGGCGGACAAAATGTGCGCTTGGCTTCCGAGTTGACCGGCTGGGAACTTAACATCATGACGGTGGAAGAATCCAAAACCAAGCATGAGCAAGAATCATCGCAAATCTGCCAGCTCTTTATGCAGAAACTCGATGTCGACGAAGAGATCGCGGAAATTCTTGTGCAAGAAGGCTTCGTTACGCTGGAAGAAGTGGCTTACGTGCCACTGAACGAGATGCTGGAAATCGAATCCTTGGATGAAGAAACAGTCACCGAGATCCGCAATCGTGCGCGTAACGTGTTGCTCACGGATGCCATTGCGAGTGAAGAAAAAGTTGAACATGTCGCGGAAGATTTGCTTGCCATAGAAGGTATGGATATTAATATCGTGCGCGAGCTGGCGGCAAAAGGTATTAATACACAAGCCGATTTGGCCGATCTGGCCGCCGATGATCTGGTTGAGATAACCGGTATTGATATTGAACGTGCAAATCAATTAATTATCAAAGCACGTGAACCATGGTTTACTTGATTTAAACACCCGGTTAGTAATAAATTAACCGGGTTGTTGTTTATTTCCGGAAGCCTGCTTGTCGTTTTGTTTGTTGAAGGGTTATAAATGGCTCAAATGAGTGTGGAACAATTTGCTAATGAACTGGGTTTGTTACCGGCAGTTTTGCTGGAACAACTTAAAGCTGCCGGCGTAAAAAAAACGCTGGCGGAAGACAGTTTAACCGAGCAAGATAAAGCGCAGTTACTGGATTATCTAAGAAAAACTCATGGCACCACTGAGACCCGCAGCAAAGTCACGTTAACACGCCGCCAAACTTCCGAAATAAGAAAATCCGATAGCACGGGCCGGGCACGGACGATTCAAGTGGAAGTCAGAAAAAGACGCGTGCTGACAAAACCTGACATGCCGGCTGAAGCTGAAACTGCCCAAGAAACCGCCAAGCCGCTGGAGGACGTCAGTCCGCCGAGCAAGGAACCGGTCTCCATCATTGATGCGGAACAGCTGGCTCTGCGCAGCGAAGAGGCGCGCAAGCAAGCGGAATTGATGGCGCGCCAGGCTGAAGAGATTAAACAGAAAAGAGCGCGCAAGAAACCCGAATCTACCGACGCTATCAACAAAGCCGCGGCGGAACCGGAAAAAGCCACTGAAGCTGAAGCAGCACCGGGAGCAATCAAACAGGGACTGGCGACGCCTGCGGAAGCAGAAATCAACAATCCGTCAACCACTGCCAAGAAAGCCGGAACCGAACAACGCGCGGATGATACCCAAGCCGCTTCGACCGATGGAACACTGCACAAACCGGCGGTGAAACCGGAAGAAAAAGTCGAGAAAAAGAAAAAACAGGCCAAGCAGCAAGTCGTCTGGAAAGATGAAGCCACAAAAAAACGCGGCGTCAAAACCCGTGGCGATCTTACCAACGGTCAACAAGGCTGGCGTACGCGCAGGGAAAAACATAGTAAACCGGCGCATGCCGAAGAACAGAATATGCACGCCTTTTCCGCACCGACGGAACCGATCGTGCGCGATATCATGGTGCCCGAAACCATTTCCGTAGGCGCTCTTGCACAAAAAATGTCCGTAAAAGCCGCCGACGTCATCAAAGTATTGATGAAAATGGGCAGCATGGTGACCATCAATCAAATGCTGGATCAGGATACGGCCATGATTGTCGTCGAAGAAATGGGCCATATCGCCAAGTATGCCGAGATCGACAATCCCGAGAATTTTCTTGCCGATCACGAATCCTCGACCGGTGAAGCTGAATTGTTTCCACGGGCACCCGTAGTCACGGTCATGGGGCACGTCGATCACGGTAAAACTTCTTTGTTGGACTATATTCGCCGCACCCGTGTCGCCGGTGGTGAAGCGGGCGGAATAACCCAGCACATCGGCGCTTACCATGTGGAAACCGATCACGGCATGATCACCTTTCTCGATACCCCGGGGCATGAAGCCTTTACGGCCATGCGCGCGCGCGGCACCAAGATCACGGATATCGTTATTCTTGTCGTAGCTGCGGATGATGGCGTCATGCCGCAAACCATCGAAGCCGTTCACCATGCCAAAGCAGCCAAGATTCCCATCATTGTAGCCGTCAATAAGATCGATAAACCCGAAGCCAATCCCGAACGGATCCGGCACGAACTGGTTGCGCATGAAGTAGTTCCGGAAGATTGGGGCGGCGATACGATGTTCGTCGAAGTATCGGCTAAAACAGGCCAAGGCATCGACAGCCTGCTGGAAAGCATATTACTGCAAGCCGAAGTGCTGGAGCTGAAAGCACCGACCAAAACCGCTGCAAAAGGCGTTGTGATCGAATCACGGCTCGATAAAGGCCGCGGCCCGGTTGCAACTATTTTGGTGCAATCCGGAACGCTGAATCGCGGCGATGTGATATTGGCGGGTGCAGTGTTTGGCAAAGTGCGCGGCATGAACGACGAAAATGGTAAAGCGATCAAACAGGCGGGAACGTCCATTCCGGTTGAAATTCAAGGATTATCCGAAGTGCCCGAAGCCGGTGAAACCGTGCTGGTGCTCGATGACGAGCGGAAAGCACGGGAAATCGCATTATTCCGGCAAGGTAAATACCGTGATGTGAAACTCGCCAAGCAACAGGCTGCAAAACTTGAGAATGTTTTTGATCAGCAAGAAGATGTCAAAATCCTATCCTTGATCATCAAAGCCGATGTGCAGGGCTCATGTGAAGCCTTGGCTTACGCGCTGCAGAAAATTTCCACGGACGAAGTGAAGGTCAATATCATCCACAGTGGCGTGGGCGCGATTATCGAATCCGATGTCAATCTGTCACTGGCATCCAAAGCCGTTATCATTGGCTTTAATGTCCGCGCGGATGCAAGCGCGCGCAAATTGATCGCTTCCAGCGGCGTCGATGTGCGCTACTACAATATTATTTACGAAGCGGTTGATGAAATCAAAGCAGCACTGTCCGGCATGATGTCACCCGATCGCAAGGAAAGCATCATCGGTCTTGTCGATATCCGTGAAATTTATCGCATTCCTAAAGTGGGTGTGGTTGCCGGATGTTATGTGCTCGATGGCATCGTTAAAAGAAACTCACTCGTCAGAGTGTTACGAGATGGTCTGGTGATCCACAGCTGCGAGCTCGATTCGCTGAAACGCTTCAAAGATGATGCCAGGGAAGTCCGGGAAGGGTTTGAATGCGGTTTATCGCTAAAAAATTTCAATGATATTCAGGTCGGTGATCAACTGGAAATTTATGAAATTGTCGAGACCGCACGGTCTCTGTAATCAGTATCCTGGTTCGCGATAGCCGATATGCCCAGAGATTTTTCCCGTACCCTGCGCGTTGCCGACCAAATACAGCGGGAATTGGCGGACTTGGTACAAAATGAAATCAAAGATCCCCGTGTACGGCTAATCACGATCACAGCCGTCGAAGTAACCCGCGATTACAGTTATGCCAAAGTCTTTTACACCACGTTATGCAGTAAAGAAGAGAATGTGCTGGTGGAAAAAGGGTTGGAACATGCCAGAGGTTTTTTGCGTACCCATCTCGCTCACCGGATGAAATTACGAATCACGCCGCAATTGCACTTTGTTTTTGATGCATCGGTCGAGCGCGGCGTCCGTCTGTCCAAATTAATCGACGACGCCATCGCGCAAGACAAGGCGACGCACCATCTCGATCCGGATCCGGAACAAACCGGCTGACCACCGCACTGATAAAACCTCCGCATTCATTTGACTAAGCCAGCAAAACGCAATATCAGCGGTGTTCTGTTATTGGATAAACCGCTCAATATTTCATCCAACAAAGCCATCCAAGTCGCCAAGCACCTTTTCTCCGCAGCCAAATGCGGACATACCGGCACACTGGATCCCCTGGCAACCGGATTGCTTCCGGTCTGTTTTGGCGAAGCCACCAAGTTCTCATCGGTGCTACTGGGCGCCAATAAAACCTACGAAACAACCCTGAAACTGGGTTTTATGAGCACCACGGGCGATGCGGAAGGCGAAATCAGTCAAGTGGCTGCAACCGTGCCCAATCCGGCTTTCTCCAAATGCGAACACGCCATACAGGATTTTATAGGTCCCATCATGCAGACCCCGCCCATGTACAGCGCGCTTAAACATCAAGGCAAACCGCTGTATGCTTATGCCAGAAACGGCGAAGACATTGAACGGCAAGCGCGTGAAGTCATCATTCACGGAATACAGATCCAGTCATTGCTGCACAATGAATTGCAATTGACTATTCAATGCGGCACCGGTACTTACATCCGGACGCTGGCGGAAGATATCGGCAAGGCACTGGGATACGGTGGCGCGTACCTGCTGAGTTTGCGCCGCACCGCTATCGATCGTTTCCCGGTATCTCAAGCGCACACGCTATCGGCGCTGGAGGAAATAAACGCTATCGAGAGAGATGCGTGTTTACTGCCGGTCGATTGTTTATTGCAGGCATACCCGGCAGTCACGCTGGACGATCAGCCGGCATTACTGCTGCAACAAGGGCGTACCGTGGAATATCGACCGGATAGCAACACTATGCCGGCCGGAGAAGTAATACGGTTATATAACCGCCAGCACTTCATTGGACTCGGCGAAATCACAGCAAAACAGGAAATAATGGCCAAGCGTTTACTGTCGAATAGTTATTGGTCTGAAATGGCTCTTTAATTACGATCGAAGCACATTTCCCGGAAATTACCGCGCGCTGCATCACTTCACAGCGCACTCACGCGCAAACTTCTTGAGCGCGCTCCATTCAACCTTGTAAGACATCACGTAATCGGCCTCAAGCATGCTTCCAAATGCCATACCGGCGGTAGAACTCCAATTATCCTACAAATACAACTCATTAATTTTAGCTAAAAATAAGCATATCCTATATCAATAAGATTTTTCTAGGCACATAATCAAAAGCGCCTAGATTCGGAATGACTCATGCTTTTATTTTGTGAGCATTCTGAATTCAGGAATGGTAATACCACAAATCTGCAATATAAAAAGGAGCAGAACATGATACTAAAAAAACTAGCAATAGCGATTATTGCAACGGGTACTCTCGTCTTTGGAAGCGGTGTTCAAGCAAATACCTATTCATTTGGCCAACTGCTATCCGGTGGCGGCCCTGCGAATGTTCACTTTGCCGATCTGAGTGCTACCGATGATGGTGGAGGAAACTGGACATTTACACTGACTACATTAGATTTAAATGCAATCTTCGGCACGGATTCATTTATAGGCACAATGGCAGTGGTAGGCACAGAACCCGCATCCAGCTCAACCGATTTAGGCGGGGGCGTGACTGTGGTCGATCCGGCTAATGGCGGCGGCCCAGGTGGAAGTTTTAATTTCCGCTACGATTTTGGTAGTGGCGGGTCATCGGACAGACTGACGGCCAATGAATCAGTAACATGGCATGTAAGTGGTTTGGGATCGGATCCTTTACCGATTGATGGCCAGTTAGCGTTGCACGTTCAAGCAACAAAATTTTCACCGGATTCCGCATGGTACGTTTCACCGGTTCCGGAACCTGAAACCTATGCGATGTTACTGATCGGATTGGGATTACTCGGTGCGACCATTCGCCGCAAAAAATAAATCGGATATCGAATCCGGCATTGCTTAAAACAGCGTGGTCTTTTAACTGTTTCTTGTCATACTACTTACTCAAGCCGAGCCGAGATTAAAATCAAGAATGGCACTACCGCTATATTGCTGCAAGTTACGTTCGGCAACCCGCAGTTTGTGCAGCAGCATGGTCAGTTGCGAATAAAACTCGTCGCTGGCAATCAATTGTTGCCATTCATCGCCATCCGGATCATCTTCGTCGAGATTACGCCAGAAGAGATTGCAGAAAGTATTGAATGGAACCGGCTGACCGGCGATCAGGTCCGCTTTGGTTTTATGATTAATCCAACGCTGCCGCCTCTTGATCAAATCCTCCGCGCCAGCGCAAACGACAACCGACAGATAAGCGTATAAATCCGTCGTACTGCGAATGCTCTGAAGCTCGGGAAATTTTCTTGTGTTAATAGCTTTGGCAATCAATTCCTGCAACGCCAGGGTAGAAACTTTAAGACTTACACCCGTTTGTAATACGTAAATTTTATCGAGGTACATAGGTCATCAAAAATAAAGTAGGAAGCCGTAACCAATGAACCATTCGATTAAAAATCGGGATTAAGGTTCACTCTTATGTCAATTCTCAGGCAACAAAGCTTTCAATCCGCACCGGATGAATATTTCCGTCATTCCGTCCGTCAATCAGAAGTAATGGCGATTCATACAATTTCAAGTGCTGGCGAGTGTATTCCTGCCAACAGCATGCGCGATTACCCCGCAATCTGCCGTGGCGCGGCGGCAAGACACGCGATCACTTCGTCATCGCTCACTTGCGGAAAATCCGCATAAAACTGCCCGACGGCATAAAAATCATCGGGTGCTGACAAACAGACGATGCGATCCGCTTTTCCCTGCAATTTCTTCAGTGTTTCCGGCGGCGCCACCGGTACGGCACAGATCAATTCCGCCGTTTTTTGATTGCGCAAGGCATGCAGTGCCGCAATCATGGTCGAACCGGTAGCCAGTCCGTCATCGACGACAATCACAATGCGTCCTGCGGGATCTATCGGTGCGCGCCCGGGCGTATAGTGCGCGCGCCGCTGCCGGATAGTTTCCAATTGCACCGACACTTCCTGATCGATGTATGCCTGATCCGCGCCGGCCTGCGCGGCATATTCCGTCAAATACACCCAGCCGCTTTCGTCGACGGAACCGATGGCATATTCCGGGTTACCGGGAGCACGGAGCTTACGCACCAGCACCACATCCAGTTCACCGTTCAGCCGCTGCGCAATCGCCTTGCCCATCGGCACCGCGCCACGCGGGATAGCGAGTATCAGCGGATTTTTATCGCGGTATCCGGACAATGCATGCGCCAATTTACCTGCTGCTGCCATGCAGTCGGCGAAAATCATGCTGCGCTCCTTATCGCTATTGTGCAGTGTGTTCCGATTTGATCAATCGCAACGATCGTTCAGATTGATACATTTCTTCCAGCAAAAATACTACAATAAAACTACATTTTTATAAAGTGATTAAAAAGTGAGCTCATCGTATTTTGAACACGATGCCGACATCAGGATTATCGGCCGCGGCCTGACGATGGAACAATCGTTTGAAGCAGCGGCGCATGCGGTTTTTGCGATTATCACCAACATTGAAACAGTACAACCCGTGATCGTAGTGGCGCTCGAATTTGAGGAGCCCGACCTTGAGCTGGCGCTGGTGGTCTGGCTTAATCTCATTTTGGGAAAGGCACGGGAACTCGGCATGGTGTTCAGCCATTTTTATATCCAGCGCCAGAATGATCATTGGCACGCCAAAGCCGCCGGGGAAAAATGGCGCGACGGCTTGGATCGCGGTGTAGAAGTCAAAGGCGCAACCCTGACCATGCTCGCGGTAAAACAAACCGGCCCGGTCTGGGAATCCCGTTGCGTGGTGGACGTATGAATCTACAACGATTACAACAGCTGCACACTTATCTCTGGACACTGCCCCAGGCATCCGGCGATAAGCGTGCGGAAGTTCTGCTGTACGGCAGCGCGCCTTTGCTCGAAAGCATGGACGGCAAGGTGCTGGAACAAATCGCCCATGTCGCCGCACTGCCCGGTCTGGTTGGCGCGGCGATGACCATGCCGGACGCGCATTGGGGTTACGGCTTTCCCATCGGCGGCGTAGCGGCATTCGACGCCGATCAAGGCGGCATCATTTCAGCCGGTGGGGTCGGTTTTGATATTTCCTGCGGCATCCGCTGCCTGCGCAGCAATCTTGATATCCGCGATGCAGCGCCCTACTTCAATCAGCTGGCCGACCGGTTGTTCGCCACGATCCCGGCGGGCGTCGGCGAAGAAGGCCATATCAATCTCAACCCGAAACAACTCGATCAAGTGCTGCTCGGCGGCGCGCAATGGGCGGTGAAACAGGGTTTCGGCGATGCCGCCGATCTGGATTATGTGGAAGAAAACGGCTGTGTTGGCGGCGCGGTGCCGGGCAACGTATCCGAGCTGGCGAAAAAACGCCAGCGCGGCGAAATGGGCACGCTCGGTTCCGGCAATCATTATCTGGAAGTGCAAGTCGTGGAACGCATCTACGACAATGTGACGGCGCAGGCTTTCGGCCTGCGTGAAGGCCAACTGGTAATTTCCATTCACTGCGGCTCGCGCGGACTCGGCCATCAAATCGGCACCGATTACCTGGTGATGCTAGCCAAGGCCGCCGGGCGTCTCGGCATTCACCTGCCCGACCGCGAACTGGCCTGCGCTCCGGTCAAATCGCCGGAAGGCCGACAATACCTCGGCGCGATGAATGCCGCAATCAATTGCGCTTTAGCCAACCGGCAAATCCTGACGCATTTGACACGCGAAACATTCGCCGAAATCTATCCCCAAGCATCACTGGAAACGCTGTTCGATATCTCGCATAACACCTGCAAGGAAGAACAGCACGAAGTGGACGGCAAAACCCGCTCGCTGCACGTGCATCGTAAAGGCGCCACGCGCGCTTTCGCGCCCGGGCATCCCAAACTGCCGGCGCACTACCGTGACGTGGGGCAACCGGTCATCATCGGCGGCAGCATGGGCACCGGTTCTTATATCCTCGCCGGTGTCAGCACCAATCGGGCGTTTGCTTCGTGCAGCCACGGTGCGGGCCGCGCCATGAGCCGTAATCAAGCGTTGAAACAATGGGATGGCCGGACCCTGATCAATGATCTCGAGCGGCAAGGCATCCTGATCCGTACCCGTTCGATGCGCGGTGCGGCGGAAGAAGCGCCGGGCGCTTACAAGGATGTCGACCAGGTGGCCGAGGTCACGGAACAAGCGGGATTGGCGCGCAGAGTCGCTTTTCTGCGCCCCAAAGTATGTATCAAAGGATAGTTGTTACCGGAAACGTTTAGCTCAATTCAATAGGAGGAAAATTTCATGGAAGTCACACTGCAAATCACCACGCGCGATATCCCCCACTCCGAAGCGCTCGAAAGTCACATCCGCGAAAAAGCGGAAAAGCTGGAGAAGTTTTATCCGCACATCACGAGCTGCCGGATCGTCGTCGAACTTCCGCACAAACACCACCATCAGGGCCGGATGTTTGACGTGCACATCGACATGACGGTCCCCGGCAGCGAAATCGTGGTCAATCGGGTCGCCAATGAAGATGTCTACGTCGCGGTGCGCGATGCCTTCGATGCCGCCAAGCGTCAACTGGAAGATCACGCCCGCAAATGACGCGGCGATACTCAGCCGCATGCGCCGGATCGTAGCTCCTCTAAGCTGCATTGGCTTGTGCGCATGCGCGGCGAAAATACGCCCTCGAATCACAGACGGAAACGCTTGACAAAATTATCAGAGCGCGCAACATGGAACCGATGTTCAATCTTTCACGAACGCATAGCTGACCGTGAACGGATAAAAAAATGACTTCTCATTCAAACTGAAATCGTTGCAGCAGAAGGAGGGATTTATCATGAGCACAAAAAACCCGCATCCTGGTTTTCATCAAATTACACGGCATGACGGTGTTTTCCAGGAACAGATTCACGACGCCTATCAAATCAAAAGCAAGCTCCCCGAACCCACCGTTTGTCCGCTTTGCAGCGCGGTATTTCACAAAGGCCGGTGGCAATGGCTTGCCGCGCCAATCAATGCGCATCAGCACAACTGTCCGGCCTGCCAACGCATTCAGGATCAATACCCGGCTGGATTCCTGACCTTGCACGGTGAATTCTTCCACGCGCACCGGGATGAAATCATGCATCTGATACAGCACGTAGAGAAACAGGAAAAAACCGAGCACCCGCTGAAACGGATCATGGCCATGGAGATAAAAGATCACGAAGTGCTGATCACCACCACCGACATTCATCTCGCGCGCGGTATCGGTGAAGCAATCCATCATGCGTACCAGGGTGAGTTGGAGTTTCACTACAATCCGGCGGAAAACCTGTTGCGCGTGCATTGGTCACGTTGAACTGTGAATTTTCCCGTCTTTCCATAACAACCAGAAAGGAGAAATCAAATGTCTGTCGGCGAAATTTGCAATCGTGAAGTCATTGTTATCCAACGGGATGCAACCATTGTGGAAGCTGCCAAACTGATGCGCCAGTTTCATGTCGGCGCGGTCATCGTGGTCGAGAAGCGCGACGGCCGCCAGATTCCGGTCGGCGTTGTCACGGATCGCGATCTGGTGGTGGAAGTTGTGGCGACGGAATTGGACGCAGCCGTCATCACCGTTGGCGACATCATGGCGGCGGAAGTATTTACCATTAAGGAAAACACCGCATCGCATGAAGCCATCGAATTCATGCGCCGCAAAACCATCCGGCGTTTACCGGTCGTGGATGAAACGGGGGAATTGACCGGCATCCTGACCCTGGACGATACACTGCAATTATTATCGGAAGAGTTGCTCGATCTCGCCAAACTGGTGCGCTACGAGCAAAAGAAAGAAACGCGGCATCGCCCGTGATGTTCCAGCTTTACCGGTAACCGGCGCGGCCAAGCCGGTTACCTCAAACAAGGCCAGCGGATCTCTCTTGAATTCCTGGTTAAGCGCTCAAATATTCCAAGAGAATATTAAAACCGCCTTACATTCTGAAGGATGAGCCGCCATGGAACAATCTGTCACAAACCCATTCGAGTTGCCTGCCGATGTCATTGCATTGGTGCCGATGCGCAACGTGGTGTTATTTCCGCACGTACTGATGCCGATCACAGTCGGCCGGGTGCGATCCATCGCCACCATTGAGCACGCGCTGCAATCCAAAGCGCCGATCGGCATCGTGCTGCAAAAAGATGCCGCGGTCGACAATCCGGGGTTGGAAGCGCTGTGCGGCACCGGCACCATCGCCAATATCGTGCGGCATATGACATCCGACGACAAAACACATCATGTCGTATGCCAGGGTGTGGAGCGTTTCCAGATCGAAGCACTGGTCGAAGGATACCCGTTCATCGCCGCGCGCATAAAACGCATTGAGGAATCGTCGCCTATCACCACGCAGACCGAAGCGCTGGCGCTGCAATTGCGCGAACGCGCCATTGAAATTTTATCGCTATTGCCCGGCGTACCGGCGGAACTTGCGCACGCTTTGCAAGCCACGCGCGCACCTTCCGATCTGGCCGACATTACCGCAAGTCTGCTCGATGCCGAAGTGAGCGAAAAACAAATGCTGCTCGAAACCATCGATACCGAGGAGCGGCTGCAAAAAGTGCTGCACATCCTGTCGCGCCGCATTGAAGTTTTGCGTTTGTCGCAGGAAATCGGCGAGCGCACCAAAGAGCAAATGGAAGACCGCGAGCGCAAATACCTGCTGCGTGAACAGTTGAAAGCGATTCAGAAAGAGCTCGGCGAAGACGGCGACAACGATCAGGAAATCACGCAGCTCGACGAAGCCATCACCAAAGCCGGCATGCCGGGCGATATCGAAACACAAACGCGCAAGGAATTGCACCGCTTGCAGCGCATGCTGGGCGCGTCGAGTGAATTCTCGATGCTGCATACTTACCTGGAATGGATGACCGAATTGCCGTGGCGGCTGCCCGAGGAAGCACCGATCGACCTGAATAACGCGCGGCAGATTCTGGAAGCGGATCATTTCGGGCTGGAGCGGATCAAACAACGCATCATCGAATTCCTCGCGGTGCAGAAACTGAAACCGCACGGCCGGGCGCCGATTCTGTGTTTTGTCGGACCGCCCGGTGTCGGCAAAACATCGCTAGGCCAAAGCATCGCGCGCGCGTTGCAGCGTTCGTTTGTGCGCGTCTCATTGGGCGGTGTGCATGACGAAGCCGAAATGCGCGGCCACCGCCGCACCTACGTCGGCGCGATGCCGGGCAACATCGTGCAAGGATTACGCAAGGCGGGTGCGCGTAATTGCGTCATGATGCTCGACGAGATCGATAAAATGTCCGCCAGCATGCAAGGCGACCCCTCCGCCGCCCTGCTGGAAATCCTCGATCCGGAGCAGAACTCAACGTTTCGCGATAATTATCTCGGTGTGCCGTTCGACTTAAGCCGGGTGATTTTCATCGCCACTGCGAATGTGATCGACAACGTGCCGCCACCGGTGCGCGATCGTATGGAAATCATCGATCTCCCCGGTTACACGCAGGAGGAAAAACTGCAAATCGCCTTGCGGTATTTAGTGCAGCGTCAAAGTGAAGCGAACGGCCTGCGCGAGGATCAATGCACGCTGACGCCCGAGGCGCTGCAAAGCATTGTGGCCAACTATACCCGTGAAGCCGGTGTGCGCCAGTTCGAGCGGGAAATCGGCCGGGTCATGCGGAACGTGGCGCTGCGCATTGCGGAAGGCAAACAACAGCAAGTACGGATCGATGTGGGCGATTTGGATGCAATCCTGGGTGCGGAAAAATTTGAACACGAACTCGCGCTGCATACCGACTTACCCGGTGTCGCCACCGGCCTCGCCTGGACACCGGTGGGCGGCGACATTCTGTTCATCGAAGCCACGCGCATCAATGGTAGCGGAAGATTGATTCTGACCGGACAGCTCGGCGATGTCATGAAGGAAAGCGCGCAAGCCGCCCTCACGCTGGTCAAAGCGCGCGCCAGCGATCTCAACATTCCGTTAGCGCTGTTCGACGGCATCGATGTGCATATGCACGTTCCGGCGGGTGCGATTCCAAAGGATGGACCGAGCGCGGGTGTAGCGATGTTCATCGCGCTCGCTTCGCTTTTCACCAACCGGCCGGTGCGCCACGATGTCGCCATGACCGGTGAAATCAGTTTGCGCGGTTTAGTACTGCCGGTCGGCGGCATCAAGGAAAAAATACTGGCGGCCCAGCGCGCCGGTATTCAAACCGTATTGCTGCCTGCGCGTAACCAGAAAGATCTGCGGGATGTTCCGGAAGCAACGCGCAAGGCGATGCAGTTTGTTTTACTGGAAACCGCGGATGACGCCATGCAAGCGGCATTGCATCAAACCGCCAACCCGATGCAAGTGTCAGGATTCAAGCTTGTTTGAACAGGAGTTATCTAAAGATGGGAATGCAAACGCGCATCGAATCACCATCCATGAATTTCTAGGCATTTTGCTTAGATAAAGATAAGCGATGCGCTTATATATTTATGCCGCCAACCGTTCCAGAATACCGAGGAGGCAGTTAAATACAAAAAATAAGGCTGAATAAAGCGGCAATTTGCCGCATTGTAGTTTCCTTCCTGTCCAGTTACAGTGAATCACCGGAAGCCAGTTCAATGTGTTTGTTATATGGTTGTCACATTGCTTTGCTATCCTGGAAATATCGCCTAATGTGAGGAGTAAATTCAAATGATGCACGCTGAAACTCTCGATAACTTTAACGCCATTAGTCATCTTTACAAACAAAAAAACAATTATTCCTTCTACGAGTCGGGTCAATTGCGGCGCGCGAAAATGCATGCCGCGCAACTCATCGGTGCAATCGATACCGAGCAAATGCTGCCCCCGGTTCTGTATCAACTGCTCGAAGCCAGCCTTGTCCTGGAAACGACCGATTGCAGACGGCTTGCTGCTCACCTGAAAAGAACGCCCGCTACCATCCGCAGCGAATTTAAAAGCATCTGCGAAATTCTTGGCTCGGCTGAAAACACGCGGAATAACGACGGTTTTAACAGCCGCAACAATAAAAACGCTGTCAATATCTAAGCATTTACTTAGTTAAAAATAAGTATTTTCTGACTTATTTTTTTGCAAAGTTTCACTACGATAATCAATTGATAAAGATTTTTATCAATCTCATCTTTCAAGTACGAATCAATATCCTGCTCAAGGAGGATTATCAAATGCCAAGTAAAGTCAGCGAAGGAGAAACCAAGAAATCCGGAACCAGGTTATCAAAAAGTGAAGAGCGGATACTCGCCAATCAAGTCTTAAATTCAGCAGAACCGGTTGACCGCCAGGAAATGATCGCCACCGCGGCTTATTTCCGTGCCGAGAAGCGCGGCTTCACGGGCAATGAGATAGATGCCCTGCGCGATTGGCTAGAAGCAGAAAGGGAAGTCGACAGTGGGCTGGACATGTTTGATAGCGGCAGCATAGATTTTCAATTTCTCACCGTCAAAGAATAAGCTGTAAGAATTTCTAGCGTTGTTTACAGTATTCAGGAGAATACTGTAGATGAACATACACAAACGTACCCGATTGACC
>NZ_QRBZ01000044.1 GCF_009833085.1 Nitrosomonas oligotropha | reverse complement strand
TTATTGCACCGGTTGTGCTGGTGCTCGCCGTTGCCGCTTTCTTCTTCTTGCGGAAACGTAAATCGAATGCTGCTTGATAAGAATAGATAGTCATTCAAAAAATACAAAAGGCACAACAGTAAATTTCCTGTTGTGCCTTTTGTTTTATATTTTGGTTTAACGGATGCTAATAATTATTCATCCGTGCGATTGTAAAACCTTATACAACCGCGCCATCATTTTCTAAAGGTTTTTTCTCAATCTTAACCAGATCTTCGCGTTTGACGCCCAGAAGCATGATGATTGAGCTGCCGACCATAATCGACGAATAAATCCCGAACCAGATACCGATGGTTAATGCCAGTGCAAAGTAGTGAAGTACCTCACCGCCAAACAGGAGCATCGCGATGACGACCATTTGTGTGCTTCCATGGGTAATGACTGTACGTGACATCGTTTGTGTAATGGCGCTGTCGATGACTTCGGTAATGGAAGCTTTGCGATATTTACGGAAATTCTCGCGAATACGATCGAAAATAACAACCGATTCGTTAACGGAGTAACCCAGTATGGCCAATATGGCGGCGAGCACTGTGAGCGAAAACTCCCACTGAAAGAAAGCAAAGCAGCCAACGATGATAACAACGTCATGCAAATTGGCAATAATACCCGATAAGCCAAATTTCCACTCGAACCGGACTGCCAAGTAAGCAACGATACCCAGCGAAACAAATAGCAAGGCAAGCGCACCATTTTCCAGCAATTCTGCCCCGACTTGCGGACCGACAAATTCCATCCGCTTCATTTCTACCGAAGAATCCGATTGTTTCAATGCATCTATGACAGTTTCCGACAATTGCGCACTGGAAACATCGGGTTTAATCGGTAAACGGATTAGAACCTCACGAGAAGTGCCGAAATTTTGCACACTGGCGTCAGACATACCGAGACCGGTGAGTACGCCTCTGACTTTCTCGAGATCAGCGGCTTGATTGTAACTGACCTCCAGTACTGTTCCGCCCGTGAAATCTACACCGAGATTGAGTCCTTTTGTGGCAATAAAGAAAACCGATAGAGCAAATGTCACAATTGAAATGACAGCCCCGACCCGTCTCCATCGCATAAAGGGAATGTTACGATTAAATCTAAAAAATTCCATGATTTACTTCCTTATAAATCTGATCAATCAGCTTTTAGATTGCTTGGTATCAGATGGTTTTCGCTTGTTCTTAGCCTTACCCGGTTTTTTTTCGCTCGATTCAGCCTGAGCATCAACAGCAGTTTCCTGGGCAACTTCAGCATTATTTTCAGGCTGTTCTGCAATTCTTTTCTGAGTATCGGTTGACTCTTCGTCTGCTTTGCTCCGGGCTAATGCAGTTCTATGAGCAGGCTGATCTTGTTCCGGTATCCAGATTTTTCCAATCGGAACATGATCAAGTCTGCGGCGGCTTCCATAGATCAGATTGACTATGCCTCTTGTCACAAAAGTGGCGGTAAATACGGAAGTCATAATGCCTAAGCAAAGTACTACTGCGAATCCTTTTACAGGGCCTGAACCGAAAGCAAACAACGCGATACCGGCAATGAGGGTGGTCACGTTGGAATCCACAATCGTGCCGAAGGCTCGCTCGAATCCCGTATGAATAGCCATTTGCGGAGAAGCTCCGGCGCGTAATTCGTCCCTAATCCGTTCATTGATTAATACGTTGGCATCGATCGCCATACCGACCGTCAGGGCCAGTGCGGCCATCCCCGGCAATGTCAGCGTAGCCTGCATGATGGATAATAAACCAACCAGCAGTAATAGATTCATGGCCAGTGCAGCGACCGAGATCATGCCGAATGCCGTGTAATAGATGGCAACGAAGATCGCGACTCCCAAGAAGCCATATAAGGTCGAGTTGTAGCCGCGGGAAATATTCTCTGCGCCCAGGCTCGGTCCTACCGTGCGTTCTTCAATGATATCCATCGGTGCTGCCAAAGCACCGGCGCGCAGTAATAACGCGACATCGCGTGCTTCCCTGCTGGTCATGCGTCCGCTGATCTGCACGCGCCCGCCGCCGATTTCCTCACGAATGACCGGCGCGGTGATGACTTCCGCTTTATTTTTCTCAATCAGCAGAATGGCCATTCTTTTGCCAACATTATCCCGTGTTAATTGTTTAAAGATGCGCGATCCGCCATTGTCCAAATTGAGATGCACCGCAGGCTGATTATCTTTGTCAAACCCAGGTTGCGCATCGGTGATATGCTCACCCGTCAATAATACTTGTTTTTTAACGAGTAATGGACTTCCCTCGCGCTCTTCATATAGCTCGGTACCTGCTGGCACCTTACCCCGCAACGCGGCATCGAGATCGTGCTCATCATCGACCATGCGAACTTCCAGGGTAGCTGTCCGACCTAGAATATCTTTTGCTTTCGCGGTATCTTGCACGCCCGGCAATTGCACAATGACGCGATCCACTCCGGCTTTCTGGATGATGGGTTCAGCTACGCCCAGTTCGTTAACGCGATTACGCAGGGTGGTGATGTTCTGTAACACCGCTGACTCTTGCATGCGTGCGAGCGCCTCGGGTTTAATCGTAGCGACGAGATGATAGCGGCTATCGACATTCTCTTCCTTGAAACCAAGATCGGGATAATTCGCCTTTAACTCAGCTTCCGCTTTGCTGCGCGATTCAGCATCGCGAAATTTCAAAGTCAGTTTCTTGGCCTGTTTTTCCAGGCCGGCATAGGAGATTTTTTGTTCCCGCAATCTGCCGCGAATATCAGCGTTGTAGCGATCCAGTGATTTCTCAAGTGCGCCTTCCATATCGACAGCCAGCATGAAATGCACACCGCCGCGCAGATCCAGCCCCAAATACATCGGCAACGCGCCGAGATCGGTCAGCCACCGGGGAGAATTGGGCAGTAAGTTCAGCGCAGTGATATAGTCATTGCCCAGGGTCGATTCCAGCAAATCTTTTGCTTTGATTTGGGTATCCGTATCGGCGAAACGTACTTTAATGCTTCCTTCTTCAAGGAGCACTCCATCCGTTCCAAGGTTGGCTTGTTTTAATGCGTCTTCAACGCGTTGCAACAAGGCGGTATCAGTGCTTGCGGACGTCCGTAAAGGGGAAATCTGGACTGCGGGCGATTCGCCGTAAAAATTCGGCAATGTATAAAGCAAGCCGAGTAGCAGTGAAACCGCAATAATCAAGTATTGCCAAAGTGCGTAGCGGTTCATGGGTGTCAGTTAAGTATTAATTAATGATAAAAGGTAAGAAAGACATGTGACGGCAAGCAATTTAATAACGATTCCTTCCGCCACGGCATGCGTGGTTATTTCTTGTCAACATTTACAGCGTCAGTAGCTTGGCTCTCCGTGATTTCGGCGGCGCTGTTTTCCGAAGCGGTTGTTGTTTTGGTTGTTTTGGATTTTTGAGCTTTTCCTTTCGGCTCGATACTCTTCAGTGTTCCTTTGGGCAACAGGGTTTGCACCGAGGATTTAAGCGCGGTGACTTCGATAGCCGGTGCTATTTCGATGATCACATATGCTTCGTTGACATTCAGAACCTGACCGAGAATACCGCCGTTGGTAATGACTTCATCGCCTCTCTGCAATCCTTCCACCATCTGCTTTTGCTCTTTGGCGCGCTTAGCTTGCGGGCGGATCAGCAGAAAATAAAACAGTACCAGTATCCCGAACATCGGTAACAGGCTTAACAAGTCCGAGTTGTCTTGCGTTGACGCAGCAGCTTGTGCAAATGCATCATTAATCAGCATAAAATTCTCCTTTTCTGAAAAAAGGTACATATTAGCATGATGACCGCTTATGCCAGAAATTCTTGTGCATATTCTTCAAATTGTTGGTTTTCGATTGCGCTGCGGATTTCTTGCATCAGTTGCTGGTAATAATACAAGTTGTGCACGGTATTCAGATGCGCCCCCAGCATTTCGTTGATGCGCTGCAAGTGATGCAGATAAGCGCGGCTGAAATGCTGGCAGGTGTAGCAACCGCAGTGCTCGTCCGGAGGCGATGTATCCAGCCGGTAACGGCTGTTGCGCAATTTGATAATGCCATGACGCGTATACAGCCAGCCGTTGCGGGCATTACGAGTCGGCAGTACGCAATCGAACATATCAATGCCGTGCGCCACGGCATGCACAATATCCGCCGGTGTACCCACACCCATCAAATAACGCGGTTTATCAGCGGGTAGCAGCGGTGCGGTATGTTTGAGGATGCGCTGCATGTCTGTTTTGGGTTCGCCGACGGATAATCCGCCGATCGCATAACCGTCAAAACCGATGCGATATAAACCGGCAAACGATTGATCGCGCAGATGTTCGTGCATGCCACCTTGGACGATGCCGAACAGTGCATTGGGATTGCCATGATGCGCCTGTTTGGAGCGCTCCGCCCAGCGCAAACTGAGCTCCATCGAGAGTTGAGTGGTCGATTCATCTGCCGGATAAGGCGTGCACTCATCAAAGATCATTACAATATCGGAATTGAGCGTACGTTGAATCCGCATCGATTCTTCCGGTGACAGAAAACAGTTGTCACCGTTGACCGGCGATTTGAAATGCACGCCTTGCTCGGTGATTTTGCGCAGATCGCCCAGGCTATATACCTGGAACCCGCCGGAGTCGGTGAGTATCGGGCCGCGCCAGCCCATGAAATCATGCAATCCGCCATGCGCTTCGATTACTTCCAATCCGGGGCGCAGCCATAAATGGAATGTATTGCCCAGAATGATTTGCGCGTTTGTCGCTTGCAGTGCGGCGGGTGGCATGCTTTTGACCGCGCCATAAGTACCTACCGGCATGAAAACCGGCGTTTCAACCGTGCCGTGCGCCAAAGTCAAGGTGCCGCGGCGGGCTGTCTTGTCGGTGGAATGTAACTGAAATTTCATGATTTTTTCTCAATCAGCATGGCGTCTCCATAGCTAAAAAAACGGTAGCGCTCAGTTACGGCATGCCGGTAAGCAAGCCGGATGTTTTCCATGCCGGCGAAAGCCGAGACCAGCATCAGTAGTGTTGAGCAGGGCAAATGAAAGTTGGTCAATAACCGCTCGACTACTTGAAAGCGATAGCCCGGCGTAATAAAAATCCGCGTATCGCCATATCCCGCGATCAATTGGCCATGATGAGACGATGCACAGGATTCCAGCGCTCGTAGCGATGTCGTACCGACGGCAAGAATGCGCCCTCCCGATAGCCGGGCTTGCCGGATCGCATCCACGGTGGCCTGCGGGATATGGTAAGTTTCGTTGTGCATGGTGTGATCAGCGATATTTTCAACCCGCACCGGCTGAAATGTTCCGGCGCCGACATGCAAAGTGACGTAGGCAATGATGATGCCCATCGCCCGTAATCGATCCATCATGACTGCATCGAAATGCAGTCCCGCAGTCGGTGCTGCAACAGCTCCTGCATTTCTTGCGTAAATTGTCTGATAGCGCGCTTCGTCTGCGGCGGTCGCCGGGCGGGTGATATAGGGAGGCAACGGCAATTGACCGTAGCATTCCAGCAATTCCGCCATCGTTTTTTCATGCTCAAAGCGCAAGGTATAAAATTCCTGCTCACGCGCGATCACGGTCACCGGTATCGCATCCGCCAGCAGTAAAGTTGAATCCGGTTTGGGGGCATGGCTGGCACGGATAACTGCCAGAACATGGTGATCATCGAGTATCCGTTCCACCATGACTTCCACCTTGCCGCCACTATCTTTTTTGCCGAACAGGCGCGCTTTAATCACTTGAGTGTCGTTAAATACCATGACATCACCGGTGCACAGGAAGTTGGGTAAATTTGAAAATAGCGCGTCCTGCCATTGATTGTTATTGCTATCCAAATAGAGCAGACGGCTGCCGGTGCGCTGCTCGGCGGGAAATTGTGCGATCAATTCGGCGGGCAGATAAAAATCAAAATCCTGAGTCTTCATGCCATCTATTATACCGGCACAGCATGTTTTCCGCCCATGCGGCTTGCTGTACTCCGGCTTTTCAGTGATAATTGCGCCTTCTGTTTATTCACAACAGGCAAATTGTTTGGCCGAGATGGCGGAATTGGTAGACGCACGGGACTCAAAATCCCGCGATGGTGACATCATGGGGGTTCGATTCCCCCTCTCGGCACCAATAGCAGTATTCAAGCAGTTTCATATCGTATCAAATCCATTGTAATTAATAAGAATTTAAGAAATTGATCGTATCAAGAGATAGCATCATTTGATATGCCGTCAAATGCTCACCGGTATCACACTAAGAAACGCTAAACCGCGAGATAAGTTTTACAAAGTGAACGATTGTGGCGGGCTGTATTTGCTGGTGAAAGCCACGAGAAATATTTGATTGTAGCGGCAAGCAGAAAGTGGATTCATTTATTTGGTTTTATGACAAAGTACGGTTTCTGCTAAAAATTTTACACACAAAAAATAAATAATCTCGCTGATCACAGTAGAAAAAATACCTGCTGCATTTAGAAAAAGATGGATTTTCATATTTCTTGGAAGTTAACTAGCGGTTAACTCATATCACTATCGCCTTATTTGTAAGAATTTCTAGCGTTGTTTACAGTATTCAGGAGAATACTGTAGATGAACATACACAAAC
>NZ_QRBZ01000043.1 GCF_009833085.1 Nitrosomonas oligotropha | reverse complement strand
ATGTTCATCTACAGTATTCTCCTGAATACTGTAAACAACGCTAGAAATTCTTACATGTAACGCTTTCTTGTCGCTGAGACTATTGGTTGAATTCGCTGCTTGTATGGAAAGCTCACGGATGCGTTGCAATGCCGAAGTCACCGAAGTCAATGCGCCATCGGCGGTTTGCAGCATAGAGACTCCATCGCTGGCATTTCTTGTCGCTTGATTCAAGCCGCGAATTTGCGATGTCATACGATCCGAGATGGCGAGGCCCGCCGCATCATCCCTGGCGCTGTTAATCCGCATACCCGATGACAGCCGTTCCAATGAACGGCCGAGATCGTTTGTAGTCGCGGATAGATACCGCGAACTATTCAGCGCTCCTAGATTGGTATTAATCGATAAACTCATTTTTTATCATGTGGCGTGACAAGTACGCTTTTTTAACGAAAGCTGGTTAAATTTCTTTAGATACTCGAGTAAATTTTCTTACTGGGTTTATCCCGGCCGGTCGGATGAAATTTCCTGAAACTATTGCGGTGTGCGGGATTAAGAGGGGTGTTGCAATAAACATGAAGTAGCTGGTTGCTGGCTAGGGCTCGTTTCCGGGGTCTTTCAAATCCAGCAGCGGTAGCTCCAATCCCTCAATGGCTGGCAATGCGCGTCCTGCAATGCCTTGCAAATCGCCATACATACCCACGGTGGATTCAATGACGCCCTGAATTTGCATTTCCCGCTTGGCCCAGAGCCGCGTCATGGTCTTGCGTTCTCTGTCGAGATCAGCCTGCATGTCGGAGAATTTCTCGACAATGGCTTCGATGCGATGTTTGAATCTTGGTCCGGTCAAATACTGATAGACCAATTCCATTTTGGTTTCCTGCCCTTCCTGGATTTGCCGTGTGCTGGCGATCTCGATCAGGGATTGGCGCAGGGCGATGACAAGTGGCAGCGCCAGACGAGGTTCGGTAATCCAGACACCATCGATTTGACCGAATGTTTCGATGTCTTTCGGTAATGTGCTGGATACCAGCACCGCTATTTCCGCTTTCGCGCTGCGCTGATCGCCGCGTAGTTTTGCCAGCCAGCCGTCACTCCAATTCTTGGTTCTCTTGGATTCCCACAGAATCGCCCCGCACCATTGTCCCAGCGGCCCCATGACTCTCTGCAGCACATCGCCGCCGAATTCGCCTTTGGCAACAGGCTCGATGCTATCCAGCGGAAATTTGAGCCGTAGCGTGGCTTCCAGTTCGAGTTCCGAAACTTCGCCTTGGAGTTGTTGCGAACCCTGATCGGCTCTGCGCTTCAATTCCTCAATCTGCCGCTGCATTGACGCAATCTGTTCTTCTTTTTCACTGACTTTGAGCCGGAGACCGTCTTCGGCTTCTTGCTTGGCTTTTTGACGAACCAGAGTGATCGATTCCTGCACGCGTTTTTCGACGGTTAAATCCAATTCCCGTTTGGCATCGTCCAGTTCACGCTGTTTCCGGATCAAATCGGCCTGTGCTTTTTGCGCTTCTTCCAGTTTGTGGTTGCGTTGCTGGAGAATTTCCTGCAATTCGGCCAGTTCTTTTGATTTCGCTTCCAAGTCGGTTGCCATTGCCAATCTTGCTTTCCTGGCTTCTTCGGCGGCAATCAGTGCGCGTTCTGCCTTCAATTTGCTGGCAACTTGCTCATCAATGGTCTTCTGCGCGTCTTCCAGAGACTTCTGCTGGGCTTTGAGCGTGGCTTCGCGTTTGGACACGTCCGCTTCTTTTTGCGCCATTTTCGATTCATATTCTTTCCGCGTGGCTTGTATCAGGGGAGCGGCCAGAGATTCGGTGAGTTTGATTTCCGTTGCGCAGTTGGGGCAATGAATGGTGGGTTCGCTCATGTTGAATCCTTCTTAATCAGAATATCCGGAATTTTATATGGAATGGGAGGGAATGCGTAATCATGCGCAAATGGGCGCCGGTTTACTGTCCAGTCATGAATCCCTGATGGTGCAGCTGACGGCGAGTATCGCGATAAGGGAGCAATACAAAGATTTGACCGAAGACTCAATTCAGCAGCAAAGTATATCCTAGGCCTACAGCGGCGCAGGCGCAGATGACCGTAACAATTCCTGCTTTATAGTTGAATAAAGCGACAAATGCGCAAGCGCCGATCAAGGCGGAAAACCATTCAAATCCAGCATCGAATCCTTGCGGCCACAGGACATGGTAAGCAAAGAATATCGCTAGGTTGACAATAACGCCGACCACCGCAGCCGTGATGCCGGTCAACGGTGCAGTAAATTTCAGGTCGTGACGGGTTGCTTCCACCGCCGGGCCGCCCAAAAGAATAAAAAGAAAAGACGGTAAAAATGTGAATAATGTCGCCACAGCGGCGCCGCAAATTCCCGCTAATATCAGCAAATCCGGTCCGAAAAGCGCTTTAGTCCAGCCGCCGACAAAACCGACAAACGCGACGATCATGATCAACGGGCCGGGTGTGGTTTCACCCAACGCCAATCCATCGATCATTTGTGCCGGATTCAACCATGCATAATGCTCGACGCCGCCTTGATAGACATATGGCAGCACCGCGTAAGCGCCGCCAAATGTCATGAGCGCTGCTTTGGTGAAAAACCAGCCCATTTGTGTCAGTGTGCCATCCCAGCCATATTGCATGGCCAGCAACAGCATGACGCCGCTCCAGATGAACAATCCGATGACGATCAGCAGTATGAATTGGCCCCACCGGAATAGGGCGTGTTCCGGAATAGGGGTGTCGTCGTCAATCAAGGCTGGGCCATACGAATTTTTTGATTTTTCGTGATGCCCGCCTGCTCTGAATTTATCCGGCAGATAATGCGATCCGATGTATCCGATCAAGCCCGCTATCAACACGATATAGGGGAAGGGAATGTTGAATGCAAAGATGGCGATGAATGCCGCGACCGAAATGGCGCGCAGCAGATTGTTTTTTAACGCTCTCGAACCGATGCGGTAAGCCGCGAAAAGCACGATCGCCGTGACCGCGGGTTTGATGCCATACAAAATACCCGCGACAGCCGGTATTTCACTGTAAACCAGGTAGATCCACGTCAGAATGATCAGAATCACAAGCGATGGCAGCACAAACAACGCACCGGCCACAATACCGCCCCAGGTGCCGTGCATCAACCAGCCGATGTAAGTTGCCAGTTGCTGGGCTTCCGGGCCGGGCAGCACCATGGTGTAATTCAGTGCATGCAAAAAGCGCTGCTCGGAAATCCAGCGCCGTCTCTCGACCAATTCCTGGTGCATCATGCTGATCTGCCCGGCCGGTCCGCCAAAGCTGATAAAACCCAGTTTCAGCCAATAAACGAATGCTTCCGTGAAAGATACGGGTTCCGGCCGGGTTACGGTTTGTTGTTCTTCGGGTGGCATAGTGCGTGAATAAGGGGTGTGGAATGGAGTGTGAAGATTATTGTTCTGCGGTTTTCCAGGATTGATTGCTTTCGGCAGCTTTTTGCAGTATCGAATTCCGCTCATGCTTCGGTAGCTTGCTCAGTTTTGTAACCGTATCGAAGAATCGTTCCATATCCCGGTCATGTTGTTTCAGAATGCCCTGGAATGCCGGTAGCAATTGCGTATAAATCGAAACCGTTGCCAGCAAGGCATTATTTAACGATTGCGCAAACCATCGGTCGTAACTGCTGAGATCGTTCTTTCCGGCTTTCAAGTGCAGGAATTCGGCACGTAATTCGTCGAAGATATGCGCCTTGCGTGTCCGTTTTTCAGTGTCACTCAAGTCCGACTGAAAAAGTTCTTGCAAGCGTTTGCGATGCTTGAGTATCAAACCGGTAAAGATGGTTTCTCTTTCCTGCCGCGCGGCTAAAGCAATTTGTTCCGTGGCTGTGCCGCCGCGCTCAAACCAGCGCTTGACGCCTTCATGTTCCACCGCAGTGGCAAAGGATTCGTTGAAAACAGTGTCGCCGGACACATACATGACCTGATGCGCCAGTTCGTGAAAAATCAAACGCGCCAGATCCATTTCCGAGTAACCGATAAAAGTATTCAAGACCGGATCGCTGAACCAACCCAGCGTGGAATAAGCGCGGATTCCACCAACATGCACGTCATAACCTTCCTTGCGGAGTTCTTCCGCGTAGCGCTCGGCGCTGGCTTGCGAGAAAAAACCGCGATAGTTAACGCAACCGACCTGTACAAAGCACCATTCTTTCAGTTTGACGGAGAGTTCGGGGGCTGCAAAAACATTCCACACCACAAATGGACGCTCTAAATCGGCATAACTGGTATAGCTCAGATTGTCCGGCAGCTTTAATTCACGGCTGGCAAACTCACGCAACTGCACCACCTTGGTGAGTGAATGCTTCAACTTCGGATCGATATCTGGATTCGCAATCACTTTACTGATCGGTTGCGAACGGTGTATGACACCGAAATGCCCGTCCACAGCCTGCGCATAATAAGGAAGATTGGCGCAAGCGCTGAGCCAGATGAGCTGACTCATGACTGCGGCAAGTAATAGAGGGCGTGGAACGCGTGCTAGCACTTCGATTCCTGGCGGGATAATAGAGCTCGGGAAAACGTTGCGGTTGTAAGCGTTGTCATCATGTTCATTGGATTCAGCCCGATAAATGAGATAGATCAAACCTAGGTTGAATTGTGTGCTATTTCAGTGGTGAAGTCATCAGATTCTAATTTCCCCGTTTAATTCCATCGCAATTTTTCAGCATGTGCTATCGGCGCTCTCTATTTTTCTCCGCTGGTGCCGATATAAGCATCTGGATTAAAAAGGAAAGAAGGTGCTCATGATGAATCTAAGCCGTGCTTACAAAAAATTTGCTCACAGCATGCTGGCATGCCAGCGCAAGAAACCATTATGGCATCGATTTATTCCATTCTTAAATCCGCTTAATTTTTCTTCTCGATGTGGTTTTGTGTATGCAAGCCGAGTCTGAAACTTTCCTCATTTTAGGCATTACCCCCGAGGGGCGGCCATTCCGTCCCAGTGATTGGGCGGAGCGGCTGTGCGGCGCGTTGGCCAGCTACGATAACCGGGGGCGATGGGTGTATTCGAATTATGCTCAGCCGGTCATATACCAAGGCAAGATAGGTGTGCGAGTGGAAAAGATACTGCAAGATGCCGATCCGGCCGCCTATCAATTTATCATGGCATTCGCATCCGGCAATCGTTTGAAAATAGAACCGGAGGAAGAAGTAATCCATCCACAGGAATCCGCTGTAGTGCAAGAGATTGTTTTGCCTGCGCGGAAACTGACATTTGCAATCTGATGGTGCCGATCTCGATGAATATCGGATTCTAAGCAGTTAAGACAGATTGCTTTCCGTGTTCTTATAAAGATTTAAGATATTCCAGCAGATCCAGCCGTTGTTCCTTGGTTAACGCAGGCAACAGTGTTCCATCCGGTAACGGTGTGCGGCCGGCAGCATATTCATGGCCGCTGTTGTGATTACCCCAAAGGCTGGTGCGGAACAGGAAACCGTCATAACCCGCCGATTTGAATCCCACTTTATCCGGGTCAAATTCGCGCGATCCGACCATGAACTCATCCGGGCGGTATTCACCTTCTACC
Source organism: Nitrosomonas oligotropha (assembly GCF_009833085.1). Lineage (GTDB taxonomy): Bacteria > Pseudomonadota > Gammaproteobacteria > Burkholderiales > Nitrosomonadaceae > Nitrosomonas > Nitrosomonas oligotropha. The sequence continues at coordinate 31,378 of NZ_QRBZ01000043.1, read as the reverse complement.
GGATCATCCGGTCTTTTTTTCGGCAGCAGCAGATCGTACAGTGTCGGTACCGAGCCGTTGTGCAAGTAAGGGGCAGTTGCCCAGATGCCATTCAACGGGCGGGCTTTATACGCCATGGCCGAGGCGAAGGGATGCATGGTGGTGTCGGGCGTGTAGTGGCCGTTTTTCAGCGAAGACCGTACTTCGTTGTCAAAAAAAGTGTAAGCAAAATCGAATGATCGTTCAATCCATCGCCGGGCAAACCATTTATCTCTATCGGGGGTTGTCACTACATTGCGGGTTGCGGCGGTGAGCAGCGCGACCACGGGTGCCTGTTGTTGCAACAGTATATTTCCCACGCCGACGCTAACATATTGATTCTGCAAGATACCGCTATAGCCGGTAAATGCAATGGCGTTTTCCGCCATTTTTGAATCGGTTCCGACCAGAGACACATCGATCATTTGAGCGACAACGCGGCGATCGGGGGCGGCACGGTCAATTTGACTATGACAAGCGGAACAATAGTGTAAAAATAATTCGGCGCCCCGGGTCATTCGTGCGGTATCGATTTGGGGTAGGATATGTTCTGGCCACTGTGGTGATTTTAATTTGCGCAAATGATTCTCCACCCGGCGCAAATTGCGGATATCAATTGAAGATTGAAAATCGATATGTTTGGAGCCGAATCCCTGTCCGCCTAATACTGAGGATAAGGTAAAGCCGTCTTTTTCCTGCCAATCGAGCGTGCCGAATACGCCGATCAATTGACCGGCATTGCGCGCCATCGGTCCCAATCCGCTGTTATCGACCCGGCCATTCCATTGAATGTAATCGTGCTGCGGCACATCCCACAGAAACGGATAACTGACCGGCGCATCGGCCGGATTATAGATTTTATTGCGCAGTTGAATGCTTTGTTTGCCGGTCAGGTGTATCTGGGTCCGTTCGACAATATGGTCGCGATCGCTGCTGCTGAGAACAGGCTCCATGTCTGCCATGACTTGCGCCAGCTCTTCCGGGGTAAGTAATCCGGTAAGCAATTCACGCATTTGCTGTGTACTCATGAGGTGTTCAAGCACGCGGTTATAAATGCGCCCGAAGGCATCCAGACGGGCATAGCCATAACGTGTCAATGGGCGCTGAGTGTCGCGTGGGCTGTTGACGATGGTGTAAGTTTTGATGCGTTGCGCATATTGCTTGAGATCGGCTTGAACATCGTCCACATGATTGTAATGACCTTGCTGCAATACATTCGCTACAAAGCGCTGCAATTTTTCCGGATTTTTCAGAGTGGCATACAAAGCTTCGGCCAGATCGATCATGAATGTTTCCATATCGGAATATGCCGGGCCGCCATCAATGCGGATTCCGGTACCCTGGTAATTGATCTGGGTCGTGTGGCAGGCTGCGCAGGTAAATCCCATGTACGCTTTGCCTTGATATTCATCGCGCACCATTCCGGCAGGCAAACCATCCGGATTACTGCTGGTTTGGCGCTGCGGCAGATAACCGTACTTATCAATGTTTTTATCCGCACGGAACAAAGCGGACGAACCGGATTGCTCCAGTACCAGGAAGAAACTGTACGGTAATAAATTGGAGCCTTGCGTTGCAGTGTAGAACCACAGACTATCTGCAGCGGACCAGCCTTGATCAAGATAAACAGTCCGGGAAAACCGGCCGCCAAATTTATCGGTGCCGCTCAAGATGGCGCCACGATTGGAGTCATTGTCTCGAAGCTCGTATAGCCGCCAAGATAAACCGGTAACAAGCCAGACAATGACTAAGAAGCCGGAAATCAGCAGTAAGATTTTTATCCGGGATAAATAACGGTTAAGTGGTCTGGAGTACATTGGGATAAATGTCATCGTTCAGCAATTATTCAGGATTGTTTTGCTTAAATAACCGGTAGCTGACAATCAAAATTGTCCTTAACTCATTGATGGTTGTAAAAATAACAAGAAGAAATTCATTGCTCCTGTTATTAAGAGTACTAAATCTTAAATTTCATATATGATAATTAGTAGTTAATTTTATGTGAAAATTGCGTGAAAAATATGTGAAAAAGATAATGTTGTCGTAATAATTGAAAGGAACTTATGCAGATTTCCCCGTCTTTTTATTTGGTGTTAAGTATATTCTTAACCATTTCACCGCTGCCCGCATTAGGACAATCCAAAGCCAAGCTTACAATCGAAGAAATACAACGCATAGGACTGGAAGCCAATGGTCTCGTTCAGGCTGCGCGTTCGCAGGTCAATATGGCCAAAGCTGGCGTGGTCGCGGCATCAGCATTCCTGAATCCGGAAGTAACCGTAACCGCTGGGCCCGATAGCAATCGCTATTCGCTTGCTGTTACTGGACCCACTTCGATGCAACGCTCATTGACGGTCAATCAGCCGATCGAGAATCCATTTATGCGGAGTGCCCGCATTGATGCATCGGAATCTGTCGTGGATGCAAGCCGCGCCAGTTTAGACCAAGTGCGCGCCGATTTGGCGGCGCAGCTGCGTATGAGAGCCTATGAGCTGATGCTGCGCCTGGAACAAGCGACGATCGAGCAGAGTATTTACGAATTATTGGAAAATTTGCGGAATCGAATTGCCGCCAATGTTGAAAGAGGCGAAGTAGCGCGGTTTGAATTGATTCGTGCTGAAACCGAATTGCAAAGCGCGGCAAATCGTGCGCAGGCAGCGCACCTGACCGCGCAGCGCGCCCGGGTGATGTTGCTGCAATTGACGGCTGGCGCGATTCCAATTGATTTTGAGATTAGCGGCTCATTGAAAGATCCCATCCTGCTGCCGCCATTAGCGGAACTGCGTGAGCAAGTACCCAAGGTTAATCCGGAAGTAGTGCGGCTGCAGGCGGAACAGGAACGCGCCAGTCATCGAATCTCCCAGGAAAAAGCTTCAGTACTGCCGCAGATCAACGTGTTGTACACCAATTATCAAGACGCGCAATTCACCTCCAATATTGCCGGCGCGAGCGTCAGAATCCCGATCTGGTATCGCCGCCGCGGGGAAATTGACACTGCTATTTATGACTCCGCGCGCATACGGGAAACACTTGAATTTCGCCGCTATGAAATCGGTCAGCTATTTGAAGCAGCCTGGCAAGCCTTACAGATTGCACAAAGGCGCGTGGATTTATTCGAAGGTGGTTTGATCAAGGAAGCGGAAAATGTGGTGCAAGTCGCGCAAACCGCCTACCGGTTCGGTGAACGCGGGTTAATCGAATTTTTGGATTCGCAACGTATTCTCCGGGGAATCTTGAGCGATTCCATGCAGGCACGTTTTGAGCTACAGACCGCTGCCGCTGAAATTGACCGTCTACGCGCTCACTATCCCAAGGAGTTAGTCCCAGAATGAATTTCAAAATAATTTTTACCGGTTTTACAGTCGCTATTACTTTGTTGCTGACAGGATGTGATAAAACCGAATCCACTGACTCCGCTGATAAAGTTCAGCAAGAACCGGCTGAAGAACGAGACTTCAATAGCATTACCGCCCGCCCGGAAGTATTGAGCCGATTGCAAATCGGACAGCCATTCCTGGTCGATCTGGCTGATAAAATCCAAGTGCCGAGCCGGGTTCAAGTCGATGAAGAAAGAACGGCGCAAATTGGTTCCTATGTGACAGGGCGTGTCGTTGAATTGTTTGTCATCCTGGGCGACTACGTCAAACCAGGGCAAAAACTGGCCCGCATCACCAGTCCTGATTTAACCAATTCTCAACTGGCTTATTTGCGCGCTTTATCGCGCGTGGTGGTCACCACCAAAGCGCTTGAGCGTGCGCGCCATTTATTGACTGCTGACGCTATACCGCTGGCTGAAGTGGAACGGCGGCAATCCGAGCTGGAAATTGCTCAAGCCGAATTGGGTGCGGCAATTGATCAACTCAGGTTGTTTGGCATGGGCGATGCGGAATTTAAGGAGCTCAAGAAAAATGGGAAAATCTTGCCTTGGTTGGATATCAAGGCTACCCGGGAAGGCTACGTGATTGCACGTAACGTGATTGTAGGTCAAATAGTACAGCCTGCCGATCCTCTGTTTCAGATTGCCGATCTTTCGCATGTCTGGGTGGTTGGTGATGTGCCCGAGCAAATCGCGCGTGATGTCGAATTGGAGCAGCATGTGGAAATCAATGTGCCTGCATTGGGGCCACATTTTCTGGATGGTGTCATCATTTTTGTTTCGGATACCGTCAATCGCCTGACGCGAACAGTCATGACACGGGTGATGGTGGAAAATCCTGAGCGTAAACTGAAGCCGGATATGCTGGCAAATATGCACATCAGGGATCCGCAACACAAAGTACTGGTTGTTCCTGAATCGGCCGTGGTTCGAGAATTGAATCAGGACTATGTCTTTACCGCAATCAGCGATAACCATTTTCAGCGCGTGCCGGTTGAACTAGATAAAGAAGTGGCTACTTTACGGCCCGTGCTAAAAGGACTTACGATCGATCAACGAATTGTGACCGCCGGTGCGTTTCATTTAGACAGCGAGCGCAAGCTTGCTGAATTGGAGTAGCCGGTTATGACTGCGATCGTTCGTGCAATGCTTAACCAGCGTTTGCTGGTGTTGATTATTGGGTTGATATTGTGTGCTGCCGGTGTTGGAGCGATTAAAACACTGACTGTGGATGCATTTCCGGATGTTACCAACATTCAAGTGCAAGTGGCTACGGTAGCAATCGGCCGCAGCCCCGAAGAAATGGAGCGCTTGGTGACCGTACCGGTGGAAATTGCCATGACCGGTCTGCCGGGATTGGTCGAAATGCGCTCGATGAACAAAAGCGGATTGTCGCTAATCACGCTGGTATTTACCGATCAGACCGATGTGTTTTTTGCGCGACAGTTAGTGATGGAACGCATTATAGATGTCACGCCACGTTTGATACCCGGCATCACACCGGTGCTTGGACCCGTTTCTACCGGTCTGGGTGAAGTTTATCAATATACGATTGAACACCCGGATGATGGTAAGCGAACGTTAACCGAAGAAGAATTGATGGAGCGGCGCACTGTTCAGGATTGGGTCGTGCGTCCGATGCTACGCTCTATCCGAGGGGTAGCGGAGGTCAATTCTATCGGAGGACATGTCAAGGAATACCAAGTGTACGCCGATCCGAATAAGCTGCGGCACTACGACCTGACGTTGACCGATGTGAATCGCGCTTTGGCGAGTAATAATGCCAATGCCAGCGGCAACATATTGTCATTGCAATATGAACAATATCTGATTCGCGGCGTGGGCCTGATTGCCAGTTTGGAAGATATCCGCAATATCGTACTCAGAGAAATGGACGGCGTACCGGTTTATGTGCGTGACGTTGCACATGTGACCTTTGGCGGGGAAGTGCGCCAGGGCGCTAGCATCAAGAACGGTGACACGGAGTCGGTCGCTGGTATCGTGATGATGTTGCGCGGTGGTAATGCCAAGGAAATCGTCGGTCGGATCAAGGAAAGAGTCAAAGAGATTAATGAAGGCGGGATCCTGCCCGGCGGCTTGCAGATCGTACCGTTTTACGATCGTACCGATCTGGTCGATGCCGCATTAGGTACGGTGCAAAGCACCTTGATAGAGTCCTTAATTCTGGTAATTGTAGTGTTATCGCTTTTTCTCGGTACCTTGCGCACCAGTTTTGTCGTGTGTTTCACGCTGATTATCACGCCGCTGATTACTTTTCTGGTGATGAATCATTACGGCATGCCTGCCAATTTAATGTCACTCGGCGGATTGACCATTGCGCTCGGTATGATGGTCGATCCGACGGTGGTCGTGGTTGAGAATATTTATCAGCGCTTGGGAGAAGCCAAAGACACCGGAAAATCCAAGTTCAATGTAATCGTGGATGCGACAGCTGAGGTGGGTACGCCGGTTATTTTCGGCTTAATCGTTACCGTGCTGGTATTTCTTCCGTTGATGACGCTTGAAGGCATGGAAGGAAAAACCTTCAGTCCATTGGCGGTGACGATTTCGATTTCGTTGTTTATCGCGTTGCTGGTATCGCTATTGCTGTCACCCGTGTTGTGCGACTATCTGCTAAAAGGCGGCAGCGAACAAGACACCAAAATCATCGCTGTGATGAAAAATGCCTATCTGTACATTTACGATTTGGCAAGCCGCAATCAGAAGAAAACCATGATCATCGCAATTTCCGCACTGATAGCAGCTTTTGCACTGTTTCCGTTACTCGGCAAATCGTTTATTCCGATCATGAAGGAGGGGTCTATCACTCCGGTGATTATTCGCGCCCCGTCGATTTCTTTGGACGAAGCCATTAAAATTGAAACGGAGGCCATGAAAGCGATTGCCGCGATCCCCGGTGTTAAATCGGTCGTTTCCAAACTGGGCCGCGGCGATACGCCTGCCGATCCGGCCTCGCAAAACGAATCCGATCCGATTGCCAATCTCGATCTGATTGGATCGGGCCGCACCCAGGCGGAAATCGAAGAGGATATCCGTAAATCGCTGACTGTGCTGCCGGGCGTCAATATCGTGATTTCGCAGCCTATTGCGCAACGGGTGGATGAGATGGTTACCGGGGTGCGCTCGCAAGTCGCGGTAAAAATCTTTGGTGATGACCTGGAAGAATTACGTAAATTGTCCGAACAAGTCGCGCGTATCGTCAAATCTACCCGTGGTGCCCGTGATATCCGTATTGAGCGCTTGTCAGGACAGCAGGAATTAACCATCAATATCGACCGTCGTGCGATTGCCCGTCATGGCCTGAATGTATCGGATGTCAATGAAATGATTGCCACTGCCGTGGGTGGCAAAGCAGTCACCCAGGTTTTCGAGGGAGAGCGGCGTTTTACGCTGTTGCTGAGATTCCCGGAAGAGTTCCGCCATGATGTGGAATCTATCAAGGAATTGCTGCTCAGACCGGCCATTGATGGCGCACGGGGTGGAATGGGAGCCGGCGGCATGCTGGTGCCGCTTAGTGCGGTTGCGGAAATTAAAGTAATCGATGGTCCCGCGATTATCTCGCGCGAGTTTGCTAAACGCCGTGTGGTTGTCGGCGCCAATGTGCATGAACGCGATCTGGGCGGTTTTGTCGCTGAGTTACAGCAGCGGACTGCTAAAGAAATTAAATTACCACCAGGCTACTATTTTGCCTGGGGCGGGCAGTTTGAAAACATGGAACGTGCGATGGCGAAACTATCGATCATTGTACCGATAACGTTAGCCGCAATTTTCTTCCTGCTGTTCATGCTATTTAACTCGATCAAAATGGCTATACTCATTTATCTGGCACTGCCGTTTGCATCGGTCGGTGGAATAGTCGGGCTATTTGTAACCGGTCAATACTTATCGGTACCAGCATCGGTAGGTTTTATTGCCGTGTGGGGGACGTCCATTTTGAACGGTGTGGTGCTGATTTCATTTCTACGCGAGTTGCGCGAGAAAGGTTTCAGCGTGCAAGAAGCTGCCAGAAAAGCCTGCGCGCAACGCTTTCGCCCCGTCATGATGACAGCTGCTACAACGGTGCTTGGTTTGGCGCCCTTTTTGACAGCAACAGGGCTGGGTTCCGAAGTGCAAAAGCCGCTCGCAATCGTAGTCATATTTGGATTAATGACCGCGACGGTGATGACGATGGTGGTAATGCCGATGATTTATCGCTGGTTTGACGATATGCCGGATAAGAAAAATGAACCGGAACAGAATCAGCCGGAACCGCTACCTTTAGTGGATACTTTGCAAAGCCCGGCCAAAGAAGCTTAATTCCCTTTTGATAAACAGCGCTGCAAGATGGTTTGCAGCGCTGTTTTTATTTAGAGTACGCGAAACGCAATGATAGTTACTATGGTTGGCGGCAGTGCGGCGATTAATAAGCCCAGCGGATGTATGGATTGCTCATGAAATTTGCCTTTTAGAATCGCAAAGCCCGCCGGATTCGGCGCATTGGCAATAACTGTCAACCCGCCTCCGGTTACCGCACCGGCAACCAATGCGATTTTGAACTCCTCACTGAGTCCTTCAACCAGTGAACCCAGATAAGTGAGCGCGGCATTGTCCGTGACGGCAGTTAATGCCGTAGCGCCAAAAAAGACCGCGGTATCATCCATTTCCAGTAACAATGGTTGCAGCCACCACTGTTGTTGCCCGCCCAATACCACCAATCCTCCCAAGAAGAAAGCAACCAGCAGCGCCTCACGTAAAATCAATGGACTTTGATACTGCTGATAGGCGGCAGTAAATCCCAGGAAGAACAGGAAAATGCCCATAAATGCTGCAGGATGGTGCGCGAACAATACAACCAGTGCAAGAAAAATGATATGTATCAATACCACCGGTACAGGAGTTTGCGATGCTGCGACTGTGTCCTTCTGACTGACATGTCCGAGCTCGTGGCGGAATAACCAGGTTACCGCAAGCGCATTGACAGCAACGGCCAATGCCGCTTTCCAGCCGAAAGTTGTCATCATAAACCAGATATCCCAGTTCCATTTTCCGGCTACCATCAATACCGGTGGTGCGGCAAAGGGTGTTAATGTGCCACCGATTGAGATATTGACAAATAACACACCGACCGTGGCATATTTCAAGCGAGTCGATACTTCCTTGCTGAATAAGGTGTCGCGTAGCATCAACGCTGCCAGAGTCATGGCGGCAGGCTCAGTAATGAATGAACCGAGCAGCGGGACAAAGGCCAGCAATAGAAAGTACATTGCTGTGCCGGTGTTTACCGGCAAAACAATGGCCGCGCTTCGAACAGAGGCCGCCGCAAAATCCAGAATCGGGCGCGTTCCGGCAATCACCATAATGACGAATACGAACATCGGCTCGGTGAAATCACGGGATTCGAGGTAAGTTATGGCTTCCTGTTGCCCGTTTGCAGCGAATATAAAGAGGATCAAGACCATCGCCCAAAAACCGAACACCACTTCCACTTCACCCAGCAAATGCCAGATACCGGCGTGTTGCGGCTGGCGATGCGCCAGATGTTCAAAGAATTTGGTTGAGAAGGTGTGAATGATCGCCAAAGCGAATAACGCCGCGGCGATGAACTGTATAGTAGTTGGATTCATCGTAATGATTATAAATAGTCAGGTATACCGTGAAGATAACATGCTTTTGTTACAGCATAATCAAACTTTTTATAACCCGAAAAAAATGCTGGATACTTTTGCGTCTGTTGGGTTTGTAGAGTCTGCAGGAAATGAATGGTTTATGGATACGAATTTTTTCGTATCGTGGAGAAGGGGTATAATCTGCAATTTTTATAGATTGTAATTTACTATCGCTCCCTTCGGCATAATGAGGCTACTCTGTGTTCAATCCGCGTGCTATGTATTTATCCCATCCTTAACCGTCACAACGAGTGTTTCATGAAGAACCTATTCGCACTGTTAATCATGATGCTCATGTCAACGTTCGGGAGCTGGTCGGCGCATGCTGAAATCGATGTGGCGGCGGAGTACAAGGAAGCGATCGGTCAGCATATCCGGGTTTATCAGGATAAAGATACTCGTTGGGGCATGCAGGATGCCCTGGTAGCGTATCGAGACAGCCGGTTTGCACAGTCCGCCAATTCCGTCATCAATTTCGGGATCGGTGCAAAACCGGTATGGCTGGCATTTAACGTCAGAAACGATGGACAAAACGCGGTGCGCCGGAATCTTCTGTTGGAAAATTCCTGGCTGGATAAAGTCGATATTTATTTTTTACAGCAGGACGAGCTGACCGGCAGCTATCATACGGGAGACAGTTTGCAATTTTCCCAGCGTCCGCTTGATCACCGGTTTTTTGTCACCGGTCATGATTTTAGCGCCGGTGAGACGACTGTGTTGATCCGGGTGGAATCCGATGACGACATGGTTTTGCCGCTTTATTTCATCAGCAACGAAGCGCTGGCGGATAGAAATCAATGGCAAGCGTACAGCTATGGTTTCATGTACGGCGTGATTCTGGCTTTGGTTGCTTACAATGTGATGCTTTATGTTGGATTGCGCACCAGCCCGTATCTGTTTTATTCGCTCTATCTGCTGTTCTTTCTGCTGTTGAACACCGCTTATACCGGTCATGGTTATCAATGGTTGTGGCCGGAATCGCCGCAATGGCAAAAATGGGCCAATCCGGTATTGATTATGGCTTGTACGGTAAGTGGATTTGCATTCGCATTGCAATTTCTCAATATCAAAACTGCTTGGCCCCGTGTATATCGCTTTATCATTGCCAGCTCGGCTGTTTTTTGCGCGCTCATGTTGTTGGCGATGTTGGCTGGTGAGTTTGTCGTGTCGTTGCTGGTAGCGCTGGTGTTCATCTTCTTTTTCTATATTTCTTCGATCGTGCTGGGCGTCATTTCACTGCAAGCCGGTAATCAATTCGCCAAGTATTTTCTGCTGGCGTCTATTTTTACGATATGCGGCGGTGCGATTACCGCCAATGCTGTCTGGGGATTGATTCCGTTTAACGAATGGACTTACCGGGCGACCGATATCGGCATGATGATGGACGCCATTTTACTGGCGCTGGCATTGGCCGAACGCTTTAATATCAATCAGAACGAGAAATTGCTGGCGGAGAAAATGGCCGGTATCGATTCGTTGACCAATCTGAATAACCGGCGGTCTTTTTATAAGTATGTTCAACCGATCTGGGCCATGGGGTTACGCAGCAAGAGCAGCACCTCCGTCATCATGCTGGATATCGACAATTTCAAGTTGCTCAATGACACGTACGGTCATGCCCTGGGGGACCGGGTTTTGGTGCAACTGGCGGAAACATTGCAGAAAGAAGCGCGCAGCGGGGATATCCTGGCGCGTTGGGGAGGCGAGGAGTTTCTGGTTTTTCTGCCGGAAACCCGTTTGGCCGATGCGATTGCCATTGCGGAACGGATGCGTAACAAAATCAACGCGATTCAACTGACAAGCGTCAAAGGTGAAAAGCTTTTATTTACCGCCAGTTTTGGCGTCGCCCATACCTTCGTGACTAACGTATCGCTGGATGAGTTGATTTCCCAAGCGGATCAACAGCTTTACCGCGCCAAGAAACAGGGACGTAATTGCGTGTGCTCGGATCAATCCGATTGAGGATAAAGGCATTACGGAGGTGAAACGCAATCAGGCTGTTTCACCGTCAATGCGGATCCTCGGCGTGATCGCAGCGCTTACTGCAATTTCTGAGGATCCGCTACGATTTCATCGTCCTCATCCTCGGCATCAAGTTCATCACAGCTTTCTTCCAATTCGTCAATCAATCCCACGATCCGGCTATCTGGAATCATGCCATCGGCTAATACGCTGTCATCATCAATATCCGCAGGATCAGCGTTATCCTCATCATCAAACGAAAGTCTTTTCAATGCCACGGCAAACCTCCTTGCGATGTGGGTTGAATACGCAATCATTAGAACATATGACGGTGTAGTGGAAAGGAAGGATTAGAAAGGGTTCTTTGTAACAATTCCGGGCTTTGGAAAGCGTATTCGGAATAGAGGCTAATGGCGGTTTTGTCGGGAGTCCGGATGATGTCAGCGCGGCGCCGCTAAGTTACGGAGACCGGTTGCGATAGCCACTGGGTTCGCACTTGCTCGCGATTCAACGCCAGCCACTGTAATGCAATGATGGCGCTGGCCGAATTGATTCGGCCCGATTGTAGAAAGGTGAATGCAGTATCCAGCGGAACGACATGCACTTTGATGTCTTCGCCTTCTTCGGGAGAACCATGAATACCACCGGCTTTTGCCGCATCGGCCCGGCCGCAAAACAGGGCAATGCGTTCGCTGGTGCCGCCGGGGCTGACCAGGAAGTCGCACACCGGGAGCAGATCGGTGATGATGCAATCGGCTTCTTCGACGCTCTCGCGTTTGACCACATCCTGTGCTGTTTCACCGCTTTCGATCATGCCGGCGACGATTTCCAGCAGCCATGGCCCGCCCGGTGCGGTCAGTGCGCCAACGCGGAATTGTTCAATCAGGATCACTGCATCGCGGATCGGATCATACGGCAGGACGGCAGCGGCATGGCCGCGCTCGAACAGCTCACGGCTCAGCGGGCGGCTCCAGCCGCCATTGAATAGCCGGTGACGCAACCGGTATTTTTCTATCCGGAAAAAACCTTCAAAACAAATCGTTTTCTCTAAAATTTCTACATCTGCACTCACAGCGGCTTGTCCCATGCGGAAAAATTGTCATGCTGCGCGCGCTATGCCGCAGGCTGTGCTATTGCAGCGGCTAGAGCTAACGCAGTCCCAACGTATCGAGTGTCACATCGTCATCGTCGTCCAAATCATTTTTGACGGTATCGAATTCGTTATCGTCAAATTCATCTTTGGCCGTTTCAAATTCATCAATTATTTTTGCAAATTTTCCGGGCGGTATTTTGCTGTCCGTCAGAACATCATCCTCATCATTCAAACTATCAATAGGATAGATACCATCGTCGTCATCGAAAGAAAGTTCTTTAATCATTGCCATTACCTCCATGTCAGTATTTTTGAAGATATGCTATTGATAACAGACCCTGCCGCTGAAACAATTAAAGATCACCCGGGGTTTTTCCCGGTAATTCTGAGGTTTGAATAATATTCGTCAAAAAATCATTTACTAAGCGACGCTTCCTGATTGTAAATATACGCTATTTGATTTTTCCTGGCGGAAAAAGTTTGCTGATGAAATAGCGCTACTGGGATTGAGTATGGCGGTTATTCCGGTTTATGTAATGCGGGACAGTATAGTTTAATGAGCCTGCCGCTATCCGGAATAGGCGTGCAACCCGTGGACGAAGAAACAAGATGCTACGCAGTATTGCTCATCGTTTCCGGTTATTGCCAGCCGGTCACCTCATAGCCTTTTTCTTCCAGGCAGCGCGATACAAAATTGGCATACGCCTGGCTGGGTTGTGAGGAGGATCTCGAAGAAAACAGAATCCCCCGCAATAATCCTGCAACCGCGCCACTGGCTGCGCCCACTAAAGAGCCTTGCCCGGCCGCACCGTATATCGCCCCGCCTGCTGCGCCGCTTGCCGCCCCCACACCGGCTCCCATTGCGGTGCTGGTGGCCACATTACCCAACTGGCCGCCGCCTTCCTTGGCGCCGGCGGATTCAGCCATTTTTCTGCAAACTTCAATATCTTTTTCAGCAGCTGATTTGCCGACAGATAGAAAATGCGTGTTGGGATATATAACAGGCCCGGTGCTGGAGCAAGCCGATAAGCCCAGAAAGATTGATCCCGCGATCAACGTTATCCCCAATTTCATTGTTTCACCTCCGGTTGAAGAAATAATACTGACTGAGTGGATAGTATAGCGGTTATGGTGCGCACTATTCTGCAAAGAAAGCAGCTGGCGGGTGGAACATGGCCGATGCGGATTGAAAATTGCCGAGAGGAGTTTGAGGAAACTGAATTGCGATGAAACTGGGTGTGGTCACTAATGCGGTGAAAATGCCGCTGCCTATTCATCTGGCAGCGGCATCCGTCAAGTTAGACGATAACAATCAAACGTTGTGGTTTTATTTGCTATCTTTTGCGGTTAAAGCACCCAGGAAGGCTTTGACATCCTCGACGAAACCAGGACCCACTTTTCGTCCGAGCTGATGTTCCGCCATTTCTTCGATGGCTTCGTCCAATGTTTTGACCGAACCGTCATGAAAGTACGGTGCTGTTTTGGTAATGTTTCTGAGACTGGGCACTTTAAATACTTTTTTGTCGGTTTCTAATCCGGTGACAGCAAATCTACCGACATCGGATGTTTTGTATTCTTCGACAAGACCGATTTTTTTATAGGAATTGCCGCCGATGGCCACGCCGTTATGGCAATTAGCGCATCCCATATGAACGAATTTTTGCAAGCCTCTTTTTTCGGCATCATTCAACGCATTCTCATCGCCTTTGAGAAAATCGTCAAAGCGTGATGGCGTGATCAGCGTGCGCTCAAAAGCGCCGATGGCTTTACCGACATTTTTGTATTGAATCGGATCTTTTTCATCTTTGAACGCTTCGGCGAACATGGCTTTGTATTCATCGATTTTTTTCAGTTTATCGACCACCGCAGCTTCATTCGGCATGCCCATTTCGATCGGATTCAGAATCGGTCCCAGCGCCTGCTCTTCAACGTCTTTGGCGCGTCCATCCCAGAATTGCGCGATATGCAGCGCGGCATTGAACGTGGTGGGAGAATTTCTGCCGCCGCGTTTGCCTTCATGACCCGGTGACGTCGGTTGGCTGTCGACACCGAAATTGTTCAGCTGATGGCAGGAATTACAGGAAATGGTGTCGTTCACTGACAGCTTGGGATCGAGATACAGTTTTTTGCCCAAGGCGATTAAAGCAGCATGCTTCTTTTCGTCGATAATCGATGCGGGCAGGGGCTCGAAGAATTGTTTTAAGGTGGCTTTATCGAGTTTGTGGTGGCCGCCGTGCATCATGCCGCCCATCCCATGATGGCCGTCATCATGCATTTCGCTATGATGGTCGTCTTTTTTTTTCGCATCGCCCTGATGATCATGCCCGCTTTGAGCATAACTGTATGAACTTACTATGAATGCCAGGAATAAAAATATTTTCATATGACCTCCAAAAAATTAACATTAGCACTTTGATCGATTTTATTGAATAAGCAAAATGCTTAATTGCAGACAATTACTTACAGGAGAAACGTTTTTTTATCTTTCTTATCCGGTTTTCAGCGGAATCGCTGAAGGACGGAGACGTGATACTAGCGGATTTGGTTCTATTGTAGAAGGAGTGTTTCAAATTTATCGGCAGTCATCGGCTTGCTGAAAAAGTTACCTTGTCCGAAATCGCAACCCATAGCAGTCAATAATTCTTTTTGCATATCCGTTTCGACGCCTTCGGCAATGACCTTCATGCCCAGGCGGTGCGCCATGGTAATAACCGCCTCGCATAGAATTCTATCGTTCGATTTGCTGTCCAGATTGGAAATGAACGAGCGGTCGATCTTGAGATAATCGATATCGAATTTTTTCAGATAGGACAGTGAGGAATAACCCGTGCCGAAATCGTCGATGGCCACCTGAACACCCGCATCGCGGTAACTCAATAATTGTTTTACCACCAATTCGTGCACATCGAGCAGCAAGTTTTCGGTAATTTCCACAATGATACTTTGTCCGTCCAGGCCGCGTTCGTTGAGATGGTTGACCCAATCGCTCATTTTGCTGATGAATTGCTTGGGCGACTTATTGATGCTGATTTGAAAACCGGCGTTGAAGTTGGTCTGCCAGAGGGCAACCTGGTTGACCGCTTGCTTGAAAACCCAATCGCCGATGTCGGTGATGAGATTGGTTTCTTCCGCGATACTAATAAATTCCCCCGGATACACCGTGCCCCGTTCCGGGTGTTGCCAGCGGATCAAGGCTTCGGCTTTGTAGACATTGCCGGTCGACAGTTCCACGATCGGTTGATACAGCAAATACAGTTGCTGATCGCGCAACGCGCTGCGCAATTCGTATGCGGTTCTGGAACGGATTTCGGTTGCCGCGCGCATATTCGATGTGAAACAGCTCCAGCAGTTACGGCCATTGTTTTTGGCGGCATACATGGCCTGGTCGGCATTCTTCATCAATATTTCAACGGTATTTGCATCGTTGGGAAAAAACGTCGCGCCGATACTCGCGGAAACATACGCTTGCTTGGTATTGAGATGAAACGGTTTGGCCAATTCCAGCAAGATCATTTGAATGATCTTTTCGGCGCTGCGTTGTTCGTTGATGCCGTTCAGTATGATGGTAAATTCGTCCCCGCCCAGGCGCGCCACGGTATCGGTTTCCCGCACGCAACTGCTTAACCGCTTCGCGGCCTCCGCCAGCAGCGCATCGCCCACGCTGTGACCCAATGAATCGTTAACTTCCTTGAAGCGGTCGAGATCGATAAACAACACGGCCAATCCCGCGCCGATCCGGGCTGCATTTTTGATGTCATGGTTCAACCGGTCGTAGAACATATTGCGGTTCGGTAATCCGGTCAGCGAATCGTAATTGGCTTGCCGCCAGATAATCTCATCCGATTTTTTCTTGCTGGTGATATCCGAAAAGTTGATCAGGTAATAGCTGATCCGGCTGTCCTTGCCGCGTACCGGAATGATATTGAACCACGCAGGATACTCCCGTCCCTGTTTATGCCGGTTCCAGACTTCGCCGTGCCAGTGGTTATGCTGCTTGACGCTTTGCCAGATTTTCTGAAAAAAATTGCTGCCGTGCCGGATGGATGTGACGATGGTTACAGATTTTCCGACGATCTCTTCATCCACATAACCGGTTATTTTGTGCAGCGCCTTGTTGGTCGAGATGATGATCTTGTTGGCATCCGCGATCATGATCGCTTCGGTGCTGTTTTCAAAAACCTTGCTGGAAAGATATAACTGCTCGTTGACTTTCTTTTGTTCCAGTGCGATTCCGATAATGAATGAACCGATTTCCAGCAGTTTGCGGTGAAAAGTGCTGGGTAAGCGATGTTCAAAACTGGACAGCGCAAACGATCCGATGCATTCGCCGCCTTTGCTGCGCACCGGCATGGACCAGCAGGAAAGGATATTGAAATCGATGGCTAATTGGCGGATGTTCTGCCAGCGCGGATCATCGAGCGTGCTTTCGACAAAAACCGGTTCCTGGCGAAAAACGGCATTGCCGCAGGAACCGGCTCCCGGTCCCGGACGCAGGCCATTGAGCTGCACAATGCACGCTTCGGGAACACTGGGGGCGGCAAATACATTCATGCATTGCTTTTCCTTGTCCAATAGCATGACCGACGCCACCGCGTTATCCAGCAGTTGCTCCATCAGCAAGCAGACTTTCTCGCAAATTTCCTTGTAGTCATTTCCCAGTACCACCAGCTGAAGAATTTCTTGTTGAAACTGGAGGATCCTGCCCTGTTCGGTATTGGTCAGGTCGAAATAATTGGTCGGCGCAAAAATCTGCCCATATAAATCCTTGTTCACAGAAATATTCTTACTCATTCGCGGTTAGCATTGCCAGTAAGGTTTCATGAGAGATTCACAATGGATTGAATACCGGATAGGACGTCAATAAATGAACTGAGTTGGTCGGAATTATACGATACATTACTCACATGCTCAAAAACTTACTGCTGGGATAATAACTTACATTTATCCATGTATGCATATCGCCGTATGAAAATATTTTTCAGCGGATTGTTTCCGGATTATTCGCAGCGATACGCATTACCGACAAATATGATTTCCTTGGGGGCACCGGGAATCTCATATTTTCCTGAATTATTCGATTTAATGATATGCACGGTATTACCACCCAATGCTTTCGCTTCATTTCTTAAATTGTTGCGGGCTTTCATCAACCGGTCAACATACGGGGTATTGTCTTTTGCGGCTTCACTTTCATGCGAAGAGCCCCGGACTTTACCAAGCAACTCGCATCCGTCTGGACCGTGTTCACCGACCACCATCGTGATGGTTTTAGTTTCTTCCGGTTGCGCCGGAGTATCGCTCGTTTGTGCCACAGCTCCGGTACAGCCCAGGATGATTGAAACGAACACTGCTGCTTGGGTCAACGGGTTTAATTCTTTGCAAACACTCATGGATGACTCCTGATACCTACGGATTGTATTCTTAAAGCCGGTTAGCATAGTGAAGCGCAGTACGGCCCGTCAATAGCATTCGTCGAAGCTCAGCCGGATAATGGCGGCAATAAGAGGAAATGAAGCCACTCACGGCATCTTTTCAAGCGGCTTCCCGGATTATCGTTACTGTATATTGCAGGAATGTAACTAACTGGAGGTGTGACGTTGGATATCATGATTTATATTTCCCTGGCCGGATTGGCCATTGTGTTCGTGTACGGCGTTATGCTGTACAACAGTCTGGTGGATATTAAGCACAGCGTATCGCAGGCATGGTCGAATATCGATATTCTTTTGAAGCAGCGCCATGATGAACTGCCCAAGCTGGTGGAAACTTGCAAGCAGTATATGGGTTTTGAACAGGAAACGCTGAAGCAAGTGATCGCAGCGCGTTCGCAGGTTGCTACCGCGCGCGAGACCGGTAATATCGGCGCGCTGGGCGCGGCGGAAAATATGCTGCGCATGGGATTGGGGAATCTGTTTGCGGTGGCGGAAGATTATCCCGAATTGAAAGCCAGCGAGAAATTCCGCCACTTGCAGACGCGCATCAGCGGATTGGAAAACAGCATCGCCGACCGCCGCGAGTATTACAACGAAGCGGTCAAAATCAACAATGTGCGCATCGAACAATTCCCCGATGTCATCATCGCCAATTGGTTTAAATTCAAACCGCGCGATCTACTGGAATTCAGCGATGCCGATAAGCAGGATGTCAATATCGGTAAGCTATTCGGTTGAATTGGGGGCGCATGAATCAAGTACTGGCTGACATTCCGCCGCAGGATTATCCCTATGTGCTGGGTGCGGTGATCGTTGCGGCATTGACCAGTTTCTATTTTTTTATGCATAACTGGAAACGGCTGCGCATCATTGAGGACACGCCGACCGCTAAATTACGCTCGGCGCATCAGGGTTATGTTGAACTGGAAGGGAAGGGGCAATTCATCGGTGACCGGCCGATTTACGCGCCGTTATCCAATCACCCGTGTCTTTGGTATCGCAGTGAAATTGCCCAGCAGGAAACATTTACCGAAAGAGGCCGCACGCAAACACGCTGGAATGTGGTGTACACCAACACCAGCGATCACCGCTTCAGGCTCACCGACGGTGCCAGCAGTTGCTATGTCGATCCGGAACAGGCGGAAATCAACGGTGTCGAGAAACTGGTGTGGTACGGCAATAGCGAATGGCCAACTCGGACGCAAATACTGGAAAGCCAATCGATCGTTCATGCCATGACCAACAACTACCGCTACACCGAGTGGCTGATACTGCCCGGCCAGCCGCTGTACATATTGGGGCAATTCAGCACCTGGTCCGCGACAGCACAGAAATCCATGCGGGATGTGATGATCAATGTGATCAACGATTGGAAAAAGGATCAAGCTGCGTTGCGGGACCGGTTCGACAGCAACAAGGACGGCAACATCGATCAGCAGGAATGGGAAGTGGCGCGATCCGAAGCGCGCGCCGCAGCGCAGCAGATTCACGATGAACTGGCGCTGGAGCCGGATACCAGCATCATGGCTAAACCAAACAATTCATCCCGGCCTTTTATTATCTCGATGTATCCGCAAGCCTTACTGGCACAGAAATACCGCCGGAGCGGCTACGCTGCTTTGGCGGCGTGCATCGTATCGATCTGTGCTGCCGCTTGGCTGGTGCATGTGCATGGATGATGCGTTTAGTCGCTATGCCACTAACGCCAGAACAGTTTGGATCGCGCCAGGCGGTGCCACAAGGCCGGGGATAACCGTGGGTGCCGCGCCGCTTCGGACGCCAATACGCCACTGAGGCGGCCAAGCTCAAAGCCGAGTGCGGCGGATTTATGCGGTAGTTTGTGCAGTAATTGCAGCGCGATTCGCCGGTCGTTCTCGATTCCCAATTCGCTTTGTAAAGCGGTCAAGGCGGTCAAGAATCGATTCGCCCGTTTTCCGTACAGCGGTGCAAACGCTTCCACGCAGTAACGCATCTTTTTGGCGGCGATGCGTGCGAAGTGGCGTTCGGCCGGATTCAGCCGGGCAAAACCGCGACAGCATTTGCGCAGCTTCTGCCAGCGTTTCTCCAGTACGGCTTCAGCCCATGTTCCGGTCGTGCGCATGTGTTCAGTGACCGGTGCTATCAAAAGACTGCGGCCGATGTCGAGCATGAGCTGGGTGAACGCCGCTTCCAGCAATAACGCTTGCGCTTGCTGCCGCGCCTGCGCAGCGGCATTGTGCAGCAAATCCAATGCGGTTTCGGAGAAGGCGGTATTTTCTGCTGACGCCGTCAGAACGGGCAGGATGCCGGGTAAGATCTCCTGGTGAAACACATCCCAATCACGCGCTGGGTTCAGTGCATGTGTCAATGCGCGTAACGGTTGTTCCCACGCGGGTATTTCCTGATTCAGCGATTTCGCCAATTGCGCACCGGCACGCAAACGGCGCAACGCGATGCGCAGTTGATGCAGATACTCAATGTCCTGTGCCTGTTCGAGAAAGCCGGGTACGTTGGCGGATAATTGCACCAGCGCCGCCTGCACCATGGCATGCCATACCTCACCCGCCGGTTGATCATGGCCGATGCCTGGGCGGATGGCTTTGACCGGGCTGGGACTAAGCGCGCCGCACAGGATGTAACCGCGTTCCGCTTTGCTGCGCGGTTCGATGTGCAACGGTGCTTGTTGCAGCAACTGCGTTGCAATGTCGAACAAAAATTCCGCCGGACCGGACTTGAGTTCGATTTCCACTTCGCAGATATCGCGCGATAACTCAGCGGCGAAGATTTTGCCGCTATCCAACGCCACTTCGGCTTGCGCGGCGCTATCGCCGATTTGCCACGTTGTGCGGCGGAATTCAGTGGTGAATACCGCTGTGATGTGTTTGAATTTGATACCGGCGAGCAGATCCAGTGCCGCTTGTGGCAATGCGGAGAAATCCGGATGACGGCCATTCGCGACTTCCATTTCCCACTCCGGGCGGCTCGTCAACGCGCCGACCGATTGCGCCTCGGCTTTCAGCGTCTGAATCCATTGATCACCGGCCTGACGCACGCGCAACGCGATACCTCGCTGCATCAAATCGAATTCCGGCGTATCGAAGTAAATGCTCAGTAACGTGCGCTGCTGCGGAGCAACGGCGTGCAGCAAGGGATGGCGCCGGATCCGGCTGACATTACGCGGATGCAAGGCCAGCTTGAGCTCAATTTCCATACAATGCTCCCGTTAGGATGACGCTGAACAGCCAGCGGCCGAAGCGGATACTTTACTACTCAATCTTCAAGGTATCAAAGTTGATGCCTGCCGGTGCTTGCGGAGTTTTGAGTTTCATTCCTTCCAGCGCTTGCACGACGTGGTGTGCGATGACCAGATTGCGATACCATTTGCGGTTGGCCGGCACGATATGCCAGGGCGCGCGCTCGGTGCTGGTGGCCGCCAGCATGGCTTCAAACGCTTCGATATAGTTTCCCCAGAATTTGCGTTCTTCGATATCGCCCTCGTTGAATTTCCAGCGCTTTTCCGGATTATTGATCCGTTCCTCCAGCCGCTTTTTCTGCTCATCTTTTGAGATGTGCAGGAAAAACTTCAGAGTAACCGTGCCGTTTTCGGACAATAATTCCTCGAATTCCTTAATCTGGTTAAACCGTTGTTGCACTACCTTGCGCGATATCAGCCCATGCACGCGGGTAATCAGCACATCTTCATAATGCGAGCGGTTGAAAATACCGATCTGGCCTTTTTCCGGGGCTTTTTGATGCACGCGCCACAAAAAATCATGCCGCAATTCTTCCGCCGATGGCGTTTTGAACGTCACCACTTTGCAGCCCTGTGGATTGATGCCGGACATCACATGCTTGATCGTGCCGTCCTTCCCGCTGGTGTCCATGCCTTGCAACACGATTAACAGTGCACGGTTACCATTGGTGAACAAACGCTCTTGCAGTTCATCCAATTTACCGATCAATTTTTCCGTCACGGCTTTGGCTTTTTCCTTGTCTTGCGCGGATTTCTCGAAATCGCCGGTATCGTCAGGATCGTAGTGCCCCAGATTGAGCTTGCTGCCGGGTTTTACTTGGTAGTTTTTCATTTTTTTCAAAGATTAATTTGCTTAATTAATTCTTGGTTGGAGTATGGCTGCATTTAAAAAAGCATTAAGTGTATTTCGCCTGGCAACGTGATATGAAACATCTGGATCGTAGTTTCTCGGATTAAATCCATGGGTTCTCATAGATAGTTCGCCGTAGAATGCGTACTGCAAAAAAAGCCATTTCTTCAAGCTCCTTTTCGATTTGTTCGGAATGTTCCAGCAATGAGTAATCTTCCCATGGCTCATCGATGTGAACCCATTTGTTTCGATATTTTCGGAGTGTATGAAGATCAGTCTTCAAGTCACAGTGAATATTGGCTTGATTGATGAGTTCGACTAACCGTTCCTTTCCAGTAACTGAATGTTCTGAGCGGAGATAAGTTTCGATGCCAGAGACTACGGTTAGTATAGAAGCTAGATGAGCGCCATTAACGAAAGCAACATCGGCTTCACGAATGATAAAAACACACCATTCCGAGAGAATTACTCCACCCTTTAGAAACTCATCATCAAGAGCGACAAGATGTAGCCAGCGCTCGTTTTCTTTCATGACAGCTAACGTGCAAATTTAATCGGTATTCTCCGCTTTAAGGCGCATTCTAGTTGAACGGCGTGTTATACGTGCTGTTTTCTCAGTCAATGCCAATAGCTCCGTCAAGGCTTCGTTTACTGCTTTCGACGTGGGAAATGCTTTTGCCACGTCTGGTTCCAGCAGTACGACTGACGTACCTTTGGCAACTTCAGCAAAAAACTTTCCTCGTTCCAATGTCGCAAAATCGGAACGTTTATAGCTTTTTCGCATATCTTCCTTATCCTTCTTCATAGAGTTTCCTTTCCCCTCGTGTCAGGCGGCGTGCGCTAATAATTCGAATCATACCCGGCCGGTAAGTGTGGCAGACTGCCAGCAAACGGCCAAGTTTGGAACAACCAAACGTAATGTATCGTTCTTCTGCGATCGAATGATCGGGATCCGGGCCCGATACAGCATGAGGATCGAGAAAAATCGTGGCTGCTTCGTCAAATGAAACACTGTGTTTTCGACGATTGGCTTCCGCTTTCTTTGAATCCCAGTCAAATTTCATGGCCGATTAGCACCTGACTCGTCATGTATCGCTTAATACTGTTGATATTATAGTATTTTGAAATGGACGGGCCCATATATTGAGAATAAGCGTACGATCCCGGTTTGAAAGGCTGTAAGGTATTCCGGTCCAGTCCGTTAACCGGTGCGATGCTGAATAAAATAGACGGGGAAAATGCAACATCGCATTGCTGCGATCACGGAACGTGAAACCGGCTGATTGCCGGAGTTATTAAGAAATCGGATCTGCCGGGAAAACGCCCGTCCGTGCGATGCCATCGTCACCGATGGCGCCACGATACATGCCGCTGGTGTTGAAGCGCGCCGCGAAATTGCCTGCTGCGTTTAGTACGATCAAACCGCCATCGCCGCCGAGCGTGGCAATTTCCGCAAGCGTACGATCGGCTGCTTCGGCGACCGGAATCTGCTGTAACCGCACTTGTGCGGCCGTGTTGAATGCCGCCGCGGCGCGGATGAATATTTCCCCGCTGCCGGTTGCGGATACCGCCACCGAGCGATTGTCGGCGTAGGTGCCCGCGCCGATGATGGGCGAATCGCCGACGCGTCCGTAGCGTTTGTTGGTGAGTCCGCCGGTCGATGTACCGGCAGCCAGATTGCCGTAACAGTCCAATGCCACGGCACCGACGGTTCCGTATTTTTCATCTCCGTTGGGCAGTGGCGCGCTGGATTCCATATCGTGATCGCGCACCACCTGTTCTTTCGCAATGGCCTTTTGTAACTGATCCCAGCGGTGTTGCGTATAAAAATAGGCGGGATCGACGATTGTCAGGCCCTGTTCGGCAGCAAAAGTCTCGGCGCCGTGGCCGATCAACATCACATGCGCACTGTTCGTCATCACCGCATGCGCGGCGCGGATCGGATTGCGGATCGAAGTGACTCCGGCAACGGCTCCGGCCATGCGCGTAACGCCTTCCATGATTGAGGCATCCAGTTCGTTACGGCCTTCGTGACTGAATACCGCGCCTTTTCCGGCATTGAACAACGGCGAATCTTCCATCACCACGATCGCGGCAATCACCGCGTCAACGCTGCTGCCACCGGCTTTCAGCACGGCGTGCCCTGCGGTCAGCGATTCAGCCAGCACTTGCCGGTAAGCCTGTTCGCGCTCCGGCGTCAACCTGCTACGCGAGATCGTGCCCGCGCCGCCGTGAATGACGAGGCGGATGGGTGAGCTATTTGTGCTGGTCATCGGTATTCAGAAGGTCTCAGTGTAATTGAGATGATGGGAAAGGAAGGAATGGCCATCGTTCCCCGGCAAGGTTTGTGAATGTAAAACGCAACGTCATCGAATCCGGCTGGAATCCTCGTTCGCCATCTCCAGCAAGTCGTTTGCGGTCAATTGTCCCGCCATGTTGCCATCCCAGGTGGCGTTGAACGGCAACGTGTTTTGTACCAGTTTGGCGCGATCCAAATAAGCGTGCAGCGTTATTTCCGGTTGCGTGATGGGGATGGCAATGGCGCGCGGGTTGCGCGTGACTTCGGTAAGCAGCGCCTGGTTGATCTTGGCTTGACGCCGTGCGTCGCGCTTACCTTTGGGCGTTGTACGCACAGTGCTTAGCGATTTCTTGAGCAGATTGGCGTGATTGCGTTTGTCGTCTTCCAGGATGGGGTAAGCTTGCAAATACAACTGATTGCCGCGCCAGCCGAGCAAACGCGGTTGATTGACAATGCGAATCGGCGTGCCGACGGGGACATCGCGGTAAATGCCGACGATGTCTTCCGGGTACATGCGCAGACAGCCGTGACTGCCGCGCAGGCCGATGCTGGGCGGTTTGTCGGTGCCGTGAATGGCGTAGTTCGGCCAATCCAGTTTCAATACATGCGTGCCCATCGGGTTATCCGGCCCCGGCGGTACCACGGCGGGCAACGGATCGCCGTTTTTGGCGTGCTCGCGGCGGATCGAAGGTGTCGGAATCCAACTGGGATTTGCCGTTTTCGACGCGACGCGCGTCATGCCTTCCGGCGTTTTCCATTCCACCCGGCCAATGCCGACCGGATGCGTAATCACTTTTTGCGGCTTGCCGGGCTTGGTCTTGGGAAAATAAAACAACCGCATCGCCGCAAGATTGATCACAACACCCTGGCGCGGCGCATCCGGCAGCACAAACTGGGTGGGAATTACAATCCTAGTGCCCGGTTTCGGTAACCACGGATCGATGCCCGGATTGGCACTGACGATTTCTTCGTAGCCAAGGTTGAAACGCCGCGCGATGTCGGACAACGTATCGTCCTTGCCCGCTGTGATGACTTGCACCGAACCGACCACATCGTCGCGCGCCGGATCGAAACTGAACTCATGACTGGCGACTGGGATGGGCAATGGCTTCACCGCAGGTACGGGTGACGCCGCTTGCTGGGTTGGAACCGACTGGCAACCGGTGAGGAACAGAAGACCGGCACAAAAGCCACCTATGAGGCCACCGCGGAACCATAATAAATATTTTTTATGCATAATAATCAAAAGGATCGTGAAACTTGAGCGTGATCGATGACGGTCAATTTACAAGATTTCTCACGATGACACAACCATTAACCATAACAAATCAGGATATTCGTAGAGTCATTTAAAGTATTGGCTGAGGGGTTGAAAGTACGCCGAATGCTACCTGGGATCATCGATTCAAACATTAATTTCGAGTGGATAGCAACTTTTTTGACCGGAAAAATTGATTGCCAGTATGATTGCTGGTTTGAAAAAATTCTTTTCACCGAGCGACGGCTCGGCTCGGTTGAACAAGGATGGTGGCAACTGCAACTGCCGGGTGATTCGGAGCGGTTCGCGGGTCAGCGAATCGCAGGGCTTGCGATCTACTTTCCGTGGCAGGGTCGACACCGATGTTGCCGACGACCTGGGTTTTCGTGCCGTCAGGGATTTTTGACCAATCTTTTACTTTTCTTTTATAAAAAATGACCACTATCGGTTTTATCGGTCTCGGCATCATGGGCAAACCTATGGCCGGACATTTGATCAAGGGCGGGTACCGTCTGTTTTTGCAGTCGCGCAGCGGGGTGCCTGCGGAATTGATCGCATTGGGCGGCAGTGCCGTATCTTCGCCCGAAGAGGTGGCGCGGCATGCGGATATCATCATCACCATGTTGCCGGATACGCCGGATGTGGAAAAAGTGTTGTTCGGCGAGCGTGGTGTTGTGGCGGGTTTGCAGTCCGATCCCGACCGGAGCCGGATCATCGTCGATATGAGTTCGATTTCGCCGCTGGCGACGCGTGAATTTGCTGCGCGGTTGAATGCGCTCGGGCACGAGTATGCCGATGCGCCGGTGTCGGGGGGCGATGTCGGTGCGCAAAATGCCACGCTGACGATTATGGCCGG
Organism: Nitrosomonas oligotropha; assembly: GCF_009833085.1. Lineage (GTDB taxonomy): Bacteria > Pseudomonadota > Gammaproteobacteria > Burkholderiales > Nitrosomonadaceae > Nitrosomonas > Nitrosomonas oligotropha. The sequence goes on along the minus strand of NZ_QRBZ01000043.1, from coordinate 5,336 downwards.
TGCGAGCAAAACGGTGTTTGACCGGATTCAGCCGATTCTGGAATTGATGGGCAAGAGCGTGACGCATATTGGCGACGTGGGTGCTGGACAGGTGTGCAAAGTCGCCAACCAAATCGTGGTGTCGTCGGCGATCGAAGCGGTGGCCGAGGCGTTGTTGTTCGCGTCCAAGGCCGGTGTCGATCCGGCCAAGGTGCGGCAAGCGTTGCTGGGCGGATTTGCTGCGTCGAAGGCGCTGGAAGTGCATGGGCAGCGCATGATCGAACGGCGTTTTGAACCGGGGTTTCGCATCGAATTGCACCATAAGGATTTGAATATCGCGCTGCAAAGCGCTGCCGAACTGGGCGTGAGCCTGCCAAATACGGCGGCGGTGCGCGAATTGTTTTCCGCATGTCTCGCGCACGGCGGCGCAAAGTGGGATAATTCCGCCATTGTCAAAATGCTGGAAAAACTGGCCAACCACGAAATTCAAAAACAGCCTGAATAATCACATGCCTTCTCAAGAACTGGTCAATAAACTGCGGGCTTTTTTACCGCCTGAAGCGGTGTTGCACGAAGCCGAGGATTTGAAACCGTACGAATGCGACGGTTTGTCGGCTTACCGGCAATTGCCGATGATCGTGGTGTTGCCGCAGAGCGAAGAGCAGATCGTTAAAGTTTTGCAGCTTTGTTATGCGACGAAAACACCTGTTGTTGCAAGAGGCGCCGGGACCGGTTTATCGGGCGGGGCGTTGCCGCATGCCGAAGGCGTTTTGATGTCGCTGGCCAAATTGAAGCAAATCATCGCTATCGATCCCTTAGCGCGCACCGCGCGCGTGCAACCTGGCGTGCGCAATCTGGCGATCAGCGAGGCAGCGGCGCCGCATGGTTTGTACTATGCGCCGGATCCTTCGTCACAAATCGCCTGTTCGATCGGCGGTAACGTCGCGGAAAATTCCGGCGGTGTGCATTGCCTGAAATATGGTTTGACCGTGCATAACATTCTCAAATTGCGGGTGTTGACGATGGACGGCGAGTGCCTGGAGATCGGCGGCGATAGCCTGGATAGCGCGGGTTATGACTTGCTGGCGCTGATGACGGGCTCCGAAGGCATGCTCGGCATCGTCACGGAAATCACCGTCAAGCTGATTCCCAAACCGGAAAAAGCGCAATTGGTCATGGCGGCGTTTGACGATGTGCAGAAGGCCGGTAGCGCGGTGGCGAATGTCATCGGCGCGGGTATCATCCCCGCCGGAATGGAAATGATGGATAAGATTACGATTCATGCGGTGGAGGAATTCTTGCACGCCGGTTATGATTTGGCGGCGGAAGCGATTTTATTGTGCGAATCCGATGGCAGCACGGAGGAAGTGGCGGATGAGATCCAGCGGATTTATGCCATCATGCAGCACAGCGGCGCGACCAACATCAGCACGTCACGCGATGAAGCAGAACGGCTCAAGTTCTGGGCCGGGCGTAAAGCAGCCTTTCCCGCGGCGGGCCGGGTTTCGCCGGATTATTACTGCATGGACGGCACCATTCCGCGCAAGCATTTGGCCGGTGTGCTGCGCGGCATCGAGGAGCTTTCGCAAGCCTATGGGTTGCGCTGCATGAATGTGTTTCATGCCGGGGATGGTAATTTGCATCCGCTGATTTTGTACGATGCGAATCAACCGGGCGAATTGGAAAGAACCGAGGAATTCGGCGGAAAAATACTGGAAATGTGCATTCATGCCGGTGGCACGATCACCGGAGAGCATGGTGTGGGAATGGAGAAAATCAATCAAATGTGTTCGCAATTCGGAACCGGAGAGCTGGCCATGTTTCATGCCGTGAAAGCGGCGTTTGATCCGGCGGGATTGTTGAACCCCGGCAAGGCCGTTCCTACTTTGCACCGCTGCGCGGAATTAGGGGCGATGCATGTGCATCGCGGTGAGCAGAAATTTGCCGATTTGCCGCGTTTTTGAATGCCATGCCGATTACGATCGATCAATACCAAGCAATTATTCGCGCCGCGGCTGAATCTAAAACCCCGCTGCGGATACGCGGCGGCGGTACTAAGGATTTTTACGGTAATCCGGCGAGAGAAAAAAACAGCACGTTGCTGGATATGACCGGCTACAGCGGTATCGTCGATTACGAGCCGACCGAGCTGGTAATCACAGCACGCGCCGGAACGCGGCTGGCGGATCTGGAAGCTGCGCTCGATCAGCATGGTCAGATGCTGGCGTTTGAGCCACCGTATTTTGGTGCAGCCGCCACGCTGGGAGGTTGTATTGCCGCCGGTTTATCCGGCCCGCGCCGTGCTGCGGCCGGTAGTGTGCGCGATTTTGTGCTGGGCGTGCGCATGCTCGATGGAAAAGGCGAGGATTTGCAGTTTGGCGGACAAGTCATGAAGAACGTCGCCGGTTACGATGTTTCTCGATTGATGACGGGATCGATGGGCACACTCGGTGTGTTGCTCGAGGTTTCACTCAAAGTTTTACCCAAACCGGCAGCCGGATTGACGCTGCGCATGGCCATGGATGAAGCGGCTGCGATCGAAAAAATGAACCAATGGGCGGGTAAACCGCTGCCGGTATCCGCGACTTGTTATATCGATGGTGAGCTGTTTCTTAGACTCTCCGGCGCCGAACCGGCGGTGCGCGCGGCACAAGTGAAATTGGGCGGTGAAACGCTGAAAGACGATGATATTTTTTGGCGGTCGGTGCGTGAACATACGCATGACTTTTTTCAACCGGACAAACCGCTATGGCGTTTATCGATCAGATCGACAGCACCGCCTTTGCTGTTGCCGGGAAAACAATTGCTGGAATGGAATGGCGGTTTGCGCTGGCTACACACCGATGGGGGCGAAGACGCTGAAGCTATTCGTGTCGCCGCAAAAGAAGCGGGTGGTCACGCCACGTTGTTTCGTCACAATCGGTCAGGTATTTCCGTGTTCCATCCTTTACCTTCGGGCATGATGAAAATTCATCGCGCGCTGAAAGAGAAATTTGATCCATCAGGGATTTTCAATCCCGGACGGCTTTATTCCGAGATTTAAATGCAAACCAAGCTTGCTGATTTTATAAGAAATTCTCCACAAGGCCAGGAAGCCGATGCCATTTTGCGCAGTTGCGTGCACTGCGGCTTCTGCTTGGCGACTTGTCCGACGTATCAGATTCTGGGCGATGAACTGGATAGTCCGCGCGGGCGTATTTATTTGATGAAACAGATGCTGGAGGGGCAACCGGTTACGCAAAAGACCCAATTGCATCTGGACCGGTGCCTAACCTGCCGCGCTTGTGAGACGACATGCCCGTCCGGTGTTCGCTATGGCGCATTGGTGGATATCAGCCGTGGTATTGTTGAAAAACAGGTGAAGCGCAGTGCCCGGACTGAGGTATTACGTTTTACATTGCGCAAGATATTGCTCAATGCACTGGTATTTAATACTTTGTTCAAGGCAGGTCAGATCGTGCGGCCTTTTTTGCCGCACAGCTTAAGAAGAAAAATTCCAGCCAAACTCAGCTCCGCTAAAGCGTGGCCTGCGGTACGTCATACCCGCACAATGCTGGTGCTGGATGGATGTGTGCAACCGGCGCTGGCGCCTAATATTAATGCCGCCACTGCGCGCGTGCTGGATCATTTGGGTATTTCGTTAATGAAGGCTGAGAATGCCGGGTGTTGCGGGGCCGTGACTTTTCATCTGAATGCGCAGCAGGACGGGCTTGATTACATGCGCCGCAATATCGACGCCTGGTGGCCATGGGTGGAGCGGGAGGAAGCCGAAGCGATTGTGGTAACCGCCAGCGGTTGCGGTGTGACCGTGAAAGAATATGGGCATTTTTTGCAGCATGATCCGGTCTATGCCGGGAAAGCCGCTAAGATATCGGCGTTTACCAAGGACATTGGCGAAATCGTTCATGCGGAATTGGATAAGATCGAGCAATTGCTTTCTCAACAGCCTACCCATGCTGGAAAGACCAAATTGTCGTTTCATTCTCCTTGCACGCTTCAGCATGGCATGCAGATTCGCGGCGTGGTCGAGAAAATTCTGCACAGCGCCGGTTTTGATTTGACTGTTGTGCCCAATGCGCATCTGTGTTGTGGCTCGGCGGGCACTTATTCAATCCTGCAGCCGGAGCTTTCACAGCAGTTGCTGAAAAATAAAGTGACAGCATTGGAATCGGGTAAGCCCGATCAGATAGCTACTGCGAATATCGGTTGTTTGATGCATTTGCAGACCGGCACTGCATTATCGGTCAAGCACTGGATTGAGCTTCTGGATGAGCGGTTATCCAACAGCTGAACGGCGAAAAGTTTTTATTTCGATTAATATTCTAAATTTTTTGTTATACAATCCTTGGCTAAGTTGTTCGGGTGAAATTTCTGGGCATACATAAATGAGTAATAAGCATATAGATAATCAATTGGAGAAAATATGAAGGTAGTTTCTAAAAGTAGTTGGGTAGCAAAATTTGGCGGTGCAGTATTGGCATCTTTTATAGCACTGCCGTCATATGCGCAGTTAATGCTCGCTCATGAAGGCCATCACGATGCTGGCGGTTGTACGATCAAAACCGGCGAATTCCCGGTAACATTCAGTGCTTATGAAGTACCGGAAGGCGGCATACCACCGATGCATTCATTCTGCGAGAATCTGCCGAAAACCGGTAAAGTCAATTTGACCATTGAATTACCGCATGAAGCACGCGAAATTCCTTTGGCGGTTCGTTTGGTTAAGGACGGACATGAAGGACATGGCGCCAAGGCAGCCGCACCGGCTGAGCAGAAAGCAGCGGATGCAGGTGATCATGCAGGACATGAAGGAATGAATCATGACGAGCACGCGGGACATGCTGCTGCAGAACATGGTTTGGTTTATATGCCCGCGCAAAAGCATAACTCAGGAATCATTGTGGTAGCAGCCAATATCCAGGAAATAGGCCAGTACGCAATACAACTGGAAAAGAAAGACGACGCAGGTAATGTCAAAACAGTCGTTAAAATTCCATTAGGCGTTGGTAAAGGCGGCGGTCATGGCAGTCATGGCGGTGGTCTTGGTGTGATGGAAATTGCTGTGTTGGTTATAGTTGCTGGCGGTGGCGCTGCATTCTATTTTGTGCGCCGCAAGAAGGCATCGGAAGCTTCAGCTTAAACTGGGGCTAGGTTTTTTTATCGGTGAAAGCCGGATCACACTATTGCACTGCTTAGGTTATGGTTGAATCAAGCAGTGCAATTTGATTTTCTGAATCAAAATCAGCGAATAAGATTAACACCGATTATTCCTACGTTACCATGTCAGCTAAAATCCCTTGACAGTGCTGAGGTGACTAAGTAGTCTAGGGGAGTGTTTCTGCCTGAGGGTAGAGGGG
>NZ_QRBZ01000042.1 GCF_009833085.1 Nitrosomonas oligotropha | reverse complement strand
GCCCGAAGATTTTAGAAAAATTAATTATCGATTGCAGAATTTATCCTTCCGTTTGTCACAAAACCGATCTCTTAATGTATTAATTGCAATCTCAAAAAAATATCAACAATTCTTTTTTTATTGTTCTATTTCATAGCACTTACAAGTGAAACGCTAATTATGAACATTAAAATTCCAAGTATTAACCAATTTCTTCCAGCTTTCTTCGCAGCAGGATTGTCCTTCCGGTAAAAGGTATAGCCCATGGCGATCCCAATGACAGGAAAAAGTATAGTGCCAATAATAATCGCGATATTTTGCCCGCTCGAGACGACAGGCTTTTCATTATCCGAAGCATTTTCGTTTTTTTCATCGATGATTGTTTTCATATTTTCAAGTAATAAAAGCCATGTTATAAATCCAACCTATTGTAAAAAATAGATTTACTGTACGGATAGAGTTGATTTGTTGATATTATCTCAATTGCGAAACTTACTCTATACATATCCCAACCGGCAAGTGATACAAAAACCAGAATAGATATATGCGATTATCAATCAAACCGCCTGACCTGCTACATACCCTGATGACCAAGCCCATTGAAAATTATATCCACCGAGTTGACCGGTGACATCAACCACTTCTCCAATAAAATATAATCCCGGGATGTGTCTGGATTCCATTGTTTTAGAAGATAATTCATGCGTATCAATACCGCCCAATGTTACTTCTGCCTTCTTATAACCGATTGTTCCACTAGGCACAACTTGCCAGTCATGAATTTTATCCGCCACTTGACGTAATTCATTGTCACGAAATTGATTTATTGGTTTTGTCATGACCGATAGCCCGGAAAAGTTCGCCGCACACCAGATCTGCACAAACCGTTTGGGCAAATAGCGCACCAGCAAATTTGATAGCATCAATCCACTTTGCTTATATTCCAAGAAAATCTGCTGTGCGTTCTGCTGAGGCAATAAATCGATATGTAGTGGTTTACCCGGCTGCCAATAGGAGGAAATTTGCAGGATAGCCGGGCCGCTTAAGCCCCGATGAGTAAATAAAACATTTTCACGGAACGAAACACCAGCGCAACTGACTGCGGCATCGACTGATATCCCTGAGATATCTTTAAAGCCAGCGAAATCTCCGGCGCTAAAAGTCAAACCTACTAAACCAGGGCGTAACGATGTCACACGAATGCCAAATTGTTCGGCTATTTGATAACCCAATGCACTGGCGCCGATCTGCGGAATGGATAAACCACCCGTAGCAATGACCAATGAATCCACAGCAATGGTATTACGATCGGTTGTGATCAGGAATTTTTTCTTGGTGTTTTGTTCGTCGTTATGGACGGAAGCGTATTCGACCTTCTGTACCTGGGAAGGCATTTGCCAGTCCACATCCGCCTTCGCGCATTCATGCTGCAACATATCGATGATTTGCTGCGAACTGTCATCGCAAAATAATTGTCCTAATTTTTTTTCATGATAGCGAATACCATGTTTTTCAATCAGTGCAATAAAATCTTGTGGTGTAAAACGCGCTAATGCGGAACGGCAAAAATGCGGATTAGCGGAAAGATAGTTTTCCGCAGTGGCATGCCGGTTGGTGAAGTTGCACCGGCCACCGCCGGAAATCCGGATTTTTTCAGCCAGCTTTCGCGAATGATCGAGCAGTATGACGCTCCGGCCTCGTTTGCCGGCTTCAATCGCACACATCATGCCGGCAGCACCCGCACCGATGATGGCAACATCCTTGGAAACTTTTCTCAAGGCCACTGATACAACAAGCGCATCAATATTCCTTGAATACTGCAATCATTTTAATCAGTGACCATATCCAGGCAATCAGCTGCCATATCCAAACATTCAGTATCCATATTCAAACGATACGATATCATCATGACTATAAATAAAAAAAGCGATAAACCAATACGGATACTCAAGGATTTGACCATGCGCGTGGAGTTACCTTTATCGTTATACATGTAATACAGTGCAGATCCCAGACTATATAATATGAGGAGGAATAATACGGCAGCGAAGATTTTCAATGGTCTGTTCCTAAAAAATTAAATTTGCCAAAGTTTAGCCCAGTTTCACTGATTGTCCAATGGCTATTTAACGATAAAACCGCAATAATCCATGACATCCCAAAAGCCACTGTTTGTTTAACTGCTATCTAATTTCTTCCAATCAATTACCACATCACAGCAATGCAAAACTCAATCAGGTTGCCGCCCGCTATTTTCTTGATGGGCCCGACCGCAAGCGGTAAGAGCCGGATCGCTTTGGATATCGCGGAAAATTTTCCGGTTGAAATTGTCAGCGTGGATTCCGCGCAAGTCTACCGTTACATGGACATCGGAACTGCAAAACCAGATCCAGCAATATTAAACAAGATACCGCATCATTTGATCAACTTGATCAATCCAGATCAGCATTATTCCGCCGCGCAATTCCAGCACGATGCGCTTCACATGATGCATGACATTGCCCAGCGCAATAAAACTCCACTATTGGTGGGCGGCACCATGCTGTATTTCCGGGCGCTGCAGGAAGGTCTTTCTCCGTTGCCTTCGGCGAACCCTGATCTTCGCCGGAAGTTGGAAGATATGGCGCAAGAAATGGGCTGGCCTGCCATGCATCAAAAACTTGCAGAACTGGATCAGGAAACGGCTGCACGGATCAAACCCAGCGACAGTCAGCGAATTCAGCGCGCGCTGGAAGTATGCTATCTGACACAACAACCGATGTCCGAAATTCTAAAAACGCCCCGGGAAAGTAATTTTCCTTTTCACACCGTCAACATCGCACTCATCCCCAGTGAACGCAGTCAGTTGCACTTGCGTATCGCGCATCGTTTCGAAGCGATGCTGAAGCATGGTCTCATCGATGAAGTTCAAGCAATTCGGGGTAAATTTTCTTCACTAAGTACTGACTCACCCGCGATGCGTTGCGTCGGTTATCGTCAAGCCTGTCTTTACTTGGATAATGAAATAACCCGCACTGAGTTGCATGACATGGGCATCGCCGCCACCCGTCAATTGGCCAAACGTCAGCTCACCTGGCTGCGCGGCATGAAAACCGGTACAGTGCAGGAATTCGATTGTCTGGCAAATAATTTGTCCGCGCACGTACAACATTTTTTGCAAGCAGCGCTTGAAAAAAATTGATGTAAAGTATGGGAAAACGCTTGTTCTCGATACATTTTGCATCAACCGGCTTGTCTAGCTGCGGCTTGTAGCGTTATGATTCCATACTACGACAAGGGATAAATATCATACCGCACTAAAAATAACATGACATAACGCTTTCGTCGTATTTAACAGCACTCGAATTTAACTTCAGGAAATCATCGATAGGATAGAAACATTATGCAAACGCGTATTCATTTATTCATTTTAATCTTACTCTTGATGAGTATGCTTATACTGACCGGCTGTGAAAACTATGCCGAAAAAACGCACGAATCCTGGATCACACCGCCATCCGGCCCGGTTTATGACGACTCGACCATTTTTGCGCGTATTACTCAGGCGATACAATCGGATCCTGTATTACAAGGCGCCAATATCGATATTAAAGTGCAAGACGGCAATGTCGCCTTAAAAGGCGCTGTCAGTAACGAAGATCAGGTCACGCGCATCAACATGCACGCCTGGATCGTGGACGGCGTGAAAAAAGTCGACAACCAAGTGACTATCAGGTAAATATCCACCAATAAAAAATCCCCGGTCAGGGGATTTTTTATTACGAATTATTGAAACTTTAATCAGGCTAAATTCCGCGCAACAACTCGTTGATACCCGTTTTTGACCGGGTCTTGGCGTCTACCTGTTTGACGATCACCGCACAATACAAACTGTACTTTCCATTCTCAGCGGGTAAATTGCCTGACACAACGACCGATCCGGGCGGAATACGGCCGTAACTAACCTCACCGGTTTCGCGGTTATAAATTTTCGTGCTCTGGCCAATGTAAACACCCATCGAAATCACCGAATTTTCCCCGACAATAACGCCTTCCACAACTTCCGAGCGCGCACCGATAAAACAATTGTCTTCAATGATCGTCGGATTGGCTTGCACCGGTTCCAGCACACCGCCGATACCGACACCGCCGGACAAATGCACATTTTTGCCGATTTGCGCGCACGAACCGACCGTGGCCCAGGTATCGACCATCGTGCCTTCATCGACGTACGCGCCGATATTGACATACGACGGCATCAGCACAACGTTGTTGGCGATGAATGAACCTTTGCGCACGGCGGCAGGAGGCACGACACGGAAACCGCCATCACGGAAATCCCGCGAGCTGTAATCCGCAAATTTCGATGGCACTTTGTCAAAATAATTGGAAAAACCGCCTTTGATAAAATTATTGTCTTCGATACGAAATGACAACAGCACTGCTTTCTTCAACCACTGGTGCGTCACCCATTCGCCGTTGATTTTCTCAGCCACGCGCAATTTACCGCCATCCAGCAGCGCGAGAACTTGAGTAACCGATTCTTTCAATTTGGCATCGACATTACGCGGGGTAATCTCTGCGCGGCGATCAAAAGCTTCTTCGATGGTGGTTTGCAATTCATTCGTCATTTAATTTTTCCTGTTAATTTAAATTCTTAACCTTGCTGAATCATAATGTTTCCATGAAACGTTTGATTCTGTTCATGGCTTCGATGCACTCTTCCGGTGACGTAACCAATGCGATGCGCACAAAATCTTTTCCCGGATTGACGCCATGCGCGTCACGCGCCAGAAAACTGCCCGGCAACACCGTCACATTATAATCTTGATACAACCGTTTGGTGAATTCGGTATCGCTGATCGGTGTTTTAATCCATAAATAAAAGCTCGCATCCGGCATTTCTACCGTTGCCGCATCCGACAACAATGCGACAGCGCTGGAAAATTTCTGCGCATACAATTGGCGGTTTTCTATGACATGCGCCTCATCACCCCAGGCTGCGGCGCTGGCGGCTTGAGCCGCCGGATTCATCGCCGAGCCATGATACGTGCGGTACAGCAGAAATTTCTCTAATAATTTCGCATTCCCAGCGACAAAACCGGAACGCAATCCCGGCACATTCGAGCGTTTTGATAAACTATTAAACACCACCAGACGGGGAAAACCGGCTCTCCCCAATTGCTGCGCCGCATCCAGTGCACCGAGAGGCGGGTTCTTTTCATCGAAATAAATCTCCGAATAGCATTCATCCGAAGCCACCACGAAACCATAGCGATCCGACAACGCAAATAACGCTCGCCAATCATCCAGCGTCATCACGCTACCGGTCGGATTGTTGGGTGAACACACATAAATCAACTGCGTGCGCGACCATACCGCCTCCGGTAACTGACCATAATCCAGCTTGAAATGATTTTCCGGCAAGGTGTTAATAAAATGCGGTTCAGCACCTGCCAGAAATGCGGCACCTTCATAGATCTGATAAAACGGATTGGGACAAACCACCGCCGGTAGCGTGGCGCTGCTATCGATCACCGTTTGCGCAAAGGAAAACAGCGCCTCGCGGCTGCCATTGACCGGAATGACTTCAGTTTCCGGGTCGATTCCGGCGAGGTTATAACGCCGCTTGGCCCACGCCGCAATACTATTGCGCAGCGCCGGTATCCCCAATGTCGTCGGATAAGTCGACAAACCATCCAGATTATCCGCCAGTGCCTGGCGGATAAACCCCGGCGTTGCATGCTTCGGCTCGCCGATCTGCAATTCGATGGGCTTTAGTGCGGCATTACGCGTCACGCCGTCAAACAGTCCCCGTAGTTTCTGGAACGGATAAGGTTGCAGTTGATTCAGATTTGGATTCATACGTTATTGGACGCAGTGCTCAGCTATTTGCATTTGCTCCGTTCATCCGGAAAGATTAGATTAGTTGCGATGCGCGGATTATAAAACGGGCGCGTGAGAATAACCAATTTGTGCCGCAAAAAACCCGCAGGCCATCTTCCGCTTGTCCCCTGTGCGCTCCGTCGCGCGGTTGCCAATCCGCTGCTGACCTGCACCACTACCTTGACTTGGCTTGAGCTCATTGACCTCGGGCAAGACGGAAACCAAAGGTGGAGTGGCGGAGAGAAGGATTGTAGGGAAAGCGACTAGCAGACCGGCAGATCCTGCCGCGGAAGTTCCATGAGCCGCCGCGCAGCACGCGGGAATCGCCAGATTCCGGTCCTTTTGGATCGATGACCGGCTCCGCCGGGTAATTTGCAAACCAATCTTGGCACCATTCCCACACATTGCCATGCATCTGGTACAGCCCCCAGTCATTGCACGGCAGTTCCTTGACTGCGACAGCCTGCTCCCGGAATTCACTTGGACTACCATTGTTGTAAGGTAGATTTCCATTAAAATTAACCAAAGTTGAATTAATTTGATCTCTCCAGGAAAACGGCGTAGTACTTCCAGCACGGCAGGCATATTCCCATTGCGCTTCGGTTGGCAGGCATAATTTCAATTCTGCTTTCAGGTCGTTCATTTTAGTGATGAAAGTTTGAACATCTTCCAAGTTGATGTTCTCTACCGGAAGTTCTTCTCCTTTAAAGCGACTGGGATTTCCCCCCATGATCACTTCCCACAGCGCTTGTGTCACCGGCGTATCCGCAATCCAAAACCCTTTGGTTAGCGTCACTTGATGTTGCAATTCATTTTCATTGCGTTCCGGTTCATTTTCTGGAGAGCCCATCAAAAACATCTCCGGTTCACACCAACGAAACGCCTGCCGCACACCTTTGTAGGTAAACGCCATCCACAAGCCGAATTCGTCTTCACCCCAATCGGACGCCCAGGCTTCCGGGAATTCTTCGGGGAAAATGGTGTGTTGGCGGATTTTGAACATAGTGAATGAACTAGCCGAACAATTCTGCATGACTACCGGTACGTACCAGAATCACGATTTTTTTGACTTCATCCATACGATACAACAACAACCAATCCGGTTCGATATGACACTCGCGGTAACCTGCATAATTCCCAATCAATGCATGATCCCTGACCTTCTGCGGTAAAGGTTTCCGTGCTGCGATGTGATCGATCAATATTTCCAATTTATCAATTGGTCGATTTTGACGGCTGACACGTTTTAAATCGCTTTTGAAACGGCTGGTTACAACAATCGCGTACAAATTTACACACCGGTTTTTTTGCGAAAATCCGCAAAAGAAGCATACGCCTCGAGCTTTTCCGGTTGTTCGGCTTCTTCCATGGCATCCTGGGTGTCTTGATTCGGAAGCGCCACATCGAATGGAATACCGCCGCGCAATTTTACCTGCGCATAAAACATGCGGATAGCCTCGTCAGTGGTGATGCCAAGCTGGTTGAAAATGTCCTCGGCAGCTTGCTTCAACTCAGGCTCAACTCTGGCCTGAACACGATTATCGCGCGTATTTTTGGGATGCATTTTTAAATGCTCATCTATGACTTTAAGGAAATGAATGTACTTTAGTACAGTATTATAATCAACTTGGACTCAGTAACTTCGTGCAAGACGGAAGCCAAAGTTGTTGCCACGAAGGGATGGCACATTGTGGCTGCGGTTAGCAGACCGGCAAAGTTTGCCGTAGTAGAGCCATGAACCACCTCGCAGCACACGGTTGCCGTTTGACACCCCCCCTTGCGGATCAATCACTGAACCTGACGGATAGTCACCATACCTGTCCTGGCACCATTCCCAGACATTGCCATGCATTTGGTACAAACCCCAATCATTACAAGATAGTTCCTTAACCTCAATCGTTTTTCCCCGATCTTTACTTCTGCTGCCGCTATTATAGGGATAGTTGCCGTCGAAATTAACCTGCGACGAATCAATTTGCCCGCTCCAGAAAAATGGCGTTGTACTCCCGGCTCGGCACGCATATTCCCATTGCGCTTCGGTCGGTAGACACAACTTCAATTCCGCTTTCAGTCCATTCATTTTATCGATAAATCTTTGCGCGTCATCCCAACTGATTTGCTCCACTGGCAATTCTTCACCCTTAAAATAGCTGGGATTTTCGCCCATTACTGCATACCACAATGCTTGTGTCACTGTCGTATCTGCAATCCAGAAACCTTTGGTTAGAGTGACTTGATGCTGCAATTCATCATCATAGCGTTCCGGCTCATCTGGTGGCGACCCCATTAAAAACGTTCCCGGCTCGCACCAGCGGAATACTTGCCGCACGCCTTTGTAGGTGAACGCCATCCATAACCCGAATTCGTCCTCGCCCCAATCCGATGCCCAGCTTTCCGGGAATTCCTCAGGAAATATCGTGTGCTTGCGGATTTTGAACATGGTAAAAGTCAATTAAGCTGTCGGGGACAATAAGCATAGCGCATTGCACCGTAAAATTTCTCGCATGATGATCTAATACCCTTCGGTTATTGCGCCCTACGAAGCTGATTGCAAAAGGCATTCAATTCATCGGCGACCACATCGGGATCGCGTGCCGGGATAGCGAAATAATTATTTTTCATCCCCACCTTTAAATAAATCCTTCATTCGATCCATGAAGCTTTTCTCCTTGTCACTACCTCGCAGTCCATCCCCCGTCTGAGCCTTCGCACGCTCCGTCGCGCTACGGTCAACCGGCTGCTGGCCTGCTCCCATCACTCGGCTTGGTTTGAACTCATGACCTCGGGCAAGACGAAAGCCAAAGTTGAAGCCGCGAAACCTCTCAACGTTAGAGTAGCGGGCAGCAGAACGGCAGTCACGGCCGTTGTCGATCCACGAGCCACCGCGCAGCACGCGATGGTTACCCGATTCCGGCCCTTGCGGATCGATGACTGGCTGTGACGGATACTCACCGTACCAATCTTGACACAATTCCCACACATTACCGTGCATTTGGAACAAACCCCAGGCGTTCGGTCTGTATTTTTTGTTTTTGACCTCCGCGGTCTGCTGCAAGGCGCCTTCACCCCCTTTATCTGATTCATATCCCAAAGTGCCACGATAATTCACCTTGTCGAACGACAATTCATCGTCAAAATTAAATGCACTGGTAGTTCTGGCCCGGCAAGCGTTTTCCCATTCGGCTTCGGTTGGTAAGCGCAATTGCAATTGCAGGTGGCCGTAATTGAGCTTTTTCAGGAAATTCTGCGCATCCTCCCAACTGACAGTTTCAACCGGCAATTGCTCGCCTTGAAAGCGACTGGAATTACGCATCACTTCCTGCCATAGCGCCTGTGTGCAAGCGGTTTCCGCCAGCCAATAACCTTGCGTCAGGATGACTAGGTGCTGCGATTCATCATCACTTCGCCCCGCTTCATCTTCTGGTGATCCCATCATAAAGCTGGTGGGTTCGATCCAGCGGAAACGGTGCTTGATACCGGCGATGATTGCGACAGCATAGAGACCGTACTCATCCCTTCCCGCTCCATCAGCCCAATCCGGTTTAAATGTAGCGTGCGCCAACTGCGGCTCTGAGTACCAAAAACCCGGATACAGTGTCTGGCGGCTAATTAATATAGGCGCATGCCAGAACCAGCGGTAAACACGATTTTGCGCATCTTTCGATTCGGCAAACATGCCTTCGCTACCGCTACCGATGAATGTCATCCAAGCCGCTTTGCGCTGTTGGGCGGCGCTCACATCCACGGTGATACGTTCCGCACCGATCTGAAAAGTATGCTGCCCGGTTGCGGGAAATTGAAATACATGTTCGCGCGATGATTCCAGATTCAAGCTGACAACAGTCTGTCGGCCCTGGCGATCGGTATGCGTATGAAAGATATGCGTATCGGTCAGCCTGAGCGTCAGCAAGGTGGTGCCAGCGATGGCATGCGTACTCCACGCATCTGGTAAATCCGTCTGAGAACCATCCGCTTGTGCTTCTGATTTTTCCGGTACCAGCACCAGATTCTGGCCGGATTGACGAAGTTGATAAACCCGCGAAACTTGAGTCGCATTGAGGAAATTCCAAGCAGTTTCCTTCTCCGCATCGGATAAATCACTGGGCCATTCGCTGGCACTAGCGCCGCCCAATTGCTCATCGCGTTTTTTGGCAAACGCCATCAACGCAGTCCAGAAGCGATGTTGTTGGCGGATGGATTTCGTTTCATTACGCACCAGATGGCGCTTCACCCAAGCATGCAGCAAACTGTTATCCGCATGCGCATGATAAGTCCTCACCATGTCTTGCAGAAATTTTTCGGTCGCCGCTTCGACCACTTCCGGTAACGGCAATCCCAGCAGTTTCAGGTTATACATCGCTTCAAAATACAGTTCATCCGGGTACTGGGCATGGTAGCGGCCGATCAGTTCCACCAATTTTTGTTGCTGCGCTGGCGATAAAGCTTTGATCAAACTTTGTGCTTGCGCGAAATAGTTGGGTTTGCTGGCGGCTTGCCACCCCCATTCATCGCCCTCGCTCATCACCGCCGCATGCCGCCAGATCGCGGTTTCGTAACCGATATCGCAACCATTTAGTAAGCCATAGCGCACCGCGCGCAGCAAACCGCTGTCGATACGCACACCGGCAAAGAGAGAAATCAGCAGTTGCTCAATATTGGTTGCATGATCGCATTGGTCATGCTCGGCTTGGTAATCGCCCTTGACCGGTTTGAGACGGCTTGCCCGGTCCCATACGACGCAATCGAAAAACCGCAGCAAACGCAGATCGATTTGGCGCTCAGCAGCAGGCAGCAGCACCGTCGCGCGAAAACCTTGCGCATTAAGCATCTGACCGAACGCCAGCCACGCATACAACGTTTGCCGCGACTGCACGTGCCTGCCCAAGTCGCTGAGAATCAGGATCGGCGTATTCTGCGCAGGCTTGCACCAGGGCTCGATGATTTCACGCTGCGGCTGGCAATGCACGATATAACCGCCTGGTTCATCGTAACAATACTGCACAGCCAAACCTTCATTGCCGCGAGCTTGCAGCAACCGGTCACGCAAATGCAGGAAATCGCGCCGGTAAGGAAAATTATCATCGTTGATATCGATCAACAATCGTGCTTGGAGCGCCCAGTATTGGCGCTGCCGTCGCGGTATTCTTCGGATGGTTTTCACGTTCGCGGCTTGCTTGACCAGTTTTACCGTATCCGGCTGCCGCCCTTCGATGCGGTCGCCCAATACGCGCTGCAGAAAAGCCAGCACCCGCGGCCACGCGGTTAATTCGGTATGCAGCGGCTTAACGCGGTGTATCGCGGGAATCCGGGGCGCGCATTCTTCGAGCAATGTCGGTGCAGCTTGGGTAAACCAATCCGGCAAACTGAGCTCACCGGTTTCCGTTTGCGGCTGGGTTTGATCGTTGTGGTGTGAAATCACGCGATAGTAGGATGCAGTGACCGAATGCGGCGGTGTTGCGATCTTATCGGATTGAATGACTTCCTCTTCGACTGAACCATCCGTTCTTTGCCGATCTTCCGGTGCTGTTCGATTGAGTGCTGTCCGATGTTCATCCGGCGATACGGTTTGAGTGCATTGTTCAAACCCGAGAACTTCCACCAGCAATTCGTATCGGCCTTCCTCGAGCACGGCAAATGCCCATAACAAATCCGCCCGGCTGACACCGCTTTTGCCGCGCATCTGCGGATAAGCTACAGGATTGGAGACCTCATTGATCATGCATCACCGGATATTTGCGCAAGGCAAATTCGCTGATTTTATCCAGCATGACAAGCTGCTCATCGGGAGTTTTTGCCAGCACCGCCAACGCACGCAGCATATCGAGATATTCCGCCTGACCCGGCGGTGTAATGCCTTTTTCTCTGGCAACGGTTCGATCTTTGATCAATAGCCCGGCCGCTTTGCGACAAACATCCTCGTTACAATACGCCCCGAAATGCAACTGCCCCCGTTTGATCAGAAAATCGATCAATGCGCTATCGTCCTTGGGCAGATCGAGATTCAGCACCAAACAACGGCGCACGAACGCAGCCGGTAATTCGCGTTCTTCGTTGGTGGTGATGATCACCAGCGGCGGCACGCTATCCTGCCCGCCGATGGTAGTTTTAAGCCAAGGCAAATGGATCGCGTTGTTGCCCAGAATCTCGAGCAAACTGTTGGGCAATTCCGCATTAGCCTTGCCGATTTCATCAAACAAAATCACACTGCCATCGGCTTGCTGCCAGCCAGGCGGTTTCTCAGGAAATGACAATTGGTATTGGCTATCTTTATAAACATCATGCGCAGCTTGCCAATCCAGCGCCCACCATAACACGCCGGGTGAGATAAAGCGTTTGGTATCGAGCAGTGTTTTTTTATCATCGCCATCCTTGATTGTTTGCGCTTCCGCCAATCGACCGACCGCATCAAACTTCCACAATAAATCTTGTCCCTCGGTATGCGCGTTGACCACTTCGTACACGAACAAGCGCCCAAGCACTACCGCCGCCGCATGCGCCAATTGGCTCTTACCGGTTCCCGGATCACCGCGCAGTAACACCGGGCGGCGCGCCGCCAGTGCGGTTTTCAAGACATAAATACTTTTCTCGTCGAATTGATGCACCGTCTCCGGCCATGAGCCATAAGCAGGCAATTTTACTGGCGCTTTGATTTCAAGTTTTGCGATGTCGGTAGTGATTTTTTGTAGGATTGTTGCGCTCATTGGGGTTTGTACTCTTCCAGGGTTTTATAAAATTCACTGATCGCGACCATCAAGTCGGCATCTTCAACGATAAAAGTTTCTTCGTGATGACCTGATTTTATGCGTATAAATGATAAATCCGGTAACAAAGTTTTAATCTCCTTTTGCACTACCACATCCGCCAGCGGTGAATCGGCGTTTGGAATCAGCAAAAAATAATTCTTTTTGAGCTTCACGTTTTTTTGCTTTTTCCGCTGTGCAATTGTTCGTTTCAATGTATCAATGGCGCGTTCTTCATTCAATTGATCGGATAGTTCCTGATTCATGACGCGAACATATAAACGCCGGATGATATCCCGTACTACATTGTTGGATCGAAATCCGGATTCCAAGGTAATACCCTTTGCCGCTTGCAAATTGAAATCATGATGCGAATATTGAAGGCTCGGTATGGTTTGCGCTTCTCTGGAAACAACCACTTCGACACTGGCGAAACTCATATCCGGCAACATGTATTCACCCTCATCTTGTTGTGCACAAGCTTGCCGGTACTGCGCCATCCATTCGTTTTTCACATTGAACAACACCAGCTTCGACAGAATACTTTCCGCTACCTGATACAAATTTTTAATCTCGGTAATTTTGGCATTTCCCAGACTGCTGTAACTATCCACGAAAGCAGACTGCAAGTTCTGAACTATTTGCACGAACTCTCCTTGCAGACATTGTTCGATCATGTAGCCATGCAGTCCTCCTGAGGGAATCACATTCAATTCACAGCTTTTCACGATGTAATCCCGGAGAGTTTCCGATCTATCCAAATCTTGTGAAAGAATGGTTTTGATCTCTTGCAAAAACTCGTCGTCAGAAAAACCATCACTCGTATCTTGCAACGGATTGATCTTATCGAGGATTGGTGCATAGTTTTGCTGCTTTAATTGATCAAGCGGTGTTGTTAACCTTTCCGCAGCAAAGTTCAGCAATTCATTAATGTTTTGGTAGTAATCACGGTAATGCTTAACTCTCTTAAGCTCATCAATAAATACCGCCGGATCACGTCCTTTCAAGCTTGATTCAGTTGCTTCATATTTTTCTTTCCAAAAATCTGTTACCGCAATTCGACAATCTGTGTTCTGCAAATCGATAGCATCGACCACCATCTGATGAGTACGGGAATGAAAATTCCCTTTCTGCCACATTATGAGCAATTCATACATGCACCAGGTAGATCGAAAATAGGCATCGCTAAATATCGTGATGATGTGCTCACCGCCACTCAAGCGATCCATAAAATCCCTGATCAATTCGCCATGCTGCATTTCGTTTTTATCGCGAACCAATTGGATATTACTATTACGCTGACCACATATCCTTTCCAATTCATCTACAACACCTGTTTGCTCTTCTTCCTTCCACGAATAAGAAACAAACACCTTGACCGGATTTTTTGCCATTCACAAACTCGTTTGTTTAATCGAAAGAAATATTGTACTGCAGGAAAAGCTGCTCATCGTAAGATGCAATAAGTGCAACGCATTGCACCATAACCATTTACCCCAAAACGGTGCAATGCCCTTCGGTTATTGCACCCTACGCCTCATTGACCTCGAGCAAGGCGAAAACCAATCCTGTGACTGTGATCGTTTGAAATGCTTAAGATGCGACGAGCAGAACGGCAAGCTCTGCCATCCGTGAAAAATGCACCACCTCGCACAATGTGATCGGTGCCCGACTCCGATCCTTGCGGATCGGTAACTTGGTGTGGCGGATAACTATCATACAAATCCCTACAGCATTCCCAAATGTTACCGTGCATTTGATATAGCCCCCAGTCGTTGCACGGCAACTCCTTCACCGCAACGGTTTTCTCCCGGTATTCACTCTTGCGGCCATTGTTGTAGGGTGTTGTTCCATCGAAATTCACCAACGACGAATCGATCTGCTCGCCCCAACTGAACGGTGTGGTGGTTCCGGCGCGGCAGGCGTATTCCCATTGCGCTTCCGTCGGCAGGCATAATTTCAGTTCCGCTTTTAGACCGTTCATCTTGCTGATGAAGGCTTGCGCACCATTCCAACTGACACTTTCCACCGGCAGTTCATCTCCTCTAAATCGACTCGGATTATCACCCATCACCGCTTGCCACAACACTTGCGTCACTGGCGTATCCGCAATCCAAAAACCTTTGGTCAACGTCACTTGGTGCTGCAGCTCATTATCGAATCGCTCCGATTCATTCTCCGGCGATCCCATCAAAAACGTCCCCGGTTCGCACCAGCGGAATGCTTGCCGCACGCCTTTGTACGTGAACGCCATCCACAGCCCGAATTCATCCTCGCCCCAATCCGATGCCCAGTTTTCCGGGAATTCTTCGGGGAAAATTGTGTGTTTTCGGATATAAATGGTCATTCGATGCTCAAAAAAGCTGTCAATTGCTTGTTCATTTCAAAATTCTGCTTTTGAGAATTGACTTGCAGCACGAACTAAAACCTATCCGGTTCGATGTGGCGTTCATGGATCTGCATAATTTTTGATTAGAAATCATCTCGATTCTTGTTTCATCGTGCCATTATTTCTATCTACCGCTCATAGCTTTCAGGGAATTCGCTGCATGCAAGGTATTGGATTTTCTTGCACTCTGCTGTGACAATAATCACAGACACAACAGCGCAATTATCGGATACTGTTCCTGACATCACGCAGAATTTAAACCTCCCTCCTTTTTCTGCTATGTCCTTCAACTTTTCCCCGGTAAAGCTGGGGATACTTCTCGGTCAAATGGACTTCACTGTCCATTTGACTTTTTTTATACCGGAAGCTCATTTCTGACAAAACTCAGTCAGTACGCGATTATTCAACCAACGCGGATTTCACCACTTGTTCAAGCGTTATGGGAGAAAATCACGCTAATTCATATTCGTGCGTTTGGGTTGGAAGCACTGATAAACACCAAAACTGCGTCTGCCATCGCCAATTTCCGAAATAGGGATGATCGTATCGCCTCCCATCAGAGCTGCTTCGTTGCGGGCGAGATCGGCTAATTCTTCGGCCACCTTGTCTGCATCGCGGCTGAATATGACACGGCTGACAACTTTTGCATTCACTTTCCCCAGCCGTTTGCACGGCTCGACCGCTTTAGCCGATTGCACCAGACGCACGCCCTCGCCTTGCGGTGTGACTTGCACCCATGCGCAGGAAGACAGTATTAAAACGCCACCAATAGCGGCAAAGATTATTTTCATTGGATGGCTCCTGTATTAGGCAATAAGATTTAAGCAGATGGCTGCTGTTTCGCTTTGAATTATTATCCTTCATTAGCTGCAAATACTCTTGAACACACACCAATACATTATTCCAGAATTTCAATGCGCTGACGCGTAGTTCCCCGTTCGCCCAGGCGAATGATGCCGATAATCAGTGACCCGTAAAAACCCGGGTGGGAAATCACGTTTGAGAACAATGCCATCATGACATCTTTCTCAACAATAGCCTGTTTACGCTGCGCTTCGGACAAAGGCGATAATTTTTCCGCGAATGACCAAGCCGCATCGCGCGCTTTTTTCATACTGAAATTGATGATCGCGGTCTCGACATTGCCCAGATTACGATTGGAGAATCCCAGGATAGGCCAGATTTCCGCCAATTCATCTTGCACGCCACCGACCAAACTCGCCAATAGCTGATTGATTTTCTCAAAATCCCCTTTGAGGTTTTGTAATTCCCCCGGCGGTACAGTTTCCGCCGCAGCGATCCCCAGATCCAGATTGATATGCGCATTCATGCCGAGTAATAAATGCTGCAGCACGATCGGCCACCATTGCCCGGTTGCATCAAACGCGCGCGTCCAGCATTGGGTCGGCGTTTGTCCTGTTTGGCGGAGATAACACGCCCGGATATAGCGGTTAGCGAAAATCACATCAAGACGCTCCATACGCGGACCGTCGGCAAAGTAGTTTTCAGCAATACCTTGCTTCACTTGAATCGTGACCTTACGGTATAAAGCAGCAAAGTAGCCCATGCGGGAATTATTTTGTTTCGACCACTCAACGATGGCGGTTAGCTGCTCGATCACTTCATCGATTGTAGTCGCAGGGGTAGCTATCGCGGAAGGAAAGCTGGTATCGGTCATTACATCTCCTAACAAATTTATGAACTTTCGCATCATACGCAATGCTTGCCGTGATGCAAGTCACGGATACGAATAAACTTCGTATGTTTGCCGGTCATTCCGCATAACCTGCGCGTTGAATCCTACAATGTAACTCTGTCCTTGTTGGTTACCGTCCACTATTTTGTTATGCAATCAACACGCTATCGCAATCTTATTTTGATAAGCAAACTTGCTCTTCCGCGGGACTCTGATTGCAAGTATAATTCCGTTCACTTTTCCCCATATACCGCCAATTTTCCAGCCTTATTGGTGGCTTTTCGAGGATTGGAAAAAAATGAAATTGCCTATTCGTATTGCTGTTACCGGCGCAACCGGACAGATTTGTTATAACCTGTTATATCGCATTGCAGCAGGCGAGATGCTTGGCAAAGATCAGCCGGTTATTCTGCAATTACACGACATTACCGACGCGCAACCATTGTTTGATGGCATCGTCATGGAGTTATATGACTGTGCGTTTCCGCTGTTGAGCGGAATTATCACCACGGATAACCCGGAAGTCGCATTTAATAACGCGGATATCGTTTTGCTCGTGGGCGCACGGCCGCGCGGCGAAAATATGGAACGCAAGGATCTGCTAGCAGCCAATAGCCCAATTTTTATCCAGAATGGCAGAGCACTTAATTCTGCCGCAAAACGTAATGTCAAAGTATTGGTCGTTGGCAATCCCGCCAACACCAATGCCTACATCACGATAAAAAACGCTCCCGATCTGGATCCCGGCAATTTCTCCGCGATGCTGAGACTGGATCATAACCGTGCATTGTCGCAAGTTGCGTTAAAACTTCGCGTACCGGTATCGGATATCAAACGAATGATCGTGTGGGGAAATCATTCCAATACGCAATTTCCTGATTTAAGTCATGCCACCGTTGGGAACAACAGTGTTTCCTCGTTAATTACCGATCCTGCGTGGATAGAAAATCATTTCATTCCGGTCGTGCAGAAACGTGGCACAGCCATTATCGAAGCACGCCGCGGCAAGTCCAGCGCGGCCAGCGCGGCCAATGCCATTATCAATCACATGCAGGATTGGATTTTTGGCACCCGGGAAGGGGACTGGGTATCGATGGGTGTGCCTTCGAATGGCAGCTACGATATACCACGAGGCGTCATCTACAGTTTTCCCGTTACCTGTAAGAACGGTGAATATAAAATTGTCGAGGGACTGGAAATCAGTCCATCGGACCGGGAAAGAATGCAAAAAAGCTATCAGGAACTCATTGCCGAACAAGAAGCGATCAAGCACTTACTGGCTTAAACCGCAGCACTTACTCTCCCACAAATCGCAATCTGCGTCGTTAATAAGCGCTTTAGCGCGGCCCGGCGCTAGCCGCTTCACGAACGGCAATCAATATCCCCGCATCCAAATGACCATCCGCAATACGTCGTGTTTTCTGTTGAAAAAGACTGATTGCCTTGCGGGTAGCTGAACCCAAGATGCCATCGGCCTCCCCGGCATCAATTCCCAGCGCGGTTAAATCCATTTGAAGCTGACGTACTTGCTCCCGGGATATTTTTGCCGAATCCACCGGTGGCGCGCGGAATAAAGGGGTCGCACCCGCGATGCGGTCCGCCAAATGCCCAACGGATAAGGCATAAAACTCGGAGCGGTTCCAGCGCATGATGATATAAAAATTCTTCGTCACCAAGAATGCAGGACCTTGATAACCCGAAGGAATGATTAATGCTGCTTTTTGTGCCCCCGGCGCCAATGGCGCTCCCGAAGTCGTCGTGACTCCTAAGGTTGCCCACTCTTCCAAGCTCAGCATCTGATCGCGCCCTGCAAGCGAGTAATCAAAGGATCGCGGTAAAAGCACTTCTTGCCCCCAATTTAAACCGGGAACCCAACCCAACTGCTGCAAGAAATTGGCGGCAGACCCCATCGCATCCGGAATACTGCCCCATAGATCGCGCCGTCCGTCTCCGTCGACATCCTTGGCATAGCGCAAAAAAGTCGATGGCATGAATTGCATATGTCCCATCGCACCTGCCCAGGAACCGATCATGCGTTCCGCGGTGATATCGCCCGCATCGACAATCCGCATGGCGTTGAGCAACTCTTGAGTAAAAAAGGTGCTCCGGCGCGTGTCACAGGCCAGCGTCGCCAGCGAATCGAGCACCGACCAGTCGCCAAAATGACCGCCGTAACTGGTCTCCAGTCCCCAGAAGGAAATCAGAAATTGCGCCGGAATACCGCTTTCCCGCTGAATTTTATCCAGCAAAGCATGATGTTTGGCATACAGTTCCCGGCCGCGCTGTACGCGCTCTTCATTGATCCGTGTTGTGAAATAATTTGCAAATGTTTGCGTGAATTCGGGCTGGCGCCGATCCAGTTCAATAATGCGCGGCAAGCGTTTGACCTTACTCAGCACTTGATTGACGGTGTTATCGGAAATACCCTCCAGGCGCGCTTGCGATTTCATTCTGGCGATACATTCGCCAAAACCGCTGTCATCGGCATAAACCGGCTGTGTGCAGGTTAAAATCATGAACGCCGCACCCCATCCTGTTTTCCACCAGCTGCGCTGCTTGTGCGTGAAACGAAAGAGATCGCTACAGTGATGAGGGATGGCCGCTGGCATCATATTATTTTCGGTGCGGACAGTTTTGCTTCGTACAATCCGCGTAAAGCGACAACGAATGTTCTTGCAGCGTAAAACCGCGTTCCTTCGCAATGGCTATCTGCCGTTTCTCGATCTCTGCATCGTAGAATTCCTCTACGCGGCCACATTGCAGGCATACCAAATGATCATGATGGCCATCCCCTTTCAGCTCAAACACGGCTTTGCCGCTTTCAAAGTGATGCCGCTCCAATAACCCGGCTTGCTCAAATTGTGTCAAAACACGATAGACAGTAGCCAGACCAATATCCTCGCCTTCGCTGATCAGCTCTTTATAAACATCTTCCGCCGACAGATGACGCACGCTGCTTTGCTCAAATAGATTTAATATTTTAAGTCTGGGCAGTGTTGTTTTAAGACCAATATTTTTGAGATCAATACTTTTCAGATCGTCGAAGTTACCCATGGTTATCTCTGTCTAGAAAATTATTTACTGTATCATATGCTGTGTTCACTTTGGAAACATATAATATCAACAAAATGGTTGCAAAATTTTCCGTATTGATCGCTTTTCTGCTGCTGACAGGATGTTCATTGCTTCCTCATGTTCTCTATAAAATCGATGTGCAGCAAGGTAATGTGGTAACAGAAGAAATGCTGGAAAAACTAAAACCCGGCATGACAAAATCCCAGGTGCTTTTTGTTTTAGGATCCCCGCTCATCATGGATGCCTTCCGCGACAATCGCTGGGATTATGTCTATCTATTTCGTAAACACGGCGATCTCGTTGAACAAAAACGGGTAACCCTTTTCTTTGCGGATGATGCCTTGTCCAGTATTGAAAATTACTTAGCGCGTTCTCCGGATCCCATAAAACCCAAATCGGTTCAAGCACAAACGGAGCAAAAAACCGGGCAAAAAGAAATGGTAATCGACGATGACGACGATCTATGTAACGTACCCAGCACAGTCTCTATAAAACCTTAACTATCACACTATTTATTGCAGAAAATGATTACGCAAAAAATCGCTATTGCCGGAAGCTCCGGCCGCATGGGCCGTACCTTGCTGGAAGCGGTGACACAAGCACCCGATATGCAGCTTGCAGCCGCATTGGAACGAATTGACAGTCCTTATTTGAATAAGGATGCCGGCGAATTAATCGGCGCTCATTGTGGCGTCCCGATTGCCAGCGATTATGCGCAGGCCCTGAAAAGCTGTCATCACTTAATCGATTTCACGCGTCCTCAAGGCACCCTTGCCCATCTCTCCGTGTGCCGGGAAGCGGGCGTAAAAATGGTGATCGGCACCACCGGTTTCTCAGCGGAAGAAAAAGCTTTGCTGCAACAAGCCGCTCAAGATATCGCCATCGTATTTGCGCCCAATATGAGTGTCGGTGTGAATGTTACTTTCAAATTACTGGAAATCGCCGCGAAAGTTCTCAATGAAGGCTACGACATTGAAATCGTCGAAGCGCATCACCGCCATAAAGTGGATGCTCCCTCAGGCACCGCTTTGCGCATGGGTGAAGTCATCGCCGATGCACTGAAAAGGGACTTGAGTAAGGTAGCGGTATATGGCCGTGAAGGCGTAACCGGCGAAAGAAAACCGGAGACCATCGGATTTGCGACTATTCGCGCCGGCGATATCGTCGGCGATCATACCGCCATGTTTGCCGGTATCGGTGAACGCGTGGAGATCTCTCATAAAGCCAGCAGCCGGATGACTTTTGCCATGGGTGCATTGCGCGCCGTGCGCTTCCTTGCCGACAAGCCCAATGGTTTGTTCGATATGCAGGATGTACTGGGTTTGCGTTAACATTCTTCATCGCTAATTTCATGGCAACGTATGCGATCGGTGATTTACAAGGCTGTTTCACCGAATTTCACCGGTTGCTCGAAGTTATTCGCTTTGATCCCGCTCAGGATAAGCTTTGGCTGGTAGGCGATATCGTTAACCGCGGTCCCGATTCGCTGCCATTGTTGCGCTATATCAAACAGGCCGGCGATCCGATACGCATGGTTCTCGGTAACCATGATTTGCATTTGCTCATGGTTGCTGCAGGAATGGCCAGAAACCACCCCAGCGACACAATTCAAGCGATTCTCGATGCACCTGACCGCGATGAGCTGTTGCATTGGCTGCGGCAGCAAAAATTATTTCATTTTGAGAATGAACACGCCATGGTGCATGCCGGATTATTACCATCGTGGTCTATTGCACAAGCCGGACAACTTGCACGGGAAGTTGAAACTGCACTACGTCACGACGATCACCATGAGTTATTCGCACGCATGTACGGCAACGAGCCCAATTATTGGCAAGACGAATGGACCGGCTATATCCGGCTTCGGGTCATCATCAACGCAATGACACGCATGCGGGTATGCACGCCGGACGGGCGGATGAATTTCGCTTTTAAAGGCGATCCGCAATCCATTCCGGACGGTTATATGCCATGGTTCAGTTTACCGCACCGGATCAGTCGGGACACCACGGTCATTTGCGGCCATTGGTCCGGATTAGGTTTGCACATCAAGGACCATTTAATCGCGTTGGATAGCGGTTGCGTATGGGGAGGTCAATTGTCCGCTATCCGGTTGGAAGACCGGAGAATTTTTCAGATTCCTTGTGCGCAATAGGCAGCGATAAAGTATTCGCAACCGCTTGCTCAGACAAGCGCGCCAATTCCCGCCGGTTTTTCATGCCACAGGCAATCGGTGAATCGAATGTCAGTTCTACATCGATACTGGTAAGACTCAGAATTTTTTGTAACGACAAGATCAATGAGGGGTCGATATAAGCGGCTTCCTTGCAAATGCCGCCGAGGCTATCGCGATAGCCGATTGCAACCGGATACAGCATGGCATCCGCAGTGACAGCCGCTTGCAGCAATGAGGCATGAAAGTGGTTGATCTGTGTGCCGTCGGTTGTAGTGCCTTCGGGAAATATCGTCACCCGCTCGCCCTTATCCAGCACATCACTGATTTGTTGATTGATGCGCAGCGTATCGCTCCGTTTTGCACGTTCGATAAACAAGGTACCGGCATTCCGGCTGAGCAAGCCTAAAACAGGCCAGCGGCTAATTTCGGCTTTGGCAACAAAACGAGTCGGACATGCCGCCATCATGACACAAACATCCAGCCAGGATACATGATTCGCTGCAAACAAAACCCGCGGCATATCGGTCGTGGGTAATCTGCCGTGGCAATGCAACCGGATCGCAAGAACGGACAATAAACCGGCCGCCCAGCGTTGCATCATAGCGCGCTGAATCGATAAAGGAAAATAGGGATAAACAATCGATTGCAATACACCTGAGATCACATGCAGCAGTAAATGCATCAGGCGAATAATGCGCAATAGCAGCGGTGTATTTTTTTGCATGTAGTGAATTGTGCAGATGAACAGGGTTGGTAATGATTGCTGCACCTAACCATACCATTATTTTGCAAAAAACTAAGCGGGCTGTAATACGCACAAGAAATTTTCTTGCGCGTATTACAGAAACTAAACTATGACTCTATACAAAAAACATCAATCAATAAGAAATAGCCGGTCCTTCAAGCCAGAGGCAATCCGAAATCAGACACATACCACCCAAGCCTTTCAATACGGGTCTCAGTTCATTGACGATCTTTTGTGCTTGCTCGTCTTTACAGGCGAGAACAACCATAACATTTTCCTGTTCCATCAAAACATCACCAGGATCGCGAACACCGCGTGATCCGAGCCCGCCTGCTTGCTTCAAAACCGTATAACCACGCACTGAGCATCTTTCCAGCAATTCCGTCAATTGTTCAAGTTGTTCGATACCAACAACAATCTCGAATCGTTTCATTGCGATTGAATTATTCATATTTTTTCCCGAAAAGTCAGATAATTATTAAATAAACGGTAACAATAGTTTTTATACCGCAATGCCATGAAACCAATGCGACATTTCCCAGTAAATCGGTACACCGATAAAGATGTTAAAGGGGAAGGTTACACCTAGAGAAGCACCAATCGACAACGCAGGATCGGCATCCGGTACGGCAATGCGCATCGCTGCGGGAGCGGCGATATAAGAGCAACTGGCATACAACACGGCCAGCAACATCGTGCCACCTTCTGACAAACCGAATATCCAACCCAAATAGGCGCCAAACATTCCAGCTGTTAATGGAAACAGAATACCAAATGCGATAATAAAAATTCCTTTGTCCATCACCGCTTTCAGCCGTGCTGCTGCCAGCAGACCCATTTCAAGCAGGAAGAACGCCAAAACGCCCATGAATAAGTCCATGAACATTTTATCCAGCGGTGATACCAGCTTAACCACGCCCGCGTAATAACCGATCAGTACACCAACAATCAACAGATAAAGACTGGTGCCGGTCAAAATTTCGTGCATCAACTTGCCCCACTGGGTTTTTTCACCGCCAGCACCCGCACGCGCAAGGACTGTACCGGTTACCAACGCAGGAATTTCCATCAACGCCATAATGAGAACCATATAACCTTCGGAAGGCTCGTCTTTCGCAGCCAGGAAAGCCACACCCACGGCAAAGGTCACCGCACTCACCGAACCATAATGCGCAGAGATAGCACCTGCATCGGCCTGGGTGAATTTACCGATGAATCTTAAAATCGGATATGCGGTCAGTGGAATCAATGCTGCTAAAACAACCATAGAGGCAGCAATTGGCAATACTTCCATGATCTCGTACTTGGCCATCGATACGCCACCTTTAAAGCCGATAGCGATCAACAGAAAAAGACTTAAACTCTTATACAGCGCTTCGGGGATTTTCAAGTCAGATTTAATGACACCTGCCAAGACCCCCGCAACAAAAAAGAAAACTACCGGTTGTATAGTAGTCATTCAACACTCCCTATTTATTAGTTATATAGTTTATAAAAATCTTTAACAAACAGCATCTAAGAAGATACCGCAGATTAAAAACACAACAAAAATTCCAGGAAACTGTGAGGTTTCTTGGGGAAATCCATTTCGTTAAAACCGAGATTTCACAAAAAGTAAAAATCTTGGAAATCTATGGCACAAGAAGCACACGTCTTAGATCTGGAAACCCGTGAGTGAATTGCCTTTCACACGGAAACGTTAACACAGGAAATGTGAAGAAATCGTGAAGATAAAGAAATGCTATTTACTAAATAATTAAGGAAAAATGATATGAAAAGTCGTGCCTTTTCCTGGCGTGCTATCGACCTCGATACTCCAACCGTAGTGATTGCAAATCCGCTTAACTATCGCAAGCCCTATGCCCAGTCCTTCTCCTTGCGTCGAACCGCGGAAGAACCGTTCGTAGAGCAGCGGCAGATAGGCCGGTTCTATTCCTATGCCGGAATCTGAAACGGACAGCCGCCGATCATTAAATTCGATCCGGATATAACCTTTCTGAGTATATTGCACAGCATTACGGATCAAATTCATTAATGTCGTATGTAAAGCCTGCCGGTTGACCGTCAGCACGACATCCGGAGCAATCAGCACTTCAAAAGTGAGATTTTTCCTGGCAATCTCGACACACAATGGATCTGCGGCGTCATAAACACATTCAGCCACAGCCACAGTTTCTATGACACCCAACGCCTGTTCACGCGCAAGAAACAGCAAAGCTTGCAATTGTTCCCCCATACGGGCGGCGGCAGCTTCGATCATCTTCACGCGATGATAGGCTTTAATTGGAATATCGGCGCCAGCAATCAGTAGCTCACAGCTGGTCAGAATGGTCGTGATGGGAGTTCTTAGTTCATGACTGATATTCGCTGTAAACTCTTGTTCACGCTGCAGCATCCGCTTAATCCGATTCTGATAATCGTCCAGTGCCCGCGCAAGCTGCGCAACTTCCTCGTCCATATCCTGCTGGGCCAAAAGCCCATGTTGAACATCACCCGGAGCTAAACGATTGACTCGTTCCGCCAAGTCCGTCACTTGCTGAACCAGGACTCTGGCGAGTAAATAACCGACAAAAAAGGCGATTCCAACCACGACAAGCCATGACAGTACAATCAATAGCCTTAGTTCCTGCAAGCGTTGCTTATGTAACGTAATGCGATAGGCCACCACAAATTTTACTTCACCGATGGCGTGCACTAAGACATGAAAGTCATCCGTACCATAATAGATTCTATGATAATCCGGGTTGAGTCCGCGCAAATATGCAGGAAGCCGCAACTCTTCCTCCATATTGTGGACGACGTAGCTTTTAAGATGTGAACCGACCTGGGAAATAAAATCCGAGTGTTTCTGATAGCGATGAACAAGATGATCCATTTCCATCTTAATCACTTGTTCAATATGCGCTTCCTCGATGTTATCGGAAGCAAAATAAAGAATGATGCACAGGGTGCCCACAGTAAAAATACTGAATGTCGCCAATGCCACGGCGACACGGTAGCGCAGGCTACGTTCTATCGGAAATCTGTGCACGAGAGGTTAAGCAGTAACCAAGTCCATGAACCGTTTCAATAGGATCGTATCCGCCAGCTTTGGTTAGCGCGCGCCGTAAAATATGCATATGGCTACGCAACGTATCGCTGGTTTCCTGAACATCCTCCCATGCTTCCAATTCGAGCTCTTCCCGGCTGAATACTTTACCCGGCTCGCTCATCATCAATGCCAATAAACGAATGCACTTGGGCGGAAGTTTGACGCTCTTGTTTTCAAAGCGAATGGAAAGCGTTTTAGGATCAAAGGAAAGTTTGTCAAATTCCAATGTGCGGTTGGCCACTTTGCCGACATAGCGTTTATGCATGGCCAGCAAGCGCGCCTCCACTTCTTTCAATGCAAAGGGTTTGATCAAGTAATCGTCCGCCCCCTGCTCGAAGCCCGCCAGTTTATCTTCCAGCGTGTCACGGGCTGTGAGCATCAGAATCGGCGTATCGATCTGCGATTCCTGGCGCAATTTCCGGCACAACGTCATACCGTTCATGCCGGGCAAACCGAGATCCAGCAGAATGGCATCAAACCGCTGCGTCACAGCAAGATGAAGTCCTGCTACACCATTGACCGCCGCATCCGCCGTATGCCCCCGGGATTCCAGAAAATCATACAGATTGGCGGCAATCGCCAAATCGTCTTCAATAATCAGTATATGCATACAACCACCTGCAGTGAGATTTAACTTTTGTTAACCTCTTGCCCCATGGAATTCACGGCTTAAGGTATGAACAGCATCCACCAGGGCTGCGGCATTCTCCGGCGGCGTAAACTGAGAAATGCCATGGCCCAGATTAAACACATGACCGCTGCCATTGCCATAACTGGCCAATATCTTCGCTACTTCTGCGGTGATGACCTCCGGAGATGCAAAAAGCACCGACGGATCCAGATTTCCCTGCAAAGCAACCTTATTGCCCACACGCCGCCGCGCATCGCCGATATCGATGGTCCAATCCAATCCAACCGCATCGCAGCCGATGTCCGCAATGGCTTCCAGCCAGAGCCCCCCACCCTTAGTAAACACGATGCTGGGAATACGCGCGCCATCGTGTTCCCGTTTCAATCCGGCAATAATTTGCTGGATATACCGCAGCGAGAACTCTTTATACGCTGAATGCGAAAGCGCACCGCCCCATGTATCAAAAATCATAACCGTCTGCGCACCGGATTCAATTTGCGCGTTAAGGTAAGCGATCACCGCTTTAGCATTCACATCCAGTATATGATGCAGCAACTCCGGGCGCTGATACAGCATGGTTTTAATTTCCCGGAATTCGGTACCGCCGCGCCCTTCCACCATATAACACGCTAATGTAAAGGGGCTGCCGGAAAAACCGATCAAGGGCACACGATTATCCAATGCTTTACGGATTTCCGAAACCGCATCCATGACATAGCGTAAATCCGTATTGGGATCCGGAACTTTCAATGCGCGAATTTCTTTTTCCTCACGCAGAGGGTGTTTAAACATCGGCCCCTCACCCTGGGCAAAATACAATCCCAGCCCCATTGCATCAGGTATGGTCAGAATATCCGAAAACAATATGGCGGCATCCAATGGAAAACGAGCCAGCGGTTGCAGGGTGACTTCGGTCGCAAACGCAGGATTTTTGCACAAGGATAAAAAATCTCCGGCGCGCGCCCGGGTAGCGTTATATTCCGCCAGATAGCGGCCTGCTTGCCGCATCAGCCAGACAGGTGTGTATTCAACGGGTTGTTTCAGTAATGCGCGTAGGAACGTATCATTCTTCAGTGTTGTCATTAAAAAGCCTATGTTTTATCTTTCTTTTGAAAGGCTGTTTCTATCCAGAATCAGGCCTTTTTTCAATCGTTAATATTACCAGCGAATAACCATCACGTATATTGCTAATCCGGCAAATGCAGCAGCCGGTGCTTTAACAGCCGCTGAAAATTAACTTTCCGCGATGGTAAATAAGCGCTGATATTCTTTGATCGCATAGCGATCTGTCATTCCGGCAATATAATCCGCAATTGCCTGATGTCCTTCCTGTGCAAATTTTTTCTGATACTTCACCGGCAGCAATTGCACTTCCGTGCTGAATGCCGCGAACAGCCGCTCGATCGTGTGACGCGCTTTGTTACTCATGCGCACCACACGAAAATGCCGGTACAAATTATCGAACAAAAATTTCTTCAACTCCTGCTGCTCCAGCTTTATCTGCTGGCTAAAACCGATCAGTGGCGGCGCTGCATGCACATCGGCCAAACCCGCGATACCGGCATCCTTGATATTGCAGGTGCTTTGCCGGGTCAGATCGGTGACCAGTGTATTGATCATGCTGCGGATTGTTTCATAAACCATTCGGCGTTCCGGCAACACGGGGTATTTATCTTGCACCTGTTGCAAGTGGCGCGAAAAAATCGACACTTCTTGCAACTGCGCCAATGTGATTAAACCCGAGCGCAGCCCATCGTCGATGTCATGATTGTTGTAAGCGATTTCATCGGCAAAATTGGCCAGCTGCGCTTCCAGCGAAGGTCTTTTATGCTGCAAAAAACGTTCTCCTAACGAGCCCAGTTTGGGAATATTTTTCCTTGCCACATGTTTGATTATTCCTTCCCGCGTCTCATAGCAGAGATTCAGGCCGTCAAAAGCCGCATAACGCTCTTCCAGCACGTCAACCACGCGCAAGGATTGCAGATTATGTTCAAAACCGCCGTAATCGCGCATGCAGTCGTTCAACGCATCCTGACCAGCGTGCCCAAACGGCGTATGCCCCAGATCGTGCGCCAGTGTGATGGCTTCAACCAGATCCTCATTCAATCCCAAGTTTCTCGCAATCGAGCGCCCGATCTGCGCCACTTCCAAGCTATGCGTCAGACGCGTACGGAACAAGTCGCCTTCGTGATTGACGAACACCTGGGTTTTATATTCCAGACGGCGGAAGGCAGCGGAGTGAATGATGCGATCGCGGTCGCGCTGAAACTCACTGCGCCCGCTCGCTAGTTCTTCATGAATCGCCCGCCCGCGCGAATTATCGCAAGACACGGCATAAGCAACCCGATGACTCATTCCGCCATGCAAGCCAGGATGGTTTCATTCAGAACGGCGGCTGCGATATCCGCGCGCATCACCGCTTCACCGATGCGATTCAGCACAATAAAGCGCGTTTTTCCGGATTCCACTTTCTTATCCAGCAACATCAATTCCAAATATTTCTCCGCGGGCATTTTCGGCGCGACAACCGGTAATCCGGCCTGGATAAAAATCTTGCGGATGCGCTGAACATCCGCTTCGCCAATCAACTTCATGCGCCGGGATAATTCCGCCGCCATGACCGTTCCGGCCGCCACGGCCTCGCCATGCAGCCATACGCCATAACCCATGCCGTTCTCAATCGCATGACCGAAAGTATGCCCCAGATTCAGCAACGCCCGGATACCCTTTTCCTTTTCGTCCGCAGCGACAATTTCCGCTTTATTTTCGCAACTGCGCTGAATCGCCTCGTTCAAGGTCACCGGATCGCGCGCCAGTAAACGGTGCATATTTTGCTCCAGCCAATCGAAAAAGGCCGGATCGCGGATCAAACCGTATTTGATGACTTCCGCCAGCCCCGCTCGCAACTCTCGATCGGGCAAGGTGTTTAACGTTGCGCTATCGGCCAATACCATCAGCGGCTGATAAAAAGCACCGATCATATTTTTACCTAATGGATGATTGATGCCGGTTTTACCGCCCACCGATGAATCCACCTGCGCCAGCAGCGTTGTCGGAATCTGAATAAAAGGCACGCCGCGCAAATAAGTGGCTGCCGCGAATCCGGTCAGATCGCCGACCACACCGCCGCCGAGCGCCAATATCGTGGTATTCCGTTCGCAGTGATTTTTTAACAGCGCATCGAAGATGATATTGAGCGTTTCCCAGTTTTTATGCGCTTCCCCGTCCGGCAGAATAATCGGCATCGTGCGAACCCCCTGCTTTTCCAGCGCCGTTTGCAGTTTTTCCAGATAGAGCGGCGCCACGGTGGAATTGCTGACGATAGCGACGCGCTTTTGCGGCAAGCACGATACGATCAAATCAATGTGCTGCAGAATACCGCGTCCGATATGGATCGGATAACTGCGCTTCTCCGCTGACGGAGTAAAATCAACCGTAATGGTTTGCATAATATTGCTCTGATCACCTTGCATGATAGTGTTGAAATCAATCGATATTAATTTGTTAATCAGTTTTTGCACTAAAAAACGCACACCTTGTTTTCCGCTGTCGATAATGACATGGGCGGTTTCGCGGTACAGCGCATCGCGTTGCACATAGAGTTCATTCAATCGGGCGTACAAATTATGTGTTTGTAGCAAGGGCCGGTTTTTATCGTGGCGGGTGCGCCGGTACAGATCGTTAACCGATGCACGCAAATAGATCACGATACCGCTGCGCTTCAGCAATTGACGGTTTTCAGGATTCAAAATGGCGCCGCCGCCGGTAGCTAAAATGATGTTCTGTTTCTTAGTCAATTCAAGCAGCGCTTCCGACTCCCGTTTGCGAAAACCGGCTTCGCCTTCAATCTCAAAAATGACCGGAATTTTTACCCCGGTACGTTCCTGAATCTCATGATCGGAATCGACGAACTCCTTGTCCAGTGAACTCGCCAAGGCTTTGCCAATAGTCGTTTTTCCGGCTCCCATCATACCGACCAGAATGATATTGGTGTTCCCCAGTTTTTTCTGAATGGGTTGCAGTATTTTCGTTTTGCTTAAATTCATAGGTGCGATTGTAGCCGAATTCGCATTCCGTTCGCAGGGGCACCTACGGTTTCAGCGCTGCCAATAAACTACTCCCGGGGTTTCTTGATGGGTTTGTAAGACAATGCTGCGGATTGCCGCACCGCATTCTGCCGGGTTTCAGCTGACATGCTTTTCTGATTGCGCACAAACCAGGAAAAAAACAACGGTACGAATATCGTCGCCACGCAAGTGGCCATGATCATTCCGCCAAAAACACCGGTCCCCATCGATTGACGCGCCGCCGAACCGGCGCCGGTGGCGATCACCAAAGGCACCACGCCCAGTATGAACGCCATCGACGTCATGACAATAGGCCGGAAACGCAATTGCGCCGATTGAATAGCCGCTTCCTGAATGCTCATCCCCTCTTTCATTTTCTGGCTGGCGAATTCAACCAAAAGAATGGCGTTCTTTGCGGTTAACCCGATTAACGTCACCATACCGATCTGAAAATAAATATCGTTGGGCATATCGCGCAGTAGAATCGCCACCAGCGCGCCAACCATTGCGAATGGAATCGCCATGATGACCGCCAGCGGCAAGGCCCAGGTTTCAAATTGCGCCGCAAGAATCAGAAAAACCATCACCACCGCCAAACTGAAAGCGAAAATCGCCGCCGAACCCATTTTCTTTTCCTGGAATGCGGTACCGGTCCAGGCGATTTGATACCCTTCCGGCAACGTCTCGGCGGCGATACGCTCAACCAATGCAATCGCTTCGCCGGAACTGACGCCATGCGCAGCACTGCCGACTATTTTGGCCGACAGTAATCCATTAAAACGCTCCAATTGCTCCGCACCGGCGATATGCTTTACCTTGCTCAGCGCCGACAGGGGAATCATCGCGCCGGATTGCGCCCGCACGTACACTTTCCCTAAATCTTCCGCTGTCATGCGATAAGCCGCCTCCGCCTGCAATTGCACACGATAGGTCCGTCCGGAGCGGTTAAAGTCGTTTACGTAAAAGGATCCCATGGTACTTTGCAACGTGGCATAGATTTCCGAAATGGGAACGCCTTGTGTGATCGCTTTGGCTTCATCGACTTCAATAAAATATTGCGGCACCGTCGAACGTAAAAAAGTATTGACGCTGGCCAGTTTGGGATCTTGCTTCAACGCTTGCATCAACTCATTCACCACGGCGGTCAATTGCGCGGTATCCGAATTGGTGCGGCTTTGCACATATAACTCAAACCCGCCGGTACTTCCCAAGCCGCGTATCGCCGGCGGATTAAACGCGATCGCCAGACCATCCGGCTGCTGCGCACCGACCAGGAAAAGCTTACCGACAATATCGGCTGCCGTCGTCGTGCGTTCCGACCAATCTTTCAACCGCACAAACATGGTCGACACGTTGGTTTTATTACCGCCGCCAATGAAATCCAGTCCGTTCACGGCAAACTGAAAGGCCACGGCGGGTTCCTTGCCCATCTCGGTACTGATGGCGTTGGCCGTCTTGGTTGTTCGCGCCAGCGTTGCACCGTCGGGCAGGATGACCGCCGCGATGACATATCCTTGATCTTCCGGCGGCACAAAACTATCTGGGATGTTTTTGACCAGATAAGCCAGACCGGCAATCATCACCACAAACAGCAATATGCTCCGGCCGCTATGGCGCAGGCTCAAACCGACCGTATCGACATACAACCTGCGCACACGCTCAAAGTGATCATTAAACCAATCAAAAAAGACCGAGCGCCGATGTGAGGAGCGCAGTAAAACTGCGCACAGTGTCGGTGTCAGAGTCAATGCCACAATGCCGGAAATCACCGCGGCCACCGCCACCGTCACGGCAAACTGCTGGTACAGCTCACCGGCAATACCGCCTAGAAAAGCCACCGGAATAAAAACCGCCGCCAGAACCATCGTCATCGCCACCACCGCGCTCGATACTTGCCGCATCGCCTTGATGGCGGCATCGACCGGTGATAGATTCTCCTGCGACATCAAACGCTCGATATTTTCCAGCACGACGATCGCATCATCGACCACAATCCCGATCGACAGCACCATCGCAAACAGCGTCAGCGTATTGATCGAGTACCCGAGCAACCACAGTCCGGCAAAAGTACCGATCAAGGAAATCGGTATGGCAATAATCGGAATCAACGTCGCCCGCCAGCTCTGCAAAAATACATACACCACCAGAACCACCAGCAGCATCGCTTCACCCAGTGTTTTCACCACTTCCCAGATAGACGCTTTCACAAATACGCTGGTGTCATACGAAATAAAGTATTCCAAACCCTCGGGAAAATAATGCTTCAGTTCATTCATGCGGGCTTTCACCGCCGCAGCGGTTTCCAGCGCGTTGGTGCCGGTGCGCAGGAAAATGCCGACCCCCAAGCCCGGTTCACCATTCAGCAAAGTCTGCGCAGAATAATCCTGCGCGCCCAGTTCAATGCGCGCCACGTCCTTGAGATACAGCACGCCACGTGGCCCGTCCGAGCGCAAGATAATATTTTCAAACTCTTCCGGTTCCAGTAACCGGCCTTTCGCGGTTACGGTATAGACCAATTGCTGATCCGCAAGCGCAGGCTCCTGGCCGATTTTACCGACGGCCTGCTGCGCATTCTGCGTGCGGATGGCATTCGCGATATCGCTGGTGGTGATGCCTAGCTGCGCCATCCGGTCGGGCCGCAGCCAAATGCGCATGGAGTAATCCTGCGCACCGAAAATCCGCGCTTCGCCAACACCGGTTGCGCGCCGCAAATCATCGAGAAGGTTATTGGTGATGAAGTTGCTCAGAAACAGCGTGGTATGTTTGGGATCCTTTGAAGTCACGGCAAAGACCAGCAGCAGATCGTTCGAGCGCTTCTGCACGGTAATACCCGAGCGTCTGACTTCATCGGGCAAACGCGCCAATGCCGTGTTGATTTCATTGCTGACATTGAACGTGGCGCGGTCTATGTCAGTGCCGATTTCAAATGTGATGGTAATGGTCAACCGTCCGCTGGAATCCGCACTCGAGCTAAAATACAGCAAACCTTCAATGGCGCTGAGTTTCTCCTCAATCGGCGCAGCCACCGTTTTGATCATCGTGTCGGCATTCGCGCCCGGGAAGGTTGCGGTTACGATAACCGTCGGCGGCGTGATTTTCGGATATTGTTCAACCGGTAATTGCGTAGCCGCCGCCAATCCGGCTAAAACGATAATGATCGACAATACCGATGCGAAAATCGGCCGGGTAATAAAAAATTGAGCCATGAATGCTGTTGCTAGTTATTGATAGAGTCTGCGCCCGGTTGTAAGGAAAGAGACTGATCCCGCAGTTGCGGCTCGATCTTTTTGCCCGGCATCAGTTTGATGAGATTGTCAACCACCACACGATCACCGGTTTGCAATCCTTCCAGAACAATCCAGTCTTTCCCCATCCAGTTATCCACGATAACGGAGCGTTGTGTGGCTTCATTGTTGTCGTTCAGCACATAGACAAAACGTCCTCTGTCCGAAGTCAGCACGGCCACCTGCGGCACCATGAAAACAGCCCTAGGTTCCCCGGCGGTGACCCGTATCCGGACAAATTGCCCGGGAAACACGCGCTGATCTTCATTGGCAAAGGTTGCGCGCAATTGCTGCGTACCGAGCTGCGGATCGATTTTACTCGCGGCAAAATTGATTTTTCCTTCTTTCTGATATTCCGATCCATCCGGCAGAATCATTGTTACACGATGCACATTTTTTTCGCTTAAGTGCCCGCCCAACCCAGCGACTTCATTATCCGCGAAACTGAATCTCACCCAGATCGGCGATAATTGCGTCAAGGTCGTCAGCAAGCTGCTATTGGCTGATACCAGCGTGCCTTCGGACAATTGCGAACGGCCTGTGACACCCTTTTCCGGCGCTCTGACAGTTGTATAGGAAAGATTGAGTTCCGCCTGCTGCACACGGACTTTGGCTGCCTGCAAAGCGGCCGCGGCAATCGCCAGATCGGCCTTAGCCAAGTCATAGGCGCGTTGACTGACAAAATTTTCCGCTAACAACTGCCGTTGCCGGTCTTCATCGCTTTTCGCGCGCAGTACCCGCACATTCTGTTCTTGCAGCGCCGCCTTGGCTTCCGCCAAAGCGTTCTGAAACGGTTCCGGATCGATCAAAAATAACGGCTGTCCGGCTTCCACAGCCATCCCTTCGGTATACAACCGCTTGAGCAAAATACCGCCCACGCGCGGACGGATTTCAATTTCCTTGGCGCCTTCGGTTTGCGCGATCGTTTCCAGGCTGACCGGCGCTATCACCGGTTGTACAATCACAATCGTGGCTGGTATCGCTTGATCTTTACTGGGTGCCGGTTGCGCAGGTTTGTTACCGTTACATGCCATCAGCAACAAAGCCATTAAAGCATAACAGCAGAAATTGACGCATCCCTGCTGACCGATTCCGGCGGTTCGTGGAAATTGTGAATAGCGGTGGTCGAAAAAAGTTAAAAAACGGGGGATTATCACTCGAGTCATTACTTCAAAAATTAAAAATTCAAAATTCTATTCACTATGGAAAAACCACAAAAGCAGAATTGGGTTCTGTATAATAGCCGCTCATGGTAGCTTGACGGATAATGTAGAAGTATTGCATATATGAAGATAAGATATTCCTCATAATTTTACCTGCCAGCAAATACACAATTAAGTGTTTGTGCCTACAGTTCTGTCATAGCCGTTAGATCTGACTATTGAACTGATACCCGTCGTATTAAAACTGCTTGATCTGATCAGCCATATTTATTTTTAATACTCGATAAATTTTAAAGGTGCGTTAATATGCCTATTCGTATTGTTATTGCCCTATTGATTGTTTCATTGCTGTCGTCAGCAGCGGTCCAGGCATCGCTGAAACTGCCGGAAACAGTGAAAGTTGATCCGGCCGCGTTAACCGCAGAGCCCATGTGCGATCCTAAGATTTCACCGGCATGGCGGGAAGCTCAGGAAATTGATGGCGTAAAAATTGCAGCGTCGCCCGGTTGCAGTCCGGACAATCCCGCCTGGATCGCAGCGGCAGTCAAAGGAACCAATCACGTTTCCATGGATACCTTGATGAAAACCGGCCTTTCGCCGGATGCCATCATCAAAACTGACGATCTGGACGGCGACGGTGACCCCGACCGGATTGTCATCAAATTGGAAATCATGGAATTGAATGGCAAATCGCCCGATTTTCCCGGCTTGGTGCCAACGTTCGACATCGCTCCGGGTGTACAACCGGGTGCTTGGGTATTTGCACCGAAAACCAGCGGCATGTCGACCGAGAATTTTGAAAGTGTCCGTGCTAACCCCCTATTGCGCCTGCCCTCACCCGTGATCCGGGTTGAAGTGGGTGATATCGTTCAA
The DNA here is from genome assembly GCF_009833085.1 of Nitrosomonas oligotropha. Classification (GTDB taxonomy): domain Bacteria; phylum Pseudomonadota; class Gammaproteobacteria; order Burkholderiales; family Nitrosomonadaceae; genus Nitrosomonas; species Nitrosomonas oligotropha. The sequence goes on along the minus strand of NZ_QRBZ01000042.1, from coordinate 2,245 downwards.
ATCGTACTGGAAAACACGCACTACTTCCCCCACAGTATCCATCTGCACGGTGTGGATCATCCCTTCTCGCATAAAGATCATGGCGGCAATGACGGCGTACCGCAAACCAGCGAGAAAGAATTGATGCCGGGCGAGCGGCGCATCTATGAATTTCAGGCGCGTCAGCCGGGTACCATGTTTTATCATTGCCACGTGCAAACGCATACCCACTTGGCGATGGGACTGGCTGGCATGATCGTGGTTGAAGAAAACAGACCGAATAACTGGTTGCAGACGCTGAATATCGGCGCGGGTCATGTCCGCCACTCTTCCGTTGCCGTGCGTGAAAATTTCGATCAGGAATACGATCTGCACTATCACGCAATGGATAAAGAACTCAGTGCAATCACACAGAAATACAACGATCCGCGCCTCATCGCGCGCGACATGAATCAACGCTATGACATCACCGATGCAACCGAGGATTATTACACTCTGAACGGTTTGTCGTTTCCTTACACATTAAGAGAATCGCTGATCATCGTTGAACCCGATCAAAAAATAAAATTACGTCTGCTCAACAGTGGCGGCGAACTGATCGCCGTCCATACGCACGGTCATCATGCCACGATCACGCATTACGACGGCGTAGAACATAACCCGGTCGCTCAAATCATGCGCGACGTATTCGACATGGCCCCAGCACAACGCCTCGACCTAAAACTGGAAACCGTCAACGATGGAAAACACAGTTACGGCGAAGGCGATTGGTTGATTCACGATCACCGGGAAAAAGGGATTACCACCAACGGCATGGCCGAAGGCGGCAGCATGAGTTCAATCGTTTACAAATCCTACCTGAACGATAGCGGCCTGCCGAAAGTCAGTCACTTCGGTATTGATCTCAATAAATTCTTTACCAAGGAATATTACGAAAGAAGAATTCCGGTCTGGCAGGATCTGGATGAATGGTCCAGCCTCGGTTCACCCGGCGGGCAAACCAGTCTCAGTGCACAAGCACAGACCTCATTGTTGAATGGTGTGATCGGTCTGTTGATAGGACTGGTTATTTATCTGATTTTCGCCAAACGGGAGCAAATCAAACAAAGCGCTATTGCGGCAGTTTCCCGCCTAAAAGGAACCAAAGGGGGTAACCAAAAATGATAAAAACGACAACCACTACTTTCTTACTTGCCGGAATTCTTGCAATCGGTTCGAACGCCATTGCTCAGCAAAAAACAAACGGCGGTGAACATGATCATAGCGGTCACGGCGTGAATCAGGCTCCGGCAGCGGTCGAGAAGCAGCAGGCCGAGGATCATAGCGGTCATGATCACAGCGCGCATGATCAGAGCATTCATGACCACAGTGCGCATGATCATAGTGATACGCATGACATTAGCGCGGATCAGCATGCTGATCACAGTGCCCATGACATCAGCGCGCAATCCGCCGAGCACGGCGATGGGCAGCACCATCACCATATGGATCATGACCATATTATGGATCACGAAGGCACCATGATCATGGGGCAAAACCTCGACAAACTGCCCAGCAGCTGTAAGAGCATTTCCGAGGAAGTGGAAATTACCGTGCGCGCCGGCAGAAAATATTCCGCCAAATTTCCCGGTACCGCTTTTGCCTTCGATCAACAGCAATGGCACGTCAAGCCTTGCTCCAAAGTCACCTGGCACTTTGTCAACGAAGATAATATCCGGCACCAATTCATGATGCACGGATTACCCAAATACCTATATAAATATGGCATGTTCCACCTGGAAGTAACCGGACCCAAAACGGTCACCGGCACCATCATCGTACCGGGATCGGACGATACCTTTCTCGTCCATTGCGACATTTCCCATCACATGGAAAAAGGCATGAAAGCCCAACTGGTGGTTGGAAAAGGATCCGAGAACATACCGAGTATTCCCGGTGTAACACCTTATAACATCAACGATACTTACGAAGCGGAAAATCTGCCCAAGGCCTCGGATAAAGCCGAGCAAAGCGCAATGGTGCGGCAAATCACGGCATTCACCAATAATAATTTCCAGAACTACGGCATGATGCTGATTGGCGCGCTTATCGGACTACTGTGCATACCACTGTTCAAGAAAATCCCGTTTCGCACAAAGAAAGCTGATTAAATTCAGTAACAATCGATCAGTTCAGCAATAAAAAAACGGCCGGACACATCCACTAGTGGATGTGTCCGGCCGGTTTTTTTTTTTTTTACCTGCAGTCCCCAAAAATTTAAAAAACT
>NZ_QRBZ01000041.1 GCF_009833085.1 Nitrosomonas oligotropha | reverse complement strand
CAGCCGGTGTACCGGTTTTTTTATTTTCTTTTTTCTATTTGAGTGTGTTGCATCTTGCACTCATGTCAATGTAGTGCTGTGATCGTCAAAAATCGTCTTGTAATCGCTGATAGTTTCTAGTTGCAATGGGGTTTTGGTGGTCGTTCACAAATTTCCCGTTGTATAGCGGCTACGAGCAAGAGAATCAATCGTTAGCGCGGATTCTGGTATTTCGTCTATCGCGTTTTGACCCGGAATAAGAACTTTGATACATTCATTCATCGAGCAAATTCGGCTACGATTGGGCCTATCAATAAAAAAGGGGAACGCATGCAGCATAATCCAGGATTCTTACAATTAGTGGAACAAGCCAAACAGCGAGTGAAAAAATGTACAGTGGCGGATGTTCAAGCTCGGCTGGCACGTGGTGAACAATTTCATTTTATCGATGTGCGGGAAGATCATGAATTCTGGATAGATCATGCTGCGGGTGCTCGCCATCTTGGAAAAGGGATTATTGAGCGTGATATTGAGACTGTAGTACCGGATAAGCAGGCGCCTATCGTGTTGTATTGTGGAGGCGGTTACCGTTCGATCTTGGTGGCGGATGCATTGCAACAAATGGGGTATGGTAATGTCCAGTCGATGGAGGGAGGGATTAGAGCATTACGCGATGCGGGTTTTCCCCTTGAGAAAGATAAATCGATTTAGAAAGAAAAAAACGCTGAAATATCTATAACAAGATAATAATACTGGATTAATTTGTTATCGAGCTAACTGCCCATAAAAATATCAACCATGTTTTTTCATTAGCGGTATAACAGATAAGTTTTATTTCTTTGCAGCTTCCCGAATGCGAGCAGCTCGGGTATCGAGTGTATTTTGTTCTCCGTTATCGGGCACCATATGTGCTCGTTCAAGCGGCAATGTCTCTCCCCGAAAGAATTTGGGTTCCCGTAAATTCCACAATACCATTAACGGAACGCCAAAAAGTAACGCGACAACCCCAATCAAGAACACGGTTCCAACCCCCGCGATGGATCCGCTCGATCCATAGCCAGGGTCCATCATGTTCCAGGCCTGAATGATGCCCACAACAATCAGAATGATGGCGGCAATCGAAGGGAGAATGACTTGGGATATCGTGGTATGCCAATGGTTGAATGCGGTACGGTGAAAATACAGCACACAGGATAGCGCAGCTACTGTGTAGTAGGTGCACACCGCGATACTGACGCTATGGATCGAATCCTTGACGATCGATTCGCTGATGAGACTCAACGTGATATAGATAACCAGCGTCATCAAACCGATCGTCCAAGTGGCAAATTTGGGTGTTTGCGTTGCCTCATTGACGGAAGAGAATTTGCGCGGAATGGCCCGATAGGTTGCCATGGCCAGCGCAGCGCGCGCGGCTGGCATGATTGTCGACATGGTGGCTGAGAAAGCCGAAATTGCAATGATCAGCGCCGCAACAAATGCTCCTTTGGCTCCAATCATACTGGTTGCCAGAACCGTAATGATCGAATCGATATTATCCTTGAAAGTCAGACTCGAATTGTCATGCGCATCAATGCCCGCATATGCCAGAGCTGCGGTAGCGAAAACGACATAGGTGACGACCGTGATGATCATGGCAATGATACCGCTCCGTCCCGCCTGCTCGGCGCTGCCGCTGGTTTCTTCCGACATGGCCAGCGATGCGTCAAATCCCCAGAAAATGAATAATGCCACCAGAAATCCATTCAGAAAGGCATGAAACGATGAAATCGCAAACGGATTAAACCATTCGAGTGACATTGGCTCGGCCGTGTGCACGGCATTGCCTTGCAGGACTTGTATGTACAATACCGCGGCGAGGGCGATGAGCCCGCCGTATTGCGTCATCGTCAGGATCATGGTGGTACGCGATGATTCCTCGGCGCCGAGTGCCGTCAGATAGGTCGTGCTCAAGATGAATAGGATCGCGACGCCAAAGTGGAACCATAACGGTGTTTCCGTCATATTCAGAATAATGGCCAACGCATCGACGATGATCTGTGTCGCTGCAACACCGGCCAATACGCTTGCCAATAATAGCGCCCAGCCGCCAAACCAACCGAAACGCGGGCCGATCGCTTTGGTTCCCCAGGTAAATACAGTTCCGGAATCGGGCGCGGAAGTGGTCAGGTGCTTATAAGACAGCGCCACAAAGAACATGGGAATCACCGATAAAATAAACACGATCGGCAGCTGATAACCGCTCTGGGAAGCGCCATATCCCAACGCACCGGTTAACGAGTAAGCCGGTGCGGTAGCGGCGAGGCCAATGGTAACGGCCGCCGATTTCGATACCGATCCTTTTTTTAATCCTTTGGCTTTCAAGCCGTGCATTACTGTTTCTTCGTGCATGTCATTCCTCATGTTTTACCGGAGCGCTGAGAAAGCAAAACTCCCAGGTTCGCGCTGGAAAGTAGCAAAGATTGGTAATGAAGTCAAAAGCCGTGCGTGAACAGCAAAGCACCCGGTTTCACTGAATTTTCATGCGATAAGTCAGAAAATAAAGCGCCCGAACCGGCAAAATCGATCCATCACCGCTGTGGTATTTTCGGGACGGGCGCTATGCTTGATCTAGGAAACCATGATGTCCGGCGAACCAACACCCGTCATGGTGATGAAATAAGGATCGGTTGTAGTGAAATCCAAAGTGGTAGTGTCATGGATGCCTTCGTAAGGATTACCGGCGCTATCGGTAACGACCCCATTTGCAATTTCGATGTGATACAGAGTGTGCGGCAGCAAATCTTCTACCGGGCTGATGATCATATCGCCATACTCATGGAATTTCACTTGATTGGTATCGTGAATATCGATGATGCGGGTGTCCGTGTCACTGCTGATCGTAATCTTGCCATTACCTGCCATCACTGGCTCGTCAAAAAGTAATTGAATACCACTGTCGGGGCTAAGTTGCAGTTGTTCACTCCAGAGAAAACTGACGGGCAGGAATGGCTGGCCGTCACTTGCCATGAAATTGGTTCCACTCAATACGGGATTGGATTCAACCGGTGTGAAACTGAGTCCGGATAGATCATCGGAGCCTGTAAAAGCGTTGCCGTCGCTATCCATAACAACACCAGTCGCCATCCGGATAGTGTAGTGGGTACCGAGCAACCAATCTTGAGATGGTTTGACGAACATCTGGCCATAGTCATCGAATGTCACTTGGCTGTTGTCGTGAATGTCGATCGCACGCGTATCGATGCCATTACTGATGACGATCTCGCCGTTACCGGGTAGAACTTTTTCATCGAATTGCAGCGTGATGGCATCATCGGCCTTGATGGTGATTTCTTCCATTGGCGCATATAAATTAACCCAGTTAATACCGTCCAGCGACGGATTGGATGCAATCGTCGTGAAATGCATCGTGTTCGTTTCAATTCCATCAAATGCATGACCGGTGTCATCCGTGATTACGCCTGCTGTCATTTGAACCGTGTATGCGGTGCCGGGAATAAGATCAGCTGCTGGTTTAACGGTGACGGCGCCGGAGAAAATATTGGTGAATGTCACCTGACTGGTATCGGTGATGTCAATCGCACGGGTATCCGAACCATTGCTGATCACGATGTAACCGCTCCCGGCTTTTATCGCTTGATTAAAATAAAAGGTAATGCCGCTATCCACCTTCAATGTTGACTCGCTTGATAAATAGCTCCACCAGATTGCCGGGTCGGCAGAACCGGTAGTAAAGCCGAGTGCATTTGAATCACCGTTGCCTGCATAGGTATTGCCTGTAGTATCGGTGATAGTTCCAGCGGGGATTTGGATGTGATAGTGCGTGTTGGGAATCAAATCGGCTGCCGGGTTGATGGTAACGCCGCCAAAACTGTCAAATATCACTTGGCTTGCATCGGTGATGTCGATTGTGCGCGTATCAGGGCCGTTGCTGAGAATGATACTGCCGCTGCCCGGGATCATTTGCTCGTCAAAATGGAGCCATATATCTTCATCAGCGGGTAATTCCGCAGGTAAATCCGAACCCCACGGGTTGTTTTCGATATTGCTGTAGAGGAATAATGGCGCGGAATCCGTAGTATTAAAACTTAATGTCTCAGGATCATCGATACCGGTATTTATGTTCCCGGCAAAATCCTGAATAACGCCGCTGTCCATCCGGATGCTGTAGTGCGTATTCGGAATCAGGTCCTGTGCCGGGTTAATGATCACGGAATTACCGGTTAATTTACTGCTGCTGAAAGTAATCTGACTGGTGTCATTGATCGCTATTCTGCGGGTATCCGAACCGTTGCTGAGGATAATATCGCCGGTTCCGGCCATCACTTCATTTCTAAAACTCAGTTCGATACTGTCATCGGTTTTTATCGCCGGTGCATGCTTCGGGTCGCCGTACGTTACGGATTTTTTTGCTGGAATTGGCGGCATCGGTTGTCCTTTTGGCAAGAGAAGGTTGAACTGTATCTTCGGCATAAATGATGGCGCATGGCCTGTCATCGCTGCCGGTGATTATCGCGGAACACTTGTCCGGACAAATTGCCGATTAACCGTAGAAAAGCTGGGTTATTGGGAAAGCTGCTTGAATGTGCGAATGGTTAATTCAATCAACCTATCTGTAAACAATCCTGAGATTTATTACAGATAAGGTCAAGCGGATTGAACTAATCACTCATCAACCGGTGTATGCCAGTCCGGTTTGCGCGAGTCCGGTCAGATGAATATTGTCCGCGTTGATGCCGGTGTCCGCAGCCAGGACGGTGAGTGCGCCGGTTGATATTTCGCCCGTATCGAGCATGTTGACGTACGGGGATTTTTCGCTGAGCGTGGGCGCGGAGCCGAACAAGTTTTGCCATAGCAACGTGACGATGTCGTCGTGGCTGGTGAGTTTGGTTGCATCGATGGCGAAAGCGGCCAGTTGTTCGTAACTCAATCCTTCGTCGGCTTTGGTCAGGCCGATACCGGCGTAATCCTGATTGGCGACGGTGGCAGCGCCAAATACCGCGCCGAGCAGCCTGGCGACTTCACCGGCGTGGCCGTCCAGATCGAGCGCCACGCGCGTATCGGAAAATTTCACCCGTTCGATGTTGATCAACGTATCCTGATTACCGGGATTGGCGTTGTCGGTGAGCGTGTAGCTGCCGGAAGTCTTGTTGAGCGTGAATTGACCGCGCGCCGAACCGGCTTGCACCGTATCGATTCCGCCGCCGCCATCTAAGCTGTTGCGGCTGCCGTTGCCGATCAGGATATCGTTTCCTTGACCGGCGATGGCGTTTTCAATCGTGACGTTGTTGGCGATCCAGACATTCGGAACCGGCTGACCGACATTGACACCGTTGAGTTGAACGTAGACCGGCTGGCCGATGAACGATCCGTCGCCCGGATTCAAATCGATCAAAGCGGAGATCGCACCTTCATAGTGGATGGTGTCGGAAGCGCCGCCTGCATCCCAAAGGGTCTCGTGATAGGTATTGGTATCGTTGTAGGTGTAGGTGTCGTTACCGGCATGGTAGCGGGTGTTGGCGCCGTATAAATATTGTATCGCCGCGATATCGAGCACCATCGGCGTGGTGGGATGAAAGGAGAATTCGTTACCTTCCACTCCTTGCAGATCCGCATAGGTATAACTCATGATGGTGTGGATGACGCTGTCCTGGTTTTTGGGCAGTGCTGGTTTGGAAAGATCGTCTGGGTCAGCGAAAGGATGTGTGAGACCCAAGGCATGGCCAAGTTCATGTAAAACAGTTTCATAGGAAATATTGCCTGGAGTCCAATCCTGAAAATTGAGCAAGCCATTGGTATTCATCCAGATATCACCCGCATAGGGACCCGTACTGGGCAGATAGGCCCAAGCCAAGGTCAATTCATCGGGATCCGGGGTATAGGCCGCGCGGATGTCGCCCACCTCGCTGGGGGTTTCCACAACGGGTACAAAGTTTACATTGGCAACATTCGCCCATTGTTGCAGCGCTTGCACAAAAGCTGCCTGATCCGCCGTGGTTAACGTTGTGAAGCCGCTTCTCCACGGTTCGCCATCACCGAACCGGGAACCGTATCCGCTCGATAGGGAAGACCAATATAGTGAATTGTTACTGGCGGGGAAGCTGTATGTAATGGTCGAACTCAGCCAACGTGTGCCACCCGCCAGCGAGTCAATCGAATTGTCATGGGTCAGCTTGGTATTCGTGATGTTACTTGAGAAAAAGGGCGACGGCATAATGAGTCCTTGGTAACCGGTAAATTGAGGAATCGGCCTTGGTGATAGTTGCTAATCTAAATCGTTGTTGCCCGTCTGTCTATCTTCACTAATACTTCACAATTTTTTTCAGTCAATTTCACAAAAAATTAATATATCTGAGAATAAAATGTCCCTGAAAATAACAGGATTACTTCGATAATGTGGATTGAGTAGTTGGTATTTTAGTTAGACAAACGATTTTTTTGAATAATTTTTAGTTTCATTTTTCATATATAAATAGGGCTGAATGATGACCGTAACTAAGAGCACAGTATCGCTGTTTGTTTTCTTTTTGCTATTTTTTCTACTGAGTTCCAGCGCCAATGCGCTTCCCAGTTTCGCGCGGCAGACCGGTTTCGCGTGCAGCGCTTGCCACGTCCAATCATTCGGTCCCAACCTGACTTCCGTCGGCAGGAATTTCAAGCTCAACGGTTATACGCAAACCGATGGTAAGAATAACAATATCATCCCGCTCAGCGGCATGATCCGCGGTTCTTACACGCATACGCAGGAAGCCCAAGCCGGTGGCGCAGCGCCGCGTTTCAGCAAGAATGATAATGGCACGATTGATGAGGCGGCCATTTTCCTGGCGGGCCGGCTGACGTCCAAGGTCGGCGCGTTTGTCGAAGGAACCTACGATGGTGTGGAAAACATCGGCGTGCTGGATAACACCGATATCCGCTTTGCCGATCACGCCGATGTCGCCGGTCAGAAAGTGGTGTTCGGTTTAACGGCCAATAACAACCCGACTGTGACCGATCTGTGGAATACCACGCCGACTTGGGGATTTCCGTGGAGTTCATCGCCATTGGCGCCGACCCAATCCGCAGCCAATTTGATTGAGTCGCTCGGGTCGCAGGTGATCGGCGCGACGGCGTATATGATGCTGAACGATATGCTGTATGTGGAAGCGGGCGGTTATACCAGTTTGCCGAAAAATGCCCAGAAAGGAATCAGCGTATTCGATGCGGAACAGGCCAGACTCAGCGGCGGTGCGCCTTATTGGCGGATTGCGCTGCAAAAGGACTGGAGCGGTCATTATGGCGCGGTGGGTGCTTACGGGTTGCACGGCGATGTGAACCCGCAACGCATCACGGGTGCGGGTACCGACCGGTACGATGATTTCGGCTTTGATCTTACGTATCAGTATCTTGCCAACCCCCTGCACATTTATGAATTCACCGCGACCTATCTGCGTGAAAACCGCAACATGAACGCCAGTTCCGCGCTGGGATTCGCGGATAAGCTCAAAAGTAATCTCGACACTGTTCGGATAAGAACCGGATATACGTTCCAGCAAACGTACGGTTTGAATCTGTTTTATAACCAAACCACCGGAACGGCCGATACGGTCATCTACAGTTTTGGCGATCCGATCAGCGGCAGCCGCACGGGTAATCCGCTAAGCCAAGCGTTTATCGCCGAAGTCAGCTATACCCCGTTCGGTAAAACGAATACTTCGGTGATGAGCACGTTCGTCAATCTGCGTTTAGCAGCGCAATATGTTCACAATTTCAAATTTAACGGTAGCGTGCACAATTACGACGGTTTAGGCCGCAATGCGGTGAATAACGACGCGTTCTATTTGAATGGCTGGCTGGCTTTCTAAAGCTGAGCTCTGATCGACCGGTAAGAAACCCGCTGCTGCGGGTTTCTTTTTTTGTGAAGTTCTTAAATCGTACGGTGTTGAGGATGCGGTAGAAACGGGCGCTTCGATTTATTCGACATGCTCTTCATGATGTTCAACGGAGAACCGGTAGCCGGTGCCGCGCACGGTTTGCACCAGATTTTCTTTTCCTACGGCCTCCAGAATCTTGCGCAGCCTGCGGATATGCACGTCGACGGTGCGATCCTCGATAAACACATGATCGCCCCAGACACGGTCGAGCAATTGCGCGCGCGTGTGCACGCGTTCCTTGTACGCCATCAGGAAATGCAGCAAACGGAATTCGGTCGGGCCGAGCGCAATCTCTACCGGTTTTGACGGTTCATCACCGGCCTGCACATGCACCCGATGTGTCGATGGATCCAGTTTCAACCCGCCGGACTCGATGATGTCGTCGGACATCTCAGGCAAACGGCGGCGCAGCACGGCTTTGATGCGGGCGAGTAATTCCCGGGGTGAGAAGGGCTTGGTGACGTAATCATCCGCACCGGCTTCCAAACCGGCAATTTTGTCGCTTTCCTGCACGCGCGCGGTGAGCATAATGATCGGGATCGCTTTGGTGCGTTCTTCCCGTCTTAATTTACGCGCAAATTCCACGCCGCTCATATCCGGCAGCATCCAGTCGAGCAAAATCAGATCTGGCAGAACGTTATTGACCATTTTTCTGGCTTGCTCGGCATCGTCCGCGCACAAAACGATATGCCCCGCTTTCTTAAGATTCAGCGCGATCAGCTCCTGGATTGCATGTTCGTCCTCGACAACGAGTATGGTGACAGCCATCAACCACTCCATTACAGTTAAAAGTACTGCAATCATATAAAGAATGCGTTACATATTTATGACAATACGGTGAAGGTAATATTATTTGTCACGAATGGGGAAACGCGATACAAGCGATGTGCATGATTCAATCAATTCGATTTGGCGAAAGAAAGCGGGTTGATAGTAAACTCATCAGTACCATACTGTGTTTAATTTTTTCCGGTGCTTGAATCATATAGATCATGATTATTGGACTAAATACCGGATATATTAAGCGAGGATCACATTGGTACCACATGGCAAACTGAAGCCAAAGAACGTAAAATGAGCCTGCGTCTTACAGGAGGGTAGAATGCCACTTACATCAATAGAAATTTGTGCTGGCGCTGGCGGTCAGGCTCTAGGCTTGGAACAAGCCGGTTTTGATCACGTCAACCTCGTAGAGCTGGATGCCGTAGCTTGCCAAACCCTTCGAATCAACCGGAATCACTGGCACGTGACAGAAGGAGATCTGCATCACTATTCAGCTGGAAAGTGGAAAGGAGTCGAGCTTCTTGCAGGTGGAGTGCCTTGCCCGCCCTTTTCAAAGGCGGGTAAGCAATTAGGCGGCGAAGATGAGCGCGACTTGTTTCCGGAAGCTATCAGGCTAGTATCTGAGTGCAAACCGCAAGCTGTAATGCTCGAGAATGTGCGTGGCTTGCTCGATTCGGTTTTCGATGAGTATCGCGCGAAAATTATTTCTGACTTGAAAAAACTGGGGTACATCGCCGAATGGCGTCTATTGAACGCTAGTGATTTTGGCGTGCCGCAATTGCGCCCTCGCGTTGTTTTCGTGGCATTAAAGAAAACCGCCGCGGAATATTTCAATTGGCCGCTGGCGCTGGCGTCCCCACCGCCAACAGTTGGCGCAGCCCTTTTTGACTTGATGGCAGCAAACGGCTGGTGTGGTGCTAAGCAGTGGCGTGAACGTGCGTGTGATATTGCTCCAACGCTGGTGGGTGGAAGCAAAAAACACGGAGGTCCCGACCTTGGTCCAACCCGGGCAAAGAAGTCATGGGCGTCAATTGGTGTTGATGGAATGGGAATTGCTGATGCGGCACCTGAAAAAGATTTTGTTGGCATGCCCAGACTCACAGTCCGGATGACTGCGCGCATTCAGGGTTTTCCAGATCATTGGCAATTTAGCGGGAAGAAAACTGCCGCCTACCGGCAAGTTGGCAATGCGTTTCCTCCGCCTGTTGCTCATGCGGTAGGTATTCAGATTCAAGCAGCTCTTAATGCCGCTGCAAAAACAAAGCTTAAGCGGGCGTAATAATGGCAAAAGAGAAAGCGCCAAAAGCGAAGAACCAAAGGGGCGGCGCTCGTGGAAAGCTCCGCGCGCATTTTCTGGCGAATATAGGCCGCGTCATGGATTCTGATGAATTGCGTGCTGTTGCGGATAATCAATCAGAGTGGGCACGGCGTGTACGTGAGCTGCGCACAGAAGAAGGCTATTTGATTCTCACGCACAATGACCGCAGCGAATTGAAACCAGGCCAATATTTACTTGAAACGCCGAAGCCGCAACCGGCCTTTGAGCGGGTAATTTCAAAAGAAACCCGTGCGTATGTCCTCGATCGTAATGGTTTTACTTGCCAAATGTGCGGCGCGGTCGCGGGAGAACCTCATCCTTATGACCCTACACGCAAGACGCGTCTGCACATTGGACACATTATCGACAAAAGCAAGGGCGGCAGTGATGAACACTCCAATCTCCGGGCGGTATGCTCTATCTGTAACGAAGGGGCGCAAAATGCCACGCTTATCCGCCCAGACCTGAAACAGCTTCTAATTCAGATACGCAGGGCAACTTCAGCAGATCAGCTTGAAGCGTTGAAGTGGCTGATAGCAAAATTCCCGAAGCAAGCGGCCGAGGAAATTGCAGCCCAAAGCAAGTAGCAATGGATAAATTAACCCCTGACCGCCGTTCAAAAAACATGCGGCAAATCCGGGGCAAAAATACGGCACCAGAGCTAGCTGTACGGCGGCTTTGCCGGGAGATTGGATTTTCAGGCTATCGCATCCACCGGAAGGATTTGCCAGGGAAGCCCGATCTGGCATGGATAGGACGAAAGCTCGCAATTTTCGTTCATGGTTGTTTCTGGCATGGTCATCACTGTGCTGAGGGCATTCGAAAACCCAAGTCAAACCGGGATTATTGGATACCAAAAATCGCACGGAACCAGCAGCGCGATGCTGAGAATATCGCCTCATTGCGAGCAGAAAACTGGGGAGTCGTTGTTGTCTGGGAATGTGAACTCAGCGAGAAAGAACGCCTTACTAAAAAGCTACAGCGATTTCTGTCATTCCAAAAGATCAACTTAAACGCTGAACAGTGATAGCCGCTGTCTGATTGTTTTTTCTTGATCTTTCGTGATTGATAAGGAATTAGTGACGGTTTGCTTAACCGGTTTCACAAAAGAAATAGTATTCTCAGAAATTCCTCTGATTCCACAAGTGCTTGGTTATGAAAAGGTCTCGCCGGGTGCAATGTCCGTTTCAATTTTGCTTAATCAATCACATTCGGCGAAAACCGGATCGACACAATCCGCAGCAAAATCAGCACGGTGATGACGGCGATGTGCAGGCCGACTTCGACGAAAGTATATTCTTTGTACCACAGCCCGATCAGTTCGCCGATCAGCACCACCAGCGCCACATCCAGAATGAACGTGACCTTGACGCGTCCGACCGACAGGTAGGACTGCAAAATACGGATCAGTTCCAGAATCGCCAGGATCAGCACGATGTCGACGATGATGTGCTCGGCGATTTGCGCCCAGCCGTTCTTCAGAATCTCCGGCAAATTGAACAGTAAGTTCAGCACGCCCGCGCCAATCCACACATACAAAGCCAGCATCAGAATACCCACGATGAACTGAATCGTGCGCGTATGCCAATCGCTATCGGTCAATAAAAATACGCTTTTCTCTTTGGCAATCGATTGATTGATCATCATATTTCTCCTCTTCGTTGAATCGCATGAATCGCCATCTTAAGGGTGCAATATAAAAGTTTCATGACATCGGGATACTTCCCGGTTTCCTCGCCGGTGACTGCGGTAGCGCTTCGTTAAATGACATCGAACTGTCATGAAAGTGACATATTCAACTTGTAGTATGCACGGGCATTATTGATGAGGGATTTATGCGTATTCATTGGGGTAAAAGAATAATCGGGCTGGGCGGATTGGTGCTGTTGCTTTCCGCACCGGCGGCAACGGCGAGCAATCTGGAAAATCTGGCCAAATCGCTGGCCAAGATGCGCGGTGAGGTTGAAACACTGCAAACGCAACTGGATCTGGAGAAGGAAAAACATAGCAGCAAAATATCCGCGCTCAATTCGCAATTGGCGGATTTGAGTGTGGAGGAAAGAAGGCAAAAACTGAGCATCGAAAAGCTGCAACATTCGATCGGCAAGCTGTCCGAGAGCGCCAAAAAAGCGGAGCAATCCGGGGAAAGCCTGAAACCTGTTCTGCTGACGTTACTGAGTGATTATAAGCGCCATATTCAAAGCGGTTTTCCATTCAAGATGGAAGACCGCATCAAAGCCATTGACGACCTGGAAAATAATATCGCCAACCGCCTGATCGACCCGAATAAAGCGGTTAGCCAGGCCTGGTCACTGATCGAAGATGAAATTCGCCTGAGCAAGGAAAACGGAATTTATCAGCAGACCATCCCTTTGAATGGAGAGAAAGTGCTGGTGGATATCGCCAAGCTCGGCACGGTATTTCTCTTTTTCCAAACTCGCGACAATCAGAGCGGAATGGCGCGGCGTGCGGAAGATGGCAGCTGGAAATACGAGCTGGTGGATAACACGGCGGACATGGAGCGTATCAAGAATTTGTTCGATTCCTTGAAGAAACAGATACGCCAAGGCTATTTTGAATTACCGAATCCATTGAAGAAATGAAGAAAATTTTATTGATTGCACTACTTGTGCTGGTAGCTGCCGCATCAGCCAACGCCAAAGAAGATAAAGCCGCGGCATCCGAAAACATACCGGCTGCTGCTCCGGAAGAAAAGCCGGAAGCGGCTTCGTCCAAGAAACCAAGCGCACCCAAGCAGGAAGCAGTCAATCTGGAGACCGCCTATAAGCGCGAATTTGCTTTCCTGGAGGCGCAAAAACGCGAATTGACCGAACGGCTGAAAAGCTATCAAGCCAGCGCAAGCCGAGAGGAGCAAGCATTGAGCGGAAAAATCGGCGCGCTGGAGCGTAACTCGGTGGAGCGCTCGGCAAAAATCGATCAGTTGACGGCCCAGTTATCCGAAGTGGAACGCAAAGAAGCCGTGGTCAGCGAACGCAATGATGCGCTGGAAACGACTTATCTACAGGCGGAAGCGACCTTGAAGAACCACGGCATCGAGATGCCTTTGGCCATGAAGGAAGCAAAAGGCGATGATCAGGCCAAAATCGGTTTTGTATTCAATCAAGCATTGTCCTTACTTCAGAAGCTTGGCGCTATTCAGACAAAACCGGGGAAATTTTTTCTCGGGAATGGCAAAGAAGCGGAAGGAATGTTGATTCATCTGGGCAATATCGCGGCTTACGGCGTCAGTCCGGATGGCAGCGGCAGCCTGGCGCCCGCCGGTGGCGGAGCATTCAAGGTGTGGAAAAGCGCGGGTGCGGAAAGCGCCTTGGGTTTGAGCAAAAACGAGCAGCCGGACACATTACAGCTGTTTTTGTTCGAGTCGCGCACCACAGCCGTCGACGAGATGCACGAACAGACTCTGCTGGAACACGTCGATTCAGGCGGCCCTATCGGTTGGGTGATTGTGATCCTCGGCCTCATCGGCGGGTTTTTTATCCTGATCCGGATTTATTTGCTGCGCACCAACAGCGCGGACACGAAAAAGTTGTCGGATCAAATCATCCATCAGCTGGCTAAAGGCGATCTGGATGTGGCTAGGAAACAATGCGAAGCAAGCGCATCGTCGGCCATTGGCAGAGTTTTGTTGTATACGCTGCGCCATTTGAAAGACGACCGGGATCACATGGAAGGCATTGTGTATGAGGCGATTCTGCAAGAATCCTCACCGCTCGACCGGCTAGGTCCTGCCATTCTGGTGATTGCCTCGGTGGCTCCGCTCCTGGGGTTGTTGGGAACGGTCACCGGGATGATTGAAACCTTCGATTCGATTACCCAGTTTGGTACCGGCGATCCAAGATTGTTATCCGAAGGGATCGCGATTGCATTAGTGACGACCGAGCTAGGCCTCGTCGTCGCCATCCCGACCTTGCTATTGGGCTCTGTATTGTCGACCTGGGCGAGAAATATCAAGCGCGACATGGAGCATTCGGCGCTCAGGATTGTGAATGTGTTCATGGGAAGCGCGCTCGATCCTGAGGAAGGGAATGCGCCGGATGTCAGTGGCAATACGTTGCTAGCACAGAATGCTTGAAATGAATGTTCAAGAACTGATTGTTTGGATCAAGGAATTGTTTGTTATCGGCGGAGCCGTGATGTTTCCGCTGGTGCTCTGCACCTTGTTGCTTTGGTATGGCGTGGGGTATCGATTCTGGGTCATGAAAGATCCCAAGTGGATGGGGGTGCGCGATATGGTGAAGTTTTATCAGCAGCATCACGAAAAACCGGCCAGAAATATCGTGGCCAAAGCGATCAAGCAAGGGATTGGTTTGCAGCAGCAACGCGTCAGAAACCTGCGGCGTCATCTGGATGCGGCTTTTTATGACTATGAGCGGGAACTGGGCAAATTTGCTTCGCTTACGCGCGTCGTTGTCCTTGTTGCGCCGCTGCTGGGCTTATTGGGAACCGTGACGGGGATGATTGAAACCTTCCAATCGTTGTCGACCATGACGCTGCATTCCCAGTCGGGCGGCATTGCCGGTGGGATTGCGGAAGCCTTGTTCACCACTCAGATGGGATTGACGGTAGCGGTTCCCGGCGTATTAGCCAATAGCATTCTGAATCGGCGGCAACAGCAAATTGAACAGGATCTTTCTCAGGTCAAGGATTTGCTGTGTCACCAAACATCCACCACATACGGGAAAGCATGAAATGAGAAACAACGAACCGGCGGAAGCCGAAGCCGTGATCGATATGACGCCAATGATTGATATGGTGTTCATATTATTGATTTTTTTCATGGTCACGGCGACTTTTGTCAAGGATATGAAACTGGAACTGGAGCGGCCCAAAGCGAGCAGCTCGGTGGTGGCGTCCAGCAAGGCGATTCGCTTGTTCATCGATCGCAATGGCGACACTTTTTTGGATGGCGAACCGATCCGTGTGTGGTTGATACAAAGCAAGCTGCGCGATTTGCTGAACACGGCTTCCAGCAAAGTGGTTTTGGTGGTGACGGATGATGGTGTGCCAGCGGGAAAACTGGTTGAAGTGGTAGATCAAGCACGCTTGGCGGGGGCCGAGAGCGTGGGTGTTGCAACTAAAAAAGAAGCAGGATAAGGAGGGAAAATGGAAACGATGAAATTGAAACAACATTTGGCAGGGCTGGTATCCATGCTGTTTGGATTGATACTGGTTTTCGGTTTGATATTCTGGATGAATCATTATGCGGGAGAGACCGAAAAGAAATCTTCCCAGGAAGTGACCGATATCGCCATGGTCAGGGAAATAAAACCGGAGCCTAAGAAAGAGATCAGGAAATCAGAGCCTAAGAAGCTCTCCAAACCTCAAGCCCCCGCGCCTTTCAAAGGATTTGATTCCGCCTTGTCGGGGATTGATATGGGATCGCTAGGTCTGGATGATGGGCATGGCAGAGGGCTGGATGACGGTTTGCTCGGGAAAACCGGCAACGCCGTCATGACCGCCGATTTGGTCGATGTGCCGCCCAAACCGGTGGCGCGCGGCTCTTTCAAATACCCGCCGGCAGCAAAAAAGAACGGCATAAAAGGCTATGTTGTGTTGTCGGTGCTGGTTGAAACCGATGGTTCGGTCAATCAGGTGCAAGTGCTCGAATCCAGCCCGTCGGGCATGTTCGATTCGGCGGCGTTGCAGGGCATACGCGCGTGGCACTTTGAACCGGCCAAGTATAAGGGCGAAACGGTGCGTGTCTGGGCCAAGCAAAAAATCCGCTTCGATTTATCTTAATGTTTGCCATGAACAATCGATCGAACTGGCCGCTGCATTTTCTGGTTTACGTGGCTATCGCGCTGGGCTGTTACGTGCATTCCGTCCAGGCGGCGGAGAAAAAAGCGCCACCGGCCGACTTTATCGAACTGGCCGCCGTGATGTTAAAAGACGGCCATCACGACCGTGCGTTAATGGCGCTGCAAAGCGTTGATCTGGGAAACAAGAAAACCGATCTGGCCCGTTTCTATACATTGCAAGGCCTGGCCTATTTGGGATTGAGAGATCTCGGTGCGGCCAAGGACAGTTTGCAGCAAGCCGTTAAAAACGGCCAGCAAGATCCGTCGATTTTTATTTATCTGGCAAAAGTCTATTTCGGCCTCAAGGATTACAAAAAAACCATCGATGCAATCGGCAAAGCCGGAAGTCTGGTCAATAAGGACGCAGCATTGATCAGCTTAAAAGCGGAATCCTACTGGCATCTGCAAGACACCGAAGCGGCCATCCATGCGTTGAATGACGGGCAGCGGGCATTCCCAACCGATTTACGTTTTCTCAAGCGCAAAGTTTTTTATTTTGTCGAGCTGGGGCTTTATCAGGAAGCGGTCAAGCTGGGCAGAGACTACCTGAAGCGATCCAACGCCGGTGCCGCCGATTATGTCGCGTTTGGCAATGCATTGCGGCTGAGCCGCGAGTATCAGGAAGCGATCAACATTCTGGAAATTGCGCGTTTGCAATTTCCGCAGGATGAAATGGTCGCAAAGCTGCTGGCGCACACCTATCTGGATCATGGAAAACTGAATTCTGCGGCATTCATCCTGGAACAAGCGGCGTTGCTGAATCCGCAATTGCAAGCGGAAGCGGCGGAAGTTTACCGGCGTGCCGGGCGGTTTCATAAGGCCTTGACCTTGAATGAAAGCATCGGTGACCAGAAAGTTAAGTTCAAGCAACGGCTGTCCATTCTGCTGGCATTGAAACAGTTCGAGCGTGCGGCGAACATGGAATCGAGTTTGTACCGCACCGGTCTGCTGGACGATCAGGATGTCCGTTACGCGCTGGCTTACGCGCTATTTTTCAGCCGCCGTTTTGCCGACGCCAATAAGCATCTGGATCACCTGAAAAATGCCGAACTGTTCAGAAAAGGCACCGAACTGCGCCGCTTGATGGAAATTTGCAAAACCGAGCCATGGCAATGTACGTAATGCAATCGCTGGCAACGCCGGAATCATTCCGCGTTGTATTTCTTTTTATACCGCCTTAACAGCCACCCCGAACACTTTCCTTTTCGATTAACTGAGAATTGATCTTCGCACGCAGCCGATGCGCGGGTGGAGAGGGGGCTTGATACGCCAAATGAATACAAAACTAATAAAAATTTTCCGGATTTGCTGCTTGCTCGTGATTGCTTTGATCAATACCTCCGTCTGGGGGAGCGAGGAAAAAGCCGAATTCTCAATTCATCTGTTCCAGAACGGATTGCCTATCGCCGACGCCGAGTTGTCGATCAATAGCGAATCGTTCGACAAATCCAGCGCGATCCTGATTTTTGAAGCGACTCCGGCTACGTACACTTGGCGGCCGGGTAGCGATGCGCCGCTGAAAACCAATGCGAGTGGCAGCCTGGCCGGGAAATTGCCGCCCGGGTTTTATCGATTCACCATTAATACAAAAGATCAGGAATTCACTTTCGAGCTGCCGCTGCGTCCGGCGGAGAATGCGCAGATTCTCGTTACTTTTTATCCGGGCAAGAAGAAACCGCTGCTGAATATCGAAAGCTCGGTGGCGGGCACGCTGGCCGGATCAGCGGCCGGTGAAGCAAGACGCGATCAAGGCGAAGGCACGATCTCGGTGCAAGTGATATCGGCGGAAACGCAAAAACCGGTTAAGGATGTGCAAGTGTTTTTGAGTGGCCTGAAAGAAAAATTCAGAACCGACGAACAGGGCCAGATCACAACAACGGTTCCCGCCGGGAGTTACAGTGTTTCGTTGCTGCACAATGCGTACAGCAGCCAGACGCTGGACGATGTGAAAATTGAAAAGGATCAAGACACACCGTTAAGCTTTAAATTGACGCCGGCAGGTGTTGAACTGGCCGAATATGTGGTGCTGGAGCCTCACCTGGCCGGTACGGTGGCATCGGTAATCGAGGAGCAAAGAACGGCAACCTCCGTGGCGACGGTCTTGGGCGCAGAACAATTCAGCCGGGCGGGTGACGGCGATGCCGCCAGTGCGCTGCGAAGAGCTTCCGGGTTAACCTTGGTGGGCGGTCAATTCATTTTTATCCGTGGACTGGGCGAGCGCTTTTCCTCAACGCTGGTCAACGGCGCCGCAGTTCCCAGCCCGGATGCGACCCGGCGCGTTGTGCCGCTGGATCTGTTTCCGACCAATATTCTTGAAAGTGTAATGGTGCAGAAAACCTATTCGCCCGATCGTCCGGCGGAATTCGCGGGCGGTACGATAGAAATGCGCACGCGCGGCATTCCCGATGGGTTTTTCTTCAACTTAAACCTGCAAACCGGCATGAACGACAATACGACGTTTCAGGATGGCTTGACTTATAAAGGCGGTGGAGCTGACTTTACCAGCTACGACGATGGCGCGAGGGCTTTGCCCGATTCGCTGGCCGATGCGACTAAGGATGGCGGAACGATAAAACCGGCGTCTGTTTTTAATCCCAATGGATTTACACCGGCACAGATTGAGAAGTTTGGCGAGGATTTATCGGGGGTATGGAATGTCGACCGGAAGAAGCGTGCACCGGATACCGGCATACAAGCATCGATGGGGGATAGTTTCACATTCGGTGATTTCAGGCTGGGGTATATTGCGGCGACCGGGTGGAAACGGGAATTCAGAAAACAAAATGAAATCAACCGCGAATTTGTCGCTGCCGATACCGGCGACGGCAGCCTGAGAAAAGTTCAGGATTTTCGTATGCAGCGTTCGTTGAGCGAGGTGCAGCTGACCGGTTATGCGGGCACGGAACTGCACTACAAAGACAATCATAAGTTTTTTGCCAAAACGATGTTTCTCCGCCAGGCGTTCGATGAAGCCAGAATTTCTCAGGGATTCACCGACGCGGAGACCAACGATATCCGCAGAACGCGGTTGAAGTTCTTTTCCAATCAATTGTTGATGACTCAGGTAGGCGGTGAACATCGATTCGACCGGTTGAAAGATTTGTCGATTAATTGGCTGTATACCAATGCAACCGCCAACCGGGAAGAGCCCAAAACGCGCGATTACCGTTTTGACGCCGATAGGCAAGGCAACTATTTCTTTGCGCAGCGCGCGGATAACAATCAGGTCATGTATGCGGACTTGGTCGATAAGGATCAGAGCTGGCGAGTGGACGGAAAACTGCCGGTGCAACCTTCGTTCAATCACAAGATTACTTTGGGAAGCGGTTTTATTACGCAGCGCAAGACCAGAGATTCAACTATCCAGCGCTTTAACTATTTTCCGGTCGGCCGGGATGGCTTCAGTTCTGCGGTTTTATCGCAATCGTCGCTGGAAAACATATTGCGGCCGCAGTATATCGGCGCCAATGGATTCCAACTGCGTGACGTGACGCGCCCCAGCGATAAATACACCGCTTCCCAGGATCTGTTTTCTTATTACGGGAAAATGGATTGGCTGATGTACGACCGGGTCAATATTACCGGCGGGTTGCGCTGGGAAGACAATGATCAAAGGGTCAATACTTTCACGCTGAACAATACGCCTACAACCGCCCAGCTCAAGCGCGTCGATATGCTGCCGTCCGTGGTGGGCACGTTGTTCTTGACCGATAAGCAGCAGCTTCGCGCCGGTTTCAGTCAAACCTTATCAAGACCGGACTTCAGGGAATTGTCGTCAGCGCCTTTTACCGATATCAATACCAATCAAGAGACTGTCGGTAATCCCAACCTGAAGCAAACGTCCATTACCAATTGGGATTTGCGCTGGGAATATTATTTATCGCCGACGGAAAATATTTTTGCCGGATTCTTCTGGAAAGATCTAACCAAGCCGATTGAGCTGGTTGCGGTGCCGGGCACCGCCGGTCTCAACACTTATCAGAATACCGATAAAGCGAATATCTATGGGTTTGAGCTGGAGTTGCTGAAGAAACTGGATTTTGTCCATCCGGTGTTGCAGAATTTTTATGCCGGCGGCAACTACACGTGGTCGGCGTCGAACGTGCAATTGAATGCCGATAATCTGAAAGCGCAGACGACCAACGACCGGCAACTGCAAGGTCACTCCGCGCAGATCGTCAATTTCCAGATCGGCTATGACAATCCGCAATGGAAAACGCAGGCGACCTTGTTATATAACGTTTCCAGCAAGCGCATTATGGCCGCGGGTGTGCTGGGCGCGCCGGACAAATACGAGCAGCCCGTGCATCAACTGGATTTTGTGTTTAGCCAGAATTTATACAAAGGGCTATCGATGCAGGTTTCCATGCAAAATTTACTCGATTCCGAAATCCGCATTACCCAAGGCGATGAAGTCACCCGGCAATTCCGCCGCGGGCGCTTTTTTAACCTCAGTGTGCGCTTAGCGTATTAAAAAGCAGTTCATTCCTAAGCGGCACGGTTATTTTTCTGTAGCTCAATCCCCGTACTTGTTCAGTCTGCATTAATTCTGCTCCGGCTACAGTGATATCCGGCAGCAAGAAACAGCTTGTAAAGACAGACTACATTTGACGGGGATTCCATCATGAAAAAATTCTTTATTTTGTTGGTTGCAATGGCATTGGTTGTATTGCTCAGCGGCTTTCGCGCACCCAACGGTAATATTATTTCCAAAGGCGATTTGGCGGATAAATTGCTGATCAATATGGGCGAGCCGCATATCCGGACGGATTTGGGGCTGGTGCAAACCAGAGCCTTTGGCGGCATTATGTACATCAAGCGGGAAGTGTGGACGTACAGAATCGATGACTACAACTATCGCTTCGTGATCGAAAATGGACAAATCGTCGCCGATCATTGGACAAGGTTCTAACAGTCAAACGGTCAAGCGGAGGTTCCGGTATTTTGCGGCGTTGCGCCGCCTGAAATCGCGATTTGATGGCTGTATATCTTTTCATGCCGGTGTAATAGCACTGTCATGTTCGCCTGATAGATTTGCTTACCCTAAATAAAAACTTGGAGCTAAGTAAATCATGTCAAAGCGAAGTCATATGAAAAACATAATTGCCGCATCAGCGGTTGTGCTGAGCACAACCGCGCTGAACGGGCATGCAGCAACCGCAACGTTTGATCCGGCAAGCGGTGTTGTCAATTTACCTGTCGTGGAAGTATTGAGCGGCAGCACGTCTTCATTCTACAGCGCGCAATTACAACTGAGCGGCAGCGACCTGCAGCTGATTGCCGCCAGTCCGATTGCAGCAACGACCGGACAGCGTAATGTGTTTGATGCCGATACCAGTGCGGTGCATGTTGCTTCAGTAACCGTCGGCGCGGATGAATATTACGCCAAATTAAAATTGATACCCGGATCCAATCCCTTGCGCTTCACAGTGGAACAGCTTGTCAACAATGCCTTTCAAGGTTGTCCAAGTTTTGCGGCAGCGGGCCCCAGCGCCGGTTCTTGTATTTTAAGCGGTGAAATTAAAACCAATGTGACGCTGACAAAAAATATCAACTGGATTCTGTCGGGTGGTGTTTATGTCGGCGGCGATAACACCCAAAGCGCAACCCTTACCATCAACCCCGGCACCAAGATTTTTGGTGAAGCGGGAGCGGATTATCTGTTTATCCGGCGCGGTTCCAAGATCATGGCCGAAGGAACGCCGGATAATCCGATTGTGATGTCCGGCCCATTGCAACAGTCGCCCGGTGAATGGGGTGGTTTGCTGATCGCCGGTAATGCGCCGATCAACGGTTGTAATGTAGGCGTCACTCTTTGTGAAGCGCCATTCGAAGCGATTACGTCGGAGTTCTTTGGCGGTAACAATCCAACGGAAAGCAGTGGCGTGGTGAAGTATACGCAGATTCTTTTTGCCGGTTTTGCCGTGCGTCCGGATGAAGAACTCAATGGCTTCACGCTGATGGGTGTCGGTTCAGGCACGCTGATTAATTATGTGCAAGTGCATGCCGGTTTGGACGATGGCGTGGAAATGTTCGGTGGCACGGTGCAGATGAAGCATTTGGTGCTGACCGAGAATCGTGACGATGCGTTCGATTGGACCAGCGGTTTCAAAGGCCGGGCGCAATTTGTGCTGGTGAAACAATCGCCTGGTATCGGTGATCGTGGTATCGAAGCGGACAACAATGAGAAAAACCACGACAGTCTGCCGCGCGCCCATCCCATTTTATCCAACTTCACCATTATCGGCCGCAATGATACCGGCGCTACCCAAGGCATTTTGCTGCGCCGCGGAACAGCGGGAAATATCTGGAACTCGGTCATTACCGGATCACCGGTTTGTGTGCGCATCGATAGCGCATCGACCTATGTCAATGCCGGTTCTCCAGGCAGTTTGACGGGCGAATTGACGATGCAGAACTCTTTTGCGCAATGCGCCCAGAATTTTGCCGATGGTGACGGCGCTACATTCTCCGTGTCCGATTGGTTCTTGTCGCAATCCGAAAACAAAGCGGAAGATCCTCTGTTGGATGGTTATTTGCCCAAAACCGGTTCGCCACTGACATTAGGTGGAGCCGCGGTGAGCGATGCTTTCTTTGACGTGGTCGATTATGCCGGCGCATTCAAGGATGCGAGCCATGATTGGACCAAGGAATGGACTTTCCCGTTTTAACCCATACCCTTTGGAAATGTTGTCTACACCCCCTCTAACGGTGTAGACAAAACCGCTTAACCCAAGCACTTTTGCTGTTGAAGTGTCACAACGATCCGGGAGATCGGGGGCGTTTTGAATTGGGTTTGTATTTTTCTGCTGTTTTCACTTCTTCTCGTAGTACACCTCCCTGACACGGCCATCGGCAAGTTGTCCGGGAGGTTTCTTTTATGTGCAACGGGATTGTCATCATCCTGTCATGCCGGCCGGTTAAGATTTTCATCCAGAACACGCACTGTTGATTGATTGGGAGAATATAAGATGAAATTGCAATTCGGCCTGATGCTTGCTTCTGCGGCATTACTTTTTACCACGCACACAAGTGCCGCCGATATCACCGGCGCAGGCGCGACTTTTCCCTATCCGGTTTACGCCAAATGGGCCGATGCCTATAAAAAAGCAACCGGGATCCGGTTGAATTACCAATCCATCGGTTCCGGCGGCGGTATCAAGCAAATCAAAGCCAAGACCGTAGATTTCGGCGCTTCGGATAAGCCGCTGACCGTCGAAGAGCTGGAGAAAAACGGTTTGACGCAGTT
The DNA here is from genome assembly GCF_009833085.1 of Nitrosomonas oligotropha. Classification (GTDB taxonomy): domain Bacteria; phylum Pseudomonadota; class Gammaproteobacteria; order Burkholderiales; family Nitrosomonadaceae; genus Nitrosomonas; species Nitrosomonas oligotropha. The sequence continues at coordinate 14,250 of NZ_QRBZ01000041.1, read as the reverse complement.
CCCCACCGTGATTGGCGGCGTGGTGCCGGTCATTAACGTGGAAGGCATGCAAGCCGGTCAGATCAAATTGACCGGAGCGGTGCTGGCGAATATTTTTCTGGGCAAAATCAAACGCTGGAATGATCCCGCGATTACCGGCTTGAATGGCGGTGTGAAATTGCCGGACAGCAATATCGCCGTGGTGCATCGCGCGGACGGTTCCGGTACTACGTTTTTGTTTACTGATTATTTGAGTAAAGTCAGCCCGGAGTGGAAAGAAAAAATCGGCGCCGACGCTTCCGTGGCGTGGCCCATCGGTACCGGTGGCAAGGGTAATGAGGGCGTGGCCAATTTTGTGAAGCAAATCAAGAATTCGATCGGTTATGTCGAAGCGGCTTACGTTAAACAAAGCAAAATGAACTACGTGCAATTGCAGAATCGCGACGGCGCTTATGTCATTCCTAGTGAAGACAGTTTCAAAGCCGCGGCGATCAACACGCAGTGGAGCATGACCACGGGGTTTTACGAGATTCTGACCAATAAGCCCGGACAAGATAGCTGGCCCATTACCGGCGCTACTTTTGTCCTGATGCATCAATCCCAGGAAAACCCCGCGCACGCATTGGAAGTATTGAAGTTCTTTGAATGGGCTTATGCGCATGGCGATGAAATGGCGTTGGCGCTCGATTACATTCCATTACCGGACGATATCGTAAAGCTGATCGAAGATGCCTGGAGAACCCGGATTAAAGGTAAAGATGGCCAGGCCATTTACTCGGCGCAATAGCCCGCGGGAAACTCAAGATCAGAGACAGAGTGTTTCTCAACACCATGCGCAATAATTTTCTGCTAGCGGTAATCACAAAAATAAGCCTCGCGCGCCTGCAATCGGACGCGGCAAAAACGATGCCCGCAACCCATACGGCAGCAAAACTGAACCGGCAGCGGCTGCTCGATTGGGTATTCCTCAAAGCGGCCTGGTTTTTTACCGCACTGGTTTTTGTATTGCTGGCCGCCTTGCTGCTTTCTTTACTGATCGGTAGCTGGCCTGCAATGCAGGCGTTTGGTTTTGATTTTCTATTCAGTACGCAATGGAATCCGGTTACGGAGAAATTTGGCGCACTGGTGCCCATCATCGGCACACTGGTTACGTCACTGATTGCGCTGTCGATCGGAGTGCCGGTGAGCTTCGGCATCGCATTGTTTCTGACCGAGCTATCTCCACCTTGGCTGCGCCGCCCCTTGGGAACAGCGATTGAATTATTGGCGGGTATTCCCAGCATCATTTACGGCATGTGGGGCTTGTTCGTATTCGCGCCGTTTTTTGCGAAACATATACAACCGGGTATGCAAAGCACACTCGGAGAAATAGCCGGAATCGGTTTTTTGTTTGAAGGCGCGGTGATGGGAATCGGCATGCTGACCGCCGGTATTATTCTGGCGATCATGGTGATTCCTTTCATTGCTTCCGTGATCCGCGATGTGTTCGAGGTGGTGCCTGCGATGCTCAAAGAATCCGCCTACGCGCTGGGTGCGACCACATGGGAAGTGATTTGGTATGTGGTTCTGCCTTATACCAAGACCGGTGTGGTCGGCGGCGTCATGCTCGGTCTGGGCCGCGCCTTGGGTGAGACGATGGCGGTTACTTTTGTGATCGGCAATGCGCACCAGTTGCACGCTTCTCTGTTCATGCCCGGAAACAGCATTGCCTCGGCATTAGCCAATGAGTTTACGGAAGCCGATGGTGATTTGTACACCGCCGCGTTGATCGAGCTGGGTTTGATTCTGTTCTTGATCACCTTCGTGGTGCTGGCTTGTTCCAAGATTCTTTTATTACGGCTGAAGAAACGCGAAGGCAGCCTTTCCTAGCGTGACATGATGATCCCCATTTATACCCGCCGCCGCATCATTAACGCGATCAATCTGACTTTCTCCGTGCTGGCGATGGCGTTCGGCTTGTTCTGGCTGTTCTGGATTTTGCTGACACTGTTCGACAAGGGATTGGACGGTATCAGCGTCGTTACTTTTACGCAAATGACGCCGTCGCCCGGCGATACTGGCGGCTTGTTGAATGCGATTGCCGGTAGCTTGGTGATGGTGACGCTCGCAACACTGATCGGCACGCCGATCGGTATCATGGCGGGCACTTACCTGGCCGAATTCAGCCAACGCGGCTGGCTCGCTCCGGTTACCCGTTTTGTGAACGATATTTTGCTGTCCGCGCCTTCGATCGTCATCGGTCTTTTTGTGTATACGGTTTATGTTGCCAAGGTAGGGCATTTTTCCGGATGGGCCGGTGCACTGGCGCTTGCGCTGATTGTGATTCCGGTGGTTGTGCGCACCACCGAGGATATGTTGCGACTCATTCCAAACAGTTTGCGCGAAGCAGCGATCGCGTTGGGCGCGCCGCAATGGAAAGTGGTTACGCTAGTTACCTGGCGCGCTTCCAGAGTCGGCATCATGACCGGGATATTATTGGCGGTTGCCCGAATCAGCGGGGAAACCGCACCATTACTGTTTACCGCGCTCAACAATCAATTCTGGAGCGCGGACATGAACCGCCCCATGGCTAATTTACCCGTCGTTATTTTCCAGTTCGCAATGAGTCCTTACGAATACTGGCAAGAATTGGCCTGGACCGGTGCGTTATTGATCACGCTGAGTGTGCTTGGGCTGAATGTTGCCGCGCGTATTTTCATGCGCAAGCGCGATTTTTAAAATTAAAAACTCAAATGACTATCAGCCTTTCACCATCCGATATTTGCAAGATCTCCATCAACGATTTGAATTTCTACTACGATACATTTCATGCGCTCAAGTCGATCAGCATGCAGATCCGGAAAAATAAAATCACCGCGTTTATCGGTCCTTCCGGTTGCGGGAAGTCGACCTTACTGCGGACCTTGAACCGTATGTATCAACTGTACCCGAGTCAGATCGCCCAAGGGGAGATTGTGGTGGATGGTGTGAATATTCTCGATAAGCAGCAGGATCTGAATATGTTGCGCGCCAAAATGGGCATGGTGTTTCAAAAACCGACGCCGTTTCCGATGTCGATTTTCGATAATGTGGCGTTCGGTGTGAAGCTGTATGAATCGTTAAATCGTTACGATCTGGCCGAACGGGTGGAATGGGCGTTACAAAAAGCCGCGTTATGGGAGGAAGTCAAAGATAAATTGAATCAGAGCGGCACCAGCCTTTCCGGCGGGCAGCAGCAACGCCTTTGTATCGCCCGCACCATCGCGGTGAAGCCCGAAGTGGTTCTGTTCGACGAACCGACTTCCGCGCTCGATCCGATTTCTACGGCGCGGATCGAAGACTTGATCTTCCAGCTGAAGGAAGATTACACCATCGCGATAGTGACGCATAACATGCAACAGGCGGCGCGCGTTTCCGACTATACCGCTTACATGTACCTGGGTGAATTGATCGAATTTGGCGATACCGATTTGATTTTTACGAAACCCAATGAGCGTGCCACGGAAGATTATATTACCGGGAAATTCGGCTAGTTTATTTCCTATAGTAAATAAACCCTGAAGTACGAGCGGTAAGACATGGAAATTTGATCGACGGTCCCAGCAATCGATTGGTGGGCGAAGCAGGGTTACCCGACTAGATTTTATTAGTACATATGTACTAATAAAAAGGGAGAAATGCTCTATGTACTTAAGGATTTACAAAACTATAATGAAGCACGTTGTTAATGCGGTTATGTATCAATTTTGGGTTTGTATCATTTTGAATGTGGCATAAAAGCGTGTGTGATTAAAGTTGGCGTTGAACAGCAATATTAATAGCCAGTTTTTTATAGCAGCCTTAAATTTACGGAGTAAGTTATGAAATTCCAATTGAAAAAGAATTACCTTGCACAAGTAGTTGCAATTGCTTTGTGCGGTACGTTTGTTACTGCAGCACAAGCTGCGCCCGTTACGATTAGCGGTTTTGGCACTACTGCGGCCAGGATTGACAATGCCGGTTATTTTTCTCCATCCGGTGCGCTTGGTTTGAGCTTTATGGGTAGAGAATATGTTAACCATGGCACTTTTGCATCCAATTGGTGGTTGAATGCCAATGGTGCTTCGGTTGCGATTGCTGATGAAGCGACCGGAAGCAATCCATTGAGCTCTACCGCTTTTGCCATCGGTAGCAGTATTGCCGTCGTTACCAATATTGCAGGCGGCGGCAGTGGCTGGAGCGTGGTTGAAACGGTAAGTATTCCTACTAGCGGTCACGTTGCTGTTAAAGTGCAACTGACCAATAACACCGGAGCTACGGCTAATCATGTGCAGTGGGGTGTTGGCATTGACCCGGATCAAGGCATTCCCGGCGGCGTTGGATTTGGCACGACTAATACAATCAATGGATTAGGGAATCTTTCTTCCGTAACTGCAAAAAGTTTGGATGGATGGACATTAACGCTGCATAACACGACCAGTGCTTCAGCATTTGCAATAGCACCTTATGTCGATCCTGTTAACTGCTGCAGTCCGGTTGATCCTGCCGTGATGCTGGCCGCGGCTCAAGGAATCGGTAACTACGGTTTTGCCGATCATTCCATCAATTTGGCTTATGATTTGGGCACTATCGCGAATCATAAATCAGTGAGCTTCGGTTACGAATACATTATGGCCGTTCCGGAACCGGAAACTTATGCCATGTTGCTGGCAGGCCTCGGTTTGATTGGTTTTTCAGCACGCCGCCGCAGAGTGATGTAATCAATAGTTAATCTGTAATACCAAAAAACCACGGAGAAGTTGTACTTCTCCGTGGTTTTTTGCTTTTCAAGCATACTGTAATTCTGAATTAAACCCCGCTTCTCCGGAGTAGTGCTTCGTCTTTTTGTTCCTGGGCTTCAATTCAAATTCTGAACCGGTGATTACCGGTCAATCCGCCGGAATGAATGGCTTGCGTTACGCAATGGTTTCTAAATGAGTACAATAGCGGATCGGCGCAATCCCACCGCTGCAACCGTCACTAATCCAAACATGCCAACCAAACCATTAGATTCTTCTCATTTACGCATTACCATCGACCCGGCTTCACTGGGATTTTCCGATACCTCGGTGTTGTTGCAGCGGCCGTTATCCTGGATTGGTCAGGAGCGGGCGGAAGTGGCTGTTCGTTTTGGTCTCGGCATGATGCAGCCGGATTACCATTTGTTTGTGTTGGGAGAAGCGGGGTCAGGGCGTTCTTCTTTATTGCAACAAGCGATGACGGCCGCTGCGGCTGATAGGCCTGCGCCCCCGGATCTGTGTTATCTCTACAATTTCATTACACCCGAGAAACCGCTGGCTTTGCATTTACCTGCCGGGCAGGGGCGTTTGCTGCGCCAAGCCATGCTGCAACTGGCGAAATCGCTGCCATCCGGAATCACCCAATGTTTGAGCGGGCAGGATTTCAAGATCGAAAGTGACCGGCTGGAAAAAAAATTCAGAGCCGAAACGAGCCAAGCGTACAAAAAACTGGATAAGTTTGCGGAATCGTTGCATGTCACCATTCATCGGGAAAACGAACAGATTTTGTTTACCTTGCTGGATGAAAAAGGGGAAATTCTCACAGCGGAGAATTTACTGAAGCTGCCCAAAGCGCGCCGGGTTGAAATAGAACAGGCGGAACAGGCGTTACGCGAAGCGATTGCGGTTTATTTCGAAGCATTCCAACGGATCGAGAAAGAAAAAGACGCGGCATTGGCGGCATTGCAGCGCCGTATCGTGCAGCCGCTGCTGAATCTTGCGTTGCAGAAAATTTTGGCGGAGTTGCAAGAACCGGTACATGAGGAGCGGCTCAACACTTTTTTTGCACAGGTGGAAACGGATATTCTCGACAATCTGGCGTTGTTTGAAACGGATGATATCGACGAAGAGAAACAGCAGACGGAATTGAACCGGATTTTCTCCCGTTATCAGATCAATCTGGTCGTGGATAACGCCGATTTGCCGGGAGCACCGGTCATTATTGAAGACAATCCGTCAGCGTATGCCTTGTTTGGCAGTATCGATTATCAGTTTGAGAACGGTAAACTGAAAACCGATTTCATGCGTATTCGCGCCGGTAGCTTGTTAAAAGCGCACGGCGGTTTTTTGATGCTGCATCTGGATGACTTGCTGACAGATGGTTCATTGTGGGTAAAACTGCGGCGCTTTTTACGCAGCAAGCGGTTGCAGATTGAAGAGCCCGGCTCGGCATGGGCTTCCAACTCTCCCGTATCCCTTGAGCCTGAAGCGGTCGACGTGAACGTTAAAATCATTCTGGTCGGATCGCGGGAAGAATATTATGACTTGCAAGAAATCGATCCCGAATTCATGCGCCGCTTCCGCGTGAAAGTGGATTTTGCCGGGAGCTTCATCGCGAGCATGGAAACTTATCAGGCATCGGCTGTGTTCGTCGCGCATGCCTGCGACACCGCAAAATTACCGCATTTTTCCGCAGCTGCGGTTGCGCGCTTATTGGAAGAGTCGCATCGGGAAGTGGAAGATCAAAAGCGCCAGAGTGCAATTTTTGCCCGCACCGAAATGCTGCTGTTGGAGAGCGCAGCGCTGTGCCATGCCCGTCATGGCGGTTGTGTGGAAGTGGAGGATATTTCCGCCGCGCTGCAAGCGCGCAACTTGCGCCATAATTATCCGGATTCGCGCTTACAGGAAGCCATTATCGAAGGGGAAATCGCCATTGCATTGCAAGGCGAAGCCGCCGGTCAGCTCAACGCGCTGACGCAGATCGATCTGGGCGACCATAGTTTTGGCACGCCGGTGCGTCTCACGGCGCGTACTTTTGCCGGTGAGGATGGTGTGCTGAATATCGCCCGCGAAGTGGATATGTCCGGGCCGATTCACGATAAGGGTATGCTGATATTGCAGAATTACCTGACGGGCTTGTTTACCCATCTGGCGCCGCTGGCGCTGAGCGCATCGATTGTTTTTGAGCAGGAATATACCGGCATCGAAGGGGATTCCGCCTCCTGCGCGGAATTTTACGCGCTGTTGTCGGCGTTGGCGGAACTGCCGTTGAAACAAAGCATTGCCGTGACCGGCGCATTGAATCAATACGGTGAAGTGCTGCCGGTGGGCGGCATCAATGACAAAATCGAAGGTTATTTCAGGTTGTGTGAAAAAACGGGCTTAACCGGTGAGCAGGGTGTGTTGATTCCGTATCAGAACCGGCAGCATTTGATGCTGGATCGGAAAGTGATTGCAGCGGTTGAGCAGGGCTTATTTGCAATCTATATGATGGAACACGTCATGCAAGGATTGGAGTTGCTCACCGGATTACCATCGGGTAGCAGTGAGTCGGCGCAGATAAACGGCTATTCATACGGCACCGTGCTCGGTCATGCGCAGAAAACATTGCTGCTTTTCCGCCGCGCTTGCCAATCGACGCAACACCCCAGGACCGAACACCGGCGGCTGCCATCCCGGGCGGATAAATAGCCGTGCACTCATCCTCCGATCCGGCCAACCGGCCGCAGCGCTACCGGGAAGTGCGTAAAGTTACGCTCGTCGGATCGGCGGTGGATTTTATCTTGGGCGTTGCAAAAATCGTCATCGGGTGGTTTGCCAATTCACAGGCGTTGATTGCCGACGGGATCCATTCGTTATCCGATTTGCTGACCGGATTCATCGTGCTGTACGCCGCCAAACATTCGCACAAAAGCGCCGATGAGGTGCATCCCTATGGTTACGGACGGATTGAAACCTTGGCAACGGTCAGTCTCGGCATGGTATTGACCGGCGTTGCGGCCGGTATTGCCTATGAAGCAGTTAAGCGGCTCAACGATCCGGCAGTGGCGCTGGATTTCACTCTGTTGGCGCTGCTGATTGCACTGTTATCGGTGATTTCCAAAGAGTGGATTTATCGCTATACGATGTCCGCTGCGCAGCGTTTGCGTTCGGATCTGCTGATGGCCAGCGCGTGGCACAGCCGCTCCGATGCTTTCTCGTCGATTGTGGTATTGATCGGCATTAGCGGCGTGATGCTCGGTTATCCGTATTTGGACGCGGTGGCTGCCGTGGCGGTGGCCGCCATGATCGCCAAGATCGGCTTTGGCTTGGTGCGTTCGAGCACGCTGGAATTGATCGATGTGGCGCTGGAGCCGGAAAAAGTCAGCGCGATCCGGCAGCACATTCACGCCGTGCATGGGGTGCGCTCGATTCATACACTCCGCACCCGGAAAAGCGCCGGGAACGCTTTCGTCGATGTGCATATCCAGGTCGATCCCCGTTTGAGTGTGTCGGAAGGTCATCAAATCGGCGACAGTGTCCGGCGGCGTCTGCTGCAACAGGTGGAAGAGGTGACCGACGTGACAGTGCATATCGATCCGGAAAATGACGAAACCGGTTCGCCTTGCAACGATTTACCTTCACGTGAGGAAGTCATCGCCGAACTCAAACAGCGTTGGCCGCAATTGCCGGTTGCATCGGTCGAAGCGATGACATTGCACTACTTGTCCGGTGCGATCGATGTGGAGCTGGATTTGCCGATTGAAATCCTACATGGCACTGACGAGGCTAAATATCTGGTGCGGGAACTTGAACAAGCTGTTTCCATGTTGCCGTATATCAATGCAATACAGGTACGGTTTAAGGTTTGATGGGCCCCACTGTTCACTGCATCGTTAGATTAGCGCTTGTTTTTTCATTCTAATCGTGGCGCTGAAATAGGCAGCGTCGATTATACTGGGCGGCAATAAAATGATTCGAATGATAAGTATTGCTATTCAGCTAATCTGAGGAAGCCTCTCATCTTCTTATGTCACCCTCAGAATGTTCTTGCAAAATGAGGCTGGCTCACTGATCATTATAAGCGACACGAAGAATGACGTTATTGGTTATTAAGGATTATAATTCAACCCGTCCAGGCGGTGAGTAAGGCAGAGATAGGGCGATTAGAGTCAAGAAACTATTTGTACCGCGATGAAAAATCATACGATGAGGGATAGGGGTTAGCAACCGCGCGAAATATCTATGAATCAAGATACAAAAGACACCAATCTGAATCCTTCCGTGATTGCACGTGAAACATTAAAGCAACTTGCGATCCTTAAAATTTCCCCGACACCGGATAATTATCACAAACTGTATGATCAGATCGCCGGTAATCCGGAGAATCAAATTTCAGCCATTACCGCGAAATTGCTGACTGAGCTGGCGAAAGAATTTCCGCGTCATACGCCCACGTTGCTGAATTGCGCCAACAGTCTGGAGCAAGCCGTCAGTGAAAAGAACTGGCTAAAATATAAGACCGCCCTGGTAAAGTTTGCCACCACTGAAAACATAACGATCAATAGCACGACGTTAGCCGTTCAGGCCAAGGCGCAACCACTTCTTCCGGATTCTGACAATATCAAGCAAGACAGCGAGATCAGCGGTTATACCAGCCAGCTTCTGGATTTACTGGCGCAAATGCTGGAAAACATCGTCGCCAAACAAGTCAATGGCGAAACGCTGGCGGAAGAAGCGCGCTCGTTGGCGTCCCAGGTGCGGAAAATTCAGAATAAACCGGAGATGGATCAGTTTATTGTTCATTTCCAGCAGTTTTGCGTCAAACTGGAATTATCCAATCAGTGTGAAGCCAGTTTGCAACAAGGTTTGTTGCGGTTATTGAATCTGCTGATGGACAGTACCGCTGAGTTGTTGTCGGAAGACCAATGGATTAAAAAACAGCTTGCCAGACTGAAAGATACCGTATCCATGCCGCTGGATATGCAGATCATCGCGCAAGCCGAGCAATATCTGAAAGAAATCGTTCAAAGACAGGCAATAATAAAGCAAAGTCTGGGTAAAGCCAGGGTGACGATGCGGCAGATGGTCACTTCGCTGATTTCCAATCTGGAAGAGCTGTCGGATGCCACCGGGGAATATCAGGAGAAACTGGAATATTATTCGGAGAAAATCAATCAGGTTGAAGATATCGACGAGATCAATCAGTTGCTTGCGGAAATCATGCAAGAGACCAATAAAGTACAGAAAAACATGATCAATTACCGCAAGGATTTGATTGCCGCCCGGGCGGAAGCCGATACCGCGCAGAATCAGATCAGTCTGCTGGAAACCCAATTGCAGGAAATGGGCGAGAAGGTCCATGAAGATCATTTGACCGGCATACTGAACCGGCGCGGATTTGATAATGCCTACCAGCGCGAGGCATCGTGCGCGGCGCGCACCCAGTCGCCGTTATGTTTTGCCTTGCTGGATATCGACAACTTCAAGTTATTGAATGATACGCATGGCCATCACGTGGGCGACAATGCCTTGCGTCATTTGGTGGAAGCGGTCAAGGAAACGGTGCGGCTGGAAGATGTCGTGTCGCGTTACGGCGGCGAGGAATTTGCCATCCTGTTGCCCAATACCGCGCTGAAAGACGCGATTCTGACTATATCCAGAATACGCCGCTACATGACCAAGAAATTCTTCCTGCATGACAATAACCGTTTATTAATTACCTTCAGCGCCGGTGTGGCGCAGTATCATCCGGGAGAATCACAGGAAGATCTCTTCAAGCGTGCCGACGGCGCCTTATATCGCGCCAAGAAGAACGGCAAGAATCAGATTATCGCCGCTGACTAGGCCGTTTTACTTGATACGGCCGTATCAAAAAGCAGTTTGACCGGAATCAGTCCGTAACCGGAAAACAGGCGACCAGGTGTATCAAACAGAGTTGCTGCATGCCAACCGGTATTGACTGATATAATTTCCTCCTTTTCATACCGAGTCCATAAAAGCCATGTCAACCACATCAAAACTCTCAGTCCGCAAGTTTCAGTTTGCACTTTTGATTGCGGTGATCTCCGCTTTTATTGTATTCGGCTTGCTGTACCGCACCAGTTCGCAAGGGGATTTTTCCGATACCTATCCCAAGGGTTTTCGCGGCGGCGCTTGCACGATAGAATCGGAAGCGCTCATTATCGGTTATTCAGGCTACTATCTTCCTGAAGGTTATGAGTCACCGGACGATCTCCGCTCGCCGCATGTGCCTGTGCAGTGCGGCAAAATACCGGAACCGGCATCGCTCAATATTACGATTGATTTGCTGTATCCCGAATCAGCACGCGATTTTTCCTTGGCGCTTCGTCTGGTAAAGCTTGAAATCGATGAAAAAGAACACCAGCAAGAGCATGAAGTGATGTCGACACCCGCGCGGCAGCATCCATCGGGAGTGATTACGACCGCATTCAAATTGGGTGAGCTGGGGCAGTATATTTTGTATCTGGAAGGGAAGAATACCGAAAATGCTGATCTGCAAGTGAAAATTCCACTGCAAGTCGGCCTGGATTGGAAAAATCATCTTAAAAACGCTTTATCGCCACTGTTGAAAAAAGACTGACCGCCGGCAATGTGCCGCGTACTCCTAAAATATCTGATTGGTGTGCCGCTAATGGTACTCAACATGAAGAGGAGAATATGATGGATGTTAACGGTATAGCAGGCTTGGCAACGTCAATGGCTGAATTCAGCGCGAACCAGGCGGTCGGAATAGCGGTGCTTAAAAAAGCGATAGATTCAAATGCTGCGGGCGCGCTTGCTTTGATTGAAGCGATTCCCGGTGCAAATCAAGCCCCGGCGAATCTGCCGCAGCATCTGGGTCAGAATGTCAATACCACAGCCTGAATTGATAGGTTTAATGGTTTCCGCAGCGCTACGTTGTTAGCGCTGTTTTATTATGGGCGGCTTGTTTTTCAGACGGACTGAATGTCCATCCCTATTCCCAAAATACTTCCAAAGTGATATTTTTATTTCGCTACAATATGTTCGGTAGCGTTTTTCTGTTTTCTTAATGTTAATTAACCGGCTTATCAGCGTGGCTTCGAATGAACTATAGACCCAATTTCAATCTGGCAGCTTTTGATTCGCTCGAATCGCAGCAAAAGCGGCTGTCTTTACTGTGCAAAACCGCAGAGATCGGTGAGTGGTCTTATGTCTTCTCCACGGATTTTACCGTCTGGTCGGATTATCTCTATGATTTTTACGAATTAGATAAGGATTTTGAATGCGCCGAGCTGTTGCAAAGCACACAACTCTACCAGGGTTCTGAAAAAGAAAAAATGCAAGCCCTGATTGCTCATGTCACGGCCACGAAGAAAGAGCGCAGCGATGATTTCATGATCGTTATGCAGGATGGCCGGGTCAAATGGCATACCACCACGATACACCCGATACTCGATGCGTACGGTGAAATCACCGGTTTGTACGGTATCTTACAAAATATTACCGCGCGGAAAAGCAGCGAGCTGGACCTGCAACGGATGGCCTATGTGGCTGAGAAAACCAACGGTATCGTGATGATTACCGATCCCGAAAAGAAAATTATCTGGATCAATAACAGTTTTGAAGAAATCCTGGGATACCGGTCGGAAGAGGTTATAGGGCTTGATCCGGCTGCTTTTCTCCAGGGTGAGGAAACGTCGGCCGAGACGATCCGTGAGATTGCCCGCTCACTTCGCAGCGGCGGAATTTTTTCCGGTGAAATTCTGAATTACACTAAGAGCGGTGAAAAAATATGGCTTTATCTCAATATTGCCGCGGTATATGACGACGCCGGAAAATTGATCAATTACGTTGCGGTAGAAAATGACATCACGGTGATCAAGACAGCCGAGCACCGGCTGCAAAAAGCCATGGAAAAGGAGCGTGAACTCAACCGCTTTAAAACCCAGTTTGTCAGCCTGGCGTCTCATCAATTCCGCACGCCGCTCGCGACCATCCGTTCCAGCATCGATCTGCTGGATCTGAGAATGGAATCGGCCGGACTGAGTGCTTCTTTTATCGAATTTTTTCAGAAGCACAAAGCCATTATGGCGGAAGAAACAACCCGCATGACCGAGCTGATGGAAAACATTCTGGATATCGGCCGGATCGACGAGGGCAAGATTGAGCTGACCAAGAAGCATCTTCCCTTCCGGCAATTCATGAATGCATTCGTGCAATCGAATGTTGAACCCAACGAGCAGCAAAGGAAACTGGATTACCGTTTTGACGCACCCGACTGCATCGTCAATATGGATGAAATTCTGCTGCGAAATGTGTTACGCAATATCGTGTCGAACGCGTTCAAGTATTCCGAAGGGAAGCAAGCCCCGGAAATGACCGTGAAACTGCAAGATGGTGTTTATTTTATTACCGTTAAAGATTATGGCATCGGTATTCCGGAAAAGGATCAAGCGTTTCTGTTTCAGTCGTTTTTCCGCGCGTCAAACGCCAAGGTATATCCAGGGAGCGGGCTCGGTTTGATGATTGCGAAGAAGCTGATCACATTGCACGGCGGGGATATTAGTCTTGAAAGCATGGCCGGTAGCGGCTGCACGATTACCATTCAATTACCGGTATAAACATGCGATGAATAATCCGCTGATTCTCGTGGTTGAAGATGAAAATGCATTGCGCGAAAACATCACCGCCATTATTGCGCATTACGGATTCCGGGTCATCAGCGCGCCATCGGGTGAAGCCGGTGTGAAAATGGCGGTGGAATCGAATCCGGACATTATTATCTGCGACATTATGCTGCCGGGAATCGACGGTTTTGAAGTGCTGGCACAAATCAAGCAAGCCCAGCAATCGGCAATTCACGCATTTATTTTTCTTACCGCAAAGTCAACGCGCTCGGATACCCGTGCGGGTATGAATATGGGTGCGGATGATTACCTCACCAAACCGTTCACGAAAGAGGAATTGTTAAACAGCATCAAAGCCCGGATGGAAAAATTAGCGCAAATACGGCAGAGTCAGCCGGAAAAGGATGCGTTGATCGAAGCATCGCTGGAAAAAATAACGAGTCTTACCAAGGCGGAACGTAAGGTGCTCAATAAGATAGCCGAGGGCTTCACGACACCGCAGATCGCCGAGAAACTGTTTGTGAGCAAAAAAACGGTTGAAAATCACCGCGTCAACATTTCCCGAAAACTCGATCTGAGCGGCCCGAATAGCCTGATCAATTTTGCGTTGCGATTAAGAGCGCAAAAATCAACGATTCCTTTCCCCGATAATGTGCCTGCGGCGCCATCCCATTGAACTCCTGAACACAGCAATTTTTGTCCTATCACAGCGGCTGCCTTGCTTTAAAAAAATCTCTTTTGCCGCGCTAAAAAACCCCATAGCGATCATTGAAAATGAGTGGATCCACTCATTGTAAAAGCCTGATGATCAGTTATTCTTAATTGCGTAAAAAAGGCCACGAAAGCAATAACAGCTATTTGTGATTGCAGCTTCGATGGCCGTGTTACGCAGTGTTAATTAACTTAATCAATGGAGGATATGATGGCAACAACTTATGGCACGA
>NZ_QRBZ01000040.1 GCF_009833085.1 Nitrosomonas oligotropha | reverse complement strand
CAGTGCCACTTGACCGGTGCCAATAAACTTCAAATTTAAACCATTTATCTATCGGCACTGGAACAATATGATTATCTTCACGCCAGTAATCGACCCTGGTGGGGAATACGCCACCCACATTATCACCCTTTGTCATCCAATAGAGCTTGTTATCGGATCCCTTCATCACGGTCACACTCATTCGATAATCACCCTCGCCAGTGTTATTGTACCCCCCTGTTTTGAGTGAGAATTGTGTCCGCCAATTCGCGGATGAAACCGTATTATCCAGCTGTGTCTCCAGATCGGCTTGATATTTAAACCAGTAAGTAATGTACAAATCATTGACATCACCAATTTTCCATGGCCTTTCAATCAACAACGGTGCCTGTGAGCCAGCTCGCCCCAGTTCGCCTGTTATTTTTACTTGTTGAAAAAGCTCATTAACCGCGGCCCCTTTTGGTCCTGCTACTGATCGAATTTGATTGCTGATGTAATTTCCGATTGTCGAAGAAGTAATAGGATCGACAGTAATGAGTTGCACACCCGAGAAATTTGCACCCAAAGCAGAAACCGGCCACGTATACCCAGTTTCTTTATCAGTTCCATTGATCATCTGATATGCTCCGTGAGCTGAGAAGTTATATGGCGCTCCGAGAGAAACACCAGAACCTAAATTTGACTTGAACAATAGATTCGCCGAGTAAGCTGCAGGTGTAACAAAAAAACTAGAGACAACAATCAGTAACATCATGACAAAAAATGTCATACCTGCATGAGGCTTGATAATTTTGTCTGCGCCGGATTGTTTGAATAAAACAGTTTCGCTAATTAGCACTCGCGAATTGTTCGTTAATAATGAGTAATGATTGGTGTTCATGTTTGGTTCCTCCTTAAAGATAAAAGGACGGAACTGCGTGGATACGCATGCATCGAAGTTATTTTGTTCGATACTCGTCAAATCATGCATATGATGAAACGATTGGCGCTACCTGGCAGTCCTGCCATCTTGGGGTGTTTGCCCGTTAGATCAGTGACTTTGCGTCCTCTGCTTTCGCAGAGTTTGCCTTTTTCATGTTGCGATAGTATCAAAGCATAAATTGTGCCAGCGTAGAATAAAGAAAGGAATTATGGATGTGATGGACAGAATCAACGACCGGATGGGGAAAAGCACAATCCGACTGGTATCCCAGGGAATGCAGCAAAAATAGCTGATGCGCAGGGATAAAATGAGCCAGAACTACACTACGGATTGGGAGGAGTTGGTTTGTGTGGAATAAAATTTACGCCAGTTATTTGGCACGCAAATCCACCAAATTAAAAAAACTCACGGTCGTAGAAATTGACCGCCCCGTATTCGATGCTGCAAGCTGGGCCGCTTGGTGCCATGCCCAGAGTGTACAGCAGCGCAATATTGTGACGCGCCAGTGGTAACAGATACGCTCCGGTTTGCTGTCCGCCTAATTGATCGTGCGAAAAAACAACTTCTTTAGTATCCACTCGTTGCACAACGCAGCGGCTGATCCCAGTTGTTAAATCTTGCTGATATCCTGATCCAGGAATCCAAATGTAATTGCGTGCCGGGCGTTTGATATAGAACTTCATGACCAGCGGCACATTCAGCGGAACGTTCGATGCCGTGGGTTCTTTAGACCAAATAAATTTATTGTTCTGAACCAGCAAATCGTACTCAGGATGCGGAGATGGACTGCCGCCTACTCCCCATTCCGACCCGGTGGCATTATTGCCAAAATCATCGCCCTGCAACCGCCAAACCAGGCGGCCAGGGCTAGATCGTTTCAAAACCGATAAAGTCACACGATAGTCACCCGCGTTTATGCTACCTGCAAATCCGGATGTTTTTATACCGCACAGCTGCATAAAATGTGCGTTGCTGACATCCTCAACGTATTTCAGTATGTCGAATAGGTTTGCGGGCAGGCGGAAGTAAATCTCCCACGCCAGAATATCAACGTGATTAAGCCCATAGTTAACGAGATAAAGGCCAGTTTGCGGGCGCGTTATATTCCCGCCCTCCGGAGTTGGCCCGACTATGTGTGTGATTGTTAACTGATTACCAGGCACGCCCGGCATAACTGATGGCTCAAGGACAACCGAATTATTTGAGCTAAAATCAGCCAGATTGATGCTATTGCGAGTTATCGATTGAATATGGGTGGTAGCGCCTGGCCCGTATATATTTGCCGCATCTGCAAATGCTCTGCCGAGTGAGTCCGTGCCGGTTACATCGAGAAAATAATTATTCCACGGATCTGATGCAGATCCGACACGATACGGCGCGCTTAGCGCTATGCTGCCATCGTAGCGCGATCCCCATACAATACGTGGAACAGCTGATATTTTTTGCCGCCAAATGGGGAAATTACTCAATGCAGACACTGACATAGTATTACCCGCCAGCGTGTATGAGTTCTAAATACCAATCTTCCAGAATCTGGGTGTCAGTTGCGCCAACAGTGGGGAGCCAAAATGTCGAGCTGAAATATGTGTCAGCATCGTCCATATTTGCTACCGGAACAGCAGCGCTTCTCGCGGTTGAAGCGAATCCTGCCGTCGATGTGGAAAACTTCGGCCCCATTTTTTTAAAAGATGTTGCAGAGATGCGTTTGAATCTATGCACCTCATCATCAGAAATGTTGCTGCCTGATCCGGTGGCAACCGCATCACCAACACTAGCGTCTAGTAATATGTTGGCACCAGGGCCATTTGGCCCGACCCTGAAATCACGCCCGAAATTATTAGCGGTTCCGGTTTTTCTAGCATGCTGCACAAGCATCAAAACATCGCCATTCTGCATGATGTTTCTGTTATTGTTGCGCGGCAGAAGACATCCTTCGAGAGCTTCCTCGGTATCTTTGTTACTGGTTTTTGAAATATCAGACGATCTGAATTTCAATAGTGCGCGCCCGGCAGCATAACGGTACCTGTAATTTCCTCCACCTATATCCCGGCTCAACATTTCAACGCCACCGATACCCACTCCGGTCTCAATCCATACCCTAAGACCGGGCCAACTCGCCGGATTTGGTGCGCTAGGGAAATTGGGAAATCTTACCGGCCCGCTATGCAAGGAAGCCTTATTTGCGACAGAATCACCTCTCCAAAGACTCCCGCCAGAAGATCCAACCGAGTGAAGGTCTTTGACAAAATAATAAATATCATAGAATGTTGTTATTGCCTGAAATTCAAACCAGGTTTTCTCCATTAGATCAACAGCAACCTCGTCCACCTCAAATTGAAGAGTGTCAGGATTCTGCCGCATAACATTGGCTAAGTTAATTTGGCTCATGGCCGTCTCACCCGGAAAATTCTGATATCGCCAGATTTGCCCGGATATCCTATTGCGCCCAAATAACCGCCATCAGGTATGTACCACTTTTCTCCATTACCGGAGAATAAGTCACACCCACTATCTGAGGTTACCGATGCCGCATCATCTCCCTTGATGGCTGCTTGCGCGCTAACCACGCACACAAAACAATTTTGTGTTGCCACCAGCTGATACCACCCACCCTTTGCGAACGGGCCTACTTTTGTCCCGGTTGTTGGGTTGAATGTCAGCTTAGGGAGCTGAGACTCGTCAACAATATTATTTCCTTCTGACATTTGTATTTACCTGCACAAATAGTTTTATTGCTGATAAATATAAAGAACGAAACCTAGTGAAATGGCTATGATTTCCGTTTTATTGACGGCAACAAAAAACCCGCCGAAGCGGGTTTGTTTCGTCTTTGAAATGACCTTGAGACTTAATTCAACTGACCGGCTAAAATTGCAGCTTTGCGCGCTTGAACGTCGATTGTTACCCCGCTCGCATTGATCTGCGTCAGCGTGTACTCAACCCCGCCACTACTTATGCGAATCAGCGTAAAGAAACCGCCAGAAATTCTGGTTAAACCAATCCAGAAGTATGTGCCGTCGCTTAAGACAGAAAATGCAGAGCTGGGATTATAGGTCGTTAGATTTATGGCTGATCCCTGAACTGTTCCGGCATTGTTTACAACATACGCCCTGCTGCCAGTCACAGCAATGCAAAAGTACCCATTCATCACCGCTATATCCGGGTATACGCTTATGGCACCAACCCCACCGGTTAATGATGTATAACCAACGATAACGTTACCCGCTGTGTCATAGATGCAGAATTGCAGATTGTTTGAGGAAGTTGTTTCATTAACGGCAACAGCTATATTGCCATTCGATAGCTGCGCAAGGCGAAATCTTGGGCCAGCGGCGGTTCCAGAACTTGGTGTTGCCATCCCCGCTATATCTGTTGGAGCTTTGACTACATTGCCAGCATTATCTCTGATAGTAAAACGAGAATTAAAACCGGCTCTACAATACGCAACGGCAAAACCGCCACCGGATAGCGCGATAATGTGAGAGTTAGGCAACGGGTTAACGCCAGCAGTATCAATCTCAGTCTTTGCAACCACGGTGAGTAGCGTTTTATCCAAGATTTGGAAGAAAAGCTTTGACGGCGATGCATTGTTTGTCCACATAACACATAGATTGCCGTTGGAAAGAGCAACCATCTGAACCAAATTAGCAACGGACGGGGTTGAATCCAGCGTGGCGGTAGTAATTAAATCGCCGCGCACGTTGTACTTCCAGACTTGACACCCACTCGTTCCGGCCAGATAAGTATCGGCGATAAAGATGTCTCCGTTAGCAGGATCAACGTAGGCATAGTTTCGTGTCGAATTTATGTTCGATCCGTTAGAATTATAAGTAGTCAGGGCCACCGCCGCAGTTCCTGCGGCAGCAACTGCCGCATAATCGCTAACCTGGGCCGGATATAGTCCTAATGGGTAACCGATTCCTCAACAGCCTCATTCCATACAGACAGAAATCTTGTGTCAGGGTAAGCCCTGCTCACAACAAAATCGAATTCGCCAAGAAATACCGCCGAATGATTGTAGACTGACGGGTATCTAACCAAGTCCCTCAATGTCGCCATGTCTGGCGGATTTTTGCCGCTCTCCACCAGTTGATCCAATGTCAATTCAACCGATGACTCAATTGGCGATTGCAGGTACTCGAATGCGAAGTTTGATCCCGGCGTAATGGAGATTTCACCGGCTGTTCTGGATATGGTCAAATTGATTATTTGACCGTCTGCGGGCTGCACGCCCACGATGTCAGTCTGACCAAATCGCACATAGAGCCGCTGCCGGTCATCGGATTCAACATGAAATACACGCTCATCCGGCCATGTGTTGACATATCTCTCGCGGTATTCATACAGACCACCGGAATCGCTTACTGATATGCCGCACAAGTAAGAGTCATCGGATGGTGCCGGTATTTCTATTGGGTAAAAAGGAATGTTACCGGAAACCGTATGCGCAATCGCTTCGTGCCTAACTTGGGTAGCATAGAATGTGCCGGTGCCACCGCTTGCCGCTACCGTTGCGGCGGTTTCAATGATGTATGAAAGCCCCGAAGAGTCGATGACTGTTCTGCCGGTTTCGACCACGAAAGGCGCGTTGCCGTTATTCTTTGCGCTAATTATTACCCTGGCCGGGGCGGCCTTCTTAATCACTCCGCGCATAGCAGCATCCGCAAGTACGGTCGAATCGCGAACTTTTTCAAACGGCTCAGCAGCGGCAGTTTCAAGCTGCGCAGAAAATACCGCCAGCATGGCCGCCATAGCTTCCAAGTTTTGCATTGTTCTTGGATCTTTTACTTGATACAGCGGAGCGATAGCTGGATAGGAATTGATCGAATCCGCAATCACCTGTTGGAAGTCTTGTTTTGTTAGCATGCCGCGCTATTTATTCGGTACGGTAATTGATATGCCAGCAACTTCCAGCATAAGATCAAGCTTGTCTGGCGGCGTTTGCACGCTGTACAGATTTATTGACCCGGACGGAAGTATTTGTAGCGCTGGGACATCCGAACGGAGCTTTTGAAGCACGGCGTCAGGCGATCCATTTGCTTGAGGAAGGTGCAATAAAGAATTCAAATCCTGACCGTAATCAGAACCGTAGTACCCGTTTTCTGGGGTGCTCGTCCAATGAGAAACCATTCCTTGAATGTCGTTGCCGGTGATATTTGCCATGCGACTATCTTATTGATAGAGCGCACGGCTGGATTGGCAGTTTTCCTAAACTACGAGGTTAGGAATTGGGTAAGGGTGGTTGGAGTTAGGGGGTCTTCATTCTTTGAGTTAAACAATGACCAAAATTAAACGGATTTACCTTAAATGTAAGAATTTCTAGCGTTGTTTACAGTATTCAGGAGAATACTGTAGATGAACATACACAAACGTACCCGATTGACCTT
>NZ_QRBZ01000039.1 GCF_009833085.1 Nitrosomonas oligotropha | reverse complement strand
GCCACATAAGAGTTTGAGTAATGCCACTCCTTATGAAATACTCAACGCTTATTTCTATCAACCTCTCTGTAAACAACCCTGAGATTTCTTACAGTTTAAATTTATCAATCGGTGGGAAAACGCAACGCCTGAAGGGCAACATTTTTCCGGTGACATCGTCATTACTACCATCGATCAAATATTCAGCGCCATCATCAGCCATAACAAAGTTAACACGTTGATCAATGTATTGAATGCTCATGTGGTATTCGATGAATTCCACGAATATGTCGCCATGCCTGCATTCAATCTATTGTTTGCCGAACTGGTCGAATGCAAAAAGTTGCAGGGCAGTATTGCCAATACTTTGCTGGTGTCCGCTACGCCACATTACTTCTTCCTGAATACCGTCATGGAGATCCAATCGGAAGACATCATCGAAATGCCCAGTTTCAACCCAAGCGAGTACCGCATTGAATTTAAGGTATTCGATGAAACGCAGCAGGACGAAGGCAATCCGTTGTATCAGCGCCAAAGTGGCAAAACCATCGTAATCAGCAATACTGCCCAAACCGCGCAAAAAAGCTTTATCCGCAATCAAAATACGGAGAACGCAATATTGTTGCATTCCAAGTTCAAGAAAAGCGACAAACAAAAACTGTTCAATGAAGTATACGAATCCTTCAAAAAAAACGGCACTCCAAAATATAATGTATTGCGAGCCGGGCCGATTGTGCAGGCATCGCTAAATATCACCAGCGACTACATGGTGTCCGAACTTACTACCGCTGAAAACTTTCTACAGCGTTTGGGCCGACTCGATCGATTCGGTGCCAATTCCACACCCAATATTTACAGTGTCGCTGTGCCGGAATTGATCCATCAAGGCAAAGGCACCGGAGCAGCCGCCCGATTCCTAAACCGGCAATATTCCTTTGCCGCCACCAAGGCTTGGTACAGTTTTTTGCAAACCGAAGAGATTGAAAACCAAATAATCGAATTGCCAAAGCTTTACTCGCTGTACCGTAAATTTCACGAAACAGAACTTGCCAAACAGGCGATGGAATCGGATTTATTGGCCTGCTTCAAACAAGGCGTGCAGTTGATTCGAAACAAAGTCGTCGATCCGATTACCATTCCACCGAAAAAAACGACCGAGAAAGGTCGCAGCAAAATAAGCAAACATTCTTTACGCGGCGAGAATCGGTTTGTGCAAATGGCGGTATGCGAGGTTAGCCAATGGCCAAAGATCGAATTCTTGAACGAATACGCTTACCAACCGCCAGTGAGTGATCGCGAACAATTCGACAATTTGACCGCGCCACTGGATGAAATCCAGGGTTACGGGGATAGCGATAGAAATCTGTTGGCTTACATGAAAAGCAAGCACCACAACATTATCGGCGGTCAGAAGGCTTTTAAGGATTTTATTTTGCTCAATGAAGCAAGAGATCCGGAATTTCCCGTTTACCTGAGCTATACCCCGGAAGGTATCGACCGGGTTGGCGGGGAAAGCGCTCGGCATAGTTATGCCATCTACTATGCAATGTGCGACAAACAGCCTATCGGCGCAATTTCAATCAAGCATTTAACAACTAACGAGGATTAAGCATGCAAAAAATTACCGGAATTAAAAGCGTGGATTTTAAGTAGTTGCTTATGGATATGGAGTGGTTAATTGGAATGGCCCGACAATAATTAGAAGTGAAGGAGACAGAGAAGATACTAAAAATCACTCAATGCCTAAACTTCGGGGTTATTCCAATTTAACTGGTGACAAATCACCAAATGGATTTTCTTTTAAGAAAGACCCGAGGGATATTAATTTTAGCGTTGCGACTGGAACACCAATGTATATCAGTCAGAATTGCATTCGTCATCATTTATTTAAAGATCATTCTTACGACTTGCATTATGCGAATAGCAATAATTTGTTGAGAGTGCTTAATTCAATTACAGGATTGATTCGTGGTTATGTTGTTCCCGCAAGTCAATATAAACGCACTAGCCCACTATTGCTTGAGGATTTCATCGAACAGAAGGGAAATGCAAATTTTGAACAATTCTCGTCATATTCGGTTGAAGAAATTGAAAATCCAGATGGCACCAAAGATTATAAGCGAGGCGAAAACTCAATTTTTTCTAAAACTACTTATGGAGACACAGAATATTTGGCTTACGGCTCTATCAGTATCGAACAACTTCAATTTATTTCGCTAGATAGAAAATTCGACCGAGCTACGATGCCTGAGAGAGACGGCGAAGGAAATAATATTGCCAAAGCTATGCAAGAATTCATTAAATCAATAGATCCTGATCGCAATCCTAAGGCGGAGTTTCATACGAACTATGTGCGTGGCGGTACGATATTTGAAGAAGGAGAACGGGGTATTTTATTGGATAACGAAGCTATTGATATTCTGGTCAAGGAAACACTACGCATGATTGAAGAACTTAGTATCCGCCAAGCCAAAGGCTATATGTATGTCGACAACTTGCTAGTCGATTACAACGACAGCAATAAAATGATGCGTATAAAGCGCAACTCAGCTGGAATTAACGAAGAACCCAAATCCCCTTATGCTATTTATTTTTATGCTAAATAAGGAAGAATCATGCGGATTACTATCAAATATGAAGCTTCCTGGCGAAATTCATTTTTGGAAGGCTCTAATAATGAACCGGTTCCAAAGGCAGGTAGAAATTTCATAGCAACAATAAAGACTCTTAAGGATAATCCCAAAAATTTCATTAAGCGTCAGATAACGTTAGACACTGTAATGGGCATATTAAATCGACTGATTGGAGATCAAAGAAAGCTTTATCAAGCTAGACAATCAAGAGATTATTTTTTTAAAAACCTTGAGAAACAGATAACATTTGAGGATAAACACGATTATTTAAAGCCGATAAATGACGAGGTTGTTTATCTTAGAAATGTTGGAAAAAGTGATGATCCTACTTCATTTATAGGAGCAGTAAAGGTTAATGATCCAATTTTTGTTTCTGAATATTCTAATGAACTCTGGGGGGTATTAACGCTTCGATTTGAAGAGTTATGTCAATTTATATGTAATGAAAATTATAAGATATTATCTCAACAGCAATTTGAGCCTTTTGTTATATACGGTTGTTTTAAAGAATTAAATGGACTTAAAAGTGTTGAGATAAATGCATCTATAGAGAATGCCCTGTTGGTTTTAAGTGAACATTTTTCTGGCATTGAATATCGTAAATCCAATAAAAAGGTGAAGCCGAGCGAACTATACTGTGGAGCCCTATATTTGCAGATAAAACGATTAAGCAAAACATTCGATATATGTAGGCAACTAACGAAGAGCGGTGTCATAAGCGGAATATCAAAACGTATATTCACAGCCAAGGATTTCATGGGCCAGTATTCAACAGGTGGTAAAAAACCAAGTTGGGGAAATCCCTATTTATTGTCAGAAAAGATAAAAGGTGCAGGTGAAGTTATCTCTTCATTAACCAAGGCCAATGGTACGCTGGATATTCTTCTCAACATTCCAGACGACAAAGCTGAACAACTAAAAAGAATGATTGATGACGCTGGTGTTTCCAGTTTTTATCTGGGTAAAAAAGGCTTGGCTTATGTTGACGTAATTCACTAATTGGGAGATACCATGAACTATTACCTTGAAATCAACTTATTACCGAATTATGAAGTCAATCTTTTTGGCCTCTGGTCCAAAACCTTTCAGCAAATCCACCTTGGACTGGTCGAAACACGGGATGTGCAAAAACGCGTGCCGATTGGTCTATCGTTTCCCGAATACAAGATAGGTGAAAAATTCGGAGTGCTAGGCAGCAAGCTTCGTTTGCTTGCTCCGGACGAAACTGTGTTGGTTCAGTTCGATGTTGGCAAACGATTAAGCCGCCTGAGCGATTATGTGCACTTCACCGGCATCCGCCCGGTACCAAGCGCAGTCAAAGGTTATGCCGTTTATCGGCGTGAACAACCGAAAACCGGTAAAGAACGCTTAGCTCGGCGTTATGCTAAGCGGCACAGCCTGGATTATGAGGCTGTGCTGAATAACAAGGTGGAATTGAGCATAAAACCTGAGATCGGAACGGTATCCGGGAAAGTACTTATGAGTTATGGCCAAATGCCTCATAAAATCGTGACCACACCGTTTATCCGGCTGACAAGCTTGAGCAGCGGTAATGCATTTTGTCTTTGGATCAAAAAAAGCGAAATGGAGCATAGCAATGATGGGGAGTTTTCTTCCTATGGCCTAAGCTCAACATCGACCGTACCAGAATTCTGACTCATTTTTTTAACGCTCCTTAACAATTTATAAGAATCAGCCAGTTGTGATGTAAGTGTTATAGGATGGTCTCTGGTCGAGAATTATCCTGTACACTACGCCACGACTGGCTTTCTGTATTTTTGTAGTCAGTTCGCTGCCGCACAGGCAGCTTAGAAAATATCGGGAAAGGTTCGAGCACTCTATCGTTTGTTCGCTGCCGCACAGGCAGCTTAGAAAGGTACTATTGCGGAATTCTGTCGCGCCAATTTGTTCGCTGCCGCACAGGCAGCTTAGAAAATATCATGGCGCTGGTGTAGATGGCGTTAAATGTTCGCTGCCGCACAGGCAGTTTAATCGATACGTTCGTTCCAAATTACAAAGCGAGATTGTTGTTTTGCAGGTTATAAATTCTTTCGATAACCGGGCAGCAATTGATTCGTCGGGCTTGAAAGATCGCGTCCTAATGTCAAATCGGCGACCTGCTTTCCATCGTCAGAACATAATGTTATAGTTGGTCTGACAGATAGTCAGACAAGAGGATGAGTGATGAGAATAACGGTGCGGATTGATGACAGTTATGAACAAAAAATCAAAGTCATTCAGCAAAGAACACACCTCAATACTACGGATGTCATTAAACAAGCTATTGATTTGATGTATGAGAAGGCGGAATTGAGCGCAAAGGAAAAAAACCAGAAATTAATAGAAATGTTGGCGGGTACGGCTAAAGGTCCGGAGGATTTATCGACTACTTATAAAGAATGTCTTGATCAGGGCTGGGAAGAGAAGCATGGTATTAAGTGACACTGGATTCTGGCTTGCATTCTTTAACGCTAATGATCGGTTTCATGCAATGGCTGTGGAACGAATGCAGAAGTTGGAAGAGGCTTTGATAACCACCTGGCCTGTCATTACTGAAACCAGTTATTTGTTAGGTAAACGCCTGGGTGTTTCAAATCAATTACGATTTATTTCGGCTTTAGAGACGGGTTATATCGAGGTTTTTGATCTGCAAACTTCACATTTAATCCGAATTCGCCAATTAATTAAACAATACGAAGATTTGCCTATGGATTTAGCCGATGCATCTTTAGTCTTGCTTGCGGAAGAGTTAGGACACGGTCAAATTCTTTCCACCGATGTGCGAGATTTTGAAACCTATCGCTGGAAAAATCATCATCCATTCCAAAATTTGCTATTGCCCGATGACTGATGTTACCGCCGCTTAAATCCATTTTTCCAAAAGATGCCAATCCAACAACCCAAATGCCTGGGCGCAGTGCAAAACAAAAAGATAGTAGTTTTTATCAGTAAGATTGGATTCTTCAAATCCAAGAAACGCTGATTTGCTGAATGAATGTGGAATTTTGGGGTGGTGGCGAATCAGGGATTTGAACCCCGGACCAACGGATTATGATTCCGCTGCTCTAACCACTGAGCTAATTCGCCATATGCTAAAACGCAAGGGCAGCATTGTGCCTTTGAGGGGGTGGATTGTCAAGATCAAAAATGTGGATTGACAAGGGTTTATGCGTGTTTTCATGGGATTGGGCGATGTTGGCGGGTGGTTTGAAGCGGGTGGGCGACAAGTGTGAACAGTGAATGCAATGCACGCTTATCATGAAGTTAAAGTTTGTGTTACCCGTCCATAACAAAGCGGCTGTATAATCAATTCCATGAAATTCGATATGATAGTGATCGGTGGCGGACTGGTAGGTGCAAGCCTGGTGGCGGCGCTGAAGGATAGCGGTTTGAAGATGGCGTTGATCGAGCCGCATGCATCCATGCCGTTGCCGCAGGATGACAGCTGGGATAGCCGGGTGTACGCGATCAGTCCGGGTAGCGTGGCTTTTCTGCAGGAACTGGGCGTGTGGCAGTTGATGGAGGCCGAGCGCTTAGCGCCGGTTTATGAGATGGCGGTGTTTGGCGATGACAATACCGCGCATATTACCTTCAGCGCATACGAGATCGGTATACCGGAGCTGGCATTTATCGCTGAGAACCGCCAATTGCAAACGGCGGTGTGGGAAGCACTCAAATCCTCGAATGAAAATCTGCATATTTTTTGTCCGGCGAAATGTACCGCGATTACCTGGCATGAATCGCATGTCGAGGTGCAACTGGAAGATGGCAGCCAGCTTGAAGCCGCTTTGGTGGTGGGCGCAGACGGTGTGAATTCCTGGGTGCGCAAGCAAGCGGAGATTGACGTGTCGCGTCATGCGTATAACCAGATCGGTGTGGTCGCCAATTTCAGCACGGAACGGCCGCATCGCCAGATTGCCCATCAATGGTTCAGGCGCGACGGTGTGCTGGCGTTGTTGCCGCTTCCCGACAAGCGGGTGTCGATGGTGTGGTCGACAACCGAGGATCATGCGGATTTTCTGCGTAATTTACCTGCGGATGAACTTTGCCATCGTGTCGAGGAAGCTGCTTCGCATACCCTGGGTAAATTGCAGTTGATTACTGCGCCCGTGGGTTTTCCGCTGAATTTTGTGCACGTGGAGAAGCTGATCAAACCGCGATTGGTGCTGATCGGCGATGCAGCGCACGGTATTCATCCGCTGGCCGGGCAGGGGGTGAATCTGGGATTGCGCGATACCCGCGAGCTGGCGGCGATCCTCAATGCGCGCGGGATGCGGACGGATTGCGGCGATTTTATGCTGCTGCGGCGTTACGAGCTGGCGCGCAAGGAAGATATTCTGGCGCTGGAGCTGGTCACCGACGGATTGCAGAAACTGTTCAATAATTCCAATCCGACCTTGGCGCGTTTGCGCAATCTCGGGCTTGAAATCACCAACCGCTTGCCGCTGATCAAAAATCGCTTGATGCAGCACGCTTTGAATTAAATTTTATTTTCTAACACTGGAGTCATTATGGCCACGCGCTTAAAGCTTTTCATCTCAATTCTGGCAATCAGTTTTTTCTCCGGATCCGCCTGGGCCGATGAAGAAGCGTTAAGGAAAGCCATTCAACCGCATTTTGCCGGGAGCACTATCGATAGCGTGAAGAAAACGCCTTACCTTGGTTTGTATGAAGTGGTTGTCGGAGACGAAGTGTTTTATACCGATGATAAAGCGGATTTTTTCTTCTTCGGCCATGTGATCAATACCAAAACCCGAGTGAGCATGACCAACGAGCGCATCCAGGAAATCAAATCGGCGCGGCGCGTGCCATTGGAATCACTGCCGTTGCAGCATGCCATCAAGGTCGTCAAAGGCGACGGCAAGCGCAAGCTGGCGGTGTATACCGATCCCAATTGCCCGTATTGCAAGCAATTGGAGAAAGAACTGGTGAACATCAACAATGTGACGATCTACACGCTGCTTTATCCGGTATTGAAAGGTTCGATGGAATTGTCGAAAAAAATCTGGTGTTCCAAGGATCAAATCAAAGCCTGGGATGACTTTATGCTGAAGGGCGTTGCGCCATCCAGTTCAGAGTGCGACACACCGCTGGATGCCCTGGTGAAATCAGGTCATGAGAATAAAGTTACCGGCACGCCGACGTTGGTTTTTGCCGACGGTTCGATTGTCGGCGGGATGATTCCCGCTGCGACCATCGAGGAAAAACTGGAAAGCGCGAGCAAGAGCAAATAAATTTCAAGCAAATGGTTTAAAAAAAGCTTGCCGGGGAAATCCGGCAAGCTTTTTTATTGCCGTGAGAGTGCGGGTGGCTTAGCGTCGCGCGGCATCAACAGCCACATTTTTCCGCGCTGTTTCATTTTCCCTGCCTGATTACCGGCTTCATGGCCGAATCCCCAGAAGAAGTCCGCACGGATGCCGCCTTTGATGGCGCTGCCGACATCTTGCGCCACCATCAGGCGGTTCAGCGGTTTGTTGCTGTTGGGCCAGGTGGTTGCCAGAAATACCGGCGCGCCTTGCGGGATCGACAGCGGATCGATCGCGATGCTGCGCCCGGCGGTCAACGGCACGCCCAAAGCGCCGATCGGTCCGGATAAATCGGACGGCAGTTCGCGGAAAAATACGTAACGGGCATTTTGCTGCAATAATTCGGGCAGTTTTTTAGGGTTTTGCTGCCCCCATTGCTTGATGCCCTGCATGGAGGCTTTTTCCAGCGGCAATTCGCCGCGTTCGACCAGAAGCTTGCCGATCGAGTTATACGGGTAGCCGTTTTGCTCGGCGAAACCGATTTTCATCGTCTCCCCGCTATCGAGCACAATCCGGCCGGAACCTTGCACGTGCAGGAAAAACAGCTCAACTTCGTCTTCCACCCACAGGAGTTCGTAGCCATTCAGCAATTTCGGGTTATTCATGATGTCTGCCCGGCTGTGATAAGGGACGACTTTGCGTCCATTCAGACGGCCGCGCAAACGCAGGTCTTTCAATTCCGGATACGCCGTGCCTAGCTCGATGGTGAGCAAATCATCCGGTGCGGCATACACTGGGTAGCGGTAACGGCTTGAGGGTTTGCGGCTGCCTTTCAGCAGGGGCTCGTAGTAGCCGGTGATCAACCCTTCTTCGGTATTGTCGGTATTGATGACTTGATACGGCGTGAAATAGGTTTCAAAAAAGTTTCTCAACGCGGCGTTATCGGTTTTCTTCAATGTCCCGGCCAGTCTGCAAGTTTCCTTCCAAGCCGGTTGTTTGCTTAAAGCCGTGCAGCTTTTCTGGAACGCTTGCCATGCCGGTTGCAGATCGTCGTGTTTCCAGCCGGTCAATGCAGACCACTGAACGCGTTTGTGCACCGATTTTGTCAGCGGCTTTTCCGCTGGTGGCGGTGCGACCACTTCCGCCGGTTCGCTGGGCGGCAGCGTGGGACTGATGGTTCCGGTGGCGCAAGCGGTGAGCAGCAGGTATGAAGCGGCAATAATAAAACTTAATTGGTTTTTCATCGGATTTTGGTTAGAGTAACGGTCTGATTTTAACTTGAGCGTATCTTACATTATGAATTGGTGGTGGCTTGTAATCGAAGCGGCAGTGGCGATGGGTTTGTTTTTGTTTGTCATCTGGTGGACCATGTTCTCAGGCAGAAAGAAGAAGGACGATGACAACAAGGATCAATAGATGACAAGCCATATCTCAGGTTCGTCGTGACTGCTCTGCTATAAATACCGCCAGACTGCGGTTGCGCTACACCGGATTTTCAATATCGATAAACTGATGCTGGATGCCGAATTTCTGCGCGATGTGATCGCCCACTGCTTGCACACCGTACCGCTCGGTCGCATGATGCCCCGCCGCGATAAATGCAACACCGGATTCACGCGCGGCATGCACGTTCTGCTCCGAGATCTCGCCGGTAATATAGGCATCCACACCCAACTGAATGGCCGCGTCGAAATAACCTTGCGCGGCGCCGGTACACCACGCGATCTGCCGGATGGGCTTGTCGGGATCGCCGATGATCATCGGCTTGCGTAACAACGTGCGGGATATTTTCTCAGCCAATGCGCTTAACGTCGTGACTTGCGCTAATTCTCCCTGAGCGGCGATGTCCTGTTCGCCAAACCGGCCGGTTTCGATCAATCCCAGTTTTTTCCCCAGAATGGCATTGTTGCCTAAATGCGGATGCACATCCAACGGTAGATGATAAGCGAATAAATTGATGTGCTGCTGCATCAGCAGCGCGATGCGGCGGCTTTTCATGCCGGTGATGCGCATGTCCTCGCCGCGCCAGAAATAGCCGTGATGCACGAGAATGGCATCCGCCTTGGCTGCGGCAGCGGCTTGCAGCAGATCGAGCGAGGCGGTGACGCCGCTGATCATGATATGAATGCTGTCGCGCCCTTCCACTTGCAGGCCATTTGGGCAATAATCATGAAAACGGGATATGTCCAGTAATTGGTTCAGATGATTTTCCAGTTCATCTCGATGCATTGATTTTTCTCCTTGGCGCATATACTACACCGCAATCAATTCATTTCCGCGGCTATTTTAATTTTGGAGTAACGAGCTTTGATGTACAGACTCTGGTTGATTTTTGCACAAACGGCGGCAGTATTGCTGGCTATTTTTTTTGTGATTTCCACGTTACGGCCGGAGTTGCTGCCGTTGAAGCCGCGCGGAGAAATCGTGACCATCCGGGAAGCCGCGCCAGCGGTTGAGGCGGATAGGCCGGACAGTTATTCCAGAGCGGCGGAGGTTGCCATGCCGTCGGTGGTGAATATTTTCACCAGCAAAGAAACCAAGGAACCGTCGCATCCTTTGCTGGACGATCCCGCGTTCCGGCGGTTTTTTGGCGAACAATTCGAATCCCGGCCGAAGCGTACGTCAAGCCTGGGTTCCGGTGTGATCGTCAGCGCGAACGGTTATATCCTGACCAATCATCATGTGGTCGAAGCCGCGGATGAGGTTGAAATCGCCTTGCTCGACGGCAGAAAAGCCAAGGCCAAATTGATTGGCTCCGATCCGGAAACCGATCTGGCGGTGCTGAAAACCGATTTGCAGGATTTGCCGGTCATCACATTCGGGCAATCGCAGCAAGTCAAGATTGGCGATGTCGTGCTCGCGGTCGGCAATCCTTTCGGTGTCGGGCAAAGCGTTACCATGGGCATTGTCAGCGCTTTGAGCAGAAGCCGGGTCGGTATCAATACCTTTGAAGATTTCATTCAAACCGATGCCGCGATCAATCCCGGTAATTCCGGCGGCGCGCTGACCGATACATCGGGCAATTTGATCGGTATCAATACGGCGATCTATTCCCGCAGCGGCGGCTCGTTGGGTATCGGCTTCGCGATTCCGGTGCATATCGCCAAGCAGATTATGGAGCAAATTGTTCAAACCGGCGGCGTGACGCGCGGCTGGCTGGGCGTCAGTATGCAAGATATGACGCAGGAGCTGGCGGAATCGTTCGGTCTGGAGCAGCCCAACGGCGCGCTGATCGCCAGCGTGCTGAAAGACGGCCCGGCGGACAAGGCCGGCATCAAGGCGGGCGATATTTTGATTGCGATCTCGGGCAAACCGCTTAAGAATTCGTCCGAAATGCTCAATGTAGTGGCCGCGCTGGCGCCGGGTGAAACCGCGACGGTTACGGTAATCCGCAACAAGCAGGAAAAATCGATTCCGATCAAAGTCGGCGTGCGTCCTAAACAGAAGTAACCGCATGCCAGCATTCTAAAATGTGATGATGCCAATTAAAATTTATGAAAAATCTATTACCCGCTAACGGATTCATATCCGTCATCGCGCAGTGGTTTAGCGCCAATATTCTGGCGCTCGGACGGGAAATGCGCTTGTCTTATCTGCCGCCGCTGATGGTGTACGTCGCCGCCGGTATCTCGGGTTTGACGGGTATTGTGGGCATGTTTTACGTTAAGGAAAAGCTTGGTTTGTCCGCCGAGTTTTTGGCCATGCTGGGATTCTGGATGATGTTGCCGTGGGCGCTCAAGATGCCGCTGGGACATCTGGTCGATCTGGTCTGGCGCTGGAAGGGTTTGCTGGTGTATCTGGGCGCCAGCCTGATCATGCTTAGTCTGCTCATTATGATTGGCTTGCTCGGGCACACCGAAGCCATGGTTGCGATGGCTCCAGTGGAAACCTGGTATGTGTTATCCGCGTTGCTGGCGCCGATCGGTTATGTGTTGCAGGATGTGGTTGCGGATGCGATGACCGTTGAAGCAGTGCCGCGCGTCGACGAGAACGGTAATAAACTGGACGCGGAAAAACTCAAACTGATGCACGTCACCATGCAGACTTTGGGCCGCGTCGCCATCATTGGCGGCGGCGTGCTGGTATCCGTTGCCAACGTTGTTTTGCTGCGCGACGCCGGATCCTTGCCGGAAGTGGAAAAGGACGCGGTGTATCTGCTGGTTTACGAGCTGGCTTTGATCATTCCGGCGGTTTCTATTTTCGGTGTAGTGTTTGCTTCCTGGTTGCAGCGGCGTGAACGCAAGCGCTTTCAGGCGCAGGGGTATAACCGGCAGGAAGTGGATAAATTGCTCGGCATGCATTCGGAGCCGCCCGCGATTAACTGGTGGATTCTCGGCGGCGGATTGGTTTTTACCGTCATGTCGCTGGGTGTTGGGGTTAGTGGTGTATCCGGCGGAGAAGAAATCGTGTTTGCGGTTTCCATGGCGATTATCGTGTTTCTGATGTGGCGGTTGACTGGGGAACTCGAGCCCGATGCGCGCAATGTGCTGGTCGGAACCGCCGTGATGATTTTCATTTTCCGTGCGATTCCCAGTCCCGGTGCGGGTTCCACCTGGTGGATGATCGATGAACTGGGATTCGATCAGCAATTTCTGGCGGTTTTATCCTTGATCGGCGCCGTGCTGACGCTGTTCGGCATGTTTATTTTCCGCCGCTTCATGGCGGAACGATCGATTGCGTATATCATCGGTTTTCTCACCATCGTGAGCAGCTTCCTGTCGTTGCCGATCGTCGGCATGTACTTTGGTCTGCACGAGTGGACGGCGGCGATGACGGGCGGTGTTGTCGATGCGCGCTTCATTGTGCTGATCGATACCGCGCTGGAGTCGCCATTGGGGCAAATTGCCATGATTCCGATGCTCGCATGGATCGCCAATTCCGCGCCGGAGAAACTCAAAGCCACCTTTTTTGCCGTGATGGCATCGTTTACCAACCTGGCGTTGTCGGCTTCGCAACTGGGCACCAAGTATCTCAATCAGATCTACGAAGTGAAACGCGAAGTGAAAGATATGGCAACCGGACAGATCACCGTTCCCGCCGATTACAGCGAGCTGGGGCATTTATTGATTACGGTGACCATCATCGGCTTTGTTCTGCCGCTGGTTACGATTCTGATCGTTAAGCATTCGCGTTTCCGCAATGCTTGACCGGTTTGATTGAGCAGTTGCTTGTTTCCGCGCAAGTACTTGAAAGTTCACATACTCGCTAAATTAATTTTAACCGGATCCGATATCACATGAACCTGCCTACATAGCAGCTTATGTATGCAGGTTTTTTTTAATCCGCAAAAACTGAAGCGCTGATTTTACTGTGTGCATCAGTATTTGCTTTTGATAAAGGAGAAGTTATGCAGAAATTGTTTCTAATGATAACTCTGGTATTCCTGCTGACCGGCACTGCATTTGCAGCTGTCAATATCAATACGGCAACGCAAGCGGAGCTTGAGTCCCTGCAAGGGATCGGCCCCGCTAAGGCAAAAGCGATCATTGACTATCGCGAAAAAAGCGGTGCTTTTGCTTCCGTGGATGATTTGGCGAAAGTGAGTGGAATCGGTGCGGGAACGCTCAAGCAATTGCGTGATGCGGTTACTGTCGAAGGCGAGAAAAGCGCAGAAGCTCCAGCAAAACCGGAGTAGTTTGTCATAGTGGATTAAGAAACCCCCTCTGAAGTTATTCAGAGAGGGTTTTTATTTGCGTGATGACATTGTTTCAAAGCCGGTGGCAGCTTGTGCGATAATCTAGTCTATCTGTAAAAAAGTCTGAATTCATGTATAAAACGATTGAGAATTTTGTTGGCAATACGCCTCTCGTAAGACTCAAGCATCTGCCCGGAACAACCCGTAATGTCATTCTCGCCAAACTTGAAGGCAATAATCCGGCGGGATCGGTGAAAGACCGTCCGGCGCTGTCGATGATTTCGCATGCGCAGAAGCGCGGTGAAATTAAACCGGGCGATACCCTGATCGAGGCCACCAGCGGCAACACCGGCATCGCACTGGCGATGGCTGCCGCGATGATGGGTTACCGCATGGTGCTGGTGATGCCGGAAAACCTCAGTATCGAGCGGCGGCAATCGATGAGCGCCTACGGCGCGGAAATCATATTGACGCCGAAAAGCGGCGGGATGGAGCAAGCACGCGATCTGGCTGAGAAAATGCGTGCCGAAGGACAGGGGATTATTCTCGATCAATTCGCCAATCCGGATAATCCGCTGGCGCATTATGAAACTACCGCGCCGGAGATTTGGCGCGATACCCAAGGAAAAATCACCCATTTTGTCAGCAGCATGGGAACCACCGGAACGATCATGGGCTGCTCGCGGTTTTTTAAAGAACAACAAACGCCGGTGAAAGTGATCGGCGTGCAGCCGGAAGAAGGCGCGCAGATTCCCGGTATCCGCAAATGGTCACCGGCGTATTTACCGAAAATTTTCGATGCCAAGCAAGTGGATGACATGATTTACGTGTCTCAACCGGAAGCGGAAGAGATGACGCGCCGTTTGGCGCGCGAAGAGGGTATTTTTGCCGGAATCTCATCCGGCGGCGCATTGGTTGCGGCGTTACGCGTATCCGCCACGGTTGAAAACGCCGTGATCGTATTCATTGCATGCGACCGTGGCGACCGCTATTTGTCAACCGGTGTTTTTGCTGCGTAGCGATGGCGCCGGTTGCGGTATCATTACCACTCCGGTTTTGAATAAATCATGTTAAACGATAATTTTTCACTGCCCGTTCGGGTTTATTATCAGGATACCGATGCGGGTGGCGTGGTCTATCACTCAACCTATCTGAACTTCATGGAACGGGCGCGCTATGAATGGCTCAGGGCGCTGGGATTCAATGTGCACGCCATGGTTGAAGTGCACAACATACTGTTCATGGTGCGTTCGCTCGAGGTTGAATATTTGAAACCCGCCATTCTGGATGATTTGTTGCATGTGTCGGTTGCGGTGACAGAAGTCGGTAGAAGCCGGATTGCGTTATTTCAGGAAATAATATGCAATCATGTCAAATTAGTGAGTGCCACGATTCAGGTGGTGTGTGTCGGTGCGGATACGCTTAAGCCAGTGCGGATTCCTGCGCCATTACGTGAGAAAATTGGGAAAGTCGCATGAGTACAACAGTAACACAAGATATGTCGTTTCTTCATCTGATCACCAGCGCCAGTGTGCTGGTGCAGCTGGTGATGCTGATTCTGATCTTGATTTCGCTTTCATCGTGGTGGTTTATTTTCCGGAAATTATTCGTCATCCGCTATGAAATCAAGAAAACCGATGATTTCGAGGATATTTTCTGGCGCGGTGTCGACTTGAATGCATTGCATCAGCGCATCATCAGTTCGCGTTATGAATCGGGCAGCCTGGAACGCATCTTCGCCGCCGGTTTCGGCGAATTCACCAAGCACCCCGCCGGCTCCGATCTCGACGCGGTGATGGAAAGCACGCGCCGGGCCATGCGTGCTACCTATCAACGGGAAATGGATTATCTGGAATCGCATCTGTCGTTTCTGGCGACCGTCGGATCGGTCAGTCCTTACATCGGCCTGTTCGGCACCGTATGGGGCATTATGAATTCCTTCCGCAGCTTATCGAGCGTTACCCAGGCGACCATCGCCCATGTCGCGCCGGGAATTGCCGAAGCGCTGATCGCCACGGCGATGGGATTGTTCGCCGCCATTCCGGCGGTGGTTGCTTACAACCGCTACGCCAGCCGGACGGATCAACTGGCGACACGGTTTGAAAGCTTCATGGAAGAATTGTCCAATGTGTTGCAACGGCGAGCAGCTGAGTAAACAAGACTGAGAGGTTTTTATGGCGCGTCGTGCCAAACATAGATTAATGAACGAGATCAATGTAGTGCCTTACATTGATGTGATGCTGGTGCTGCTGATCATTTTTATGATCACGGCGCCGATGATCAACCACGGGCAGATTGAATTGCCGCAAATCGGCAAATCATTGGCGACACCGGCGATTCCGCTGGAAGTCATTATCAAAGCGGATGGCAGCCTGACGTTGCGGGATCGCGCCAAAACAACTACGGAACAAAAAGTGGACCGGAATCAGCTGATCGAAGCGATCAAGCAAAAACAAGCGCAAAATGCCGATCAACCGGTAGTCATCGCCGCAGACAAAAATGTACGCTACGAAGAAGTCATTAAAGTGATGGATATTCTGCAGCAGAACCAAGTGCAGAAAGTAGGTTTGCTGGCTCAACAGAAATGAACGATTGGTAATGAGTTCGAGCGTCCCGCGCAATTTCCCCCATTCAGAACCGAGATCATTATTGGCAGGTGTGCTGGCGGTGCTGGTGCATCTGCTGTTCATTGCATTACTGGTTTTTGGTGTGAGCTGGAAAGATCATCCGCCGGAAGGGATGATGGTCGATATCTGGACCGAATTGCCCAAACCTGTGCAGGAACCGGTAAAAACGCAAGCGCCGCCGAAGCAGCCTAAGCCTGTGCCGGAGCCTGTGAAACCCGAACCGGAACCACCCAAGCCGGAACCTGTTAAACCCGAGCCGCCGAAGCCGGAGCCACCTAAGCCCGAACCGCCCAAACCGGAACCGGCCAAGCCCGAGCCGCAAAAAGCGGCGGTGGCAGCGCCGGTCAAGAAACCGGATATTGCGATGAAACAGAAGCCCGAGCCGGTTAAAGAAAACAAGCCGGATTTGGAAGAACAAAAGAAAAAAGAACAGGAAAAGATTAAAGAGCAAGAAAAACAAAAAGAGCTGGAGAAGAAGAAAGAGCTTGAGAAAAAGAAAGGGTTAGAGAAGCAAAAAGAACTCGAAAAGCAGAAAGAACTGGAGAAACAACAAGAAATAGCGAAACAAAAAGAAGCCGAGAAACAGAAAGCGCTGGAGAAACAGAAGGAATTACAGAAACAGAAAGAAAAAGAACTGGCGGCGCAACGGCAGCGTGAGCAGGAAGCCAAGGCGCAGCGCGAAGCGGAAGCGCAACGCGCCGCGCAGCAGGCTGCGGCAAGGAATCAGATAACAGGTGAGATCGGCAAATATAAGGCGCTGATTCTTGCCAAAATCCGGAGCAGAATCGTGATGCCGCCGGATCTGCCTGGTAATCCGGTTGCCGAGTTCAGTGTCACGCTGCTGCCGGGCGGGGATATTCTCGATGTCAGGCTGAGTAAAAGCAGCGGACACGCCGCTTTTGACAGCGCGGTGGAGCGGGCGATCTTTTTGTCCAAGCCGTTGCCGTTACCGCCTGATCCTGCACTGTTTAACGAGTTTCGCAACCTGAATATTACCGTGCATTATCGTGAATGATTGTTATAATCAGCCGGTAATTTTTTGTTTTTTGAAAATTTAATGCCTATGTCAATTAATTGGTTCCAATCTATTCGTGCCGCATCGATTCTGCTTTTATGCTTGATCAGCGCACACTCGCATGCGCAGCTGAACATCGAAATTTTTGGCGGTGGCGCATCCCGTATTCCGATTGCGATCGTTCCTTTCGCCGATGAAAATAAACTGCAGCAAAGCATCACGGCAGTCATTGGCGCCGATTTGCAACGCACCGGATTGTTCAGGTTGATCGACCCCGCCGGGTTATCGCCGCATGCACCGGTGGAAGTCGTATATCCCGACTGGGCCAACCGTGGCGCCAATGCATTAGTGATCGGCCGCGTGGCTGCTGTATCCGGCGATCAGGTGGAAATACAGTTCCGTTTGATGGATGTGGCCAAGAAATCGCAACTGACCGGATTGGCGATCACGGTTTCCACGTCACAATTGCGCGCCGCGGCGCACCGGATTGCGGATGTCATTTATGAAGCGTTGACCGGCGATGTGGGTGTTTTTAGCACACGGATCGCTTATGTATTGAAACGCGGTAACAAATATGCCTTGCAAGTGGCCGATGCGGATGGCTATAACGCGCAATCGATCATTGAATATACCGAGCCGATCATTTCACCGGCATGGTCGCCTGACGGCAAGCAATTGGCCTACGTTTCGTTTGAAAATAAAAAACCGATTGTCTATGTGCAAACATTGGCAACCCGGGAGCGCAGAGCGGTTGCCAGCTTCAAAGGCAGCAACAGCGCACCGGCCTGGTCGCCCGATGGTAAGCGATTGGCTGTGGTGTTGACCGGCCAGGGCGGATCGCAAATTTTTCTGGTGAATGCCGATGGCAGCGGTTTGCAAAGGCTGAGCCGAAGTTCCGGGATCGATACCGAACCCAATTTTTCGCCGGACGGAAGGTATATTTTGTTTACCTCCGATCGTGGCGGCAGTCCGCAAGTTTATCGCATGGCGGTAGGGAGTTCGGAATCCGGCAATGCCGACCGGCTTACTTTCGAGGGCAGCTACAATGTCAGCCCGGATTATAGCCAGGACGGTAAAAGCTTCACTTTTATCCACCGTAACAATGGCCAATTCAATGTCGCGGTGCAGGATATCGGTTCGCGCCAGGTGCAGATACTGACAAACTCCAAATTCGACGAATCACCCAGTTTTGCCCCTAATGGCAAGATGATCTTGTATGCAACCGAGATTAACGGGCATGGTATATTATCCGCTGTTTCCAGGGATGGACAGACAAGGCAGCATCTGACAGTACAGACCGGCGATATCCGGGAACCGGCCTGGGGTCCCTTGCCAACTTGGAAGTAATATTTTTATTTTAAAGGAGTTATAAATGAGAAAACTATTAGGTATTTCATTGATCGTTTTGTTATCGGCGTGCGCCAGTCAAACAACGCAACCCGAAGTGGATGATCTAACCGCAGGCTCGGGCGCTGGCGCCGGTTTGGGTGGCAGCGACTTGGGCGGATCCGGTTCAGGCAGACCGGGCTATTTCAGTCAACTGAATGATCCTAACAGTATCCTGTCGCAACGCAGCGTTTATTATGACTACGATAGCTATAGCGTCAAAAGCGAATACCGCGAACTGGTGCTGTCGCACGCCCGGTTCTTACGCGACAACGCCAGCGCCAGCGTAATTCTGCAAGGAAATACCGATGACCGTGGCAGCCGTGAATACAATCTGGCTCTGGGTCAACGCCGTGCCGATAGCGTCAAGAACATGATGACTTTATCCGGCGCCCGTGATGCGCAAATTGAATCGGTCAGCCTGGGTGAAGAAAAACCGCGCGCGCTGGGACACGGTGAATCGGCATGGAGTCAAAACCGCCGCACCGATATCCTGTACCGGGGTGAATAAACATGCTGATACGCGCTTTCCTTCTGCTGGTATTGCTGAGTTGTAATGTCAGCTATGCCGCATTGTTTGGCGATGATGAAGCACGTGAGCAGATTAACGCATTACGTAAACAAGTGAAAGAAATGGAAGCGCGTGTTGCCAAGATGGAAGAGGCGCTGAACAGCCAGGCTTTACTCGAGCTTTATTCAAAAGTTGAAACGCTGGAACAGCAATTGGGAAAGCTCAACGGGCAAATAGAAATGCTGGGTAACGATAATGCGCTGTTACAAAAACGGCAACGGGATTTCTATATCGATCTGGATAACCGCCTGCGCCAGATCGAACAGCAATCTCCTCAAAAACGATCTCCTACTTCTCACCTGGATCTCAACAAAGGCACAGCCAGCAGCGCGGCTGCGCCTTCTTCACCTTCGCCAAGCGAACAAGCCGCCGCCGCGCCA
Source organism: Nitrosomonas oligotropha (assembly GCF_009833085.1). Classification (GTDB taxonomy): domain Bacteria; phylum Pseudomonadota; class Gammaproteobacteria; order Burkholderiales; family Nitrosomonadaceae; genus Nitrosomonas; species Nitrosomonas oligotropha. Next base: position 2,247 of record NZ_QRBZ01000039.1, on the reverse strand, counting down.
CCGCTAGATGCCGATACGGCAATGCCGGAATCGCCATCATCCGAAGTGGCGGATGCTTCCGTGACTCAGGATTCCGGTGCGGTAGCCGCGAATGAGCTGACGCCACCGGGAACTACAGAAAGTGGTGCTTATAAAGCAGCATCCGATTTATTCAGAAATGGTGAATACGCTAATGCAATCGCGCAATTTGAAAGCTTCCTGGAAAATTATCCGCAATCCAATTTAGCGCCGGGCGCCGCGTATTGGATCGGCAATGCGCGTTATGCGCTGCGCGATTACCAATTGGCGATCGATGCGCAAAGAAAATTGATCAGCAAATACCCCACGAGCAACAAAGTGCCGGATGCGTTGCTGAATATCGCCTCCAGTCAGCTGGAAATGGGGGATAGCAAGGTAAGCAAGCAAACCCTGGAAAATTTGCTGGCAAAATATCCGCAGAGCGACGCCGCCAAAAAAGCCAAACAACGTCTGGCTAACATCAAGTAAATTCCCGCTTTTTCCCATAGCTGTTCAATCGCTGTTTCCTGCATTACCCGCAAAGCAATATAATCAGTCTTTTTTTCAAGCGATCCATCATCATGCAAGTGTTAGAGACAACAGTCTTGCGTATCAGTGAGATTTTCTTTTCCTTACAAGGCGAAACCAGCCGGATTGGCTTGCCGACCGTGTTTGTGCGCCTGACGGGATGCCCGTTACGCTGCGGCTATTGCGACACCGCGTATGCGTTTAGCGGCGGCGAGAATCTATCGATCGCGGAGATACTGCGTCAGGTAGCCCGGTATAAAACGTGCTATGTAACCGTCACCGGCGGCGAGCCATTGGCGCAGAAGGCATGCCTGGTTTTGCTGACGGCGTTATGCGATGCGGACTATTCCGTATCGCTGGAAACCAGCGGCGCGCTCGATTTATCCCAGGTCGATACGCGGGTATCGAAGATTATGGATATCAAAACACCCGGCTCGGGCGAGGTTTCCAAAAATAACTGGCGTAATCTCGAATACCTGACGCCGCAGGACGAAATCAAATTTGTACTGCGCGACGAAGCAGATTATCAATGGGCTTGCGAGCTTATCCGAAGCAGACAGTTACAGCCGATATGCCCGATCCTTTTTTCTCCCGTTTATGAAAGCCTTGATCCTGCTCAATTGGCTTCCTGGATATTGCGCGACCAATTGCCTGTCCGGATGCAGGTTCAATTGCATAAAATTCTGTGGGGCGAGGGGCCGGGGCGGTGAAGTTTTTAGTGTTTTTCTGGCTGGATTAAATCATGAAGAAAGCGGTGGTATTACTCTCCGGTGGTCTCGATTCCGCAACGGCTTTGGCGATTGCAGGTGACCAGGGTTATCAATGCTATGCGCTGAGTATCGATTACGGCCAGCGGCACCGGTCGGAATTGGATGCGGCGCAGAATGTCGCTCGATCTTTGAAGGCGGCTGCACACCAAGTAGTTAAACTGGATCTCACCGCTTTTGGCGGATCGGCGCTGACCGATCAGGCCATCGAAGTGCCAACAGGCGGGGCAGAAGCGGACATTCCGGTTACGTATGTACCCGCGAGAAACACGATCATGCTGTCACTGGCGCTGGCTTGGGCGGAAACGCTGCAAAGTCAGGATATTTTTGCGGGTGTGAACGCCGTCGATTATTCCGGCTACCCGGACTGTCGCCCGGAGTACATTCAAGCCTTCGAGAAAATGGCGAATTTGGCAACCAAGGCAGGGATTGAAGGCAAGAAACTCACCATTCATACGCCCCTGATGCATTTGTCCAAAAAAGAAATCATCAGAACCGGACTGGCCTTGGGTGTGGACTTCAGCTTGACGGTGTCGTGCTATCAAGCGGATGAAGCGGGGCGCGCTTGCGGAGTGTGTGATTCCTGCCGGATTCGTAAAGCGGGATTTGCTGCGGCGGGAAAATCCGATCCAGTAAATTACCTTGCTTAAGTTTTTTTGCATGATTTATTTGTTTTCACTAACTATAACTGTAAGGAGGTATATGAAGTTAAGAAATCTTATAAAAATAATTGGATTGGCGAGTTTCTTTCTTGCTGCACCCGCTGGCGCCGACATTAAGCTGATTGCCAAAGTTGATCAGACTGCGGCAGGTTTTCCATCGCATTTTAGTTATAAGGATTTGAAGGAGCCAGTTATCGGACCATCCGGTCATGTCGCCTTTGCAGGGCTAGCTTTTGATGGAAGGACTTATACAAAGGCGGTTTGGGCAGGATTGCCGGGGGGGGGGGGGGGGG
>NZ_QRBZ01000038.1 GCF_009833085.1 Nitrosomonas oligotropha | reverse complement strand
CGCCTGAGCTTGATTAACCCGCTTTGTCAGAGCTTAACTTCGCTTTCAGGTTGTACAGGTTAATGGCGCCACTTCACACTTTGATTCCACCGTCAATCGCACAAAACCGCTTTACTTCCCTATCCAGTCTATCTTTTTCAGTAAAAAAGTGGCATAAGCGATCAATGTTACGAGCAATAGTAAGCTGATTTTTTTCATGAAGCCTCCATTACATCAATTTACGGTGAAAGTTTTAAATAGTGGTCATTATTCAATCGCTCTTCACTTTGGATTTATTGAAAACAGGAAGGTATATGACGCCAAAACGCAATTGCCAGGAACCGGAAATATGCTCTACCTGAAATCTGGCGGCTGCGGATTTCTTGGTGGAATCACTGACAGCAGACAATTAAGTAACACCCGGGATTAAGCGGGAGAATTCAGGGAATTTATTACTTTTTCCCGTGCGGTCTGAATGTGATAGTTTTTGCGGCAAGGAAAACGAAGCAATTTCAAGCCGGCAGTTCTGCAGGCTTCTTGAACAAAAATATCCCGGCTGCGGACTTTGCTTAATTCGTGGCTTCTATCGTCTAATTCAATAACAGCAACTACGGCAAGCGTTTCTTTGTCGCAAAGCACGTAGTCAAAATGCTTGGATGAAATTTTGAAAAATGCAGATCTCCAGCTTCTCCGATTCAATGCATGGTCTGGAGTTAGTATGTCGGCAATGCGTACTTTTGCGAAGATTTCGTACTGATCAGATAGAGATTGTTTTAATACGTGGAAAAAACATTGTTCAGCGTCAGAAAACAATTTCCCTACAGATCTGTATTTAAAATCAACAAGCCTCTCAAGTGATATCCGCATGAGCTTCAAAAGCAGCAATAAAAAAGCCAGTGTTAAAAAACCGATAGCAAGATATGGAATTAAAGGTTGATTCAGCACTGCATTCACTGAATGCGCTAGTGATTCTGCAAAAACTGCCTGAACGTTAATCATATTTAAACATCCGAAATAATAATCATCGAGAACTTAGCGGCAAGCAAACAAAAATATAAACCAGCTCGGCAATAAGGAATAGCAGAAGAAAATTTAGCGCAGCGAAGGTCGGGATAGCGTTTCAGATTTATCCCTGAATGTGCCTCGCACCAGCTAGTGGTGGGACCCTTGGGAGTTGATCTGACTGAGCAAAAACTCAAATTGTGAACTTTTTGTGAAGCAATCCATCTTTTATATTGAGCTTTGCTTATTTTTAAATTTTTTAAGAAAGTATTCAGGCTCCAAAGCAATTGACTTGCGGCACAAAAATGGAGGAAATAAAGATGCGGAGAACTGCTTATAAATATCTACTTGTTTTTCTGTTTGGCGGCATTGGATTATCGCTCACGAGTTTAACGTATGCGCAAAGTTCCGAAATGGAACGGTATCAAGCCGCATTGATAGAGCTGAAAAACACGCAAAAACAATTAATGGAGAAACTTATTGATGAAGATAAGGAAAACTTTATAACGTCTCAAAGGCATTGGAACAGGTTCAAAAACTCGGACTGTCTAAACCTGGGTGTAAATCCTCTATATTGTTTGGAATCAAGAACCAAGGAGAGAATTCAACATCTTAAAGATTTTTTAAGAAATTTAAGCACCGAGAAATCAACATAATTTTCGGTTCTTGCCAATTTGCTCGATAAAACGCCTGTGCAGTGCACAGGCGTTTTCATTGAAACGATTTCCTACCGTAGCAGCAGCCTGAGTTTGCCAGATGCTTCTTTTTGCACTCCCCAGCCCGCTACTTCTTGTTGTTTAATAATTTTACGTTCAGAACTCTTCCCAGTCAGTACCGCCATTCGCCGCGATCTTTCGAGGCGGTGTGGATGCTATCACCTTATTGCGATTCGGCAATCTTGCAACCGGCCGGTTGCTTCTTTTAACTGGCTTGGCAACGACGGAATCGCTGCCTTCCGATAGTTTGAAGATACTGACCGCTTGCGCCAGCGCCTGCGCCTGATCATGCATGGTTTCAGCTGCGGATGCCGCCTGTTCAACCAAGGCCGCGTTCTGCTGCGTAACTTCATCCATCTGGTTAACCGCTTGATTGACCTGTTCGATTCCGGAATGTTGTTCCTGCGATGCGGCGGAAATCTCATTCATGATGTCTGTTACTCGTTTGACCGCGGTAACGACTTCATTCATCGTGTCGCCCGCCTCATCGACCAAGCGTGTGCCGACTTCCACTTTCGCTACCGAGTCATTGATCAGTTCCTTGATTTCTTTCGCTGCCGTTGCGGAACGCTGCGCCAGTGTGCGCACTTCGGTGGCTACCACCGCAAATCCGCGGCCTTGTTCACCGGCGCGCGCTGCTTCAACCGCGGCATTGAGCGCCAATATGTTGGTTTGGAAAGCGATACCGTCGATGACACTGATGATGTCGACAATTTTTTTGGAGCTTTCATTGATCGAGCTCATGGTCTGCACCACTTGACCGACCACCGCGCCTCCCCTTACCGCAACTTCGGAAGCGCCCACGGCCAGTTGATTAGCTTGGCGCGCATTATCCGCATTTTGCTTCACGGTCGAAGTCAGCTCCTCCATTGAAGACGCGGTTTCTTCCAGACTGGATGCCTGCTCTTCAGTTCGTTGGCTTAAGTTCGAGTTTCCCGATGCGATCTCACCGGCGGATGTTTGGATTAGATTGGCGTCCAAGCGCACTTTTTCGACCAGATCAATCAGATTATCGTTCATGACTTTCAGCGCGTTGATTAAGCGGCCAAATCCGTTAACCGTCGAACGGGGTTCAATTTTGGTGGACAAGTCCCCCGCGGCAACGGCATTGGCAATCGCAATCGCCTCATGCAGCGGTTTTACTATACCGCCAAGCAGAATGTATCCCAGCACACACGCAAGCAGCAAGCCCGAGCTGATCGTAACCACCATGATCATGAAAATGGAGCTGTAATCGCTTAACGCACTGTTATATTCTTCGGCCGCAACGCTGCCTTGCAAGGTAATCATGCTGTAAATTTTTTCGTGCAAACGGTAAAACAGCGGCTCCGCTTCGTCTTTAAGGCTTTTTGCCGCGCTATCGAAATCACCGGTCATGACCATTCCAAATATTTTATTTACTGCCGCTACATAGGCTGCATGCAATTGCAATTTTTCTTGGGCAAGCTGCGCTTCCACGGTAGTCAATTCAGTCGACATGAATCTCGCCCAGATTTCTTCAGCACCTTTAATCGTCTTCGAGGTTTCTTCCGATTTTTCTTTCGCTAATTCAGTACTTTTCGCACTGACCGCAGCGGTAACGTTCTTACGCACAACTTCCCAAATATCGTTAATGGTCGCCAGATCGACAGCTGTCACCGTACGATCCTGATAAACCGTCCTCAATCCTTCATTCGATTGCTTAATTCCATGTAAACCCAGCGCGCCAATTCCAACCAATAATACTGACAGAAGGCCGATCACAATGATCAGCTCCGTTTTCACTGTCATATCTTTCAACATAAGAATCTCCTAAAGTATTTCTTCGTTAATGGCTTTTCTTTGTCCGCTTATTCCTAGTTTCAATCTAATGATCAAGATGACACTGATTCGAGTAAAAGTTTTTTGCCAACAAGGTATTTTTATCGACAAAAAACCCTATAAATTCATATATTTTCATTCAAGAGCTGAGCTGCTTTTATGCCTCATTTCATTTGCTCGCTGTGAATAATCAAACTGACTTACGCGGTTTTTTTATCTGAAATCCTGATTAGCCGATCGAATAAATTATTCCAAATCCGCACGCCCCACATGATAAAATCCAAGCGGATTCTTGATCGTTCATCCAGTTAACCTGAAATATCAATTCTCGTTTTTCTTCCATGATACAACTCATCATTAATGGACAACCGCAGCAGTTTGAAGCGCCGATTAACGTTGCGCAATTGATCGACCATCTGGCTTTGCACGGCAAGCGGATTGCCATCGAACGCAATGGTGAGATCGTTCCACGCAGCCAATTTCCGCAACAAATGCTGGTTCACGGGGATCAGCTGGAAGTCGTCGTCGCCGTCGGCGGCGGTTAAGTTCCGCTATTCAATCACTACACATCGATATCAATAGAATTTCATGGATAATTTAGTTATTGCCGGTAAAACCTATACATCCCGGTTACTGGTCGGCACGGGTAAATACAAGGATTTCAACGAAACGCGCGCAGCGGTTGAAGCCAGCGGCGCCGAAATCATTACCGTGGCGATCCGGCGCACGAATATCGGGCAAAATGCCGGTGAACCCAATCTGCTGGATGTGCTGCCGCCCTCCAAATATACCCTGCTGCCCAATACCGCAGGCTGTTACACCCTCGACGATGCGGTGCGCACGTTGCGGCTGGCGCGTGAATTACTCGACGGTCACAGCTTGGTCAAGCTGGAGGTATTAGGCGATCCGAAAACGCTGTACCCAAATATGGTGGAAACGCTGAAAGCCGCGGAAATTCTCATCAAAGAGGATTTTCAGGTGATGGTGTATACCTCGGATGATCCGATCATCGCCAAGCAATTGGAAGACATGGGCTGTGTCGCCGTGATGCCGCTGGCTTCGTTGATCGGTTCCGGCATGGGTATTTTGAATCCGTGGAATCTGCAAATCATTATCGATAACGCCAAAATCCCGGTGCTGGTCGACGCCGGTGTCGGCACCGCATCGGATGCCACCATCGCGATGGAACTCGGCTGTGACGGTGTTCTGATGAACACGGCGATTGCCGCAGCGCAACATCCGGTGTTGATGGCGTCGGCAATGCGTAAAGCGGTCGAAGCCGGACGCGAAGCGTATCTGGCCGGACGCATGGCGAAAAAACTCTACAGCGCCAGCCCCAGCTCTCCTACGGAAGGTGTCATCGCCCGCGCAGAAAAAGCTGCAAAAAAACCGGCAGGCGGCAAATCCAAATAACCATTCCGCTATTTATTGCCACGTCATCAATTCATGCCGCAGACCATTCGCAGTTTCGTCCTTCGTCAAGGGCGTGTTTCCAATGCGCAGCGCCGCGCCTGCGAAACCTTGTTGCCACAATACGGTATTCCATTTAGCGAAAATCTGCTCGATCTCAATCAAATTTTTGGCCGTGAAGCGCCTAAAATTCTAGAAATCGGATTCGGCATGGGCGAAAGCACCGCAACTATCGCGCAATCGCACCCGGAGAATGATTATCTGGGCATTGAAGTACATACGCCCGGTGTGGGCAGTTTGCTCAATCAAATCGAGCAACTGGAATTGACCAATTTACGCATCATTCAGCATGACGCCGTTGAAGTCTTGCAGCATATGCTGCCTGCCGCATGCCTGGATGGTGTTCATATTTTTTTCCCCGATCCCTGGCCCAAAGCCCGGCACCACAAACGCAGATTGATCCAGCCGGATTTGGCCGCTCGTTTATGCAGCCATCTGAAACCGGGGGGATATATTCATGCGGCGACCGACTGGGAAGATTATGCCCAGCAAATCCTGCACGTGCTGAGCCAGGAAACGCAACTCGTCAATTCCGCGGCAGACTATGCAGAACGGCCGGATTACCGGCCATTGACCAAGTTTGAGCAACGGGGAATCAAACTTGGTCATGGCGTATGGGATTTGATTTTCTGGAGAATTTAATTTTTCTGTCTACTTATCCCGCAGTAAATATTTCTTCGCGGACAGTCGGGCAATCTGTTTGCCCATTTCAGAGCCGACTTTACCCGAATTGCGGTAATGCACGCCATCGTAAATACGCGCACTGGCGACTTCCTGCATAAAATCGTCCAACTTCGCCCAGCTACGCGCCACGCCACCTGCTGCTTTGCTGGTGGTTGTTAATAGCGGGGTTTGGCCAGCGCCGATTTCTGCTTGCAGTACCGTACCCACCGCCGCGGAAACAATACAATGCGCGCACGGGTATTCCGGGTGCATCGGTGTATCGATAAACGGTATCCACGATGGATCTCGTGCGGTCGCATCATTGCCGTCGATATCCGCATTACGGATTGCGGTCACCGGCCGCCAGAAACCGTAATGATATTTGGCGTCGAATACGGCAATCAGCGCATCGTCCGAAGCTTGTGTCACCGCCGCAAACAGGCGGGCGTTTTGCGTCACTTCTCTTCCGGGTATGTTGGCAACCGAGCGTACGATGCCATGATAAATCGGTGGCATGACTTCTTCCCAGAATCGGGCAATTTCAGTTTGTTCAGCGCTTCGTTGCTGACTGTTTTTACTTCCCAGCGCTTTTACTTCGTTGAAATCGCGCGCCCACAATTCACTCCCCAATTCGGGTGGCGGCGCCGGGCGAAATTGCGACGGCTGGATCATTAACCAAGGCTTGCGGTACATCCATTGCGGCGCTTCCGGTAACACGGTCGGCACATATACCCCGGCTTGCGTGTAAGGGCGGTAAGACTCACCGGCGGTTGCACCGTCGTCGATGCGGAGCGCCAAAACCGCTGCCGCCGCTGCCTCACCTACTGCAATACCGCCCGTTTTCGCTGCTTCATCGGCGATGGCGGTCAGTGCTGCTTGGTAAGCACTATCAATCTCAGTTTGCCGGGATGGTACGAGCTTTGTTAATGCTGCGCGGTTCGCTGCTGCTACCGCAGCCACTATGGATGCACCCGGCGCAGCTCGCAGTTTTACATCGCTGATTGGATAGCGTTGGGTAATTGCATTGACGGCCTCGTATACGGATGTTTGTACAATCGCTAACGCTCGCTCGGCAGGCAATGGTCCGATGTTGGCATTGACAACGATATCGCCAGCGCGTTGATTCCAATCCGTCACCGCATCCGCGCTGACATGGGACGATCCCAGCATAATTAAAAACAATATCGCAGTACTTATACTTTGGTATTTATTTTTCACTTTATCTTTATTTCTCAAGCTATTGTTAATAATATGGCATTATAAAAAATATTTGTCGCGCTCACCAATCAAAACACTGAAGCTGGCTTCAAATTCCCTGGAGCTTATTAATATCAAAACCCCACTTCGCTGGATCTTCGATATTTTCGATACCGTCCGTGCCTTTTGACAGATCCAGAATCTCAACCGGAATGTGCACATTGGAGCGTGTCGAAAAGAAAGTTTTGATGATCGGCGTGGTTAATTTTTTCGTGGATTGTTCCATCACCACACCGAGCCGCCCGGATTTCAGTTTCAACAGGGTACCGCTGGGGTAAATACCGATGGTCTTCACAAATGCCTGAAATATGACTTCATCAAAATGTCCGTCCTTCCAGGAAGCCATTTTGCGGATCGATTCGGCTGGAGACCAGGCCGGTTTGTAACAGCGATCCGACGAGATGGCATCGTAAACGTCACACACCGCGCCCATGCGCGCAAACAATGTCAGCGCATCACCGGATAATTTTTCCGGATAACCTTTGCCATCGACACGCTCGTGATGATGCAAGCACACATCCAAAGTTGTTTCATGGACTTGGTAGCAGGATTTTAAAATTTCCCAGCCGCGCTCCGGGTGGCTTTTCATGACGGCAAATTCTTCGTCCGTCAATTTTCCCGGTTTGTTCAGCACTTCGTTTGGAATCACCATTTTCCCGATGTCGTGCAACAATCCGGCTGTGCCTGCTTGTTTGATTTGCGCTTCGTCCAGACCCATCTGCCTACCCAGCGCCACCATCAGCATACAAACCGCAACCGAATGCATGTAAGTATATTCATTGACATTCTTCAGCCTGATCAACGTAAGCAGCGCATTGGGATTGCGCTCCATCGATTGATTGATTTCCTCCACCAGGGATTCCGCGCCTTCGATTTCAAGCGCTTTACCCATGCGCACGTCGCTGAACATCGAAGTGACTGCTTCCTTGGTTTTTTTCTGAATCTTTTTAGCGTTATCCAGTTCTTCTTCAACCGAAACGCGCGCGGCCGGTTTCTTTACCGGTGGCGATGGTGGCGATGTTGATGGAGGTGATTCTTGCGGGGCAATTGTATTTTCCGCAGTAACTTTGTTGGCGGTCTTGAGGTTTTCCACCAGACCGGTTTCAACGGGAGCCACATCAAGCCCCTTAGCAGTATCGATCCATATTTCATCAAGATCGCAGCTGACAAGTTTATCCAAATCTTTCTGTTGCGCCAGTTTAAACGACTTTCTCCAGAATGGATGCTCCAGCCAATTGCCGCGGAGTTCATGGATATACATTCCCAGCCTGACTTCACTTGCTTGCACTTTTTTTATCATAAGGCTCAATATAAAAAGTAGAAAAGATGCTTATTGCACTAATAATTCTTTAAATTACTACTGAATGCTCCGGTTCTACAGATTCAGAAATCAAACTGTCGAATGGACTTTGCGTATTGTGCACTTTTTAGTGAGACGGTTATCGGTTGGATTGCAGGGTTTTTATAGGGGTATTCAATCCATCAAGTGCTAAAGTGAAGCGGCACATCGGAAACACGCAATTTATTGCAAACAATCCGCTCCTTTTCTCAAAGTGCGCCGCGCGTAATAAGCGAATGCGACTGCGCTGCGTTGGCCGCGCAGAATCCAGTCTCGCGCCTCCCGTCCCAAAGCGGGATCAATCGCTTGGATTTTTCCGGTGGAGGCCGCCAGCAACTGCAAGCGTGCCGCCCGTTCAAAGGCAAGCGCCAAAATACAGCCCTGCTCAACACTGGAACTGGCGATCAGCAAACCATGATGCGCCAGCAGTAACGCATGTTTGTTGCCGATGGCTTTGGCAATCAGTTCACCTTCTTCGTTACCCACCGGTACACCAGGCCACTTGGGCAGGAAAGCCACGTCGTCGTACAGCACGCAATTATCCATGTGCGAAATATCCAACGGCACTTCGAGCATGCTGAGCGCAGCGGTATGCACAGCGTGCGTATGAATGATGCATTGCACGTCAGGCCGGGCGCGATACAGCCAGGAATGAAAGCGATTGGCCGGATTAGCCATGCCATCGCCCTGTAAAACTTCCAAGTCTTCATTGACGAGTAACAAATTGCTCGCGCAAGTTTCGTCAAACCCGAAGCCCAACCGTTGCGTCAGGTATGTGCCCGGCTGTTCGCCGCGCGTGGTAATTTGTCCGGCCAAGCCGGAATCATGACCGTTATCGAACAGAATCCGGCAAGTTAATGCCAGCTTCTGCGCCGGTGTGTAATTCGCGCCTTGCAAATGCTTGTCCATTTGCACAAAAGATTGTTGGATCAGTTGCTCTTTGCCTAAATTAAATGTGTCGTTACTCATGATTTCTCGCTGGATTCTTAAAATTCGTCGTGATTGGAAGTGAAGCGCTGGATGACGCGGCGATCGCGTTTGGTCGGCCGTCCTTTAATATTAAATGGCGGTGGCTGCGCTTTTAAGCGAGCGGCCAGCAACTCTCGCTGTTGCTTGCTTTCTTCGGTTTCCCGGTACAACTGCTGCGCCACTGTAGCAGATCCTCTTTTATTGGATAACCCCAATACTTCAATAGTATATTGATAATTATCAATGCGAATGGTCAGCATATCTCCTGCTGCAAGTATCTTCGCAGGCTTTACCCGTTGACCATTCACCGTAACCCGTCCGCGATCAATCGCTTCGGCGGCCAATGATCGCGTCTTAAAAAAACGCGTCGCAAAAAGCCATTTATCAATACGATATTTCTCTATAGTATCATCTGATTGCATATCGAAGTTAATCTATCAGGTTAGTTTCTATCTGAATCTTGCTTTGCAAGGTTTTATGTACCGGACATTGATTGGCAATTTCCAGCAATCGAGCTCGCTGCTGATCGTTCAGATTACCGTTCAATTGAATTGCGCGCGTAATGACATTGATTTGTGTTTTTTGCTTTTCGCAATCGCTACAGTCTTCGGCGTGAATCCGGCTGTGATGCAATTCCACGGTAATGTCCTGTAAGTCTATTTGTTTGTGGTTCGCATACATGCGCAGCGTCATCGATGTACAGCTGCCCAGTGCGGCGAGTAATAATTCATAGGGATTGAGTCCAAGATCCGCGCCGCCCAGCGCGATTGGCTCATCGCTGATCAGCCGGTGGCGCGGCGTCAGAATCTCGCGCGTGAATTTTTTATCGTATTCGCGCACGATCACACTACCCGCCTCAACGGTTGGCCGCAACGCACCGTCTGTTTTAACCGGCGCTTGATCCGTTTTCAGGTAACGGCTGGCCCAAGCCGACAAAACTTCCGCGACATAATGAGAATCTTCCGGATTGGATAACAGATGATCGGCATGATCCAACGACACGAAGCTTTTCGGGTGTTTGGCTGCGGTAAAAATGCGCCCTGCTTCGTCAATCGAAACAACGTCATCGACCGGTGAATGAAAAATCAGCAATGCTTTTTTTAACGCACCGATATGCTCAACTGAATTATATTTCTCCAAATCATCAATGAACTGACGTTTAATCTTAAAGCTTCTTCCAGCCAATTCGACCTGTACGGACGGTTGATTCTGCAATTCCCGATATGAACCGGCAAACAAATGTTTGACATGCGCCGCAGTCGCCGGTGCGCCGATCGTGACCACCGCATTGACCTGCGGCAATTCTTGCGCCACCGCGAGTACCGCCGCGCCGCCTAAGCTGTGTCCGATCAAAAGCGCGGGAGCAGCGTAGTGTTGCTCCAGGTAGCGCGCAGCGGCTAACAAGTCCTGGAGATTGGAGGAGAAATTGGTATTCGAGAAATCGCCTTGGCTATTCCCAAGGCCGGTAAAATCGAAACGCAATACTGCAATACCGCGATCCGCCAATGCGAGTGCAATACGCGCAGCTGCGGGATTGTCTTTGGAGCAAGTGAAACAGTGAGCGAAGAGCGCGTACGATTTAATCGCGCCAGACGGCATTTCCAGCAAACCGGATAACGATTCGCCTTGCGCATTTTGAAATACTGCTTGGATACGCGGCATGGACTATTTACCTTATAACAACCGATCAAACAGCGCTTTCTCGAACGGAATGCTGTGTGCAAATAGTACCAAAGTTTGAACCGGAAAATGTTTTTCTTCGCTAGAAAAGTCGGTTAATTCCGGATTACTTCGTATTACAGGTTTCCGGCAGGAAACCAGGACATGCGTGCTTACATCATCAGTTCGGCTCGTTTTGCCGTTCCCCGCGGCATGGGCAATACGTTATTCTTCCTCACCACCAGCACCTTATCGAACTGAAAGTCATCACCGGCATCATCGGAAAAACCGCTGACATTGCTCAGCAACTGATCGATGGCCGTTTTAGCAGCGGCTACCGTTCCGGTATCAACCGTCACTTTCGCCAGAATTTGCCGCAGAGCCGCTCTATCGATTGTCGTACCGGCTTTATCAATCGAATAATATTTTGAAACTTCAGTGCGATGGTTGAAAAGCACCGTAGCTTTTCCCCATACCACATTGCCATGATCAACGCTAATCACGGTATCGATAGCCCACACGACCATTTCACCGAATGTTTTACCGGCAGCCATCTGCGCCAGCATATAATCGACCACTACTGCGATATTGGCTGGCGTAAAGGTGCTTCCGAGCAGATGCGTTACGACTTTGGTTGCATTCCGCGTATTGTGATGCGAGGCGGCTTTACCCCAATTAAGATTCGAAGCCGGGATGGGCGATAAAGTACTCAAGAGTTCTGCAATCAGCTCGCTTTGAGTGGCGCCAGCGATCATCCGGTGCGTTATATAATCAATGACAAGGTTTTTATCGCCGATCGACACCCGGTCGCCCGCCAGATCGTTAACAAATTTGGCCGCAAACTCATCCGGCTTCAAATACGCGGCATACTGCCGGTCAAAGAATAAAGAACTTTCCGCCAGCGATTGAGCCAGATTTGCTAAGGATTGGCCGTTCTGCAGCAGCGAGCCCAGAAACATCAGATTCGACGCGCCTGGCGCTGTGTTAAACATAGCCAGCATCAGCTGAAGAATAGAAGTCTGTTGTTGAAGGGTAAACGCCATACGTTGATTTTCCGGTGCATGGGTGGTATGAATTTTTTGTGCGATCATAGTGATAAGGCAGCTTGTATTGTGCTTAAAAAAGGATTCAAAAAAACCGGGAGGAATAATAACCGCTAATCTGGCTTATTCAATTTATTGTTCATGAAATTGTAATCGTTAGCAATGCGGTAAATTGCCGCACTCGAGCAATCGTTGTAAGAATTAACCAAAAGTATCATTTTAATTTATGACAACAACATTACATATTCTCATCCTCGGTCACGGTGAAATGGGGCATGCGATGGAATATCTGCTCAAGGACCGGCACACATGCGCGATTTGGGAGAAATTTCCACGCAGCGGCCACCCTTACGTTACGTTGGAACAAAGCGCGCCGCTTGCGGACATCGTATTGTTCTGCCTGCCCGTCAATCCGCACCGCGAAGTGACTCAGCGCATCGCGCCGTTATTGAAGAAAACCTGCCTGTGCGTCAGTATTGCCAAAGGACTCGATGAATCCGGCAAAACCGCAGCGCAAATTTTGGCGGAAAACTTGCCCGCACATCAACCGTATGCACTTTTGTATGGTCCGATGATTTCCGAGGAAATCCGCGCAGGCCGGTACGCATTTGCGCAACTGGGTTGCCGGGATCTTGCCCCATTTCATGCCATGCAAGCGTGTTTTAATCACACCAGACTGTGTATCGAACACACATCTGATATCGCCGGTATCAGCTGGGCGGTGATTCTAAAAAATATCTACGCGATGGCGTTCGGCATGGCCGATGAGCTCAAGCTTGGCGATAATGTGCGCGGGTATCTGGCAACGGCAGCTCTGCAAGAATTAAATCAAATCGTGCAGATCATGGGCGGTCAAGCCGGCAGCCCGTATCACTTGGCGGGATTGGGGGATCTGATCACCACCGCCACCAGCGAAAGCTCGCATCATCACGAATTGGGCCGCAAACTGGCGCGAGAAGAAACGGAGGATATTTCAGGTGAAGGACCACATACCCTCAAGATGATCAAACAACACCGGCTGCTAGATACACAAAATTACCGGCTTTTTCAGCTGATCGGCGAAATCGTGCAAAATCCGCACAATGTGCGGTCAAAATTCGACGGTTATTTCAAGCAAGCTTTTCAACACCCGCCGCAACACTAAGTTTCAATACTCAATATCCGGCGGATTTCATCGGTTTTGAAACCCAACGCCATCGGGCGCCGGACACCGGGTAGTACAACGACATCGTACAGTTCTTCAACCACGCCTTCCATGCGCAGCCAATGCACCACATCTCCCGTGCGCAAATCCACGATCTGAACGCCACAGCGCGCCTCGGCATGCCGTGTTTTAAGATTTTCATCCAGCGCTAAGCCGCTGAATGTTTTATTGTGGCGTGGTCTGGATATTCCAATCAAGGCAAAATCGCCGTGAAAGCTGAGTCCGCGCATATAGCCGGGACAAAAACAAACCGGTTCAAACTGTCCTGTTTGCAGATTGACATAGCCGAAATCCCCGGTGCCGGAATTGAGCAGCCATAACCTGCCGTTATGCCATCGCGGAGAATGCGGCATCGACAACCCGGAACACGGGATCTCGTTGGTATTTACATCGATAACAACGCCACCACCGGCGCGGTGCTCACGCCAGCCGTCGGCGACATCGGAGCGGCCAACCGCGGTGACGTAGGCCGGTTGACCGTCCCGCATCGCCAAGCCATTCAGGTGGCAGCGATCTTCCGCCGCCAACTTGCTGATAAAAGCGGGTTGCCACAGCGGTTTAAAACTATGCGCTTCGCTCAATGCCGCCAAGCAACTGAACAACGTGTTGACGAACACCAGCCGGCCATTCCGGTCCACGGCGATGTCGTGAATATCCAGATCGCCGGTGGTGTAACCCATTTGCGGCACATATAGCCGGTCGTAGCCATCCTGCTGCTGTCCCGGTTCGAAGACATTTTCAAAGCGCCAGATCTGATACAAACTACTCATGTACAAACCATTCGGTGTCGTGCACAGTCCCATGCAACGGTTAAAACTGCGTTCAAACACCGAAAGCGCATTGCCAGGTTTCAGACCGATAAAATACAGTTTGCCGATCTGGTAAGTCGTCAGTGCAATAGAAATTCTTTGCTCCGCTAACCACGACAGCAGTTGGCGTGAGGTTGTAATTTCCAGCATTGCTGTAACCGGAATTTCGTTAGCCGCCATAAAAAACGGAATGCTTCATTGAATGGGTACAGATCATAGGGAGGCTGGGAGCGCGTTTATATCCAATCCATCGCCGCATTGATTCCAGCCAACAGCACCGCCGCGTCCTGACTGGCCCCATCAAGACTATCGGTTGCAACCGTTTTTGCAACCGCCGCACTGGTGAAACTACGGCCGAAGATAACGTAAGCTGCGCCAGAATTGAAAGCACCGCCGTTGGCCGAAGAAGCGCCAATGATCAGGTCATCAAAACCATCGTTGTTGAGATCCCCCGCGCTACTGACCGATTTACCGAATGAATTACCCGCCGCCAATCCACTCAGGGCAAAGCCGCCGGTACTGCTTAAATTGGATAAATCCAGCGACGCGCTAAACCCTGACGCTTTGCCGAATACAGCATAGGCAGCGCCCGAATCCACGCCATTCGCATCGGCACTAGCAGCACCGGCCAGCACATCGGCGAATCCATCGCCGTTAAAATCTCCAGCGCTGCTCACCGATCGGCCGGCTTGATCGCCTTCCGCCGCACCTGCGAGACGGAAACCATTCGCGCCATTCAAGCTGGATAAATTCAAGGTGGCTTCAAAGCCGTCAGCCTTGCCAAATACAACGTAAGCAGCACCGGATGCTTTACCATCGATTCCCGCGGACCGCGCACCGATGATCACATCGTCGAATCCATCGCCGTTGACATCTCCCGCATTGCCGACCGAATAACCCGCTTCGTCGCCTTCCGCCGCGCCTTCCACACTAAAGCCGTTATTGCCATCCAAGCCGGACAAATCCAGTATGGCGTCAAAACCCGATGCTTTACCGAAGACCACATAACTGGTACCGCTTCCCCCATAGTAGGAACCGACGATCAAGTCGTTAATACCATCGCCGTTGATATCCCCGGCACTTACACCATTGCCGAATTGCGCGCCATCTTCCAAGCCATTCATCAGGAAGCCGTTACTGCCGTCCAAACTGGCTAAATCCAATTCTGCATCGAAGCCGGAAGTCTTGCCGAAAACGACGTAGCTGCGCTCGCCAATCGGCGCGCCTATGATCAAATCATCGACATGATCGCCATTGATATCACCCGCGCCACTGACAGACCAGCCTAAAAGCTGGTCGGCTTTATCAAGATGCATGCGGAAACCGTTACTGCCGTTCAGGCTCGACAATTCCATCGTCGCGCTGAAACCTGAAGATTTGCCGAATACAACGTAGGTGTATCCGGTATCGTTTTTTGGCACATCGGAGATCGGCGCACCGATCAACAGATCGTCAAAGCCATCGCCATTGATGTCGCCCGCGCTACTCACCGCATTACCAGCGGCATCCCCGCCCGCCACGCCATTGAGGCGGAATCCGTTCGCGCCATTCAGGCTGGATAAGGAAATCGCCGCGTCAAAACCGGAAGCTTTGCCAAACACCACGAAACTGGCGCCGGAGTAAAAATCGTCAAAATTATGCGGCGCGCCCACGATCAGGTCATCAAATCCATCGTCATTGATATCGCCCGCACTGCCTACCGATTCGCCAGTGTCATCGCTGCCGATCGCGCCATCCAATCTGAAGCCATTTTCGCCATTCAGCTGGGCCAGATCGATGACCGGATCGTCGAACAGCTTATCAACCGCAGCTTTGGCCGTTGCGACTGTGGCCACATCCGGAGTAATCCCTGTGAGAATTTGCCGGAGCGTTGCCAAGTCAGTCGCAGTGCCCGCTTTTTCGATCGAATAATAACGCGAGACTTCAATGCAGTTATCAAACAGCGCCGCTGCATGACCCCAAGTAGAATCGGCATGATCCATGCCGTCCAGCACGTTGATGAGCGCTACGACCGTCGCGCCGAAAGTCTGTCCTGCAGCCATTTGCGCCAGGATGTAATCGACCGCGCTGGATTTATCACCGGCTGACACCGTGTCTCCTGTCAGGTTATCAATAATTTTTGCCGCATTCGCCGTGTTGTACGCTAATGCGGCCGTTCCCCACACCGGATCGCTCGCCGGAATTGCTGACAGTATGCAGGTTACATCGGCGATGATTTCACCTTGGGTTGCTCCGGCAGCCATTTTGCCGGCAATATAATCAATCGCCAGCGCTTTGCTTTCCATGGTGGCGTTATCGTCGGCAAAGTCATGAATAAAGGCGTCTGCAAACGCCTCCGGGGTCAGATCAGTTTCATAACTCTTGCCAAAAAATAATGTACTTCCCATCAATGACTGCACTAGATCGGCCACAGTTTGACCGGCCTCAACCGGGGAGATGAGTGCTTCCAGATGAATCGCGCCCGGAGCTGCATTGAACATTGCCTGTGTCAGTTGAAGCATGACAGTTTGTTGTTGAGCGGGTAGCGCCATAGTATTTATTCCTTAAATGTGTGCGGTGCGATGACCATGAATCAAAGTTGCGGCCACACTTGTGTGCCGTTAAAAATGATGGGCATATCGCGATCGATCTGCGCAGCGGAGGGTTTTACCATCACTTGCAAACCTGCGCCACAAGATTCCGGCAGCGGATTCGTTTCCAAATCCCGGTTGATCGTGAAATACACTGGAAAATCGTAAGCGTGATCTCCCGGTGTGCCGTCGTATTTCGATCCGACAGCGGGAGTCCAGAAATTAACCGTATCCGTTCCGTTCATATCGCCGATATTGGTGATCTTGCAAATATCAGCCACTGCGAAAGCAAACCGCACCGCCTTGGCACAGGATTCAGGCACGAATAGCACCGCTTTCGATACGAATGGAATGCGTCCCCAAGCATACGATGCCACCGCATTGCCGCCGCCAAACCAGAATCCGATCGTATTTCCGTTCGCATCCACCTTCCGGTCCTGCTCAGTAAATAACGAGCGATCTTGCACAAATGTAATGCCGCCCCAATTCTGCAGGAAATCGCTGAGCGGTCCGGCATGCGGATTGCCATTGGCCACGATGGTAGAACTGATCCCGTCCGGTATCACGACACTCTGACCGATGACAGCCGCATCGCCGCAACCGTGCGTAATCACGGTGTGATTATTCGATTGCTTGCCCTCCGTAACCTGCGGCGGATCGATCACCGTATGCGCGAACGCATCGGATTGAATAGCCCCAAACAACACAATTACAGGTAATACACTATGAATCGCTGATTTTAGTAGCATAGTAATAAGCGCCTCCAATGCGCTACGGTGGTGAATGGATCAGATGTGGTGAAGTAAATCTGCGGGTAATTGGAGAAGTAAAGCAAAACTGAGGCAATGCGCTATTGATTCAAAAATTACCGTCCATGCAATGGTTTAAAATTATCAGCCGGAACCTTGCCGTTCGCAATGCGGCAAATTGCCTCACCTGAGTGACGATATTCGCCGCCACACGGGCGGGCATGTTTCAACGGCGCGTCAAAAATAAGTTAGAATACGGCTTTTAAGAATTTTATCGGGAGTTCCTGAATGTCAATGGCTGACCGTGACGGTGTAATCTGGTATGACGGGAAAATGGTTCCCTGGCGGGATGCCAATACGCATGTACTAACGCACACGTTGCATTATGGTTTGGGTGTTTTTGAAGGATTACGCGCGTATGAAACCGCGCAGGGTGCGGCGATTTTCCGGTTGCAGGAACATACCGACCGCTTATTCAATTCAGCGCATATTTTCATGATGAAAATGCCTTACGACAAGGCCACCATCATGCAAGCGCAACGCGATGTGGTGAAACAAAACAAACTGTCGTCCGCGTACATCCGCCCGATTGCCTTTTATGGCGCCGAAGCGATGGGACTTTCCGCCAGAACCTTGTCGGTGCACGTCGCCATCGCCGCCTGGTCATGGGGAACATATTTAGGGCCGGAAGCGCTGGAAAACGGTATTCGCGTCAAAACCTCGTCGTTTACCCGGCACCATGTCAACATCAACATGTGTCGCGCCAAATCGGTCACGACCTACGCCAATTCGATTCTGGCCAACCAGGAAGTGGCATTGAACGGTTATGACGAAGCCTTGCTGCTGGATGTGGAAGGTTATGTGGCCGAAGGTTCGGGAGAAAATATTTTCATCGTTAAACAAGGCAAATTATACACGCCGGATTTGACTTCCTGCCTGGAAGGCATCACGCGCGCTTCGATCATCGAATTAGCCGCTGAACTCGGCATTCCGGTGATTGAGAAACGCATCACGCGCGATGAAATTTATTGCGCCGATGAAGCGTTCTTCACCGGCACCGCTGCGGAAATCACACCGATCCGCGAATTGGATAACCGTATCATCGGGCCGGGCAAGCGCGGACCGATTACCGCGCAGCTGCAAACCCTATTCTTTGATTGCGTTAAAGGCCGGGCCAAAAATCACACCGATTGGCTCACTTTAGTTTAATACCGCTATTTTGGAGTTATTTTCTATGAATCAACCAAGCAATAATAAACCCCGGGAAATCGAAGTTACCGTCGACGATCTGCCGTTGCACTGTCCGACCCCGGCCATGCTGTTATGGAATTCCCATCCGCGGGTTTTTCTGCCGATCGAAGCCACCGGCGAAGCGCTGTGTCCCTACTGCGGCACGCATTACACCCTGAAAGGCGGTGCGGTTGCGGGGCATCACTGATGTAACCGGTTAATTTCTGCGGAAACTTGCGTTCCGATGATAAATTGCCATGCGATCAATAACGATTTACCGCGTTTTATCAATAACCTTTCTTCCGGATCGATTAAATTATGCAAGCAATTCCTCATGAAATTTTCAAGGCTTACGATATTCGCGGCATCGTCGGCAAAACGATCACCGCCGAAAATGTAGAAAAAATCGGCCATGCCATCGGCTCCGAAGCACGCGCCAGGAATCTGACCGCGATTGCCATCGGCCGCGATGGCCGGTTATCCGGAACCGAGTTATCCCAAGCACTGGCGCGCGGCATCCGCAAAAGCGGCATCGATGTCGTCGATGTCGGCATGGTGGCAACACCCATGTTGTACTTCGCCGCGCACGAATTATGTCAATATTCCGGTGTCATGGTCACCGGCAGCCACAATCCACCCGAATACAACGGCTTCAAAATCGTACTCGGCGGTCAGACTTTGGCGGCTGATACCATCCAAGCACTGCGCTTGCGCATCGAAAACAACGACCTGACGCACGGCGCGGGCAACTATTCCGAACACGCGATTGCCGATGCGTATCGCACGCGCATCACCGGCGATGTCAAATTAGCGCGCCCGATCAAAATCGTGGTCGATTGCGGCAACGGTGTGGCTGGCGCATATGCACCGGCACTCTATCGTGAATTAGGCTGTCAGGTGAACGAATTATTTTGCAACGTGGACGGCAATTTCCCCAATCACCACCCCGATCCGTCGGTGCCCGAGAATTTAACCGATGTCATTCAGGCGCTAAAAACGAGCGATGCGGAAATCGGTCTGGCGTTTGACGGCGACGGCGATCGGCTCGGCATCGTCACCAAGGATGGCCATATCATCAACGCGGATCGCCAGCTGATGCTATTCGCCGCCGACGTGTTGTCACGCAACCCCGGCGCAAAAATCATTTTCGACGTGAAATGCACGCGCAATCTCGCGCCGTGGATCCGTCAGCACGGCGGCACGCCGGTCATGTGGAAAACCGGGCATTCGTTCATCAAATCCAAGCTCATCGAAGAAAAAGCTTTGTTAGCCGGTGAAATGAGCGGTCATTTGTTTTTTAAAGAACGCTGGTATGGTTTTGACGACGGTTTATACGCCGGCGCGCGATTACTGGAGCTGCTGAGCCGTGTTCAGGATATCAGCGCCACGCTGAATAACCTGCCCGATAGTCTGAACACGCCGGAATTGCAAGTGCGCACGGCGGAAGGCGAGAATCATGCGCTGATCGTGCAATTGCAAAAAAACGCCGTGTTCGATAACCCGCAGCAAGTCATCACCACCGACGGCTTACGGGTGGAATACCCCGACGGCTTCGGTCTGGCGCGCGCTTCCAACACCACGCCGGTGGTGGTCTTGCGCTTTGAAGCCGATAATCACGCAGCTTTGAAACGTATTCAGGAAGATTTCCGCCGCAATATCCTGCAAGCCAAGCCCGATGCGCAACTGCCGTTTTAATCCGGAATAACATCCCCAACCGATGCGCATTGCGATTGCACAGATTAATTGCACGGTTGGCGATATCAACGGAAATGCCGCCAAAATTCTCGCCGCAGCGGAACACGCCAAGCAATCCGGCGCTGAACTGATCGTCACACCCGAACTGGCGCTGTCCGGTTATCCTCCCGGCGATTGTCTATTACGCGAAACCTTTTGCCAATTGTGTACCACTGCCTTGGCCGGGCTGGTCAAGGCGATTCATGGCATCACCTTGATCGTCGGCCACCCGCACGTTCAAGAAGGCAAGCTTTACAATGCCGCCTCGGTGATTCGCGATGGCGAAATCCTGCACACTTATTTCAAGCGAATTCTCAACAGATCGCCTTTCAATGAAACGGTCTACTTCGATACCGGCGTCAAGCCTTGTGTGTTTGAACTGGCCGGCATTCAATTCGGCCTGGTGATTTGCGCCGATTTTTGGCACGGGAATTTGATCGATACGCTGGATCGCTCCGCCTGCGATATCTTATTGGTGCTCAATGCATCGGCTTTTTATATCGACAAGCAAGTTTCGCGCTGCCAAACGACGCACCGCTTCAGCAAGCAAACCGGTATTCCGGTGATTCATGTCAATCTGGTCGGCGGACAGGATGAATTGATCTATGACGGCGCTTCGTTCGTCATGAACGGACAAGGCGAACTCACGCATCAACTGGATGAATTTGTTGAAACCATCGCAATCGCCGACATTCACGGCAAACAACCGCAGAAAAACAACCTGCCCGTTTCACCGGCAACGGCCGCCAGTGTGTATCAAGCCTTATGTTTGGGCGTCAGCGATTATGTGCGCAAAAACGGCTTCCCCGGTGTGATTCTGGGACTTTCAGGCGGCGTCGATTCGGCATTGGTGCTGGCGATTGCCGTCGATGCGCTGGGCGCGGACAAGGTAAAAACCGTCATGATGCCGTCGCAATACACTGCGAACATCAGTTTGGAAGACGCCAACGAAATGGTTGGATTACTCGGCGTTGAGCACTACGAATCCAGCATTCAGTCATTGTTCCAGCATTATTTATCGGTTGTCGAAAGCGATTTTGGAATTTCGCCTGACGCCGCGGAAACAACAACCATGCCGGAAAATCTGCAAGCGCGCATCCGCGGCACTTTGCTGATGGCGCTATCCAACCAAACCGGCTCGCTGGTATTGACCACCGGCAACAAATCCGAAATGGCGGTCGGTTATTGCACGCTGTACGGCGATATGGCGGGCGGTTTCGCGATTCTGAAGGATGTCAGCAAGACCCTGGTGTACCAATTGTGCGAATACCGCAACCGCATCAGCCGCGCGATCCCCGAACGCATCATCCGGCGCGCACCGTCCGCCGAGCTTCGCGCCAATCAAACCGACCAGGACAGTTTGCCGCCGTACGACATTCTCGACGCCATTATGGAAGCTTACGTGGAAAAGAACTGCTCGCCGCAGGAAATCATCGCCATGAACTACAGCGAAGCGGACGTCACCAAAATCATCCGCCTGATTCATCTGAATGAATACAAAAGACGCCAATCCCCGCCCGGCATCCGCATCACCCGGCACGATTTCGGCACCGCATGGCACTATCCCATTACATCAAGCTACTCAGTCTGGTCAACTGCATCCTCATAATTCAATAACCCGGTGACTGATTTCCAAACTCTGTACTTAGGCAGTCAAAGCTAACTCAGCTTGCGTGAAATAATCAATAAATTGCTTCACTCCCTACCCCTCTTCATTCTTTGATAAAAATATGTTTCACCAGTGAATTAAAACCTTCATTCTCAGCAATTTGTCTTTTTCAGTAAAAAAAGTGGCGTAAACAATCGATGAAACGAGCAAAAGCAAGCTGATTCTTTTCATGTGGAAGGCTTCCAATGATGTGCGGCAAGAACGGCCACACCGCATCCCATGCAGCTCAGTAAGTCACCGGTGACGCAGGGAGTACCGGTGCTTTTTCAATGAATCTTTACTCCGGCAGGGTTTCCCGGCTAAGAATGAGCAATAAAGTTCTAATCATCCGCAATACCCTGTCCCGGAAACAGTACATCGGTAAACCCAAACTGCCGGAAATCGTTGATGCGCATCGGGTAGAGAATTCCTTGCAGATGGTCGCACTCATGCTGCACCACACGCGCGTGAAAACCGCTGACGCTGCGGTCAATCGTTTTCCCGTATTGATCCACGCCGTGATAGCGCAACTGCTTGTAGCGCGGCACCATGCCGCGCATGCCGGGGACGCTGAGGCAGCCTTCCCAATCGTCTTCCTTGTCGTCGGATAACGGTTTCAGCTGCGGGTTAATCAAAACCGTGAAAGGCACTTCTTCGGCGCGCGGGTAGCGGGGATTCTGGTCAAAACCGAAAATCACCACCTGCAAGCTCACGCCAATCTGCGGTGCGGCTAAGCCTGCACCGTTGAGATAAGCCATGGTGTCTTGCATATCCTGGATTAATGCGTGCAGCTCGGCGGTATCGAATCGTTCGACAGGTGTGGCGACTTGCAGCAATACCGGATCGCCCATTTTCAGTACGGATCTAATGGCCATGGCAGCTCACCACATGTTCCAGAATGTTTCTGACACGCACCATCGCTTGTTCCAGCACGGCATAAATCTCCTTGAGCGGAATACTGTCCACATTGGCGCCCCGTCCGGCGGCTTGGTTGGCGACCACAGCGAGCGTGGCGTAACTTAGACCCAACTCCCTGGCCAGCGCCGTTTCCGGCATGCCGGTCATGCCGACGATATCCGCGCCGTCGCGTTCCAGCCGGTTGATTTCCGCGGCGGTTTCGAGCCGCGGCCCTTGCGTTGCGGCATAGACGCCGCCGTCGACGATGGCTTCATAAGCATCGTTGGCCGCTTGCAGCAGCAATGCACGTGTTTGCTGGCTGTACGGCTGCGTAAAATCGATATGTGTCACGGGTTGATCCTTTCCTTCAAAAAAAGTGAAATTGCGTCCATAGGTATAATCGATAATCTGACTCGGCACCACCAGCTTGCCCGGCGTCAGATCGGCACGGATACCGCCCACCGACGCCACGGAAATCACATGCGCCGGTTTCAGGGAATGCAGCGCCCATAAATTCGCGCGGTAATTGATCGCATGCGGCGGTATCGTGTGGCCGTGACCATGCCGCGCCAGGAAAACGATGTCCTCGCCGTGCAGCTTACCAAATGTCAGCGGCCCGGAAGGCTCGCCATACGGCGTGCGTATGATTTGCCGGTGGGATATTTCAAGACAGGATAATTGCGTCAATCCGCTGCCGCCAATTATTGCAAGCATAGCTTCCCCTTTCAGTTTTTTACTGCATAAATTGCTGGCAGATTCCGCCATGCGCCACGGATATCCATGCCAAAACCGAACACATACCGGTCCGGCACCGTCAATCCGACAAAATCGGCTTTAAGCGACTTGGGCCGCCCCGTTTCTTTCTCAGCAAACACCGCACTGTAAAACGCTTTTGCGCCATTCTCCAGCACTTTGGCGCGGATAGCAGCCAATGTAACACCTTCGTCGAGAATATCGTCCAGCACCAGAATGACGCGATCCTTGACGCTTTCCCTGGGTTCCACCCGCCAGTAAATTTCTCCACCCTGCATTTTCTTATCGTAACGCGTCAGATGCGCATAATCGAAATCCAGCGGAAACCGCAATTGCGGCAGCAATTGTCCGGTAAAGATGACCGCTCCGCCCAGCAGGCACAAAACCAGCGGCTGCTGATGCGACAACACGCGCGTGATATCTGCCGCCATACGCTGCACCGTTTGCGTAACGGTTTGCTCGGAATGAATTAATTCCGCCGTATTCAGAATTTGCTCCAGTTGCTGGTAAGTTTGCATGAAAGATTTAAGGTTATAGTTTGAATAAAATCGCGTTTTTTACAAGAATATTATAGCGCCGGACTGAAAGCTTCAAATACTTCCCATTCAATTCATGCAGGTAAAAAATTCTTACACGGAAAAATTTTTTATGATTAAATGAAAGTACTTCATTGAAAGGAGTAACTCACCATGAATAAATTTATCGTTGAATGCATTGGCACTTTCTTCTTGCTGCTCACCATAGGCTTGACGGTAATACCGGGCAGCGCCGGTGTCATTGCACCTCTTGCCATCGGTTCCGTGTTAATGGTTCTGGTTTATGCCGGCGGACATATTTCCGGCGCGCACTATAATCCGGCTGTCACGTTGGCGGTGCTCATCCGCGGAAAATGCACCATCGCTGACGTGCCGGTGTATTTCACCGCGCAAATTCTCGGCGCGGTAGCAGGCGCATTGACTGCACAATTCCTGGTGGGTTCAGGCACTGCCGCCGGAACCATCGATGTGACCAAATCGTTGATCGCTGAATTTTTGTTTACGTTTGCATTGGCGTACGTCGTGCTCAATGTCGCCACGGCAAAAGGAACCAGTGGCAATTCCTTTTACGGTTTAGCCATTGGCTTCGTGGTCATGGCAGGCGCATTCTCCGTGGGCGGAATTTCCGGTGGCGCGTTTAATCCGGCTGTTGCCATTGCCGCACCGTTGATGGGCTTAATGGATTGGAACAATATCTGGATTCACATTTCTGCTGACTTTGCCGGTGGCGCATTGGCAGCGATTGTCTTTAATATGCTCAACGGCGATGATCAATAAAATGCAAATCTTCACAACAAAATACTGGGCGATCGGAATTACCGTTTTACTCGCAAGTCTTGTTTTTTCGCAACGCAATGTCCATGCCTCCGATTACCCAGTCTTTCGCGATGGAAAGCTCATCATTCCTCGTGTTGATACCGATGCGCAGCCGGGTAACTTTCAGAACGCGGAGTTACAGTTTGAAAGTTCCACCAACAGCTGGAAACTCAACAAGTTTGTCGAAACTAAAATTACTCCCGGTCCTGCAACCTATGATGAAAAAGTTGAAGCTATCATTGTAGATTCGTCACCGGTCCAGGTATTTCTCAAAATCACCGGGGAATTTTCAAATGGTTGCGGGTACTTTCAGCAAATCAATCAGGTACTCAAGGACAATACTTTTGAAGTTATTCTTCATGCCGGGCCTAATCCATTCCCTGAAGGGATAGCATGCACAATGGCACTTGTGCCGTACGAAAAAATCATCCCCCTCGAGGTCTTCGGACTTCCGGCTGGAACTTATGGGTATAGTGTCAATGGCATCCCTGCCGGGACATTCACGTTAACCAAAGATAACACGCTGTAGCTCAAAGAATAGAATGGCAACAGTGTTGTCATTCTATTCTCGTGGCAACAGCGATGAATTATTTCAGCAACGCCTCTAATCCTTCTTGATCAAGAAGGGTAATTCCGATACTCACCGCTTTGTCGTACTTACTGCCGGGATCGGCGCCGACGACGACATAATCGGTTTTTTTGGAAACGCTGCCGCTGACTTTGCCACCCAGCGCCTCGATTTTTTCCTTGGCTTCTTCACGACTCATCGTCGGCAAAGTGCCCGTCAACACAAATGTTTTGCCGCTTAATGGCTCTGCCAAGCTGTTTTGCGCGGATTTGCCTTCGTGCTCATCCCAATGCACGCCGCAGGCGCGCAGCTGTTCAATGACTTCACGGTTATGCGACTCGGCAAAAAAATCCACAATACTTTGCGCCACCACCGGACCGATATCCGGGATTTGCTGCAAGCGTTCGCTATCCGCTTCGATCAACCGGTCCAGACTGCCCAAATGCGCGGCCAGTTCTTTCGCCGTCGCTTCGCCGACATTACGGATGCCGAGCGCATAGATAAATCTGGCCAGTGTGGTGTGCTTGCTTTTCTCAATCGCTCGCAGAATATTCCCGGCCGATTTCTCCGCCATGCGCTCCAGGCTGGCCAATGCTGCCAATCCCAATTTATACAGATCCGCCGGTGTGCGGATAATGGCGTTATCGACCATCTGATCGACCAGTTTGTCTCCTAATCCTTCAATATCCAGCGCGCGGCGCGACGCGAAATGCAAAATCGCCTGTTTGCGTTGCGCCGGACAGAATAAACCGCCGGTGCAACGCGCGACCGCCTCGTCCGGGAGCCGCACGGCTTTCGCGCCGCATACCGGGCAATGCCCGGGCATGACAAACATCCGCGCATCCGCTGGACGTTTTTCCGCTACCACCGAAACTACTTCCGGAATCACATCACCGGCGCGGCGCACGATGACGGTATCGCCGATGCGTACGTCCTTGCGTTCGATTTCGTCAGCGTTGTGCAAAGTTGCATTGGTCACGGTCACGCCGCCGACAAACACCGGTTGCAGCCGCGCCACCGGCGTTAACGCGCCGGTTCTGCCGACTTGCACATCGATATCGAGCAATTGCGTGATGGCTTCCTGCGCCGGAAATTTGTGCGCGATGGCGAAGCGCGGCGCGCGCGACACAAAACCGAGTTTTTCTTGGAATGCCAGCGAATTGACTTTATAGACGACGCCATCGATGGCATACGGCAGAGCATCGCGCTTCGCGCCAATCGCGCGATAGTAATCCAGCAATCCGGTTAATCCCGTCACCACCCGGCATTCCTGCGTGACCGGAAAATGCAAAGCAGACAGATATTGCAGCATCCGGTAATGCGTATCCCGCGGCAAATCCGCGTCGTCGCATTGCCCGATGCCATACGCGAAAAAAGTAAGGCGCCGGGTTGCGGTAATGCCGGGATCGAGTTGACGCAGCGAACCCGCCGCTGCATTGCGCGGATTGGCGAATTCCTTTTCACCTTTGGCCAATTGCTGCTGATTCAGCCGCTGAAAATCTTTTTGCAACATCAATACTTCACCGCGCACTTCCAGCAAAGCCGGTGGATGAGTCAGCGGCAACCGCAGGGGAATCGACCGGATCGTTCTCAGGTTCAGCGTAATATCTTCACCGGTATAGCCATCGCCACGTGTTGCACCGGTTTTAAAGTCACCATGTTCATACCGCAAACTGACCGCCAGACCGTCGAATTTCGGCTCCGCGGTATATTCCACGCTATCAACGGACAAACCATCGCGCACACGCCGGTCGAAAGCTTCGACTTCGCTTTCGTCAAACGCATTGCTCAATGACAACATCGGGACAGTATGTGTGATTTGCGCGAAGGCTTTGAGCGGTGCAGCACCCACCCGCTGCGTCGGTGAACCGGCGGTAATCAGTTGCGGGAAATCCTGCTCGATTTGCTGCAACTCACGCAGCAATCGATCGTATTCCGCATCGGGAATAGATGGATTATCGAGCACATAATAACGGTAATTATGCAACTCGATCTCGGCTCGCAGCGCCTGCGCACGATGGCTTATTTCATGAATGTTCTCTTCCATAGCGGAAGTATAGCGAATAGCGGTAAGACACGGTTTCAGTAATTGGCAAAAAATCCTTTATACTGCACACACCATCGAAAAATTCCTTTACGAAATCCCAATGTCTCAAGAAACGACACGCGACATGAGCAACAATAAATTAAAAATCCGTATTCAAATTCAGCAACCGCCACAAGCCATCGAAGAGATTTATCCCGAACCGGAAGTCACTTACGAAGAAACGCTGGATTGGAACAAAATCGCCATCGCAGCAGCATTGCTGTTAGCCATTCTCGTTTTGGCCGGTTATTTGCTCTTTTCCAGCGGCGGCACTGAGAAAGCCGCCGATGAAACGATTGCATCCGGCCACACCGCCGTTGCAGTTTCCGGACAGGCCGTTTCCCCGGAAAAAACCGAGGCGGAACCCGCCACAACCGGCAATACTACCGGAGCGCAACCGGGTGAATCGATCAGCGTGCAGAAACCCCTAGTGAAACCAGCCGAGTCCGGCACAAAGCACGCTGCCGCTAAACCAGTTCCAATACCCGCAAAAAAACCGCAGCGGATCGCATCCGGTAACGCCGGAAAAACGGCGCCGAAAACGGCTGTACAAGCAAAACCGCAGCAACCATCCGATCATGCCGAAGTTGTCCGCGCGCAATTAAGTCATGCGATAGACGCACGAGAACCGGTCGATTCGATTGACACCGTGCAGCTGCAACCGGGTGAATCCAAACCGATTCATTTTTACCTGCATTTAAAAAATATGCGGGGAAAGAAAATCCGTATTGACTGGTATTACAATGACAAACTGGATTCAAAATTAAACTTGCAGGTGCACAACAACAATTGGCGCACGCATGCCAGCAAGCAATTGGATCAACGGCGGCTGGGCGAATGGCGCGTTGAATTAGCCGATGAATCCGGAAATCAATTGGCAAGCCGGAGCTTTACCGTCACCCAACAGTAAAACGCGCTCACATCCTACCGTATGCACTAAAGGATTTACCCATGAAATATTGCAGTTATTGCAGTGCCACCGTTGAGTTGATCATACCCGAAGGCGACTCGCTGCCACGTTATGTATGTACGACGTGCAAGGTCATTCACTATCAGAACCCCAAAATGGTGGTCGGGTGCATTCCGGAATGGGAAGATAAAATTTTATTGTGCCGCCGCGCCATTGAACCGCGTTTAGGTTGGTGGACTCTGCCGGCCGGTTTTATGGAAAATAATGAAACACTGGCGCAAGCTGCCGCGCGCGAAACATTGGAGGAAGCCACTGCACGCGTTGAAATCGGCGACTTGTACGCCGTTTACAGCCTG
The DNA here is from genome assembly GCF_009833085.1 of Nitrosomonas oligotropha. Lineage (GTDB taxonomy): Bacteria > Pseudomonadota > Gammaproteobacteria > Burkholderiales > Nitrosomonadaceae > Nitrosomonas > Nitrosomonas oligotropha. Next base: position 29,380 of record NZ_QRBZ01000038.1, on the reverse strand, counting down.
CCGCATATCAGCCAGGTGTATTTTTTATTCCGCGCACGATTGCTCGATCTCGATTTCAAACCCGGCATTGAAAGCCTGGAAGTCAAACTGGTCTCCGAACACGAAATTCCTTGGAACGAGATGGCGTTTCGCGTCATTCATGATCCCTTGAAACAGTATTTCAAGGAGCGCAGCGAAGGAAAACTGGGATTTCACATGGGTGTCATCGACAAACCATCCAGCAGTTCCTGAACAAGGTCATTGTTTCTTCGCTCAAAAATTACAAGGTTTTAGATTCCCCGACAGCAAGCTATAATGTTCATTTTTTGCAGACTCCAGACTCTTATGAAGCATTTATTCGTTCTATTGCTAGTATGCCTCGCCGTCTCGTCAGTACCTGCCCAATCACAAGATATCTCCATCGCAGCCAAAGCTTATTTACTGTCAGATTTCCAAACCGGCCAGGTGTTGGCCGGTCAAAATGCGGATGAACGCATCGAACCCGCATCGTTAACAAAACTCATGACCGCATACGTGGTGTTTTCCGCCATCAAACAAAAGCAGATTGCCTTGGATCAACCGGTTCCGGTATCCGAAAGCGCCTGGCGCATGATCGGTTCGCGCATGTTTATCGAACCCAATAAACAGGTCACCGTGGAAGAATTGATCCGCGGCATGATTGTGCAATCCGGCAACGATGCTTGTATCGCATTGGCGGAAGCGGTTGCAGGCTCGGAAGCGAGCTTCGCCAACCTGATGAATAAAGAAGCAGGCCGATTGGGTATGAAAAACACGCATTTTACCAATTCGACCGGTTTGCCCGATCCAGAGCACTACACCACGGCGCATGATCTGACACTGCTGGCGACGGCCATCATCCGCGATTTTCCCGAATTTTATCCGCACTATTCACAAAAGGAATATACCTACAACAACATTACGCAGCCGAACAGAAACCGGTTGTTATGGATTGATCCGCATGTGGACGGTATGAAAACCGGATGGACTAAAACCGCCGGTTATTGCCTGATCACTTCCGCGATCCGCGACAAGCGGCGGCTTATATCGGTGGTGATCGGCGCGAAATCCGCCAATGCGCGCAGCATCGAAAGCCAGCGCCTGCTCAATTACGGCTTCCAGTTTTACGACACGCTGCATCTCTACAAAAAGAATGATTCACTGACCACCATCCATTTGTGGAAAGGCACGCAAAACGAGCTGAAAGCCGGTTTCGACCGGGATGTTTATTTCACCCTCCCTAAAGGCCAGGGCGATAAACTCAAAGCCACCATGGAATACAAACAACCACTGATCGCGCCGGTGCAATTGGGGCAGGAAGTCGGCACGGTAAAATTCACGCTGGATGACAAAACCGTTGAAACCTATCCATTGGTCGCTCTGGAGAAAGTCGACACCGCGAACTTCATCGGCCGTGCTTGGGATAGTGTAAAATTACTCTTTAATTAATCCAGTCTTAACACATCACAGAAGGTTCGCATGATATATCTGAACGGTAAGTTTATGCCCATTGAAGAAGCATGCATTCCCGTACTGGATCGCGGCTTTATCTTTGGCGATGGCATCTATGAAGTCATCCCGGCTTATTCGCGCAAACCCTTCCGTCTCCCTAAACATCTCAGGCGGCTACAGCACAGCCTGGATGGCATCCGCTTGAAAAACCCGTTCAGCAACGACGAATGGCAGAATCTGCTGGAGCAGGTCATCGCGAAAAACGATGCAGAGGATCAATATCTCTATCTGCACATCACGCGCGGTGTCGCCAAACGGGATCACGCGTTTCCGGTCAACGTACCGCCCACTGTATTCATCATGAGCAACCCGCTGCTGCCACCGCCCGCGGAATTGCTGGCCAGCGGCGCTTCGGCCATTACCGCGATCGATAACCGCTGGATCCGCTGCGATGTCAAAGCCATTTCGTTATTACCGAATGTGCTGTTGCGGCAATTGGCGGTGGATGTTCATGCGCTTGAAACCATTCTGATTCGCGATGGCTTCCTGACCGAAGGCGCCGCGAGCAATATTTTTGTCGTTAAAAACGGCGTGCTGCTGGCTCCGCCGAAAAGTAATCTGATGCTGCCCGGCATTACCTACGATGTGGTGCTGGAATTGGCGGCGGCGAATAAAATACCGCATGAAGTCCGTGAAATTTCGGAGGCGGAAGTCCGCACGGCGGATGAAATTCTGTTGACATCGTCGACCAAAGAAATCATGCCGATCGCGTCACTGGATAATCAGCCGGTAGGACAGGGAAAACCGGGGCCGCTGTTTGCCCGTTTGCACGCACTGTACCAGGACTATAAAGCCACCAATATGCGCGGCCATTCCTGAGGTTGCTCGAATTCATAACCGATGATTTGATTTTCCGATGTCAGAACAACCGTCACTGATCGAATATCCTTGCGACTTTCCCATCAAAATCATGGGTAAAGCGCAGCAGGATTTCACACAAATTGCGCTGGCGATCGTTAAATTTCATGCTCCCGATTTCGATGCTGAGACGATGGCGGTCAAGACCAGTAAAAAAGGCACGTATTTAAGCCTGACATGCACCATTCGCGCCACTTCCCGGACACAATTAGACGCCCTGTACCAAGCGCTATCGAGCCATCCCTTGGTTGCCGTGGTACTGTGATCATCCCCGATGCAAAATCTTTCCACGTCTGTTTGCACACCGCAGCATTTCATCGTCAAAACCCTGGGATTATGCGATTACCAGACGACCTGGCAGGCCATGAAGGATTTTACGGACAACCGGAACGAACAAACGCGCGATGAAATTTGGTTATTGCAGCACCCGCCGGTTTTTACCCAAGGCATTGCAGGCAAACCCGAGCATCTGCTGCACGATCATGGAATCACGGTAGTTAAAACAGATCGCGGCGGCCAAATTACTTACCATGGACCGGGACAAATCATCGCTTACCTGCTGCTGGACATCCGCCGCTTGAAACTCGGTGTGCGTGAATTGGTCAGACTGATGGAAAGCGCCGTGATCGGCTTACTCGATGATTATTGCGTCGAAGCTGCCGGGTGCATTGAGGCCCCCGGTGTTTACGTAGGAAATGCCAAAATTGCTTCGTTGGGACTCAAAATCAGGAAAAACTTCTGCTATCACGGCATTGCGCTAAATGTGGATATGGACTTGACGCCGTTCTCCTACATCAACCCCTGCGGTTATCAAGGATTGCAAGTCACGCAAACCAAAAACCTGGGTATTCCCGATGGCGTGGATATTTTAAGCGCCAAACTGGCCGATCAATTACAAGAAAAACTTCTCACAAAACGATTAACGGAACAACATGACCACTGACACCCGCCAAAAAGGCGCTGATAAAACAGCGCGCAACCCCGTCAAAATAGCACCGCAATCGCGTGACGAATTATTGCGTAAACCCTCGTGGATTCGCGTACGTTCGTCCAACAGCGAAAATTACTACGAAGTCAAACGGCTGCTGCGCGAACATAAATTGCATACCGTGTGCGAAGAAGCATCCTGCCCGAATATCGGCGAATGCTTCGGTAAAGGCACCGCTACATTTATGATTCTGGGTGATTTATGCACCCGCCGCTGCCCCTTCTGCGATGTCGCGCATGGCCGCCCAAAACCACCGGATGCGGACGAACCGCTGCATCTGGCGCAATCGATCGGCGCCATGAAATTGCGCTATGTGGTCATCACCAGCGTGGATCGTGATGACTTACGCGACGGCGGCGCACAGCATTTTGCCGACTGTATCCGTGAAATCCGCACGCATTCGCCACATACCAAAATCGAAACTTTGGTGCCGGATTTCCGCGGCCGCCTGGAAGTGGCGCTGGAAAAACTCGCTGCCTGCCCGCCGGATGTCTTGAACCACAATCTCGAAACCGTGCCTCGCTTGTACAAACAATGCCGTCCCGGCGCGGATTATGCCAATTCGCTGAAACTGCTCAAGGATTTCAAAGCACAATTTCCGCACATCCCCACCAAATCCGGCTTGATGCTCGGGCTGGGCGAGACCGACGAAGAAATCATGCAAGTATTGCGCGACCTGCGCGAACACAATGTGGAAATGCTCACCATCGGTCAATACTTGCAACCCAGCATCGGCCATCTGCCGGTTATGCGCTACGTGACACCGGAAGGTTTCAAAATTTTTGAACAAGCTGCGCTGGATATGGGCTTCAGCCACGCTGCCTGCGGCCCGATGGTACGCTCCAGCTATCACGCCGATCAGCAGGCGCACGAATCCGGCTTGCTTTAAACCGGAACGCACTTGCTGCGCATTAGCAATACAAGTAAACAGAATTGGAAATAGCTTCCATTCATTGCGCTTTTTATCAAATCACTATTCACAATCCTAGCGTAAGCTGAGAAGCATGGAAGATAGCCCATGCCTTGGCTCACTAGTGAAAAGGGATTTGTATGGAAAAAAGCGCAATTTTAAGTGCGTTGGCTGCTGAAATCGAACAGGGAAGATTAATTTTTCCCACCTCAACCCATGCGGCAATCAAAATCAATAAAGCGTTAAATGATCCCGATTGCAATCTTGAGATGGTAATTAAGCTCATTCAATTGGAACCGCTGTTGTCGGCCAAAGTCGTGGCGATAGCCAATTCGGTGGTATTCAACCGGTCAGGGAAAAAAATCACCGATGTGCGGTCGGCAGTGACCTTGATTGGCTTGCGTACCGTGCGCAATCTAGCAACGGCTGTGGTGGTGCAGCAGCTTGCCGGGCCGCAGGTGCGGAACGAAATGGTTACGCAATTATGGCAACATTCCGCCTACGTGGCTGCGCTGGCGCAGGTGATTGCCCGCCGGATTACGAAACAAGATCCGGATACGGCAATGTTTGCCGGAATTATCCATGAAATCAGCTGGTTTTATCTGCTGGCGCGAGAAAAGTATTATCCGGGATTGGCCGATGAGAGCATCGCCAGTTCGTGGAACAGTGACGAAGATTTGGAAGACGAAACGGAACTGGAGTGTGAAATTAAAATCGGCACCGCCATTCTCAAGGCATTATCGGTTCCGGAGCTTGTGATCGACGGCATCGTCTGTTTATGGCGCGGTTATTTGGTATTCCCCCCTTCCACACTTGGCGATACGCTGTTGTTCGCCGATCAGCTGGCTCCCGTCAAATCCCCTTTTATTCTGCCTTCTAACCAAATGGGTTACAGCATTGCGAATATCGATTTACTGACCGACGAGGAAACATTGAGCGCTGTGCTCAAGGACTCGGAGGCGGAAGTGAGATCGTTAATGGAAGCGCTGTGTGTATAGAAATACGGCATCCATTGTCCTGCCGTTACCGATTCAACAATATGACGCAGGAAATTATCATCAAGCATTCATAATTTCATAATCATGCGTGATTTTTACCGTTTGTTTCAGCATGATGGAAGCCGAGCAATACTTTTCCGCAGATAAGTCAATCGCACGTTCAATCGTTTGCGGATTCAAATTGTTTCCGGTGATAATGAAATGCAAATGGATATGAGTGAAAACTTTCGGATCGACCGGCGCGCGTTCGGCTTCGATTTCAACCACGCAACCGGTAATGTCCTGACGGCTTTTTTTTAGAATCAATACCACGTCGAAGGTGGTGCAACCGCCCAATCCCATCAACAGCATTTCCATCGGACGCGGCCCGAGGTTTTGTCCACCGGCTTCCGGCGCACCATCCATCAATACCGAATGACCGCTGCCGGACTCAGCCTCAAAGCTGACATTTCCTTTCCATTTGATACGAGTTTTCATTGCTCCCTCCATTGATACAAAACTTTCTTGCAAAATATCCGGGCAAATAAAAAGCCGACGTTATTAAGCGTCGGCTTTTCCGAATTCAGAACGACTTACTTCAGTGACAGAATAAAGTCAGCTAATACTTTAGCATTTTCTGGGCTAACATTAGCATTTGGCGGCATTGGGATTGGGCCCCAAACACCGCTGCTTCCTTTTAGAATTTTATCTGCCAGGTATGCAGAAGCATCCGCTTGACCTGCATATTTAGCTGCAACATCTTTTAAGCCTGGGCCGACCAGTTTAGCGTCAACATTGTGGCAATTCAAACATCCACTGTTTTTTGCCAAATCAGCATTAGCTTGAGCAACACCAGCTAATAAAATGGCTGACGCAGCAACTGCTCCGATTAAAACTTTTTTCATATCTCTTCCTTATTAAAATTATAAAAGGGTTGATATTCTAACCCGAACTTTACAGACTTGCAGCAATTCCTGTAAGTTTGTGATTACCGACGCTGCTGCAAACTCTGATGATACTGCGTTGCTAAGACTTAAGGTTAAATTATTTAGTTCCAGCAGAGCATGAAGAAACCGGATCAGATCGCTCTTCCTGTCAGCACTATCGATTTAATCCGTTATCGCTCCCGCGCTAGCGCTGGAAACCAATTTTGCATACTTGGACAATACCCCGCGTGAATAACGCGGTTGCGGCGGTTGCCAGGCCGCGCGGCGCTTTGCCAGCACATCATCGGATACATTCAATTGCAGCAGCCGCTGTTCGGCGTCGATGGTGATCGAGTCACCTTCCTGCACCAGCGCGATGGTGCCGCCGACAAAAGCTTCCGGTGCCACGTGGCCGACTACCATGCCGTAAGTCCCGCCGGAGAAACGGCCATCGGTGATCAAACCAACGGAATCGCCCAGACCTTCGCCGATCAACGCAGCAGTCGGCGACAGCATTTCCCGCATGCCGGGACCGCCTTTTGGACCTTCATAACGGATCACCACGACATCGCCCGGTTGAATCTTACGTTCCAGAATCGCCGCCATGCAGGTTTCTTCCGACTCAAACACACGTGCGGGTCCGGTAATTTTCGGATTTTTAATGCCGGAAATTTTAGCCACGCACCCTTCGGTGGATAAATTGCCTTTCAAAATCGCCAGATGTCCTTGCGCATACATCGGATTGTCCCATTGGCGGATCACATTCTGGTCGGCGCGCGGCGTGTCGGGAATATCCTTCAACACTTCGGCGATCGTTTGCCCGCTGATGGTGATGCAATCACCGTGCAGCAAGCCGTGATTCAGCAGCATTTTCATCACTTGCGGAACACCGCCGGCATAGTGCAAATCCGCCGTCACATAACGCCCGGACGGTTTCAAGTCACACAATACCGGTACTTTGGCGCGGATCCGCTCGAAATCGTCTATGCTCCATTCAACTTCGGCAGCATGCGCAATCGCCAGAAAATGCAGGATCGCGTTGGTCGAGCCGCCCACCGCCATGATCACGGCAACGGCATTTTCTATCGATTTACGCGTGATGATATCGCGCGGCAGAATCTGCTGTTTGATGGCATTCACCAGCACCTCGGCGGATTGTCCGGCGCTGATCATTTTTTCGCCGTCTTCGGCAGACATCGTGGAAGAATACGGCAAGCTCATGCCCATCGCTTCAAAAGCGGACGACATGGTGTTGGCGGTAAACATACCGCCGCAAGAACCGGCGCCGGGACAAGCATGCCGTTCGATCTGCAATAACTCTTCCGCGTCGATTTTATGCGCGCTGTGCTGCCCTACCGCTTCAAATACGCTGACAACCGTCAAATCCTGATTTTTGTAGTGCCCCGGCTTGATCGTGCCGCCGTAGACAAAAATCGCCGGCACATTCATGCGCGCAATCGCGATCATCGCACCCGGCATATTCTTGTCGCAACCGCCGATAGCAATGACGCCATCCATGCTCCCGCCCTGCACACAGGTTTCAATCGAGTCGGCAATCACTTCCCGCGACACCAGCGAATACTTCATGCCTTCGGTACCCATCGAAATACCATCAGATACCGTGATGGTGCCGAACATCTGCGGCATCGCTCCGGCTTTCCTCAGCGCCGATTCCGCTTTTAGAGACAGTTCATTCAAGCCCTTATTGCACGGCGTAATCGTCGAATAACCGTTAGCCACGCCGACAATCGGCTTGTTAAAATCCCCGTCACTGAAACCGACCGCGCGCAACATGGCGCGGCTGGGTGCGTGTTGTGTTCCTTGGGTGATAATCTGGCTACGTTTATTGTCTGGCATGCTTGCTCCTGAATGAGATAAAAATACGATTTATGACCAGGCGCACACAAACGCACTTGGTATAATGACCGCTATTTTACCGTAAATAAGGCCGAAACTATGCTAGTTCATCCGCAAATTGATCCCGTTGCCATCTCCGTGGGACCGCTTTCCATTCATTGGTATGGCTTGATGTATTTGCTCGGTTTCGCGCTCTTCATTCTGCTCGGGCGGTATCGCATCAAACACAATCCGCATTCGGCTTTCACTTACGAAATGCTCGACGATGCCTTGTTTTATGGGATGCTCGGCGTGATTCTGGGCGGACGCCTGGGGCATGTGCTGTTCTATCAGTTCGGTTACTACCTGGAGCACCCGCTGCACACTTTTGCCATTTGGGAAGGCGGCATGTCGTTTCATGGTGGATTTCTCGGTGTTTTCGTCGCCATGATATTACTGGCGCGCAAACACAAATTATCCTGGCTGACTGTCACGGACTTCGTCATTCCGCTGATTCCGCTGGGGTTGGCTGCGGGACGCATCGGCAATTTCATCAACGGCGAACTCTGGGGACGCCACACCGATGTGCCCTGGGGCATGGTTTTTCCGTACGTCGACGAATTTCCCCGTCACCCATCCCAGCTGTACCAATTCGCGCTCGAAGGCGTGCTGCTGTTTATCGTCATCTGGATTTACTCATCGAAACCGCGCGCAACCGGCGCAGTCACCGGCATGTTCATGATCGGCTACGGCGTGTTGCGCTCATTTGCCGAATTCTTCCGCGAACCGGAAGATGGCTTCATGGGCATTCTGACACTCGGCGTTACCATGGGCCAATGGCTATCGATTCCAATGATTCTGGCAGGCATCGCCGCATTGATGTGGTCAAGACGGCAAACACACAACGCTCCACAAAATAACCAGCGCAAAAATAAGAAACGCTAGAGTCTGTTGACAATTGAAGATAAGTATTCAATAGAAAGAGGCAAACTCGTAATATTGAGGTTCCTATACCACCAATAAAACGAGTTTGCGATGCCCCGGTTGATGCTCAGTGATGAGTTTTGGTCGAAGCTGGAGAAGATTCTGCTTCAAGAAACGATTTATAACAAGCGCAATTTGCGTATGACGGTAGAAGGAATGCTGTATCGAATGCGGGTAGGTTGTTCGTGGCGAGATTTGCCGAAGGCATTTGGAAGTTGGAATTCCATTTACAAAAGATTTAACGCGTGGTCATTGAGTAGCAAGTGGGGTAGGATTTTCAAGGCACTGATTATTGACCCGGATTGTGAGTGGGGATTCATTGATGGAAGCTACGTTAAAGCGCATCAGCATAGTGCGGGAGCAGCTGGTAAGAAACCTCAGGCCATTGGTAAAAGCCGTGCAGGGAATACTACGAAGATTCACTTGGTGGTTGATAGTTATGGTTTGCCGATTGAGTTTGAGATTACCGGTGGAGAAGTCAATGACTGCTCTGCAGCACCCGGTTTGATTGCCAAGTTACCTGATGCGGAAGTGATTGTTGCAGACAAGGGCTACGATAGCGAGTGCATACGAGAGCACATAACGAAGCAGGGAGCCAAAGCTGTAATACCGAGAAAGCGCAATTCGTTGAAGGGTAATGCGGATATGGATTGGGGTTTGTATAGGTGCAGACACCTGGTGGAAAATGCTTTTGCCCGGCTAAAGCATTATCGCGCAGTGGCAACAAGATACGATAAGTTGAAGAGAAATTACGAAAGTATGGTCGCTATGGCTTGTGGGTATCTATGGTTACCTATGTGAAATGTCAACAGACCCTAGAAATTCTTACGCGTTAGCTTTTTATTATTGTCATCTCAGTGGCATTAATAGCCATGGTGCGGGGGTTGTGACGAACAGTGAGAAAACTGGGGGCGCGGATTCATTCCAACCTATGAGTTAGAAAAGTAGGTTAGGCTGACAAAGGAAGCCCAACTCTTGTAACCTACCGCGCTTTCGATTCGCGAGATACGAACAAATAACACCAGGAGATTCGGATGGAAGGACATGAAATCATCGGATTCATAGCCGGCCTCGGCACCACTTTCGCCGCCGCCCCCGATTTGTATGCAATGCTCAAACGGAAAAGCTCTTATGGTATGAATCCAACCATGGCCGGCATCATGGGCGTGTTCCAGATTGTTTGGGTTTATTACGGCGTCTTGATCGATTCCTTGCCGGTCATTGTCTGGAACATTATCGCCATTGCGATCAATTCTTTGACGGTCGTCGCATTTTTCCACTTCGCCCGCGCAGAGAGTAATGGATGAATTGATTTTTCATCTAGCCAATTCCAATTGATCGCCGTTTAATGTTGGGCTTTCTTCGGCAGCTCAACCTACCGAGATGAGAATGGGCGAAGTGCTGTAACACAGTAAAGCCTAACGTTGAAGCTCAAACACGCACGCGAAACGCGTCGACCGGAACTACTTGTTAGCATCATTTCGCCCATCTAAACGGCGTGCTTTTCCCACCCAAATGCTGCACTAGAGCGGCAGAAGCACTGAACACAGTATCGGTTGGATTATTACGGCAATATAGTGTAACCCAGAGACTTATAGTCTCTAGATCCGGTTGACTGGTGATGGATTGCCCGCCTTGTGCGCGATACCAATTATAGGAGCCGATATATCCAGCCACCCATTGGATGGAGATCTGCATCTGCATTTCGTGCTCATCCTCGACCGCAGAAATCCATTTGCCACAGGATATAGTTCCGCCGCCTATCATCGGAACAGGCTCAGCCAACAGGTTGAATGACATGGATATCATTAGGACAAAAAGTAGATATCGCATACCGCTCCTAGGTACGATGCTAACTGCAATTAGACGTCCGAAATGAATGGGAAAGTAACACGTTACTCCCTTGTTTTTATGAAAAATTGTGTCAATTGAGTTTTCAATATCACAAATCCCAATAATCGATGCCATACGTTTCCTATATTGTACCTTACAACAATCACTCATCACCCCAATCCCGGCCAATAATGACTATCCGGCAGCGGCCGTTTGCCGAAGATCGCCTGGCCGACGCGCACCACAGTAGCGCCTTCTTCGATGGCGAGCTCATAGTCGCCCGACATACCCATCGATAGTTCGTCGAACGACAAACCAGCGGGCGCTTCCTGGCGCAGCATGGCTTGGATGTTGCGCATTTTGACGAAGCATTCGCGTACGCGGTCGTGGTCGGTTGAGAAAATTGCCAGTGTCATCAAGCCTTTGATGCGCAGCGATGAGAATTGCGGCAGATGTTGCACGAAATCGCGCACGGCTTCGGGCGGCAGGCCGAATTTGCTTTCTTCGCCGGAGCTGTTGACTTGCACGTAGACGTCGATCGCGCGGCCTTCGTTTTGCAGGCGTTTGTCGAGTTCTTCGGCGACTTTGAGGCTATCGAGCGCTTGGAACTCATTGGCGAAACGCGCCAAGTATTTGGCTTTGTTGGTTTGCAGGTGGCCGATGATCGCCCATTTGATGCCCAGATCGGCCATCACTTCGGATTTTTCGCGCGCTTCCTGGATTTTGTTTTCACCCATTTCATCGACGCCAGCGGCAAAGGCGATGCGCAGCCGCTCAGGCGGTACGGTTTTGGTCACGGGCAGCAGGCGCACGCTGGCAGGGTCGCGTCCGGCTCTGTTGCAGGCATCGACGATGCGCTGCTTGACGGTAGCGAGGTTATTCTTGATATCGTTAAATTGCTGTTGTTGCTCTTCGTTGAGTTCCACGGCCTGCTCCTGTTGTGCGAGAGATTAATTTTTCCTGGATGCTTGATGGAAAACCATTTTCCATTGATTGTTGCGGTACCGCCAAAGCGAGGTTCGGGTCGATCTTCCGCTTCCGGCATCGGGCTGATCGGGCTGATCGGGCTTTTGCAGCGAGTAAATCGCCAGCACGAGATCCCCGGACACTACTTTGATACGAAAATCCTTGAATACCCAGTGAATGTGCGAATCTTTGCGCGTTAGCCAGTCGATTACGTCGTTCCGGGAATGGATTGTTCCTTGATGGTCGATTTCCTCGAAATCTTCCGCCAGCAATTCGTCGATCAATCCAGGGTGCGCGGTCAGATCGCTTTGCAGCAAGTTAAGTTCCAGCTGCTGAATCAATTCCGCGAGCGCATTCGATTCCATTCGCAGCAAATCACTTGACCCGCATGCCGGGCTGCGCACCGGAATCCGGCGACAGAATGAACAATTCACCCGGATTGCCACCACCGGCCGCCAGCACCATGCCTTCCGACAAACCGAATTTCATTTGCCGCGGCGCGAGGTTAGCGACCATGACCGTCAAGCGCCCTTTCAGTTGTTCCGGATCGTACGCGGATTTAATCCCGGCGAATACCGTGCGCTGCTCATTGCCGATATCGAGCGTCAGTTTCAATAATTTTTCCGCACCCGGCACATGTTCGGCGTTGACGATTTTAGCCACACGCAAATCGATTTTGCTGAAATCGTCGATGGAAATGGTTTCGGCAACCGGTGCAATCGCATGCTGCTGCTTCTCGGCATGCCGCACCGGCGATTGCGGTGTCGCAGCGGACAAGCTTTGCGTATTGGCGGCGATCAGCGCGTCGATTTGCTTGGTGTCGATGCGCGTCATCAGGTGCTGATAAGTGTTAATGGTATGTCCCGCGGGCAGTAACAAATCGGAAACCGGTTGATCAGCGCGCAATTGCGGCCACGTCAGCGGCTCACCATTGAGAAATGCCTCGATCTGCTGCACGGTACCTGGCAGGATCGGTTTCAAGTAACGCGATAGCAAATAGAACAACTGAATGCCGAGACTGCAAGCGCGGTGCAAATCGTCGCTGCGATCCGCATGCTTGGCAATTTCCCACGGTGCTAAAGCGTGGATCATTTCATTGGCTTCGTCGGCAAATTTCATGATCTGGCGGATGGCCGCGGAAAATTCGCGTTCTTCAAAGGCTTGTTCGATAACTTCGGGACGCCAGCTGGAAAAATGCTCGTTCACGATGGCTTGCAACGCTTGATATTGCTCACCGGAAACCAGTTTACCGTCGAAGCGCTTGGTGATAAAACCGGCGCAACGGCTGGCGATATTAATGAATTTACCGACCAGATCGGAATTGACGCGCGCGACGAAATCATCCAGGTTCAGGTCGATGTCTTCCAGTGTGCTGTTGAGCTTGGCGGCGTAGTAATAGCGCAGCCATTCGGGATTCAATCCCTGTTTCAGATAACTTTCCGCGGTGATGAACGTGCCGCGCGATTTGCTCATTTTCTCGCCGTTCACGGTCAGAAAACCATGCGCGAAAATCTTGGTCGGCGTGCGGTAACCAGCGTTTTTCAGCATCGCCGGCCAGAACAGCGCGTGGAAGTACAAAATATCCTTGCCGATGAAGTGATACAGTTCGGCATCCGATTGCGGTTGCCAGAATGCATCAAAATCGATTTTTTCCCGCGCGCATAAGTTCTGAAAACTGCCCATGTAACCGATCGGCGCGTCGAGCCAGACATAAAAATACTTGCCGGGCGCGCCGGGAATCTCGAAGCCGAAATACGGTGCATCGCGCGAAATATCCCAGTCCGATAGCTTGTTTTCTCCGGCTTCGCCGACCCATTCGCGCATTTTGTTGGCCGCTTCCGGTTGCAGGTGATCACCATTGCAGGCCCATTGCCGCAGAAAATCGGCGCAGCGGCTATCGGACAGACTGAAGAAATAATGCTCGGAAGATTTGTTGACCGGTTTAGCACCGGAAACTGCGGAATACGGATTTTTCAGTTCGGTCGGCGCATACGCCGCGCCGCACACTTCGCAGGAATCGCCGTATTGATCTTTGGCGCCGCATTTCGGGCATTCGCCTTTGACAAACCGGTCCGGCAAAAACATATTCTTGACCGGATCGTACAGTTGCTCGATGCCGCGAATGGCAATCAACCCGGCGGTTTTTAATTTGCCGTAAATATCCTCGGAAAAATGCCGCGTTTCGGGCGAGTGAGTGCTGTAATAATTGTCAAATTGAATGTGAAAGCCGGTAAAATCGCTGGAATGTTCCGCATGAACACGTGCAATCAGAGCTTCCGGCGTGATACCTTCCTTCTCCGCACGCAGCATGATCGGCGTGCCGTGGGTATCGTCGGCGCAGACATAATAAACTGTATGGCCGCGCATTTTTTGAAAGCGTACCCAGATATCCGTTTGAATATATTCCACCAAATGACCTAAATGGATACTGCCATTGGCATACGGCAGCGCGGAAGTCACCAGAATTTTTCGCGTGTTCATTAATTATTAAACGAATCGGATTAAACAAGTGTCAATTGTAACAAACTGTGTGTGCATTCCCGATATTTGTTACCATTTCCGGATTAAATTGTGAGCCGCTCAGCGGTAGTAAAAAGGAGTTTCGTAGTGACCATTTCCGAACAACAAATACAATCTGTATTGCAGCAAACCATCGATCCAACCACGAATAAAGATTATGTGACTGCAAAATCCGTCGGCGCGATTCAAATTACAGGAAACAACGTAACAATTGAGATTGCGCTCGGTTATCCCGCCAACAGCGTCAAGAATCAAGTACAGCAGCAGATTACCGGGGCATTGCAGGCGGTGCCAGGTATTGGCGCGATCCAGGTGAGCGTGAGCAGCAAAATCATTCCTCACGGCGTGCAGCGCGGCGTTAAGCTGATTCCTGGCGTTAAAAATATCATTGCCGTTGCATCCGGCAAGGGCGGTGTCGGCAAATCGGCAACGGCGGTCAATCTGGCGCTGGCATTGTCAGCGGAAGGCGCATCCGTGGGCATTCTGGACGCGGATATTTATGGTCCGTCACAACCGCAAATGCTCGGCATTAGCGGCCATCCGGAATCGCTCGACGGCAAAACGATGGAACCTGTTCTGGCACACGGCATACAAGCGATGTCGATCGGTTTATTAATTGACGCCGAAACACCGATGGTGTGGCGCGGCCCGATGGTGACACAAGCCTTGCAGCAATTGCTCAACGATACCAATTGGAAGGATCTGGATTATCTGGTGGTTGATTTACCGCCTGGAACCGGCGATATCCAGCTCACACTCGCGCAAAAAATTCCGGTGACCGGCGCCGTTATCGTTACCACGCCGCAGGACATTGCCTTGCTCGATGCGCGCAAGGGTCTGAAGATGTTTGAGAAAGTCGGCATTCCGATTCTGGGCATCGTGGAAAATATGAGTACGCATACTTGCTCGCAATGCGGGCATACCGAACCGATTTTCGGTACTGGCGGCGGTGAAAAAATGTGCCAGGACTACAACGTCGAATTCCTGGGCGCATTACCGCTCGATATCAAGATCCGCGAGCACACCGACACGGGCAAACCCAGCGTGGTGGCGGAACCAGACGGCAAAATTGCCGGAATTTACCGTTTAATTGCGCGGCGAATTGCCGTTAAGGTGGCGGAATCCGCCGAAGATCACTCGGAATTGTTCGCTAAGATCGTAATGGAAAATGACTAGGAAAAACTGAAGGATGACGATTAAATCAGACAAATGGATACGGCGCATGGCGCTCGAACACGGCATGATCGAACCGTTCGAGCCCGACCAGATCCGCCATAAAAACGATCAGCGTATCGTTTCCTATGGAACCTCAAGCTACGGCTACGATATCCGCTGCTCGGACGAATTCAAATTGTTCACCAACATCAATTCCACGATTGTCGATCCGAAAAATTTTGATTCCAACTCGTTCATCGATGTCAAAAGCGATGTGTGCATCATTCCGCCTAATTCCTTCGCGCTAGCGCGCACGGTTGAGTACTTTCGCATTCCGCGCAATGTGCTGACCATCTGCTTGGGTAAATCGACGTATGCGCGCTGCGGCATCATCGTCAATGTCACACCCTTCGAACCGGAATGGGAAGGTTATGTCACGCTGGAATTTTCCAACACTACTCCCCTACCTGCCAAAATCTATGCGAACGAAGGCGTGGCGCAAGTGATTTTCTTTGAATCGGATGAGGTGTGTGAAACCTCGTATAAAGACCGCGGCGGCAAATATCAGGGACAACAAGGCGTAACATTGCCGAAAATTTGAAGTCAAAGGAATAAAACCATGTGGAGACTCATTGATGCTGACTCAAATATGCGCAAAACGAATCAAAAGTTTTCCAGTTATTCTCGCGTTGATTCTATTCTCCGCATTTCCCGTGACACTTGCAGCAGAACCTTTGCAGCATATTTCTCTGACGCGCACCGGCTTAACGCCGGAAGATATCGCCATTATCATCAATGACAGCGACCCGCTTTCCCGGCAAGTAGGCAGCTACTATCAGCGCGCACGGCAGATACCGGAAGTCAATGTCATTCATCTGCGTTTCCCGCCCGACCGTACCACTCTGACCGCAACGGAGTTCAAGCTGCTAAAAGCTAAAATCGACCGGCTTACTCCGGAGCATGTGCAAGCCTTCGCTGTCGCCTGGACGGCTCCATACCGCGTGGAATGCATGTCGCTGACTTCCGCCTTGGCATTTGGCTTCGACAAAAAATACTGCGCCGATAAGTGCGAACCGACAGCACCAAGTCCTTATTTCAATGCGCTCGGCTCTTATCCATTCGATGACTACAAAATGCGCCCGGCTATGATGCTGGCGGGTACTTCGTTCACGCAGGTTAAGGATTTGATTGACCGGGGTATTGCATCCGACCATACGTTTCCCAAAGGTCAAGCATATCTGTTGAACACCTCGGATAAAGCACGCAGTACGCGCGCAGTAATTTTCGCTGAGACGGCAAAAGAATTTTCCGGCATTTTCCCAGTACAGCTATTGGAAGCCGATTTCATTTCAGATCGCAAGGATGTGCTCTTTTATTTTACCGGACTTACCCACGTATCCTCGTTGGACACACTCGAGTTTATCCCCGGCGCACTGGCGGATCACCTGACATCGGCGGGCGGCATGCTGACCGATTCCTCCCAGATGAGCAGCTTGCGCTGGCTGGAAGCAGGCGCCACGGCGAGCTACGGCACAGTGATTGAACCATGCAGTTTCCCGCAGAAATTTCCGTCTCCGGTAGTCGCCATGTTTCATTATGCATTGGGCGCCAGTGCGCTTGAGGCTTATTGGAAAAGCGTCGCTTGGCCGGGGCAAGGTGTATTCATCGGCGAACCCCTGGCAAAACCATTTGCACCGCTACTGCGTGAAATGAGTCCAGACCGGTTTGAATTGAAAATTTTCTCGCCCCGTGCTGGACGGTTAAAAATAGAAAAATCACATTCCGCTGCCGGACCATTCAAATTAGCCTCGCGGCCCCAGACAATTCGTCGCGGAGAGAATCGGTTTCTTTTGAAGTTCAATGAAAGAACAGATGGTTACTTGAAGTTACACTGGAATTAATCAATCAAAGACTAATGAACATTTGAGAAATTATGCGCTCAGTTTATCCCCATGTGCCAAAACCAGACAGCAACACGAAACAAACTTCAAAAACTCTCTAAACTTTATTGCTAAATACCCGTCTAATAGGGCATAAATTATATATGCACAAGTTATTGTTTTTTATTGAATATTATTACAGATAAAAAAAGCTTGATTTGCCCGGAATGCAGACTATAATGCGTGCAAATTTAAATCCAGGAAACTCACCGATAAGGAGGTCATCATGAGAAGCACCAAGAACTTTTTTGCTCCCGCGGATTTAGTAAATATTCACATTCCTGAAACGTAGCGTTTTATAAAGGAGCATATTCATGGCTATACTCTCATCCACACTTCAAAAATCCGATCAATCTGAAGTTCTGTTTGATACGCATCCTGAAATCAGTCTGAATTTTGAGCATGTTCGAAACGCCTTAAGTGAAGGTTACCGACGACCCTTTTTACTGGTTGACAGCAATATAATCCGGCAAAAAACCCGGCGTTTCAAGACTGCAATGCCTCGAGTGCATCCGCATTATGCAGTGAAAGCTAATCCTGATGAGCGCGTACTAAAAACACTGATCGAAGAAGGCGCTGGTTTTGAAATTGCCTCGATCGCCGAGTTGGACATATTACTCAAACTAGGTGTACCGGCTGCTGAAATTTTCTACAGCAATCCGATGAAATCCAGAGCCTATCTTGAATATGCCGCAGAAAAAGGTGTTGAGTGGTACGTGCTCGATAGCATTGAAGAAATGCGTAAAATTTTCAGCGTTAAACCCGATGCCAAAATGTATTTGCGCATCGATACACCCAATATCGGCAGCGACTGGCCATTAGCCGGAAAATTCGGCACACACTTGGCCGATATCAATGAAATCATTCAAGAAGCCGCAAAACTCAAAGCGGATCTCGCAGGTGTCACATTCCATGTCGGTTCGCAATGCCGTAATCCGCAAAATTGGCGTGTCGGCATCGAACGTGCTAAAAAAGTATTTGCTGAAATGCAACTGGCTGGCTTGAATCCCCGTTTGCTGAATATCGGCGGCGGCTACCCGGTTCGCCACATCAAACCGATTCCTTCCATCGAAGTCATTGCCGAAGTCATCAATACCGCTATCGCTGATTTACCGGACAATTTCCGCATCATGGCAGAACCAGGCCGCTATCTGGTATCGGATTCGGCTTATTTTGTCTGCCGCGTGGTTGGAACAGCAACGCGCAACGGAAAGCGCTGGATGTACTGGGACGCAGGCATGTTTGGCGGTGTCATTGAAATGACCGAGGGTTTGCGCTATGAGATTCTCACCGACCGGAAAGGCAGTAATATTTCATGGTCAGTTGCCGGACCGACCTGTGACTCCGTGGATATCCTGATGCATGACTTGATGTTGCCTAACGACATACAAGAAGGCGATTTCATCTATATCCCTAACGCAGGCGCCTATACGACGGCATACGCCAGCAATTTTAATGGCTTTCCATTACCCGATGTGAAAGTGATTTAAGTTCCCGGAATTGGGTATAGTCTGATTAAGTATCGTCAATAGAAATGGTGAAGTGGCTGCAATACTTCACCATTTCTGCTTCAAGCCCTTCAAAAATCACCCGAATTATAGTTATACCGCGCTTGATTTACGCTCGAGCACGACAAAGTGATATTCTAAATTTCCCTCAGTGTGTTTGTCGCGCTGCGCTTCTTCCCATTCATTGGGGTCAAATTCCGGAAAAAACACATCGCCATCAAAATTGCTCTGTATTTCTGTAATATACATACGCTGGCATATTTTAATCGTTTGCCGGTAAAGCTTTTCGCCCCCAATGATGAAATTTTCAGTGTCAGTCGTGCTGGTTTCTTCACACACCAGCAATGCATCTTCAAGGGAATTGACGACGACTGCACCGGGTATTTGATAATCCGTTTGGCGGGTAATCACGATATTGGCTCTGCCAGGTAAAGGTTTGCCAATCGATTCATAAGTTTTACGTCCCATCACAATGGCTTGCCCCATTGTCAGGAACTTAAAATGTTTTAAATCGGCCGGCAAATGCCAAGGCAATCGATTATCCCGGCCAATAACCCGATTCTTCGCCATTGCTACCAGGATAGATAAGCGTAATGGCGTCATACGGCTACCGGCGCCTTGATAGCAGGATGGGGATCATAATTCTCCAAGCTGAAATCTTCATAATGAAAGCCCAGGATGTCTCTGATATCGGGATTTAATTTCATGGTTGGCAAAGGTTTGGGTTCGCGTGACAATTGCTCGCGGGCCTGTTCCAGATGATTGAGATAAAGATGCGCGTCGCCCAAGGTATGTACAAAATCGCCTACTTTGAGACAGCATACCTGCGCAATAATCAGCGTCAACAAGGCATACGATGCGATATTAAAAGGCACGCCGAGAAAAATATCCGCGCTGCGTTGATAAAGCTGGCACGATAACCGGCCATCCGCCACATAGAATTGAAAAAAAGCGTGGCATGGCGGTAAGCGCATTTTATGCAAATCCCCCACGTTCCATGACGATACAATCATGCGGCGCGAATCGGGGGTATCTTTTATCTGCCGGATCACCTGCTGCAACTGGTCGATATGTCCGCCTTCCGCTGTCGTCCAGGAACGCCATTGATGGCCGTATATCGGACCGAGATCGCCATTCGCATCAGCCCATTCATTCCATATCGATACACCATGCTGCTGTAAATAGCCGATATTGGTATCACCTTGCAGAAACCACAGTAACTCATGAATAATCGACTTCAAATGACATTTCTTCGTTGTCACCAAAGGAAAGCCATGCGCCAGATTAAAACGCATTTGATAGCCAAAAACCGATAGCGTGCCCGTTCCCGTCCGATCCGGTTTGCGATGACCGTGATCAATGACATGCTGCATTAATTCGAGATATTGATGCATCCCTATTTGAAACTCCCCGGTAGAATCAGAAAAAAACCATGCGTTGCAGTCTATCCCCGCCATAATGGATATAAGACGTATATAATATCAACATTAATTACAGCTATCATTCTTAATGCAATGACGCACAATTCTGTCATTCAAAAAAAACTATACAACAGGAAAGCTTTCAATGCTGGCATCCCTTTTCCAAAATACATCATCGATCGATCCATCTACTAAAGCATCGCATATTCTCGTAATCCTCCCGAAGTTAGAAAAACTCCCTAAAAAGTATGATATTCCCGGTGAAGAAACACTGAATAAATTACTTTTGCGCCGCGACATAAAATTAACGGATCTTATCGCTACGCCAGTCAGCGCCAATCTTCCAGATGGCGAGCTATGCGCTTGGGCGATGGTCGACACCAGCCAGACCGTATTCGAGCAACAAACCACCGTGCGCAAAGCAGTCAAATTGCTGCTTGGGGAAAATCCTGTGGAATTGCATATTACTGTGCATGGCACAACACAACAAATAAAAATATTTTCCGAATTGGCTGTTTTTACCAGCTGGGTGAATGGCGCCGTACTACCGGTTCGCAAAAATAAACCCGTCAGGAAACTGCTGGAAAAAATTTTTTTATATGGCTACAAAGACGCCGGGAACTTTACGCTGCAACGCGCCCGGGCGGAAGGAAATTTGCTCGCACGCGGCTTGACGGCATTACCGGCCAATGAATTGACGCCCACCACTTATCGCCAGCAAATTAAGAAACTGGCAGAAAATGAAGGCTGGAAATACCAGGAATACGATCTCAATAAATTGAAAGAAATCGGCGCAGGCGCTTTTGTGGCAGTCGCGCAAGGCAGTGATACCGAAGACGCCGCCATCGTCCATCTACAATATCAGGGCAAACAAAATCCGGACAATAAGACCATCGCGATTGTCGGAAAAGGCATTTGCTTCGATACCGGCGGCCATAATCTTAAATCGGCCCGGTATATGCAAGGAATGCATGAGGATATGAACGGATCGGCCGTCGCATTGGGCATCTTGCTGGCCGCAACGCGCGCCGAAATCCCAATTAAAATGGACTGCTGGTTAGCCATAGCGCAAAACCACATCAGCCCTCGTGCGTATAAGCAAAATGACATCATTACGGCACTGAGCGGATTATCGATCGAAATCGTGCATACCGACGCCGAGGGAAGAATGGTATTGGCGGACACGTTGACATTGGCCAACCAATTAAAACCCGATTTGATCATCGATTTCGCTACGTTGACGGGCAGTATGATAACCGCCTTGGGATCGCGCTACAGCGGGATTTTCAGCAATCGCGATGAGTTGTTGCAAGTCGCCATTGCCGCAGGCAAAGAAAGCGGTGAACGCGTGTGTGTTTTTCCGATGGATTCCGATTACGAAGAAAGTCTTGAAAGCACCATTGCGGATATCAAGCAATGTGAGCTAGGCGGCGAATTCGATCATATTCTCGCGGCTTGTTTTTTGCGGCGCTTTGTCGGCGATACGCCATGGTTACATATGGATTTATCGGCCAGCAGTCATAAGGACGGTTTAGGCGCGGTGGATAGCGATATTACCGGATTCGGGGTCAGTTGGGCGATCGAACTGCTGAAAAGTGTTTGAAATCGATATGTGCAATCGAAAATTGCGGTTAGCCTTTCACAAGCACGAGCTTCTGGCCAACGGATAAGTTCTCATCGCTGTTATTCCAAAGCTTGATCTGATTGACGGTTGTACCGTGACGCTTGGCGATTTCATATAAGGTGTCTCCTTTTTTCACCACATAAACATTGGATTGATAAATCTGTAGCTGCTTCTTCAGTGCAGCAGTATCGCCATGATTCTCTGCCACAATCTGTGGCACCAATATTTTTTGTCCCAGGGTAAGGTTTTTGCTGCGCGCAATACCGTTAATTGCCTTCAATTGTTTCACGGTAGTCTGATGGCGCGCTGCAATTTCATTGATATTCTCCCCTTTCTTCACGTGATAAATTTGCCAAGAGATTCTAGGATCTTGATATGTTTCAAGATTCTTCAGAAAAATATCTTTATTTCTTTTGGGCAATAACAACGTGCGAGGTTCGTCCAGCACTTTGATGACATAACGATTGTAAGCGGGATTTAATGCGTTGAATTCAGCTTCGGAAATATTGGCAAGGCGGGTAACGAGAGGAATGTCGATGTGTTCATGTATTTTGATTTCATCAAAATACGGTCGATTCGCTATCGGCCGGATTTGTATCCCATATTTCTTGGTATTGACGATGATATCTTTAACCGCCAATAGCTTATACACATAATGCTTGGCATCGCTGGGCAGATTCAAATCATAGAAATTGCTCGACCTGCCTTTATGAAGACTTCGGGATAATACCTTGCTGACTGCGCCCTCGCCTAAATTGTAAGCCGCGATGGCCAGCTTCCAGTTATCAAATTTCGCATGCAGATATTGCAGGTAATCCAACGCGGCTTGGGTAGAAGCGATAACGTCACGACGGTCGTCGTGCCATACATTTTGCGCTAGCCCGAGGATTTTCCCCGTTTCGGGTTGAAATTGCCACAAACCCGCCGTTTGACTGTTGGATTTAATCAGCGGATTGTAAGCACTTTCGATGACCGGAATCAATGCGATTTCCATCGGCATGCCACGGCGCTCAACCTCCTCCACAATATAGAAGAGATACCGCTCACTATTGGCAATAATGCGGTTAAATAACTCCGGATTCTGTGTATAGGAGGCGCCTATTTTGCGGATTGTTTTGCTATCGGGCGGCAGTGCCAATGCAAAACCGCTTTGAATACGACTCCACAGATTTGCATGATACTGAATTTTATTTTGTACTAATGTATCCGCAAATGCATTCAGCGATATAAATGAACAAAACCCAAGTACTAACGATATCAGTAAAACAAGGCTATTTCTTTTTAAAATCATTTACATATATTATTTTCTATATCCATATCGACTAACAGGATATATAAATTTTTCGCATTTGCAAACTATTTTTTACAAAAAAGAAAATGTAAATTTAATAAATCTAATCAATAATCATAGTATTATATGACTATCTTCAAGATACTTATTAAGAATCATTCGCGAATATTCGACTGACTATTGAATTCCTGCAGCAAAACTACCGGTTCTGGCTGCCATCCTTTTTTCCGGTGATCGACGATAACATTGGTAAAAATACCGCCGCGCACATAAAAACGTGCAGTTAAACGGATATACCTGGGCTTTAAAACAGCGACGAGATCGTCGAGAATTTTATTCGTCACGGCTTCATGAAACACCCCTTCGTTCCGGTACGACCAGATATAGAGTTTCAAGCTTTTAAGCTCGACACATTTTTTGTCCGGAATATAATCCAGAATCAAAGTGGCGAAATCGGGTTGTCCTGTTTTCGGACATAAACAGGTGAATTCGGGAATCTCCATATGAATATGGTAGTCCCTGCCGGTAAACGGATTCGGGAAGGTCTCAAGTGTTTTTTCAGGTTTGCTGGCCATTCTTCTTCATGCTCGTGGTTAAATTAATTCGGTTACAATGATAAAATGCGTCATGCGCTTTATTTATTATAACTGCCTTACCCAATAAACAAAAAATTGCGCCTAGCTCATATCAAGCTCGTCGGCTTCAAATCATTCATCGATCCCACTGTAGTTCCCGTTTCGCAAGATCTGGTTGGTATCGTCGGCCCTAATGGTTGCGGTAAGTCGAACATCATCGACGCCGTAAGATGGGTGCTGGGAGAATCGAAAGCATCCGCATTGCGGGGCGATTCGATGCAGGATGTCATTTTCTCTGGATCGGATAACCGCAAAGCGGTTGGCCGCGCCAGTGTGGAAATTGTGTTTGACAACCATCTCAATAAAATTACCGGACAATGGTCCAGCTACGCCGAGATCGCCATCAAACGTGTCATTCAACGCGATGGCAACTCAAGTTATTACATCAATAATCTGCCCGTACGGCGCCGAGATATTGCCGATCTCTTTCTGGGCACGGGTGTCGGAGGCCGGGGTTACGCCATTATCGAACAAGGCATGATTTCCCGGATTATTGAAGCCAAGCCGCAGGAATTAAGAAATTTCCTCGAAGAAGCCGCCGGAATTTCCCAGTATCGTGAAAGACGGCATGAAACATCCAACCGGCTTGCTGAATCGAGAAAAAATCTTACCCGCTTGGAAGATATTTGCCAGGAATTGGGCGCACAGCTCCAGCATCTGGAAGTGCAAGCCAAAATCGCGCAACAATACAAACAATTGCAGGAAAACCTGCATCACTCGCAATCCTTGCTATGGCTGTTGCGTAGAACCGAGGCGCAAAAACAGCAGCAGCGCGCGGAACAAGACATTCAAAAACTGGAAGCCGAGTTGGAAGCTGTGCTTGCAAGTCAGCAGCAAGCGGAAAAAGACTATGAAGCAGCGCGCACCAAAGAACATGCCGTTAATGACCAACTGCTCCAAACACAAGGGCAACTGTATACGGCTGATGCCGAAATAGGTCGTTTGGAGCAGGAAATCAACCACCTGAATAGCACGCATGATCGCCTGCTGCAACAAACGCAGCAAGTTGAAAGTCAGCTGCAAAAAAATAATCAGATAAAAGCTAGCAAACTGGAAAATCTGAAGCATTGGCAGCAGGAAAAAATAAAAACCGAATCGGCGCAGCAAGACAGCATTCAACAATGCCATGAAGAAAACGGCAAACTCCCGGCCATTGAGGCAAATTTTCATGCCTGCCAGGAAAAATTGAACCAGCTCCGGCAGGATTTACTGCTCGTCGAACAAACCAACCGTCTGGAAGACAATCAACTCCTGCATGCAGCAAAAAACATTCAGCAGCTTGAGGCGCGCCATGCTCGCTTATTGCAAGAACAAAGCGAATTTGTGCTCATTGACCCCAACCAATTGGCGCAATTGCAGCAGCAGATTGATCACACCGAGAATAAGCTGAAAGAAGAACAGCTGAAGCATCAGGAAATCGAAACACAACTCTCGGCAATAACCCAGTCCAAACAACATATTGTCCGAACCATTCAAGAACTGCAGCAGGCATTGTCGCAAGCATCGGCGCGCCATACTGCATTGCACAATCTGCAGCAAAAACTGGAAAACAACCAGAGCTTGGCCGCTTGGCTGCATCAACGGCAGCTGGATACCCTGCCGCGCTTATGGCAGAAGATCAGCATTGCCCCGGAGTGGGAAAACGCGTTAGAAGCGGTTCTGCGTGAACGGCTTAACAGTATCGAGATCGAGCAGCTGGATAGTGCCCTCGATTGGATTGACAACGCGCCGCAGGGAAAATGGTCGCTACATGAAAAGTCCGGCGTCGCCGGTGATTTACAGCCCAGTGACGTGCGCAACAACACGGGTCAGAAATTACTCACCTGCATCACGGTCAATCAGCCTGAAATCCAGTCCGTACTGAATCATTGGTTACAAAATGTATATATTGCCAATGATATTCAAGAAGGTCTCAGCAACAGAAATTCTCTGGGTTCCGGCGATCTGCTCGTTACCCGTCAGGGACACATCCTGACCCGCGCCAGCATCGCTTTTTACGCACCCGATTCGCAATTGCATGGGGTTTTATCAAGACAGCAGGAGCTCATTCAAATACAGAAAGAAATCGATCAGCTTGAACCCGCTCTGCGCGCACAACGCGATCTGCTGGCCAAAACCGAGCAGCAATCCGCGGAGCTGAACAATGCGATGCAAACGGTCGATAAAAACAGCAAGCAATTGCAACAACAGCGGCATGCGTTACAGCTGGAAGCGATGAAATTGTCGCAAGCCAGCGAACGTGCAACACACCGGCATAACCAGATCGCTGCCGAATTGACGGAAATCCGGCAAGCCCTGGAACACGAGTACGCGCTGCGAAAATCCGCAACAACCAATTTGCAGGAAAATCAGCAAAAAATTGCCGCTCTCCAGGAGCAAACGCAACAAGCACAGCACGCCTGGGAAACAGCCAATCAACAACTGGCACGGCAGCGGCAGCACATCCAGCAATCGGCTCAAGCAATGCAAGCAGCAGCATTTCAGGCGCAAACTTGCCAGAACAAAATCATAGAAATCGAACTGAGCATCCAGTCGCTGGATGAAGAACTGCAACATCTAACGCAAAGCCAAGCCAATTTGCTCAGCGAAATGGATGAGTTAAATGCCGCTCCGGTAACAGAACGCTTAGAGGCTGCCCGCGTACAGCGCAAATCGATTGAGCAAGCCGCATTGCAAGCACGGCAAGCCGTCGAGGATACCATCAGCCATTTACGGCGCATCGAAGAAACCCGGATGGCATCGGAACAAAAATCGCACACGCTGCGTGAAGCCATCAATCAAGCCCGGCTCAAGGAACAAGCCGCCAGTATCGCTATTGGCCAATTTGACGAATTGATCCAGGACGCTCATGTTGATAGCGGATTGTTATTACCCTTAAGCGCCAAGAAAAGTGTTGCCGGACTGCTCTCGGAGATTGAAAAACTGAATGCGGAAATTGCTGCGTTGGGGGCTGTGAATCTTGCCGCATTGGAGGAACTCGAGGCCGGCCGAAACAGAGAATCCAGCCTGCTGATGCAATTACAGGATTTGAATGCAGCCATTGCAACGCTGGAAAGCGCCATCCAGCAAATTGACCGGGAAACCGAATTACGGTTGCAGGACACATTCACCCAAGTAAATACTTATTTAAGCGAGATTTTTCCGGTCATATTCGCCGGTGGACAAGCCCGGCTGGAATTCTGCGATGATAAAAACTTAGATGCCGGCTTATTGTTGACCGCGCAACCGCCTGGGAAAAAAAATAGCTCGATTCAATTATTATCCGGCGGAGAAAAAGCATTGACGGCTTTGGCCTTGATTTTCTCCTTATTCCGGCTCAATCCGGCGCCTTTCTGCTTGTTGGATGAAGTGGATGCTCCGCTTGACGACAGCAACACCAGCCGTTTCTGTGAACTGGTGAAAACCATGGCAAAACAAACGCAGTTTCTATTCATCAGCCATAATAAAATCACGATGGAAATGGCGCAGCGATTAATTGGAGTTACAATGCAAGAACAAGGGGTATCAAGGATAGTGGCCGTCGACCTTGCTGCGGCGGTGCAAATGGGTAAACGTGAAAAACAGCCTGCTATCTAATGACTGTGATTAATCCCATAAAGCTGACATAATTTAATTTTAATACTGCGCGTAATGGCAATTTTGCGAAATAGCAGGGAGATAATATGGAGATATTGAGTATGAGTGACTTGCAGATAAGCTTGATCATCATCGGCATCATCGTTATTGCCGGTGTCGTTGTCTTCAACTGGTTGCAACAACTGCGTTACCGGCGGAAAATTCAAGCTGCGTTCGATCATGAACACGATGACATTCTGCTCGATGACCAGAATTCCGATGAGCCGTTTCAGCGGATTGAGCCAAAATTCAATAAAGTCCCATCGGATATTTCGGTAGATACTTTTGCGCCAATCGATACGCCCGCGAGTGAACCGAAAAGACCATCGGTAGCACCGCCTGCTCAAGCCGCGCTCAATATCCCTATCAGCAGCGCTACGGCTACAACTTCATCGGCCGCTTCGCCGCTATTGGATTACGACGGCAATACGAATTACGTCGTCAACATCCGCTCGGAGTCCGTCATCCCCAATACCCATATCGCGAAATTACTGCAACGGAAATTCGATTTCGGCAAGCCGGTATACTGGCTCGGTCAGCAAGATAAAAATGAGCCCTGGGAGGAGATCACCAATGAATCCAATGTCGATAGCGACGGTTACAGCCATTTAAAGGGCTGCTTACAGCTCGCCGATAGAGCGGGCCCGATCAGCGAAGTCAATTTATCCAAATTCCGCGATCTGGTGCAGGATTTCGCAGCGCAAGTTCATGCCGCAGCGGAATGCCCGGACATCGTCAGCGCACACGAAAAAGCCGTCCAGCTGGATAAATTCTGCGCCGATGTGGATGTCATGATCGGCATTAACATCATCAGCAAGGATAACGGCGCGTTTGTTGGCACTAAAATTCGCGCGTTGGCCGAAGCATCCGGATTTAAGCTGGAATCGGAGGGTTTATTCAAATATCGCGATGAAAGCAATAACGTATTGTTCATATTGAGTAATTATGAATCCCCTCCGTTCCTGCCGGAAAATATGAAATCGTTAACAACACATGGCGTTACTTTCTTATTGGATGTACCCAGAGTCGCGCAAGGTGAAAGAGTATTCGATCAGATGACGCATCTGGCGAAGATTTTCTCTAATACACTGGGTGGAATCATGGTTGACGATAACCGCGTGCCGCTCAGTGACAGCGGGATTCAAAGAAGCAAGCAACAGCTCATCGAAATACAATCCGCAATGAAAAAGAATCATATCAACGCGGGTAGTCCGAGCGCTTTGCGGTTATTTGTATAAATATTTTTTGATAAAAAATTAAAGTTAAATCTGTGAGCATCCGTAATCGCTAGGACAACTGGCAATTGTTTCAATAAATAGTATTAACAATAGATAGTTAGCCAATATAGTTCAGCGATAATTGTAGAATGATAGCTATAATGATGATAAATATTATAATTTAGTGATAAGACATACTTAATACCTAGAATCACTATCAGACAATTATTAAACAACCTATTGATAAAAGACAATAATGAACAATACCTCGAACACGAATCAACCTTTCTCACCGATCGAAGTCAAACTGGAATCCGGAAAAGACTATTATTGGTGTACGTGCGGCCGCAGCAAGTCGCAACCGTTTTGCGACGGCTCGCATAAAAATACAGAATTTACACCCAAGAAATTTAGTGTGAGTGAAGACAAAACTGCATGGCTATGTACCTGCAAAAAAACCGGTAATGCTCCTTTTTGTGATGGCACACATCGCAAACTATAAGTACCGGTAAATAAAATCTCCATAAAAAAACAAAAATAATAATATTTCAGTGAATACCCGGGCACAGCATAAGAATTTTAGATTTGGTTACCCATTAACTGTAAGAATTTCTAGCGTTGTTTACAGTATTCAGGAGAATACTGTAGATGAACATACACAAACGTA
>NZ_QRBZ01000037.1 GCF_009833085.1 Nitrosomonas oligotropha | reverse complement strand
AACAACCCTGAGATTTCTTACATATAAGGTCTGAATTTATCTTAATTGCTGGTAGTCCGCATCTATGATTTTAGACTATTCTTTGGCTTTCCAGGGAAATTGTTTTTGACTTTCAATGACTTTTCTTGCACGTGGATTTTCTCAGCAATTCCCATCAAAACCTTTGCTTTGCTATGCAATATTAGCGCGCTTCGCAGTCCAAACACGCCAATCTCCATTGATAAATTCGCGCAAACGCCGCCTGAATTAGTGGTAATAGAAATAGGGCAAAAATAAAAGCACGCGACAGCATTTCATTGATTCTACAGAAAATATCTATAGCGCACTTTTATTTCGTTGCAGCGGGATTCAAATAACTGCGGCCTCTTCCTCAAATAGCAGCACCACTTTATCGTTACCGTCGATGTCAACAGTCACTTTACCACCGCTGACTAAACGCCCGAACAACAATTCGTCGGCTAACGCACTGCGAATGGTGTCTTGTATCAACCGTTCCATCGGACGAGCCCCCATGAGCGGATCGAAGCCGTATTTTGCAAGATGATTCCGCAATTTATCCGTGAATGTCGCTTCCACTTTCTTTTCATGTAGCTGAGTTTCCAGCTGAATCAAGAATTTATCGGTTACCTGCAAGATAATTTCCTGATTTAGCGACGCAAACGAAATAATGGCATCAAGCCGATTGCGGAATTCAGGTGTGAAAAGCTTCTTAATATCGACCAATTCATCACCCGCAAACTTCGATTGTGTAAATCCGATGGAGGATTTGGTCAAAGACTCGGCGCCTGCATTGGTGGTCATAATGATAATGACGTTGCGAAAATCAGCTTTACGGCCATTATTGTCTGTCAACGTCCCATAATCCATGACTTGCAGCAGAATATTGAAAACATCCGTATGCGCTTTCTCGATCTCATCAAATAATAGAACCGAATAGGGGTGTTTAATCATCGCTTCAGTCAGCAAACCGCCCTGATCATATCCGACATATCCCGGGGGTGCACCGATCAAGCGCGACACCGCATGACGTTCCATGTATTCAGACATGTCAAAGCGATGCAAATGAATGCCTAATGCATAGGCCAGTTGCCGTGCGACTTCGGTTTTTCCCACCCCAGTTGGACCCGAAAAAAGGAAAGAACCCACCGGTTTCCGTGGGTTACCAAGTCCGCTTCTTGCCATTTTGATCGCGGACGTTAATGCATTGATTGCATTATCCTGCCCAAAAACAACCGCTTTCATATCACGGCCCAGTGTTCTCAGCTTATTGCGATCATTGGTCGAAATATTTTGCGGCGGGATTCGTGCAATTTTCGCGACCACGCTTTCAATTTCACTTTTGCCGATAACTTTACGTTTCTTGGATTTCGGCAATAATCGTTGCGCAGCCCCCGCTTCATCGAGTACATCGATGGCTTTGTCCGGCAAATGCCTATCGTTGATATAGCGTTCCGATAGCTCGGCGGCAGAAACTAATGCACCAGCAGTATATTTGACCTTATGGTGCTGCTCATAGCGCGATTTCAGCCCGCGCAAAATAGCTACTGTTTCATCAACACTAGGCTCATTTACTTCTACTTGTTGAAAACGTCTTGATAATGCATGATCTTTCTCGAAGATCCCGCGATACTCACTGAAAGTGGTAGCGCCAATACATCGTAATTGCCCCGAACTTAAAACCGGCTTCAGCAGATTCGATGCATCCAGAACTCCACCGGATGCAGCGCCTGCGCCGATGAGCGTATGAATTTCATCAATGAATAGAATCGCAGCAGGATTATCAGTGAGTTGTTTTAGCAATGTTTTTAAGCGCTGCTCAAAATCACCACGATATTTGGTACCGGCTAACAATGCTCCCATATCAAGCGCATAAATCTGATGCTTGAGCAGAAGATCAGGCACATCTTCTTCAACAATACGTTTTGCCAAGCCCTCAGCAATTGCTGTTTTTCCAACACCCGCTTCACCAACCAGCAAAGGGTTATTCTTACGGCGACGGCATAGCGTTTGAATAACGCGCTCGATTTCCTTTTCACGCCCGATTAATGGATCGATTTTATTGATAAGCGCCAGATGATTGAGATTCACCGTGTAACTTTCGAGCAATCCACCGGCATTCGATTCGTGCTCTGTCTCTCCTTCGCTCCCGGTTTTAGCATCATTCTCTTGCGGTACTTTCCGGATATTATGCGAGATGTAATTAACCACATCCAAACGCGTCACACCTCGCTGATGCAAGAAATAAACCGCGTGAGAATCCTTTTCACCGAATATTGACACCAGCACATTGGCACCGGTCACTTCTTTTTTCCCCGATGACTGAACATGCAATATGGCGCGTTGTATCACCCGCTGGAAACCCAAGGTCGGTTGCGTGTCAACTTCTTCGCTGCCCTTAATGACCGGGGTATGCCGTGAAATATGATCCAGCAATACCAACCGCAATTCTTCAATATCGACTAAACAAGCATTCAGTACCTCAGCGGCGCTTGCATTATCCAGCATTGCCAGCAACAAATGCTCCACCGTAATGAATTCATAACGTTTTTGCCTGGACTCCACAAACGCCATATGCAAACTGACTTCCAAATCTGGCGCGATCATTTCAGTTTTCCTCCATTACACATCTAAGTGGGTGTTGATTCTTCCTGGCAAATTCAACCACTTGCTTAACTTTTGTACTTGCGATATCACTAGGGTAAATGCCACACACTCCAACTCCCTCCGTATGCACCTTTAACATTATTCGCGTCGCTTGCTCTTGATTCATAGAGAAAAATAGCTTCAACACCTCAATCACAAACTCCATCGGTGTAAAATCATCATTTAATAATAGTATCTTATACAGTGGGGGCAGTTCATGCCTTACCTTATCCTCTGCAAGTTTAACGGCTTCTGTGTTACTTTCCGTCATCACGCTTTCCCTATCTGACTCCAATTATAAATATAATTAGCATAAAAATACTTCCTTCCAGTAATGACATATTTGACGATTACGACAAAATTTTCAAGTCTCTTAAGATAATTACCAAATCCGCAAACATAAATATCCCGTAACCTCTTGACTTTAACCCTGGATTTGCGTAAAACAGCAAATGGCGTTTGACTTCAAGTTTTCAGCGGTACTGGTTTTATCCGTCAATGGTCTTGAAATTCAAATAGTATTAGGGTTTCCGGCCCAGTTTTTTATATAGGAAGTAGAAATGGCAACAGGTACAGTAAAATGGTTCAACGATTCCAAAGGTTTTGGTTTTATTACTCCAGATGACGGCAGTGAAGATTTATTCGCGCACTTCTCAGCAATCAACATGTCCGGATTTAAAACCCTTAAAGAAGGTCAAAAAGTGAGTTTTGATGTCACTCAAGGACCTAAAGGAAAACAAGCCTCTAACATCCAATCCACTTAACTTTTATAAAATACTGGTTTAGGACTTATTGACAATAATAAGGTTTTAGCCTGATAGTAAAATGCCTCTTCCTGTAACGGGAAGAGGCATTTTTTTACCTTCTTTCTCAAATCCTGTCTTTATTAAGACAGATATTTAATCATCGCGTTCCCAAAAGCAGAGCACGAAACTTGCTGAGCGCCCGGCATTAATCGCGCAAAGTCATAGGTGACAATCTTATTCTGAATAGTTGCTTCCATCGCTTTGATAATCATATCGGCCGCTTCCACCCAGCCCAAATGACGCAGCATCATCTCTGCGGATAATATAATCGAACCGGGATTTACCTGATCTTTCCCGGCATATTTAGGCGCAGTGCCATGCGTTGCTTCAAAGATCGCAACAGAATCACTCAAGTTAGCTCCCGGCGCAATGCCGATCCCCCCAACCTGCGCGGCCAGCGCATCAGAAATATAATCACCATTCAGATTTAAAGTAGCCACCACATCATACTCTTCCGGACGCAATAAGATTTGTTGCAAGAAAGCATCCGCAATCACATCTTTAACGATAATTCCGCCCTTGTCCGGCGGCAATTTCATCCATGGACCGCCATCCAGCAACTCTGCTCCGAATTCGGAGGCTGCCACTGCATAACTCCATTTTTTAAATGCGCCCTCGGTAAACTTCATGATATTGCCTTTATGCACCAGT
The DNA here is from genome assembly GCF_009833085.1 of Nitrosomonas oligotropha. Lineage (GTDB taxonomy): Bacteria > Pseudomonadota > Gammaproteobacteria > Burkholderiales > Nitrosomonadaceae > Nitrosomonas > Nitrosomonas oligotropha. Next base: position 65,075 of record NZ_QRBZ01000037.1, on the reverse strand, counting down.
GTTACCGATTTGCGCTGATTGTCTATGGCATACTGAATGGCTTTGCGTACAAAACGTTCCGTACCTTCTCTTGAAACGGGCTTTATACCGATACCGGAGGTCTGAGGAAAACGTATACTCGTTACTCCCATATCTTTAAGCAAGAAATCAATTACTTTCTTAGCAGATTCAGATTCCGCTTCCCATTCAATGCCGGCATAAATATCCTCGGAATTTTCCCGGAAAATGATCATATCCGTTTTTTCCGGACTTTTTACCGGGCTGGGCACGCCGCTAAAATAGCGCACAGGCCGCAAGCAGATATATAAATCGAGCTGCTGACGCAACGCGACGTTAATCGAACGAATACCCCCGCCTACCGGAGTTGTGAGCGGACCTTTAATGGAAACCACGAACTCTTTTGCGGCTTGTAAAGTTTCATCCGGTAACCACACATCCGGTCCATACACTTGCGTTGCTTTCTCACCTGCATAAATTTCCATCCATGAAATCTTGCGTTTCCCTCCATAGGCCTTTTCAACCGTAGAATCAACAACTTTCTTCATTACTGGAGTAATATCAATACCGATCCCGTCACCTTCAATAAAAGGAATGATTGGATTATCAGGTACTTTCAACAAACCATCGGTACTGATGCGAATTTTTTCTCCATTACTGGGTATCTTTATATGCTGATACATAGCATCTCCAAGTATTCAAATACAATTTATAATGAGCCAATTATCGGGGATTTTTTATGCAAAACTATATGACCGCCCTATCTCAGCCGCACCGCAAGAAATCTTCTCACTGTTACACTGGAATGGACTTAAACTCGATGAGCATTATACGTTATAAACAGGATGCCTTTCCATGACAGACAATATCAGCAAAACCTATTATTAATGCTGACCATCCGAATCAGCACCAAAACTGAAGTCAGCAAAATCAATCAATTACCAAAATCACCTCATGTGATTTATTCTCTACAATGAATTTACATCTTCTCATACCCGATCTATTCTGGCCTGATGCATTGCAGCAAAACATTTATGATGAATTATCAACGCGTCACCTGGAAACACTGTTATCAAAAAGCATCTCTTCGACAAATCCAATACACGAAATGGAAGCTTGGCTGTGCCAACAATTTAATATCGCACAACAACAAAATAACTGGCCTATTGCACCGATCATGCTGCACACCGATGCGCCTGACCTGGCAAAAGCCAGTAAAGATTTCTGGATGCGTGCCGATCCTGTTCACCTTCGCATTGAACAAAATCATATCATGCTCGCTGATAGCCAAGCTTTCCAGATCTCCGAAGAAGAAGCCAATGAATTGACACAAGATATCAATCATAATTTCAGTCATGATGGCTTCACTTTCTCGTCATTACGACCGGACCGGTGGTACATACGCTTACCCGCAATGACAGAAATGCACACGCATACGCTTAGCCAGGTTACTTGTAAAAACATCAATAATTTCTTGCCATCCGGTGCCGACAGTATTCTATGGCATAAAATTTTCAATGAAATTCAAATGTTGTTGCATGAGCACCCGGTCAATCAAGCGCGAGAATCGCATGGTGAATTGACCATCAATAGCATCTGGCTATGGGGTGGCGGAAACATGCCGCAATTTGTCCGATCGCCTTATTCGCATGTGTGGAGTAATAATGACTTTCCTCGCGCATTAGCACTCGCCAATGGCACAAGCCATTCAAGGCTACCGACCGATGCGGACGAATGGCTCATGACGGGACCCACTGGCGATCATCTTGTCGTATTGGATTCATTGCGAGGAAAAGCTCAATACAGAAATGCTTATGACTGGCGTGAAACACTTAAGGTTATGGAGCAAAACTGGTTCGCTCCTTTACATACCGCATTAAAGGAAGGAAAAATCAATCAATTGACCATCACGGCGCTCAATGAGATTTCATCCAGAGACTTTTCGCTGACACGCTCCGATTTATGGAAATTCTGGCGCATAACCAAACCGCTTTCTATCCACAGTAGAAAACACTAGCCGGATTATGAACAAACAGTATCGCGATATCTTTACAGCCAATCCCTTTATCAAGCACTTCAGCTAACAAGAATAAGGAATTACCGTGCAAAAAACTTCTTTATTTAATAGCGTTAAGCCTTATTTGGCCATCAGCATTGCATTCACGCTGGCTGTTACCCTAGCCGCTGGCCCATACTTGATCGCCGAAATCGAACCGCACTGGCAAACTGCATTATGGTTTTCATTAATCTTCATGATGTTGGTTACAATCATTCAGATAGCACGCACAGAAAAAAATACACGGAATCTTTCCGATCAGCTTTCTATCAGCAAGGAAAGGCTAGGTAATGAGATCAAGCACCGGTTATGGGCGGAAAAAACCGCTTCCGAGAATAAAGTAAAATCGCAATTTATCGATGAAAACATCCCGGTCATGCTGGCTTATTTTAATAACGATCTGCGTTGCCGCTACCATAACCGGATTTTCCGCCGCTGGTTCGGACTAAAACCCGACCAGATCGATGGCCGGTATTTAAAGGAATTTTCAAATGAAGAATTTTTCTCCGATATCCAAAACCGTATTGAAGAAATCTTAGCCGGGAAAACCATACATAACGAACGTGTCCTTAAATCCACCAAAGGGTTTCCTTATATTTTCACGGAACAATACCTTCCGCACCTTGATAATAAAGGCAAAACGATCGGCTTCTATACATTGCACACGCCTCGGGCGCAAGAAAAAACCCGTGCTTCATCAAAAAGCATCAAAGACGAAAATGCAGTGAAAGCGGAACCGAAGAAATCCGATCCAGTACCTGTTAAGAAAGAAGCCAGCCCTCAGCCCAGCGCACAAACGCCTAAACAGCAGGGCGTAACCGCGGCGCGCATCGCTCAGGCCATTGAAGGCGGGGAATTTAATTTATATTGCCAGAAAATAATTCCCATCAAGCCTTCTGTTTCTTCGTCCTCCCATTACGAAATTCTGATCCGTATGCACGAGGAAGAAAATAATCTCATGCCCCCGGGCTCGTTCCTGCCGCTTGTCGATCAATTCAAGATGATGCCTAAACTGGATCGTTGGATTATTAATCACATTATCCACTGGCTGTCGGATCACCCTAATGCCAATTCGGTATTTTATTTGAATGTTGCCAAAGACTCTCTGAATGACCAGGCCTTCCCCGGTTTCATTCAGGATTTATTAAAAAGAACGGGAGTTCCTGCTTCCAGCCTTTGTTTTGAAGTTGAAATTTCCGATGCGGAAACCCTTACCAATGACACGTGCACATTTACCAATAAAATTCGTGAATTAGGGTGCCTGGTGTCACTATGCAGCTTCAATGAAACTCCGGAATCATTCAGTCTGCTCGATAAGATCAAAGTCGATTATCTGAAAATTGACGGGAGCATTGTTTGCAACATACTGCGCGATGAGGAAGACTTAGCCAGAATAATCAGCATTAACGAATTTGCCACTAAAGCCGGTACTCAAACCATCGCTGAGCTCGTTGAAACCGATGACATCACGGCAAAGCTGCGGGAAATTGGCGTGGACTATGCGCAAGGATTTGGTATTGCTAAGCCGCATCCGTTCAATGATCTTGAATCGGTTGCTTAGCGCTGTAAGCATTGAAAAAACGCATTGATAAAAAACAAAAGGCGCAATTCATTGTAATTGCGCCTTTTGTTTTTAGATTCTAAAAATCACAAAGCCTTAACCAGACTCTCCACAACTTTCTTGGCATCGCCAAAAATCATCATGGTTTTATCCATATAGAACAGATCATTATCGAGCCCAGCATAACCGACCGCCATACTGCGCTTAACCACCATAACGGTGCGCGCTTTATGCGCATCCAATATCGGCATGCCATAAATCGGGCTGCCCGCAACATAAGCCGCAGGATTCACCACATCATTCGCGCCCAATACCAAAACCACATCGGTATTCGAGAAGTCACTGTTGATTTCTTCCATTTCCTGCACTTGTTCGTAAGGAATCTCAGCTTCCGCGAGTAACACGTTCATATGACCCGGCATACGTCCGGCTACCGGATGTATGGCAAAGCGCACATTGACGCCTTTTTCATGTAACTTTTCAGCCAATTCTTTCACCGCATGCTGCGCCCTGGCAACTGCCAGACCGTAACCCGGCACGATAATCACGCTATCGGCATTTCCCATCAGGAAAGCTGCGTCGTCGGCGCTACCGCTACGGTAGGTTTTTTGCTCGCCATTATCCGCTACCGCAGTACCGCCATCACTGCCAAATCCTCCCAAGATGACCGACAAGAACGGACGGTTCATCGCTTTACACATGATATACGAGAGAATCGCACCCGAACTGCCCACTAACGATCCGGCGATGATCAGCATTGGGTTACCCAACGAGAAGCCGATACCTGCCGCAGCCCAGCCTGAGTATGAATTCAACATGGAAATCACCACCGGCATATCCGCGCCACCGATTGGAATGATAATCAGGAATCCCAGCACAAATGCAATTGCGGTCATGGCAATAAATGCGGTCCAATTGGTCGTTTCACTGAAGAAGAACCATAAACCGCAGCCGACCATCGCAAGCGCCAGCAACAAATTAACCGCATGCTGACCGCTAAATACGATCGGCGTGCCGCTCATACGCCCTGACAGTTTTAAGAATGCAATGACAGAGCCCGACCATGTCATTGCGCCGATAAACGTGCCCAAAAACAGTTCCAGCTTACTGCCCGCAGGCAATACCTCGGGCAATCCGAACGAAACCGGATTATTGACTGCCGCAATCGCGATAAAAACTGCCGCCAAACCAACCAGTGAGTGCATGAATGCAACCAGCTCGGGCATTGCGGTCATTTGCACGCGTTGCGCCACGATTGCACCGATCACACCACCCACAGCGATACAACCTAAAATCAAAATCCAGTTTTGCGTCAGCGTCAGTGTTGTGGCGACAGCAATGGTCATGCCAATCATGCCGAAAAGATTGCCACGGCGCGCAGACTCAGGCGAGCTTAACCCCTTTAACGCCAGTATGAAGAATACCGAAGCTACTAAATATGCAAGTGCAACCAGATTTGCTGACATTTAGGCGTTTCCTTTTTTATCTTTTTTCTTGAACATTTCCAGCATGCGCTGACTTACCAGAAACCCGCCGAATACATTAATCGCAGCCAATGTAACCGCTGCGGCACCCAGCCAGACACCCCAGTCCGTTTCCATAGGGCCTGCCGCTAACATAGCGCCGACTAAAATAATGCCGGAAACGGCGTTGGTTACCGACATGAGCGGGGTATGCAACGCCGGTGTGACATTCCACACTACATGGTAGCCAACAAAAATGGCCAGCACAAAGACCGTTAAATTGACAATCACTGGATCGACTTCACCAATCATGATTACTCCTTTAAAATTCGTTAACCGTACGTTTTCGATGCAGCAACTGACCTAGCGTCATTTTCCAAGTTTGCCGCAGATTATGATTTAACAGCGATTTCACCACCGCTGCAAAGCAATGTTCCTGCAATAATCTCATCCGCACGATCTATTTTTAATTCACCACTTTCCTGATCTAACATCAGGTTAAGAAAATTCATCAAGTTTCGCGCATATAATGTACTAGCATCCGCAGCCACTAAACCTGGAATATTTGCAATGCCGATCAGATGCACGCCATGTTTGACTACAGTCTGATTCAATTCCGATAACGGACAATTACCACCCGCTTCCACCGCCATATCGACGATCACAGAACCCGGTTTCATCGACTGAACGGTTTCTTCCTTGATCAAGACCGGCGCAGGGCGTCCTGGAATTAGCGCGGTAGTGATAATGATGTCCGCTGCGATCGCGCGTTCATGCACCAATTCACCTTGGCGGCGTTTGTAATCGTCCGACATCTCGGTTGCATAGCCGCCCGCTGTCTCAGCCTTGGCTTTTTCTTCATCGCTGAGCGGCACTTCCACAAACTTGGCGCCCAAACTTTCCACTTGTTCTTTCACTGCCGGGCGCACATCAAAAGCTTCAACCACAGCTCCCAATCTTTTCGCCGTTGCAATCGCTTGCAAACCGGCAACCCCCGCCCCCAAAATCAATACCCGCGCTGCTTTGACAGTACCCGCAGCGGTCATCAACATGGGAAAGAATCTTTGATACACGTTGGCCGCCATGATCACCGCTTTATAGCCTGCAATGTTGGCCTGCGATGACAAAACATCCATATTTTGCGCGCGCGAAATGCGTGGCAGTTTCTCCATCGCAAATGCGGTCAACCCATGCTGCGTCAGCGCATCGACACTTTCCTTATGATGCGGCGTCAATAACCCCAACAATACCGCATCCTTGCGTATCATGGCTAGCTCGGCGGATTCCGGGCCACGCACTTTGAGTACAATTTGCGCTTGCGCATACAACTCAGCCGCGTCTGCGACAATCGTCGCACCGGCTTCCTGATAGGCCGAATCCGGTATACTCGCTCCCGCTCCAGCGCCTGATTGCACTGAAACCTTATGAACACCCTTGGCAGTATATTTTTTCACGGTCTCCGGTGTAGCTGCTACACGCGTTTCTCCGCCGCGAATCTCTGCTGGTATGCCTATATGCATTGATAATCTCCCTTTTCTTGCCAACCTGCTTGCAAATAAAAACTAAAATTGTGCTTAATTTTTTAATGAATTGCGGATTATAAATCAATTTGCACGCAATGCCATTAATTGGATCAGGAAAAACTTGATATGACTTGATTCTTTGACGGCTCACCCGGTTTATTGTAGTGATAATGACAACACATGAAGCGTACAGCGCAGCGGATGTAACCGGCCGCTCCGCCACTTATACTCACTGCATTTTTCTTAGGCTGCCAGCACAACAATAACAATAAGCGGTTTTGCCGCTAAGCTCACTCACCCATTTTGCTGAATTCGTTTTCCAATTGTTGTGTAATCCGCTCCAGCAAGGGCGGGATCTTCGTCAGTAACGATTCCGCGTCGGACCAGTTATTATTGACACCCGCGGTCTCAAGCGCTTCGCATAAATCGGCAAAACCCGCGGCACCGATGGTTCTGGCCGAAGATTTCAATTTATGCCCTAAGCGGCCCAGCGCCAGCAAATCTTTTTCAGCCTGCGCGGCTTTCATTTCCACTAACGTGTCATTGGCTACTTCGATAAATTTGAGGCCGAATTTACGCACCAGCGCTGCGTTGTTATGAAACATCTGGCTCATCACGGAAATATCAACCGCTAACGGCGCATCCAGATCCGATCCTGCTTCGACTTGTTTTATCACTTTCGTCATACTCCGGTTTTTAAACAACGGTCGATCCAGCGGCTGGTCAGTTTCTCTTGCACCGTATTCTGCCGCAAGCGCGTTGCAAGTCCGGGGAAATCGACCTGATCCAATGGCTGATCCTGATTAAAGCAGGAGAATACATAGGTAATTTTTCCAGTCTCAGGATCTTCATGCGGTTGCAGGCACTGCGCGCAGATTTCCTTCATCATGCACTGCATCGGCGAGTTGATCGAACCGATCGCAAAATGATCCGCTTTCAAGTAAGGCTTCAACTGATGATGACGTGCAACTCCGACCGCCGCCATCATGCGATCCGAACCGATCGCAATAATATGATCGGCATCGGACAAGGCTACCGGCTGCGCACCCAGCTCACCGCTGGCATACGCCACCATGGCCTGGACGATATTCCCGACATAGCTTTTGTCTTGCGGGCGCGTCGCCGTAAAACCCGGCGCTTCATCGCAGCACCATACCACGATGTCAGCCGCAGCTTCAATTTCCGCCACTTTGTAACGGTCGACCAGTTTTTTGTAACCGGCGAAATACAGCACTTTCGATCCGGCTGCGCGTGCCGCCGCGCCAATGGAGAACAGCACCGCATTGCCTAAACCGCCGCCCACCAGCACCACGGTTTCATGGGATGGAATTTCTGTCGGTGTTCCCGTTGGTCCCATCAGCACAACCGGCTCACCCGGTTTCAGCATCGCGCACAGATCGGAAGACCCACCCATTTCCAGAACAATAAGCGAAACCAGCCCGCGTTCAATGTCCACCGAAGCTCCCGTCAATGCAAGACCTTCCATTGCCAGCCGGGTATTTTCGGCCTGTGTCGCCAGCGTGGCGAAATTCTGGAAGCGGTAAAACTGACCCGGTTGAAAATGTTCTGCCGCCATCGGCGCATGCACAACCACTTCGATAATATTCGGCGCAAGCCTTTCCACTTTGTGAACCATTGCCCGCAGCCGATTGTTCAAATTTGCGAAGAATTGTCCGGCGGGTTGATCCAATGACGGTTTGATCCGCTCCAGTACCCGGCTTACCACCGGATAACCTTGTTTGGCGCTGGACATCGCTTTCACGACATTGCCCGAATAAGAAGGATGCAAATCGCCAAAGAAACTGATGAAACGGCCATCTTGCCCATCCTTGTAACGGCTCAGCAATACCGACGGATAGTCCGGTTTGGGATTGGCGTACGTCGGCTTGATCGGATGACCTTCTTCATCGCAAGCACTGAAGTAGCGTCCATCGAGTTGATAGATCTTTTCATCTTCGCGCGCCAGTACCGTATTGGGCTGTGTTCCCGCAGCAACGAGCAAAGCGCGCGCCGGTAACTCAACCTTGCCGGCATCCTGCCACTGCCCCGCTTCATCGCGTTTCTGTACGGCAAATTGCACCGACTGGGTATGTCCCCAAGCATCAATGTTAACCCGCGTTGGCGTCATTCCCTCGGCAAACCAGATTCCTTCTTCCAGCGCTTTTTCCACCTCTTCATGGTTCAACGTATAGGAAGGACTGTCGATCAAGCGCTTGCGGTAGGCAATGGTTGCACCACCCCAGGATTGCAGCAGAGGGATGATCCGCGGCGTGCGTTTTTCCTGTCCGGCCGCCGCGCGTTCGGCGCGAATGGCACGGGCATGCGCGAGAAATTCCTCGGCAATTTGCTGTTCTTCCTCATCCCATACGGCGCGGATTGCCGCTTCTCCCTGCACTGCCGTTAGAATTTCATAGCGCTGCAAGAATTTTTCCACCTGTACCGGATAATACGCCAGTGCTTCCGTTGCGGTATCGATCGCGGTCAAACCGCCGCCAATCACCACCACCGGCAAGCGTAACTGCATATTTGCAATGGAATCGCTTTGCCCGGCTCCTGTCAGTTGCAGTCCCATCAGAAAATCCGATGCCGCCCGTACGCCGCGCGCCAATCCATTCGGCAAGTCCAGCACGGTCGGCCGTCCGGCACCCGCAGCCAAGGCTACATGATCGAATCCCATGGCAAAAGCATCATCGGTCGTCAATGTGCCGCCAAAACGCACGCCGCCGAACAATGCGAATTCTTCCCGGCGTTCCAGTAACAAGCGGATCAATTTCAGAAAGTTTTTATTCCAGCGCACGGTAATGCCGTATTCCGCCACCCCGCCGAAACCGCCCGGCATACGTTGATCCAGATTTTCTTCCAGCGTACTGGCAAGGCGGATCGCTTGGAATGGCACACGCTCGCCCTTCTGGTTAACACCCGAGATATCTCCCGGTAGGGGTTCGATCTTAAGTCCGTCAATGCCGACGACGGTGTGCCCTTCATTCATTAAATGATGCGCCAGCGTGTAACCGGCCGGCCCCATGCCCACCACCAGAACCTTGCGCCCAGACGCCGGTTTCGGTACCGGACGGTGCAGATTCAAAGGATTCCAACGCGTCAGCAGACTATAAATCTCAAATCCCCACGGCAGCGCCAATACGTCCTTCAACGTGCGGGTCTCAGCTTGGGGAATATCGACCGGCTCTTGCTTCTGATAAATGCAGGATTTCATGCAATCGTTGCAGATCCGGTGACCGGTACCGGCGCACATCGGGTTATCCAGCGTAATCATGGCCAAACTACCCACCGCAACGCCCTGCGATTTGAGTTTTTGAAACTCCGAAATACGTTCTTCCAGCGGACAACCCGCCAGCAATGCACCCAGTTCGCTACGTTTGAACGCGGCTGGCTCATCCGGAGACTTGGATTTTTGTATCAATCCCTTGGAACACGAATCCTTGCCCTGCTCATGGCACCAGATGCAGTAATTGGTTTCATCGAGCGCACCCATCAGATCGGTGCCGTTATCGGTCAATGCAAACCCATTGCGTTCACGCAAATGCTCAAGCCGGTGCATCGTATAACCGGCCGAATCGTCCGTTTGCAGCGACAACAGATGCTGAAAATCCAGCTTTGCGGGTGATTTGAACAAAATACCCTGCTGCGTATGCTGCTGGCCTGCCGGTGTGCGTAGCGCCCAGGCGGCATAGTGCAACGCCTTGTTCAAACGCGCTTCGTTTTCTGCCTCCGCGTCCATCCACTGCGTTACTTTGGTGGCAAAAGCCAGCTCTGAGAAAGCCTCACCGAATTCCGCCGCCAGTTCTTTTTCCAGCGCCAAGCCATCAATGCCCGCCAGCTCTTCATCGCTCACTTTGCTTTTGGCGCGGCGCTGAACAAATTGCCGCTTACAAAAATACAGCGGCGCCAATTCATGATGCCGCGCTGCCAATTGCTGCACTTCGGTCTCGACGTTGAACAACCGGGCAATGAAATCTTCCAGCCAAGGTGCGATCTCGATCAATAAAGCGGATTCGTCTTTTGGCAGCAAATCATCTGGATGCGCGCGCGCAATCTCTAACTTGCTGTACAGCGCTTCATCGCCGGTGCGAAGAAAATCCAGAAATACTTGGTCCAGCTTGACCAAGCCGCTACGCCGGTAAAAATCGGCTATGGTAAAGCCAAAACTAAAATTTAACGTATCAGCGATTTTTCCCGTTTGAGTGTGCAACGTTGCATCCATTTTTGTCATATTCTTAATCAATTAGTCTCTTATTACTCAATTTTATACGAATGTACTTCCAGCCGGTGTTTGGTTATTGTCCGAAGCCCTGATGGTTTAGAATCGCTCATCGATTGTTTTTTCATGTTTCGCTAGCCATTCGGTAAACTCACCGCCGGGCATCGGTCTTGCAATAAAGAATCCTTGAATTTCATCACATCCGAGCTCTACCGCCAGTTGGTAATCTGTTTCGGCTTCAATGCCTTCCACCACGACATTCAAACCAAGCGCCTTACCCAATTTTATACTCGACTCCAGAATGGCGCGAGTTGCCGGATCTTTTGCCGCGCCATGCGCGAAAATCCGATCGACCTTGAGTTCGGTAAAGGGCATGTGTTTGAGCGTTTCCATCGATGAGTAGCCGATGCCAAAATCATCGATAGCCAATCCGAACCCTTTCAACCTAAGCCGCGTCAGAATATCCAGGGATTGCGCAAAATCCTTTCCCAGCTTGCCTTCGGTAATTTCCAATGTTATCCGGTCAATCGGCACATAACACTCGCGCACAGCCGTCTCATAAATTTCCGGCAAATTAAACCGGTCCAGATTTTCCATTGAAACATTGACGGAAATTTTTAAATCAAACCCTTCCTGCAACCACAAATCCAGTTGTTGCGCGGACTTTCTCAACACATCGCAAGTAAAGTCATTAATCAATCCACTTTGCTCAATGACGGGTATGAAGCTATCCGGAGAAACATATCCGTATTGCGCATGGCGCCACCGTGCCAGACATTCGACACTGGTAACACGGCGGCTGGAAACGGCGATTTTAGGTTGATAAAATAAATCAATTTGATCCGCCGCCAAAGCCTGCTGGATCTCTTCCACCGTAAAAATCTGCCGTATCCGGGCAGGATCGGGGCGCCTCGGGATGGGGATCGATAGTTGCGCTAAAATGGCTGCCAGCGAACCGACCGTCACCGGTTTAGCCAATGTGCCAATGACATTCAATCCGCGCACGGAAGCCAAGCGTTCCGTTGCCTTGAGCAAATCGGAATTAACGCCGGAAAATAACACGATCTTACCGCTGTAATATTGATCCGCTATAGTGCGCAAAAACTCAATGCCATCCATACCCGGCATTTCAATGTCACAAATCAGCAAGTCAATTGCAGAGACTTGCGCGGACATAACAAACAAGCCGGCCTTGCCATCCTCGGCAACCAGCACTTCGCTGACACCCAGATCCCTGAGCAAATGACTGACAAATTCAAGCATAAATCTGTCATCATCGAGCACCAGCACACGTATCGGCTTTTCGTTGTTCATCCAGAAATTTAATTAATACTCAATCGGATGCCGCCGATTCAGCAAGAAAAAACCATTCATTTTTTATCTTTTGGCGCTCATGAAATCTGTACGTCCGGCTTTGGCATCAACCACTTTAATAGCGTATTGACCAATCGTTCTGGATCAATTGGTTTTGTCAAAAAATCATTCATCCCCGCGCTTTGGCATAAATCCTTGTGATGCTGATCCGCGTTGGCTGTTACTGCAATGATCAAAGTATCCGGACACTGCGGGTTGGCGCGGATTAATTGCGTGGCTTCCAAGCCATCCATCACGGGCATTTGAATGTCCATCAGCACACAGTCGAAGGGGGATTTACTCAACATCTCCAATGCTTCTTTTCCATGATTGGCTATCGCTACAGTCGCGCCATTATATTCCAGCAAGCCTTTTGCAACTTGCTGGTTTAACTCGTTATCTTCCACCACCAGGATAGTAAATCCCTTCAGTTTTTTATCTTGTTCTTTTATTAAATTCATACTGTTAGCTTGATTTAATATTTTCCTTGCGCGTCCAGCCCGATGGATTCCAGCCGATATTCTACCTGTATCTGCGAATTTATCGCATACTTGATTTGATATCACTCGGAAATACGCACCACGGCCGCAACACATCTCTCCCGAATCTACGGGAAAAAGCACGGCAATATTAAACACAAGTTCAGTTTTATTTTCGTTCGGATCCCACAGCGGCCATCATGCAAACATTCGTTTTCGCGAATTTATGCCGACCCCTCAGCAGGTAAAATCATACCGGCAGCCACTGTGTTGTTGCTGCTTTCATCAATGATAATGAAGCATCCGGTAGCGCGATTACCGGCATAATCGTCGCACACCAGCGGTAATTGCACTTTCAGTCCGACATACGCGATGTCATTCATTTTCAACGCACTCGCCGTTTCCTGCGCCATCGTATTGACATCGACGCGATAATCAATCCGGCTGATAACGGATTTAACAACACGCGTCGTTTGTTTAATCAGATATTTCCGGTTTAGATCCAGCGGCTGCTCGGAAAGCCAGCACAGCATCGCGTCAAACGCCTTGGTAACCTGCGGGGTATCGCCTGTCTTCACCAGCATATCGCCACGGGAAATATCCAAATGATCCTCAATGGTCAATGTGACCGATTGCGGTGCAAAGGCTTCATCAACCGGCCCCTCGTACACGAGAATTTCCTTAATACGTGAACTCAGACCGGATGGAAGCACCGTCACGGCATCGCCCGTCCGCACCGAACCCGATTCGATACGCCCCATGTAACCGCGAAAGTCGTGCAATTCCTTCGTTTGCGGGCGGCACACCCATTGCACCGGAAAGCGGAAATCTTCACGGTTGATATCGTCCTCGATGGATACCGTCTCAAGCAGGTCCATCAAGGTTGAGCCTTGATACCAGTTGAGATGATCGCCGCGTTCCACCACCATATCGCCATTCAGCGCCGACATCGGAATATAGGCGATGTTACGCAGATTAAGCTTCTCGGCAAAAACGCTAAACTCTTTGCGAATCTTGTCGAAAACCGCTTGCGAATAATCTACCAGATCCATTTTGTTGATGGCCACGACCAGATGCGGAATTCCCACTAAGCTGGCCAAATAGGCGTGACGGCGCGATTGTGTCAGTACGCCTTTACGCGCATCGATCAGAATGATCGCCAGATTCGCTGTCGACGCGCCGGTGACCATATTGCGGGTATATTGTTCATGCCCGGGCGTATCGGCGATGATGAATTTGCGTTTGAGCGTGGCGAAATAGCGGTACGCCACATCGATGGTAATCCCTTGCTCGCGTTCGGCCTGCAATCCATCAGTCAGTAACGATAAATCGACACCTTCGGCGCCGCGTTTGCGCGTTGTATTGGTAATGGAAGTTAACTGATCTTCAAAAATAGACTTTGAGTCATGCAGTAAACGGCCAATCAATGTGCTTTTACCGTCGTCCACGCTGCCAGCGGTAATAAAACGCAATAATCCGGTTTGGTCAAAGGAAATTTTCTCAGCCGCCGACATTTGGAAACCTTTTGGTAATTCGTAACACCACGAAGTATAGAAAAAATTATTAAGAATGGATTGATGCGCGCAGCCCGCTAGAACTCACAACGCATTCATTTGCTAGAAATATCCTTCTTTCTTGCGCAATTCCATCGATGCATCCGACGTTTGGTCGTCCATGCGCGTCGCGCCGCGTTCGGTAATCCGCGTCATCGCTGTTTCCACAATGACTTCATTGACATTGGCCGCATTCGATTCCACCGGGCAGGTACAGCTCATGTCGCCCACGGTGCGGAAACGCACCACGATATGTTCGGTTTTCTCGCCCGCCTGCGGCTGCACCAGATGAGAAACCGGCAGCAGACCAGCGGCACGGCGGATCACTTCGCGCGTATGGGCAAAATAAATCTCCGGCACTTCCAATTGCTCGCGGGCGATATATTCCCAGACATCGAGTTCCGTCCAATTGCTGATCGGAAATACCCGGATATTTTCTCCCGGATGCGTGCGGGTATTGTAAATATCCCATAATTCCGGACGCTGATTTTTCGGATCCCACTGGCCGAATTCATCGCGGAAAGAAAAAATCCGCTCTTTGGCACGGGCTTTTTCCTCATCGCGGCGCGCGCCGCCGATACACGCATCGAATTTGAATTCCGCGATGGCGTCCAGCAGTGTCACCGACTGAAAAGCATTACGGCTTTGCGTTTCCGAACGCAACACCACCCGGCCTTTTTTAATCGAATCCTCCATGCTGCGCACGATCAACCGCTCGCCCAATTCCTTCACGCGATGGTCGCGAAACGCGATCACTTCTGGAAAGTTATGCCCGGTATCGATATGCATCAGTGGAAATGGAAAGCGGCCGGGACGGAAGGCCTTCTCAGCCAGACGTAATAAAACAATCGAATCCTTACCGCCGGAAAACAGCAGAACCGGGTTAGCGCATTCCGCCGCAACTTCACGCATGATATGAATCGCTTCGCTTTCAAGCGCATCGAGATGGCTAAAAGGATGGTTACTCATTTTCTTTCTCTCAACAGACTCGGCATGCTCAGTTAAGCTGATTCCAACCGGACTGAGACGGTTTACGACGATGGCGAATCAAACAAATCGCAGATGTTATTTTATGGGTACAACCTTGCCGCTGTGCAATCCGCATTCTTTGGTTTCCGGCGCTTCCCACCACCAGCGCCCGGAGCGGATGTCTTCTCCCGGCGTAATGGCGCGGGTGCAGGGCGCGCAGCCGATACTGGGATAAAACTTGTCATGCAGTTTGTTATAAGGCACGTCATAGTGTTTGAGATATTCCCAGACTTCCGCATTGGACCATTCCAGTAACGGATTGACCTTCTGCATGCGATTGTCCATGTCGTAAGCCGATACTTTCAAATTCGACCGGGTCGACGCTTGTTCGCTTCTGATTCCGGTGATCCAGGCGCGTTTACCCTGCAAGGCGCGGCGCAACGGTTCGACTTTACGGATATGGCAACATGCCTTGCGCAACTCGATACTGTCATAAAACCCATTGACGCCATGCTCCGCGACATACGCTTCAACTTGTTTTACATTGGGGAAATAGATACGCAACGGCGTTTTATACCGCTCCCGCACGACTTGCATCAAATCATAAGTCTCTTGCGGCAAGCGGCCGGTGTCCAGACTGAACATATCGATAGCGAACTGATAGCGGTCAATGATGTCGGTCAAGACCATATCTTCCGCGCCCAGGCTGTTAGCAAAAGTAACCGGCGCAAAATCATGGATTGTTTCGGTCAGAACCGCAACAACCTGCTCGATTTTTTGTTGCACATCACTCATTAGCTGGATGCCGCTTCATTTGCTTTGCGCTGCACGCGCCGGAACAGCGGCAGTTTTTGATCAAACGAAGTTTGATACACTTCGGAAAAATCGCTCAAACCTTTTATTACATCTTCAATTTTCCGGTCCGGGCGCGGCGCAAACGCGTCAAAACCCACGCGCTGCAAATAAAACAACTGATCGCGCAGTACATCGCCAATCGCACGCAATTCTCCGCTATACCCTAAGCGTGCACGCAGATTGAAGGCGATCGAGTAACCGCGGCCATCCGAGAATTTCGGAAAATCAACCGCAATCACGGAAAATTTTTCTATATCGCCTTTCAATTCTTCAGGCCGCTCATCGCTGGCCAGCCATACACCGATTTCCTTGCGATCCTGCAATGCTGCGCGTTGCGCCTGCCATACTTTCAGCGGCACAATGACCTTACCGGCTGCAACAATAACGCTTTCCGGTGTTTCTTGTTCCTGCAACCGCAATACTGTCCAATCGTCCGCGACAATCGCTTTATTTTTGATAATCATGTTCATTAAAACCTGGGGGAATAATAAGGCACATCATATTGCGCGGGCAGCACAACATGTTTGTCGGCGGCTTCGTCTTCCTGCGCGGCGAAATCAGTCGCATACACATGTTCTTTGAACGGTGCATGGCCAACACGGCGCACCGTGTCGATAAAGCTCTCGGCTTCGAAACGTTCACGCAGATAGACATGAATCAAACGCTCAATGACTTCCGGTACTTGATGAAAAGTAAAGGACGGGCCGATAATTTTGCTGATCGAGCTGTCGTTACCTTCCGCGCCGCCGATCGATACTTGATACCATTCGTCGTGGTCTTTCTTCTCCACACCGGTGATACCGATATTGCCGATGTGGTGCTGCCCGCAGGCATTGACGCAGCCTGAAATATTCAGCGTAATTTCACCGATATCGTACAGATAATCCAGATTCTCAAAGCGCTCGGCAATCAACTTCGCCAGCGGAATCGAGCGTGCGTTGGCCAGCGTGCAAAATTCCGCGCCCGGGCAACTGATAATATCCGTCAGCATACCGATATTGGGCGTCGTCAACTCTTGAGCGGAAGCCTCTTGCCACAGACTGATCAAATCTTTTTGCCGGACATCCGCCAATACCAGATTTTGTTTATGCGTGATGCGCAACTCACCGAAACTGTAGCGATCCGCCAGATCCGCAACAAAATCCATTTGCTCGGCAGTGGCATCGCCGGGTGCATTACCCGTTTTTTTCAATGACAATACCACAATCGCATAACCGGGAATCCGGTGCGGCTTGACGTTGCGCGATAACCAGTTCGAGAACGAGCGGCTGTCCGCTTTGAATTCATTTAGCTTCGAATCATGATCGGGTAATGTTTCATACGCCGGATCGGCAAAGAACGATGCGACCCGGTTGATTTCCTCGCTGGTTAGCGTGCCGGGACCGTCCTTCAGATCCGCCCAGTCGGCTTCGACCTGACGTCTGAATTCATCGATTCCCAGCGCTTTGACCAGAATCTTGATACGCGCTTTGTATTTATTGTCACGACGGCCATATTGGTTATATATCCGCAAAATGGATTCGACATACGTCAGAATATGCTGCCATGGCACAAATTCACAGATTACACTGCCGATAATCGGTGTCCGTCCCAAACCGCCGCCCACCACAACCCGGAAGCCAACTTCGCCTTGCGCATTTTTGATAGCCGCCAATCCAATATCGTGCGCATAAATGGCTGCACGGTCTTCTTTACCACCGCTGATGGCGATCTTGAATTTGCGCGGCAAATAGGCAAATTCCGGATGAAACGTGCTCCATTGACGCAAAATTTCGGCATACGGACGCGGATCCACCACTTCATCCTGCGCAACGCCGGCAAATTCATCCAATGTGATGTTACGAACACAGTTGCCGGAGGTTTGAATGCCGTGCATTTGCACCGACGCCAAATCGGCGAGGATATCGGGTGTATCCTGCAATTTGAGCCAATTGAACTGAATGTTCTGACGCGTGGTGAAATGACCGTAGCCGCGATCATACTTACGCGCAATATGCGCAAACATGCGCATCTGCTGCGAAGAAATCAGGCCATAGGGCACCGCAATCCGTAGCATGTAACCATGTATTTGCATGTACAAACCGTTTTGCAGCCGCAACGGCAAAAACTCCTGTTCGGTCAATTCGCCGGAAAGACGGCGGCGCACCTGATCACGGTACTGCCTGACACGTTCATCCACTATTTGCTGATCATATTCATCATAGCGATACATCGTTAATTTCCCCGCCTATTCATTCAAAGATACCCAATGGATTATGCCTTTAGGATTCGTGCGTATACCGTTTCGACACCGGCAGCAATAAGGCCGCATCCAATGGAAATTTGGCGCCATACTTCATGATATGGTCCACATCATCGTCTTCATCATGCCGCAATGCCATGCCGATATAGGCATGCTCACCGCTTTCACCCACCACGATACCGATCCGTCCGCCACAACCATTGAACCATGTTACTTGTTTCGGTTTATTCTCAATATTTGTACTCATTAATCGATCCTTGTTTCATTAATGGGAAATTGCCGAGACCTGCCAATGAATCAGCAATCCGCCACCCCAGCCGTTCACCTGTCATTCTGATGAGCGGAACAGCTTCTGCGCTTCTATTAAAATTTTTTGAACACACCGCAATCGTATTGATCAGCCGTTACCGGCAGTTAGCCGTTTCTGTCCATATTTTTACTACTGGAGCTTAGCGTAATTTGTTATTTTATCAAAAAACCAAGCGCAATCGCCTGTAACTTGTCACGGCAATCAATTCTAGTGTGTATGATAAATGAAACTGATCAGAGAACCTGACAGAATAAATCTTGCAACTGCATTTTTCCCTTTTAACCGCATGGCATGATATCAATACCTATTTATAAATCAAAATAATATTATATTAGATATATATCACCATTTTCTATTAGCAGGCGTAACCTATGAAACTTCAGCAACTGCGCTATTTATGCGAAACCGCCAATCATGATATGAATTTATCCAGAGCGGCAAAAAATCTGCACACCTCTCAACCAGCCATCAGCAAGCAGATTCAATTGCTCGAAGAAGAGCTCGGGGTCGATATTTTTCTGCGCAATGGTAAACGCATTGTAAAAATAACACCGCCAGGACAATTGATCATACAAACAGCCGTCAAGATGCTGCGCGATGCTGACAATCTGAAGAAAATAGCGCAAGAATTTACCAACGAAGCCGGTGGCACGTTAACCATCGCGACCACTCACACCCAGGCACGCTATTCCCTGCCGCCCGTGATCAAACGCTTTACCGCGCGCTACCCGAAGGTCAAACTCATTTTGCGGCAAGGCAGCCCGGTACAGATTGCCGCTTTGGTCACTTCAGGTGAAGCGGATATTGGAATCGCCACCGAAGCGCTGGAACAATATCAAGAACTTGTCATGCTGCCGTGCTATCAGTGGAACCGCTGCATCATCGTACCACCCAAACATCCGTTGCTGAAATTAAAAAAGCTCACGCTGGAAGCGATCAACCGATATCCCATCATTACTTATGATTCCACTTTTACCGGCCGTTCAAAAATCAACCAAGCATTTGCAAGCCGCGGGCTGGAACCCAATGTGGTACTCACCGCAATTGACTCCGACGTGATTAAAACCTATGTGGAACTGGGATTGGGTGTAGGTATTCTCGCCAACATGGCTTTTGATGCCAAGCGCGATAAAACCCTTCGGTCCATCGATGCCAGTCATCTATTTGAACCCAGCACCACACGCATCGGTATCAGCCGCAATAGCTATATCCGCGGTTATATTTTTGATTTCATCGAAATGTTTGCACCGCATCTTGATCACGCCAGCATTCAAACCAAGCTGGAAAGCGGCAAATCCGCCGATCCCGAGAATGCAAGTTGATTCTCACCGGAATTGAAAGTAGCATGATCACGAAGCTACCCGGCCCAGGCAACCAGCACTCAATCATCTAATGAGGTGAAACATGAAAAAGATTCTGAGTTTGTTTTTGGTATTACTCGCTCTGGTCATAGCCGCGCTTGGTTCCGGTGCTTACAATATGGCAGCCACCGAAAAACACTGGGCCGTCACTGAAAAAATCATCGAGTGGGTGCGTGAAAGCTCCATTGAAGCACGCGCCAAGAATTTGGCAGTACCGCCTTTGGATGATGAGAAGCTGCTGCAGACTGGCGCGGTTCACTACGATGCCATGTGCCCGGTCTGCCATCTCGCACCCGGCTTGAAGCCCACGGAACTCTCCGCCGGTTTATACCCTCAGCCGCCGGTATTCCATCAGCGCGAACCGGTCATCGATCAAGCCGAAATAGAGGATCGCGCCAAGGAATATTTCTGGGTCATCAAAAACGGTTTGAAAATGACCGCCATGCCGGCTTGGGGACTCAGTCACGACGATGACTCGATCTGGGCGATGGCCGCCTTCATCCTCAAAATGAGTCAAATGACACCCGAGCAATATAATGAGCTCGTCCATTCAACCAAGGATTCCGCGCATGACCATAGCCATGCGCATGAACATTAACCGGAAAAATCTCATTTCCTCAACCATCTCCAGTTCACTGATCGCAAACTACACCCATGCGGACTACCGGATCGGCACCGCAGCTGACTGCATTACGCTCAAAATCGATCAATACTCCGAACCGCTCGCGCAATTCCTGGCGACATTAAATCAGTCATGCGCGGCAATCATCAGCGCCTATAATCCGTGCAGCCAATCAGTCAGCGGTGAGGAAAACATAGCGGCGCATGAAGCGCTCAGACATTTCCTGGCCGGTCATGCCTATCAAGGCATTGAAAGTGTGCACACGGATCCGGCTGGCGTATGGCCGGCAGAAAAAAGTTTTTTTATCCCCGGAATCGATATGCACAGCGCCAAATCATTGGGGCAGCAATTTAGCCAAAACGCGATTGTGTGGATAGAGCGTGATGCAATTCCACGTCTAGTCTTGCTGCGCTAGTACCGTCAGGCATTTCATTCATTACTAGCAGCAACCAAAATAACTTGAAATTTTTCAGGATATTCAAGGTCGAAAAATTCTGTATAGCTGGTAATACAAGCACGATGCTATACTCAATCTTTTAATAACAGTTTGGGAGACAAAACGATGAAGCAGACACTCACCTTTCTGACTTTGGCTTTTCTCAGTTTTGGATTGCTCGCTTTCGATGCGGAAGCAAAACGTATGGGCGGCGGTAAAAATATCGGCACGCAACGCCAATCGGTCAATCAGCAAGCAGCGCCCAATACGCAAAAAGCAGCACCTGCTGCAACACCGGCTGCGGCTCCTTCCGCTGGCAGCAAATGGGGCGGCGCATTAGCGGGTCTGGCAGCGGGCGGCTTATTGGCTGCGCTCTTCATGGGTGGCGCGTTTGAAAATATCAATATGATGGATTTTGTGATTATGGCGTTACTGATCGGCGTTGTTTTCTTCGTCATCCGTATGCTGCGAAAACCCAAAGCGGAGCACGCCGCTTCGATGCAATATTCCGGCATGGGCGCTGTGGGCACGCAAGACCGCTTCAATACGCCCCCCTTCACTGCACCCGCAGAAACTGCGTCCGGTGAAGACAGCGGAAGCGCATATCAGCAACCGAATATTCCCACGGATTTCAAAGTAGAACCTTTTATCCGCAACGCCAAAGCTTCGTTCATCCGCTTACAGGCTGCGCATGATCGTGGCGACATCAATGAAATCCGTGATTTCACAACCGCGGAAATGCTGGCGGAAATCAGCGCACAAATGCAGGAAAGTGGCGATACCCAACATAAATCGGAAGTCATGTTTATCGATGCCAATTTGCTGGAAGTGGAAACTACCGAGGACATGGCGATTGCCAGCGTGCGTTTCACCGGCCAGCTGCGCGAACTTCCAAATGGGGAACCGGAAGCATTCGATGAAATCTGGCACGTGCAAAAAGATCTGAAAGATCCTAACGCCACCTGGTTATTGTCCGGAATTCAGCAAGTTTCGTAATTTCCACGCCATGTAGTATTGTGAATAGCCCGGCCAGACAAGCCTCTGACTAATCTGGCCGGGTTTCAACCACAGCAAAGTCTCTTTTGTAACTCCTCATCAATGCGCAGCATTTCCGCTTGAGTCAGAGTCATGTATACGAGAATATCAAAACTTGTCTTGGTGCTGGCTTTTGCACTGTACGCTTCGCTGGTGGCGTTCAATAACCTCACCGACTACAACTCGAATTTCACCCTGGTAGCCCACGTGCTGATGATGGACACCACGTTTCCCGGTAATCAAGGGTTATGGCGCGCCATCCATTCTCCGGTCATCCATCACACCGTTTACGGCCTCATCATAAGCACCGAAATCGCTATTGCCGCGCTGTGCTGGCTTGGCGGTTTGCGTTTATACCGGTGCATCCAGAATCCCGTCGCTTTCAATCAAGCAAAAGGTTTGGCAATTCTCGGACTGACATTGGGCTTTTTACTGTGGTTTACCGGATTCATGACGATGGGCGGCGAATGGTTTTTGATGTGGCAATCGGAAACAGCCAATGGACAGCAGGCTGCATTCCGTTTAGTGATGATCATTGCCGCCATCCTCATTTACCTGGGCCAGGCTGAAGAACAGCAAATTTGAATGACCGCCGGTTTTCCCGGCGATATAAAAAACAGCCCGCGGATACTACGGCTTACTTATTCGATAACAAAGCATCAATCCCGGCCTGAGCAATCTGCGCATCCTGATGCGACCGCACGCCACTGACACCGACCGCGCCGGTAAATTGATTGTCGATCGTAACCGGCAAGCCACCCTCGATCGGTAATGTTCCAGGCAAATTCAAATAGCGCAAATGCCCTGCGGCAATATTTTCTTCCCATATTTTAGTCGGACGGCGGAATGCGATCGCCGCGCGCGCTTTTTCCATCGCGACTTGAATACTACCGTACTGCGCCCCGTCAAGGCGTTGCAAATGCAATAAATGCCCGCCATCGTCGACAATGGCAATGACCACCGGCCAGCCGTTCCGTTTGGCTTCCGCTTCCGCCCCGGCGGCTATTTTCTTCGCGTCATCCAACGTCAGTATAAGTTTATGAGCCGTCATAATTACCCTTGTTTAAAATAAAATCGCACAAATCAAATTCCAGCGCCATTTTCGTACACTTCCTGGCGCATCTGCGCTTGAGAAATATTGCTGCCCGGCGGCACGCTGCGCGTCAACCAGACGTTGCCGCCGATCGTCGATCCGCGCCCGATGGTAATACGCCCCAATATCGTAGCACCGGCATAAATCACCACATCGTCCTCGACAATCGGGTGGCGCAGATTGCCTTTCACCAACGCGCCGTTCTCATCCACCGGGAAACGCTTGGCGCCCAGTGTCACCGCCTGATACAAGCGGACATTCTGGCCGATGATGGCGGTTTCGCCTATCACCACGCCGGTGCCGTGATCGATAAAGAAACTGCCGCCGATCTGCGCGCCGGGATGGATTTCGATACCGGTTACCGAATGCGCGATTTCCGAAATCATGCGTGCGATCAACGGCACGCCCAAGCCATGCAGAACATGCGCCAGCCGGTAATGCAAGATCGCCATGATGCCGGGATAGCACACCAGCACTTCATCGAGATTGCGCGCCGCCGGATCGCCCTCATACGCCGCCTTGATATCGCTTTCCAGCAGTGTACGGATTTGCGGTAAGCACTTGGCAAAGGATTGCGTAATGGCAATCGATTGGGCGCGATCTTCATCACTGAGCATTTCCAGTCCCGAGTTGTAGTGCAGTTCATTTTGAATCTGCACCATCAGCTCGCGCAACGTCATATTCAAGGTATGCCCGACATAATGATCGATGCCTTCGTCCGCCAGCTCCGACGAACCCAGCCGGTTCGGAAACATGGCCGCGCTCAAGCCTTCCGCAACACTGGCCAGAATCCGACGCGACGGCAGCCGGGGCGGCCGGTCATGCCGGTTGCGGCTTTCCAACGACGCCAGCCGCAGCGTGCGCAGCTCCGCTACGATACTATCTACATCCAGCTGCGCACTGCGCAGCAAAAGATCCCGTGTTCGCTTGCTATTGTTCACTCTGTTGCCAAGCCTTGCGCATCAAACATACCTTCAAAAAGAATACTGCTCAGATAACGTTCGGCGGAATCCGGCAGTATCACCACAATGGTTTTGCCTGCATTCTCAGGACGTTTAGCGTGGCGCACCGCAGCCGCTACCGCAGCGCCGCAGGAAATGCCCGCCAAAATCCCCTCTTCGCGCGCCAGACGCCGCGCATACAGTATGGCTTCTTCATTACTGACTTGCTCGATTTCGTCAACCAGCGAAAGATCGAGATTATCCGGCACAAAACCGGCGCCGATCCCTTGAATCTTATGCGGCCCGGGCGCTAGCGACACGCCTGCGCGCTTTTGCGACAGCACCGGGCTTGCAACAGGCTCCACCGCCACCGAGGTAATGGCTTTGCCTTTGGTTTGCTTGAGATAACGCGACACACCGGTAATCGTGCCGCCCGTTCCCACGCCTGCGACAAAAATATCGACCGCGCCATCGGTGTCGTCCCAGATTTCCGGCCCGGTGGTTTTTTCGTGGATGGCCGGATTGGCCGGATTCTTGAACTGTTGCAGCAACACGTAGCGGCCGGGATTAGAAGCGACGATTTCTTCCGCCTTGGCCAAAGCGCCGTTCATGCCGCGCGCACCTTCGGTCAACTCCAGTTTAGCGCCGAGCGCAACCAGTAATTTGCGCCGTTCCACACTCATCGTTTCCGGCATCGTCAAGGTCAGCGGAATTCCCCGCGCCGCTGCGACAAACGCCAATGCAATCCCGGTATTGCCGCTGGTCGGTTCGACAATTTCTTTTCCCGCACCCAGCAAACCTCTGCGTTCCGCGTCGTCGATCATCGCCGCGCCAATGCGGCATTTCACCGAATATGCCGGATTACGCCCTTCGATTTTCCCCAGCACCAATGCCGCCGCGCCATCAGTCACCCGATTGAGCCGCACCAGCGGGGTACGCCCAATCGATAATGAATTATTTTCAAACCAATTTGCCATGAGTTTTCCTTTTTTGTATGCGATGCAATTGCCCGCGCATCATAACCAAACTGTGATACCGGAACATAACCATTTCACTATAGCGCATTCATTCCGAAGCTGAAAGTGAAAACCGGTTGATTTGAACCCGTGAGAAACAACTCAGAACACAATTTGCATGCGCGAGAACAACACCTTTTCTTCCGTCCGGTTCGCTCCACCACCGGCGCCGCCCGTGAAATGGGTCTGATTGTAATCCAATTGGAATTTAATATTGCGATTGAGAACCAATTAATGCCGATGCCGAAATCCTGCGCTTTTCTAACCGCGTGATCCGGGTCACGATGAGTTCTTTGTATCAATGCAAATCAGAATCCCATACCTGCATCTCCCGGAATGAACTGCGAAAGAAACGCAGTTTTTACCGAGCAAATCTTCAATTGGCGTTTTGATACTATCTCGGGTTTCGATAATGGGCTTGAATACTGCAACGCAAGTAATAACTCGATGTCAACCGCGCATAACTTCCAGTAGTGCTGCTCACCCGCACCCCGTCTTTGCATCCGAGTGCTTGGAAAGCACAGCTTACAGGATTAACTGATTGTCTTAGGGGCGATAAACCTCTATATTCGATAATTGTTTCTTACAGGTATGTATTTGTAGCCCTCGTTACTTAAACGAGAAAAGCAAATGATGCGCTTATACCCTATATTCGCAGTTTTTTATTCTAAAGTTTATTAAGTAATAAGCAGTTAGGAAAACTTAACCATGTCATACAACATTCCATTCCAGGTTATGCGACATTTTTTGTCGTATATATTACATTAGGTATCAGGTACCGCCGAAACGATGTTGCCTACCCAGACAATTGAGGAACTGATCAGCGTTTCCTACGTGAGCGCCATCATTGCGTATTCTGGCTTCGCACCAAATGCTGTAGCCAAGGACTATGGCATCGACTTGGAAGTTCGTAAAATCGGAGAGCACAGAAACAAACGAATCGACCTTGGAGCGTTCCTTGAATTGCAGTTGAAGGCAAGCATCAATTGGTCTGCCGAAGACGCACATGTCGTGTTTGATCTTGAAGCAGATGCATACAATCGGCTCGTGTTTAGGCGAGATAACTCGTCAATGCCTTGCGCGCTCGTGGTGTGCTGTTTTCCAAAGGAAAAGGAAGCATGGCTAAACGTAGCTGAAGACGAGCTTATGATTAGAAAGTGCTGCTACTACCACTTTATCGATGGCGCGGAAACAAAAAATACTTCGTCCCAAAGAATACGCATTCCACGGAATCAGCTGCTGACCCCCGAGTCACTGCATGAGTTGAAACAGAAGCTCTATGAAGGGGCTCTGTCATGAATCGGTTCCGCGATCAAAGCAATCTACTTGGTCGAATCAGTCTCTATGACATTCGCTCGTATCTAGAGCGATTGGGCTGGCGCAGAACAACGACCAGAAACAACAAATGGCAGATTTTCCGACTTCAAGTCGATTCACCAAACCCACTTGAGTTGGTTCTTCCCGCTGACGACCATTTTACTGATACACGTGCCCGAATAGACCAAGCGGTATTCTCAATTGGTCAAGTTGAAGAACGCCCCATCGCAGATGTATGCGCCGACATCGTTGGCTCAAATACCGACTCCCTTCTGATTCGGCTGAGAGTCTCAAACGACGCCACGTCTATCCCGATTGGAGATGCATCAAAGCATGTGAAAGCGATGCGAAATTTGTTGCTTTACTCCGCATGCTCAGAAATTGATGCAAAACCTCACTATGAACAACCATTGCCGAACGCCTCTGATCTACTTTCTGGCTTCGAGTTCTGCCACACGTTTAGCGGGAGTTTTGGTTTTGAAGTCTCAAACACGATTACCAAACCGGAACAAGTGGATGACCTGTTTGATGCGCCAATACACAGAAAGATGGTCGAGAGGATTGCAAGAGGCGTGCTCCTGCTAGAAAACTCGGTCAGTCGGGAAGAACCAAATGTTCTGATCGAAGCATATGAATTTGCACTAAATGCACGGATGTGTGACGCGATGGCTGATATTGGCCTTGATGGCAAGATCGCTTTCGACTTGGGAATTGACTGGGCGTCTTCTGTCACACCGCCTGAGGATGTTGTCCTGTTCAAGGAGTGTTTCATAGGCGAGCCGCAAATCAACATGCTTAGATTCGTCTCTGAGCAACTCAAAATCGTTAAGCCAAGCTTGGATCGAATCGTTGGCTATGTGGTTAATCTACATTGCGCAACCAATCCCGGGGATGGAGATGCAAAACGCACTGTTGCCGTAAAGGTTGATCACAACCTACACGGTCTGATTGAAGTCAAGATGAGTCTTGGCCCGGAGTTCTACCTACGATCGATAGACGCACACTCCAAGGGAAAGCGACTCGCTGCTAGCGGGCAGTTGCAACGAAAGGGCAACACGTGGTCTCTGGAATCCATATCGTCTGTCGATGTCAACGATGTCTAACACTTCGTACCAGGGAACACTGCGCGGCGTATACGCAATCTTCGCTTGCAGCAAATGCTCTTGGCCGATAAGTAAAGTGTTCATGGTAAATTCCTTTATCTGTAAATTCCAAAAAATGTACAGTTAGCCAATTTTTTAGAAAACACTCCCCTGCTTCCCAAAAACGGCGCAATACGGCCTATTTGGGAAATCCAGAGAAGCTCAAATTGATAAACGAGAGGGGTTAAAAACCCCTCAATGTGCGGATATCAGCTCAGTACGCTGACATCATCCCAACTGATGTGATCCGGTTGCACGCCAATTAGCGTGATTGATACATTGGAACCGAAGTTCACAATAAAATTGGTGCCTTCTTGATGAATATCGGTAACAAAACTGGCCAAGTGTTCCTTCGACGTTAAGCCAAGGCCGGTATCGAAAACCAGCATATCGTGCTCCAGCGAGCTGAAATCATCGATGCGCAAATGCGATGCATCGCGGATTACAAAATCATCGGAACCACGTCCGCCAGAGCAATCTTCACCGGCGCGCACAGCGATATCATCATCGTTATCGGTGGGTGAGAATCTCAGCGGTCCGGAGAACTTTGGAACCGTGCCGCTGGCGCCCGGAGAAATTGTCCATTGCTCCGAAACTCGTAAGTACGTGCCATCGCCATCGACGTCGGCGTAGCGGGTTATTTCCGTGCCGAAAGATTTGACTTCGGTACGAACAACCTCGATTCCTTCCACTACGTAGGTTTCACTGCCGTCATCGTCGATCGATTTTGTTTCCCACACACCATCATTTAGCTCAAATGCAGCCGTTACTTTACTATCCACAATCGTGAACTTAAAAGCTTTGTGCTCGTGTCCCGATGAATCATCATCAAATCCGTCATGTCCTGAACTCATTTTTTTCTCCTCATTGATAAAAGTAACAAACACTGTACAACAGTTAAATTAACAACCTATTTCTGAAACTATCTTCTTATCCAACATTCCGTTACTTAATTGGATCTTGCTGTGCCGCAGTCAATTGATTGCGCCACGCTGCCGGTAAATTTTGAACCCAGCCGTTATAAACCAGCGGAACCGGCAGAATACCTTGTCCTCCCATGCCAGGATTAGCCGTAATCGTGTCATCCTTAGCGGTAGAGCTTGCGGCGAAGAGTCCGACTTTACCTGCTATCTTGGCATCGGATGGATCGCCATCGCCGTTGGGATCAGGATCTACGACCAGCATCCGGTTTGAGAATTTACTCGTCACGTAGGCGTAATAACCGCCTCCTTTCTTGGCGCCATATTGCACGCCATGACAACCGGGGTCGCATGGCAGCATAGCCACCACTTCATCGGTTGTCGCCAGATTGGGCCGCGTATCGATAATGGTGATCGTACCGGTCAGTGTATTCGCCGTAACCATATTTTTCCCGTCCGGCGATACCGGGGTTTGCACCGGCAACGCGCCGACAGGACCGGAAATAGCGCCGGATAGCGGATCGTAATGCTCGATCAGGTTAATGTGCTTGATCACGGTATGTAATTTCATATCAACCACGGTGATGGTGCTGTCCAGTAAATTAGCAACGTAATACTTACTGGCGTCCGGCATCATTCCGGTGGCCAGTGGATGGCTGAAATGGCCGCTCACGGGCAAAATGGCATCGATGGAATTTGTTTTGAAATTGTATTGCGTGGTATCCCCACTCAGCACATTCGGCGTCACCATGGTTTTACCGTCATGACTCATCCAGTGCGCATGCGCATTGCCGCGTCCGATATCCACCCGGCGCAACACTTGGGCAGCCAACGGACTCAGTTCCATCACGGAATCCGTGCGGGTATCGCCATTGTTAGTAATATGCAGCCTATCCGTATCGGTCAAGGTCATCACATGCGCTGGCGCTTCACCGACGGATACGTTACGGATCAGCGCGCCGGTTTTGCGGTCATAAACCGTCAGTTTTTTGTCAAACCATTGCGTTACATAGATCACGTTCTGATCTTTATCAGTCCACATATTGTGCGGATTGTTCATTTTGATCGAAGGCAGCGCCACCTTGCGCGTTACTTGCCAGTTAGTGCCATCGATTGCGGACACAGTTCCCGGTTTGGATTTTCCCGCAGTCATTTCAAATTGCGTCGCTGCCCAGATTTCCCCAACCGCCGGGGTCGCGGGATTTTGCAGCGTCGGCAAATTGATATCATTGCCGTAGCGCGCATTCAATACGGCGGGCAAATTGACGACACCGATGTCCACGCGCACATCGACGTTGGGATAAGTGATATGCCAAGGTGCATTTTTCGCATAATCCTGCCAATTAGCCGGATTGGTCGCAATGAAGAATGTCCGTAACAACCGTGTAGCGAGATCGCTGCTGCTTGGAACCGTAATACCGTTGATCAAGCTGAGTGAAGAACCCAGGTCCAGTCCGGTAGTTGCCGGATCGTCCACAATCACCGCACCGAACATGTACGGGTGAATACTGCAAGTAAAGACATACAGTCCCGGCGTTGTCAGCGTCAAACTATCGCCGCCTTTTTTGGGATCGGTATTAAATGGCATGCCCGCCGCGCCAGTCGGGTAAATCAAACTGGTTCTGGTATGCACGGTATTGGAATTTCCTGAAAAATTGACTCTTGCGCCCGGTGTGGCGATGGCAATCGAGCGGCTTCCCGCGACTGACGATCCGGTATCGAACCAGCGGCCCGGGATATCGGTTAGTGCAAAATTGACTTGGTTATCAGCCGCAACGCTGTTTGCCGATAAAGCCAGGATCGCCGCACTGCTGGCAATGATCCTTTTACTCTTTCTTATCATTGATAATTCAAACATAGAGAATCTCTCATTCAACATTTACTAAAACGGCAGCTTTCGATGCATCATTGATGAAAGCCATTTTTGTGTGATATTTTCCCGCACACAATGAACTATACGTGGGAAAATTTTCCATGTCAACAATTTGTGTGATATTTTCCCACAACATGCTAAAATGGTTTGCAATCATTAGTTAATGGCGTTTAATTTCCTCGCGGACAATTGTTATGCATGGTGTTCATTCAACCAATTCAAACCTTTCACCGGCACTGATCACAGCAGTGCGCCGGGTATTACGTCCATTCATCAAACTGATGCTGGCCAAAGGAATTACCTATCCTTTCCTGACGGAAATGCTGAAAGATTTATTTGTCGAAGTGGCGGCAAACGACTTCAAAATCGGCGGCAAGCCTTCTACGGATAGTCATCTCAGTTTGCTGACCGGTATTCACCGCAAAGACATCAAGCGCTTGCGCCATGGCAGTTATGCCGACACCGAAACCACGCCGCAAGCGGTTTCACTCGGCGCCCGGCTGGTCAGTCTCTGGAGCAGCGATCCCCGTTATCTGGACGAAAACAATCAACCCAAGCGGCTGCCAAGATTCGCCCGGGAAGGGGGCGATATTTCTTTTGAGGGATTGGTCGCCAGTGTGAGCTGCGATATCCGCTCACGGGTTGTGCTTGATGAGTGGTTAAGGCTCGGCGTGGCGCACTTCGACGAAGAAAACCGCGTTTGTCTCAATACGGCGGCGTTCATTCCCGCGCATGGCTTTGACGAAAAAGTTTTTTATTTTGGCCATAACTTGCACGATCACGCGGCGGCGGCAACCAGCAACTTGCTCGGTCACAATCAGCCTTTTCTGGAGCGCAGCGTCTACTACGATGGATTGAGCGCCGATTCTGTCAAAATTCTCGCAGAGAAATCCGCGCAGCTTGGCATGGAATCCTTGCTTGCGATCAACAAGAGCGCTTTGGAACTGGAAAAAACCGATGCGCAAAAATGCGAACCGGATTACCGCATGACATTTGGCATTTATTATTACAGCGAGCCGGTCGAGGCGGAAAAAACCTCCGGGCAAGCAAGCGATTCGCACTCCTAGCACAAGAACTTGAATCTATCCGAATGAAAAAAATTTCATTAGCAGCGATATGCCAAACCAGCCTGCAACAATTAGGCATCATCGCTTTAACATTCTCATGCGCGGTCAGCGCATTCGCGCAAAATAACTGCGATAGCAATGCCTCTCTCATTAACCCTGTCACGCTTGCCCACTCCGGAATCGGCGGCACCGGCGCGGCTCAATCCGGTATCGGCGGGACTGGCCTGCACGATGGCGGCATGGGTGGCACCGGTAATCCGCAAGGCGGAATCGGCGGAACCGGAAGCATCGCAAACGATGGCGGTATCGGCGGCACGGGAATTGTGGGCGTCATCACCGGATTCGCCAGTATTTGTGTCAACGGCATTGAAATTCATTACAGCCCCGGCACAACCATCTCCATGGATGGCCAGCCAGCCAGCGCGGGCGAACTGGCCGTGGGCCAGGTCGTTGCCGCCCGGGCACTGGGCACAGGCGATAAACTCACGGCGCGCAACATTGCAGTGATTCATGCCGCAGTCGGGCCGGTCAGCCACTTCGATGCCGCGAAAGGAGAAATGCAAGTATTGGGTCAAACCGTACGGATCGGACAAGGCGGCGAGCACGGCAATTTCTCCCATCTGAAAAACGGCGATTGGGTACAAGTCAGCGGTCACCGGCTTTCCAGCGGCACGATTGCCGCCTCGCGCGTCGAGACCATCGCACCGCGCGCTGAAGCCAGATTAAACGGCCATATCACGCAAATCGACGAACAAGGCATTGAAGTCAATGGCACCCGTATCCATCACGATGCCAAATTAATGCCGCAAGGTCTTGCAAAAGGCATGGAAGTGTCGATCGCGGGCCGTTGGGATGGCCTTCAAATGAAGGCGCATCAGGTTCAGGCGGAGCCGACCCGGCAGAGTATCGGCAATGTCGATCATGTCGTAATCGAAGGTTATGTCAATGCGGTGGATGGCAAGGAACTAAACCTGAGTAACCGGATTGTCACATTGGATCCGGGCAGCCCGGTATCCGGTAACGCAAGGAGCGATCTCAGACTGGATCAACGCATTCAGATCAGCGGCCGTCCCGGAGCGGATCAGCGCATCAACCCGGAGCGGATTGAACTCAAGCAAGAAGTGCCGGTGCAACTGCAAATTCTGGAAAGAATCGACAGCGATGGATTCGACACCAGCGATCGCGGCAAAAAAAATAACTCCGGCGCCGAGCATGAGGCCAAATCGATTCAAAGTAACAAGAACGAACAAAACCAGGGTGGCGGGTCTGGGTCTGGTTCGGATCATAAAGGGGAATTAAAAAAGGATACTGACGGTCATTCGGGCAAGAACCACGCATCCGGAGGCGATTCTCATGCCAAAGACGCAGCAATCCCGGCTGGCCGCGATGAGAAAACTGACCATTCCGGCTCTTCCGGAAGCAGTCATGGTGAGAAGCCGCAAGATAACCGCGCGGATAATCTTTCCGGTCACGGATCCGCGGACAAACCCGAGAAGTCCACCGAGGGCCCGGATCGTCCGGAGAGACCAAGCGATCACAAGGACAATCTGCGCGATATCGATAAACCGGATAGAGATCATAACCGCGATAGGGAGCCTGCTCCGGATAAAGATCATGCCTTGGATAGAAGTCATACCCTGGATAGAGACCATGTTCCGGACAGAGATCATGTCCTGGATAGAGATCAAATTCGCGATCATAGCGGTCATCGAGACAGGGACTTCAGTCATCGCGATAGGGATTTGGATCGCTAAGCAAACACGCGCGATCAAGGTATTCTCAAACTTAAATCAGTAAAACACTTATTTACTTTTCAAATTGTTAGTTTTATCCTATGTAGGATAATTATACTCAATCATGTAGGAATAACTCCCTGCACGTCGAGCACCAAATTAACCTCAACAATAGCAAGTCTCCATGCACCGATTCTTATCATCTCAGCCGTTCCGGTTAATTCTGCTTCTATCCATTGCCGGTAATTCCCCCGCAGTATTTGCGAATGGATTCAGCTTCAGCACCGCAACCGACTTCACAACGGGCAAATACGGCGGACCATCCGCGACCGATATCTGGTATGTCCCATTCACGGCACGCTACGACAAGGGCCGGGCATCCTTCCGTGTAACCCTTCCGTACCTCAATATGACCGGACCGGACAACGTGCTGGGTCCCGGGATCGGCGGTATCGATGGCCGAGGAACCATCATTAATGGAGGCGGTGTGAGCGGGGGTTCCAGTGGCGGCGGTATCGTTATTTGCGATGAGCAAAACATTAATTGCCCGGTGATTATCTCCGAAAATGGAAACAACTCAGGCTCAGGCGGAAATTCCGGCTCAGGCGGAGGTGGAAGCGATGACGACGATGATAGCGGCAGCGGTGGGGGCGGCAGCGATGACGGCGGTGGAGACGATAGCGGCAGCGGTGGAGACGATAGCGGCAGCGGTGGCGGCGGCAGTGATGACGGCGGTGGAGATGATAGCGGCAGCGGTGGCGGTGGTGGCAGCGATGACGGCAGCAGCGGTGGTAGCGGTGGAGTTGATGATGGTGGTGGCGACGGAAGCGGTGGCGGTGGCAGTGGCAGTGGAAGTGGAAGTGGAAGTGGTGGCAGCGACGATGGTGGTAGCGGTGGCAGTGATGACGGCGATGATGATTCAGCGGATGCCATTGGCAAATTGAGGCAGCTTAAAGTCGGCGCGCTCGGCCTGGCAGGCGGCATTCCCTTGGGCGGCTCTCCGCTTTCAAGCACCAGCCGCTCCGGGCTGGGCGACGTAGTTACCGCCTTCAGCTACAACTTAATCGATCATGCGCCGACCGGTATCGCCTTTGATATCACCGCCCGGTTAAAAATCCCCACGGCCAGCACCAGCCAGAACCTGGGTACCGGTCAGGTCGATTACGCAGTGCAAGGAGATTTGTTTAAAACCATCTCGAATTTCACACTCAGCGCAACTTTCGGCTACCGGATCCTCGGCAATCCATCCAATGTGACGTTTCACAACGTATTTTATGGCGCGGCCGGGATCGGTTACCGCTTATCCGGAACCGTCACTTTGGGAACGAGTTACAACATGGGGCAATCGCCGGTGCGGCTGCAAGACAGCCGCGACCTTACCGTGTATCTTTCACAAAGAGTCAGTAACCATTTCAGACTGAATATTTATGGCCTGAAAGGCTTCTCGGAACGCAGCCCGGATTGGGGTGGCGGTATTAACCTGCGTTACGTTTTTTAACGTGCGCCCGGTCAAATATGCAGCAACCCGTCCGCTTTGCGTTTTGCCAGCAAGCAAATCAAATCGCAGGCGATATGCGCCGCGGCAAGCGCCGTAATCTGGCTGTGATCGTAGGGCGGCGACACTTCCACGATATCCATACCGATCAGATTAATGCCGGTAAAACCGCGAATGATCGCCAGCGCCTGCGCGGTAGTCAATCCGCCACACACCGGCGTGCCGGTGCCGGGCGCATACGCCGGATCGAGGCAATCGATATCGAAGGTAAAGTAAGCCGGACGATCGCCGACGATACGTTCAACTTCGGCGATCACCGCATCGGCGCCATGCCGGTGCACCCAAGTCGCATCCAACGCATGTATGCCCATGAAATCGTCATTCCAGGTGCGGATACCGATTTGTACCGAGTGTTTGGGATCGATCAATCCGTCCTGCACGGCTTTATAAAACATCGAACCGTGATTCAGCGAACTCGGCGTATCGTCTGACCAGGTATCGCTATGCGCATCGAAATGAATCAGCGCGAGCGGCGCGCCAAACTTTTCCGCATGCGCTTTCAGCAGCGGATAACTGATATAGTGATCGCCGCCAAACGTCAGCATGCGCGCACCCGATGCCAGAATATGCCGGGCATGAGCGGCAATCGTTTCATGGATGGTCATCGGATTATGCACATCGAGATAGCAATCGCCAAAATCGACCACGGCAAGGTTCTCGAACGGATCGAACCCCCACGGATAAGGTTTCATCGACGCCACTTCGGCCGACGCCAAACGGATGCCCTGCGGCCCGAAGCGCGTGCCGGAGCGGTAAGTCACCGCCAGATCAAACGGAATACCGCTGATCACCAGATCGGCCCCGGAAATATCCTTGCTGTAATTGCGCCGCATGAAGGACATCACGCCCGAAAAAGTCGGCTCGCGCAGCATGCCGTAAGGACTCTCGTGTGCGATCGCGCCATTGATTTTGATGTGACTGTTTTCCGTCATAGTTCAGTCCTTCTTCCTTTGTCGTTGAATGCGCTGGCGCAATCTTGCCGCTTCAGCACCGGTTTGCGATGATAATATGATTGATCAATGCAAATTCAAGATTTTGTGATGCGAACAAAAGCGCATCCCATCGATCATAACTATTGGCAACGAGATACCGTTATAATCCAATGCGTTTTGGAAACTTGTGTATGAAAGATACCATGCAACAATCAACCTATCGCAAGCATCTGGGCGTCATGCTGCTGACTGCCGGCTTGATCAGCGGCTGCGCTTCGATGTTCTCCGGTACTTCGCAGCGTTCATCCGATGCAGGCAGTCAACGCTACCCCAGTCTCACCGCACCTTACAACAAACCATACAAGATAAAGGGCGTCACCTACTACCCGATGCGCTCGGCCGCCGGTTACCGGGAAGTCGGCCATGCCTCCTGGTATGGCTCGGAATCGGGCAATCGCACCGCGATGGGAACACGTTTCGTCCCGCACGGCTTAACCGCCGCGCATAAAACATTGCCCTTGCCATCGCGCGTCCGGGTGACCAATCTGCAAAACGGCCGTCATGTCGACGTTCTGGTCAACGACCGCGGACCGTTCAAGAAAGGCAGAATCATCGATTTATCGCACGGCGCAGCCAAAAAGATCGGCTTGCATGGCGTCGCCAAAGTCAGGGTCGAGCATCTCGACGATAAGATCAGTCAGCAATAAAAGCCTTCCCGGATATCCCGCCAAGATACCGGTTGCAGGCGCTGATTTCGCAATAACCTGAAGCTATGCCGCGCAAATACCATAGCGCGGCAACAGTTCATGAATCACATAAAAGCGGTGTAATTGCAACGCATCGTGGAACAATTTCCAATGGCTGGTCAGAAAGTCAGGTTTAAGTTCAAACCTCTCGCTTTTATCGTCGGTAACTCTGATCGTACCCAGCGCCTTGTGTTTCCACGAGCCGGGCCCTTTTGCGATATACGTGAGATTAACCGGCGGGAAATTGAAATAACCGGTTGCGATACGCTCCAGCCAGGCTGCATGCCGGGCATTTTCTTCATCGTGCTTGATATTGCGGAACAACGCCTCGATTCTGGCTTTATCCGTCGCCTGCAACCCGGGCACATTGGCATTGGCGTCACCCAGGCGGAAACGCTGCATAGCGATGACCATTTTTTCCGCCGCCTGTAGAAAAATTGCCGCGTTATCTCTAACGACTCTGTTCTTATGGTGATCTTTGTAGCTCCACTTTAAATAGGGGCGATCCGGATAGGAAAGCGCGGCGCCGTGACCAAGCGGCAAGGTATCGCCCACCAGCTTACTGGCGACATCATCAAACGCGTCGCCAAAGAAATCTTTCAATCGGGCCGCCAGGTAATTGCCGGGATTGTCCTCATCGTTCAGCTTACTGATATCGTTGTCTTTGTGATTCACTCCGGCGAAACCCTGATGCGACCAAGTATCGGCATAGACATGCAGGGTAATGCCGAGCCGCTGCAAAGCGTGCGGACTGTTTCTGCTATTGATGCACGCTGCCACCATCTCTCTGGCGATAGGACTGTCCGGTTTGCAAACGATTTTATCCATGAAGGTATCCTGCGGATTCTCCCTGGCATTCGCTTCATTATTGCCCGGCAAGAAATGAAACGGCAGCCACGCCTGGTGGTTGGCCAGCTCGTCAAAATTCTTGTAATCGAATGTTTTATGCGACGAACTGATATGTTCATACATGGAACCATCGGTAAAACGAATCACCCCTGAATTGGTCGCATCGTCGACATATTGCGAAGCATAGGCAATGATATCCGCTGCGGGGTGATCAAAACCGGCCAAGCGTGCCAAGACATAAGTTGTTGCATGATGAAAGTCTTTTTGCATGATCTCCCTCTCATTCGATTGGATTAACTGGATTTTGTGAAGTAGCCGATACAGGCTTTTTGCTCGGCCGGTGTCATGAAGCCTTTGTGCTCGTAGCGAACCGGCAAGCCCAATTTTTTCAGCTTATCGCTCCACAGCGGGTTGTAGGGCATCAAAGCGCACGACTTGATGCCTTGCTGATCGAGAAATGCGGCGATGGCCCGGAGATTGTCTTCGGTCGCCGTTATTCCCGGAATCAGCGGAATTCTCGGAATCACAGGTATCCGCGCATCCTTGAGCAGGCGGGAAAAATTATCCAGCATGCGCTTGCTCGAATGTCCGCAATATTGCTGGCTGGCCGCCTCATCCATCAGCTTAATATCGTAATAGATCAAATCCAGCCACGGCAGCATTTCTTTTTTGAAACGCGGGTAATCGAAAAAACCGCTAGTTTCCAGCGCCGTGTGGATGCCTTCGCGCTTCAATGCTTGCAACAGCTGGCTGGCGAAACTCATCTGCAACGTCGCCTCACCGCCCGATAGCGTGACACCGCCACCACTCGAGGTAAAAACCGGCTTGTCCTGCAACAAGCGGTACATCAATTCATCCACCGTATACCACGTGCCAATGTGGGTGCCATGAATATCGGTCTCGGGTTTGACCGCCCTGCCTTCCGGATTCTGGCACCAGACGCAGGACAACGGACAGCCCTTCAGAAACACCGTTGTGCGGATGCCGGGGCCGTCTTCACTGCAATCGCGCTTGATATCGAAAACCAGCCCCTTTTCGCCGTTCATAAAATATCCTTCATGGCCACCTGCACGTTCATGCCAATCGCACCGAACTTGAACATATGCCCGAAATTGCCGGTAATCTGCACCAGATTTTCAATCAATAATTGCGCGACATCCACATTCGGGCGCTCGGCCAATCCAAGAATCGCCTGGGTATCCCTAAACCGGATCACTAAATCCACTTCGTTCGGATCGCGCTCGACCCGGTCCGCTTCCGTTTCGCTGAGCGCTTCGGTCGTAACGATTGCCACCGGGTTCAATTGTCTGCCGAACGGCGTATCGATAAAAAGCGCCTCCGGATCGGGGCAAAATTTAATCAGCACATTCATGTCGTCCTGCTGTTTGCGGGTGCGGATCAGGATCTTGCCCTGGTAGTAGCGGATACCGCCAGGAACATTGGGATCTTTGATGACGAAGTTGTTTTCAAAAAAATGCCGCGCTTTTTTCGCTTGCGATTCACTCAAGCCTGGATTGATCAAAAAGCCAAAACCGAGCTTGATCATTACGGCCATACCCGCAGCCAGCATCTTGCCTTCCATGCGATTCAACAATCCGCTCAGCTTGCCGTCCGCTTCGCCCAGCTGGATGCCGGATTTCAGAATATAGTGAATACCGTCGGGTAACGCGGGAATAGTGGCGTGCATCGTTATACTCCTATGGTTTCGTGCTGCTCAACGCCGCTTTTCATATCGAAATTGGCGCGATCGATGATTTCCTGCCGCATCAACGGACTCAAGGTGACATAGTAAGCGGAGTAACCGGCCACCCGGATCATCAAATCTTTGTAGGGAGCCAGCGCTTTCTGCTCGGCTTCTCCCGCATCGGCGCGGCTTGCCGCCGTTGCGGCGGCGTTGGCGGCGATGAAATCCTCGATCGAAGTCACGCACAGCTGCACCAGCACGCCGTTCTGATCCATGAATGTTTTCATATGCGCGGCAAAAAGCTCGGTGTCTTCATTGACATACGCCTTACCGCGCGGCGTCAGACTGAGATTGTAGGTGTAGCCGTTTTGTACCGTATCCGGGTCGACACTGGCGACCGACAGCATATGATCGAGCAGCATGACCGCATCGCCATTGGCTTTGACGATACCGGGGCACGGCGTGATGCCGCTGGCGAACGATGCGCCATTGACGCGGCCATTCGGCGTGGCGCGGCTCAGCATGCCAAACCCGGCATGATTGGTCATGCTCCAGTAACCGGTCAGATAGCGCCCGCCACGGTGCGTGCGATACTTGAAAAATACTTCCTGGATCATTTTGGTCAGCAAGCGCGTGTATTTAACCGCCAGCGCATTGTTATAAATGCCGCCGGGTGTTTGATCGACCCCGGCGCCATATTTCGGCGCCAGACGGATCAGGCGCATACACTCCTGCAACCGCTGCGGTGTGATCACCGCCGGATGCGTGCCGGAACCACCCGCCAATTGCCGGATCCGATCCAGCCAGTTTTTGACAAAATTGTGCGTTTCCGCCGCATTACCGGCCGATGGGCTGTGACCAAAATTGGCATCCAACACCGCGATCAATTCCTGCGCCGATATTTTTCCGCCGAACACCAGCGCGTCGATGACACAGAACGAGTCAATGACATCGGCGAGTCCGATAATGGCCACCCCGGAAGAGTTATATTTGGCGCCGCCGGAGGACACATCGCGGAATTTAGCGTCGCTTTCTCCGGGTTTGTTCGTGGGTCCGTCGAATAATCCCGAAAGCAGCGGCGATGGCCGGACTTTTTCCAGCGTGCGTCCGAGATAATTGTTGAATTGCACGCAATGCCGCGCCATTTCATCGAGCTGGAAACGGAAGCTGTCGACGAAATCCTGCATCGATGTCATCGCCGTCAACGGCGGGGAAGTATAGTCCGGTTTGCCGTAAAACAAATTGGGATCGTTTTTGCCGATCCCGTCGCTGCGGTGCTTGCCGCCGAACATCGCCAGCTCCAGCACCGCCGGCAGCACCAGCAGGGTGGAACCGGTATGGCCATAATGTTTATGGTCGGCATTCTGCTCGATACAGCCGATCGATGCGTAATCATGCGCATCCGCCAACGCTTCGTCAGCCGTGACATGATCGTGCTTGGCATAATAATTCGCCATGCTGCGGATCACCGGAACATCGCCATGCAGCGCGGGTGTTGCGCGGGTAACCAGATTCACCTGGCAAATGCGTTTCAGATAGGGAGAAATCTCATCCGCCGCCAACGGGCTTCCATCCGGCGCGCGATGATGAACATCGTTATGATACCGGGCATGCACATTCGGATCGCGGATGGACAGCATTTCGGTCGCTTTCAGGATGATGTAGGTCATGTCGTTGACCGCATCGACCGTCTGGCCATTTTCCCAACGCGTACCGCCCACGGTTAATGCCTGATTCGAACCGCTACCGGCAAACAGCACCTCCGCGCTTTCCGGCGACAACGGCACATGATCCGAGCAACGCAAAAAGAAGTGGCACATCAATTCAACCGCCCGCCGCGTATACGCCGCTTTCGCTGCCTCATCCGGCTGCGATTGCCAATCGCGCAGGTAGAATTCATTCAGCGTCTGATCCAAGCGGCCCAGCGAGAGGCCAAAATTGGTGTTTTCCTGCAACAGCAGATGATAGCAAATCCAAACTACCGTCATCGCTTCCGCCAGTGTGCTGGCGGGCTGCGCCGGAACCTTGCGGCAGATAGCCGCCAGCTCGTTATTTCCAGCTTTCTCGGCGGCATCGGCCAAATGACCGGCATAGATCTTGGCGCCTTCGTACACTGCGATGACGCTACGGGCAAACTCCATTTTTTCCGGCGTATCCGCAACACCGCTCGCGATATCCTGCTGCAACTGCGCAATCAGTCCATCAAAACCAAATTTAAGCACCCGGCTGAAATCCGGCGCGGTATGCGATACAGCCGTGGCCTTATCGGATAGATAAAACGCCACCCGCTCAAGCAACTCCTGGCATTTAGGCGTCTCACCGGCGCTTTTTTTCAGCGGCGGATCGATGGAAGGTTTGCCTTCATACAGTCCGCCATCGACTTCATCGCGCTGATCGTTGGCATAATCGGCGGTATCGTAGCCGCTGTAGCGCGCTGCTTCCTGCACCGTGCGCCGTTCCAACCAGAAGGGGAAAATTTCCTCGTTCAGCCGTTTAGCCACTTCCGGTTTGATCTTGAACGGATTTTGCGGCCGTTTCGCCAGCGTTCCCAGCTCCGGCCAGATGCAATAACCGCTCATATCCATATACACAACCGGCCCGACAAAGCTGGTGGTCGTTTGTCCCGGCAGCAAATCGGTGCTGCGCACCAGCGGCGTTTTGTGGCTGAACACATGTTTCAACGCCTGCGCGCGGCGCGTCACCGGCGGCAGCGCCGCATGATCGGGTTGACGCAGAAACTCGGTTAATAAACGCGGCAGTTCATCGCAAACCTCCGGTATCCATTCCGGATCGAACAGCTGATTGCGCCACGCCTGCACCACCGGAAAATCGCTGAGTTTGATATCGCTCAACGCAAGATCGCGCAGCGTCTTGATCTTATCGGGGGTGGTATTGGGAATAGGAAAAATAGCGATATTGCCGAGCGCGGAAGTATCGGCTGTTCCATGTTCCAGATCGATCCGGATGCCGCCTCGATTGTGCCTGTCATTACTCATGTTTTCCTCCTCCGCGCTGATTAATTCAATGTATCCAAGCCTATCGCCAGCCGGTGATACTGCCATGCGTCATCGAGCAGCAAAAAATAACCGAACAACTGGTAGCGGTATTCCGCCGGATCGACCGATGAATGAAAGGGTTTATCCAATGCCGTGGAATAAATCAATTGCCCCAGATAAAGGCCATCGGCGAGCTCAACGATCTCATCGAGACAAAAACCGATTGGCACAGGACCGCCGATCATTGGAAAGCGGTAGTGAAACTGAAATACCTTTTTCTTTTTTCCATCGCCATTATTCATCGGTAAAATCGACTCCCGGCCATCCACACCGAGAAAAATGTAGCCTTGCCGCGCAAACGGCGACGGTCCAGCCGCCGATGCCGCTTGCAGCGTTGCATCCGGAATCCGGTAATTCAGATCGATAATCCGCATCAGCGGATCCGCCGCAATGACTCGCTTGTCCTGAATATTGTGGCCATCCACCCAGTGCGCAGCCGCCTCATTTTCCCAGAATGCCTTGTCTTCACCGGACATACCGCGATCCCAAGCACCGCTTTTCAAATGCCGGGCGTACACACCTTCCACATCCCAATAATGCGTTTTGTTTTTTTCCACCAGCGCGTAATGCGGGGCGCTGGCCAGATGTGTTTTCAACGCATGCACACGCTCGGGATAACGTTCGGCCAGATCGTCGCTCTCGTCGAGCAGCATGCTTAGTTTCCGCCCGGAAATTTTTTCATACGATTTGCCAGCCCATGGAAAAATATACTTGCCGATGCTGTGCCAAATCAGGTTGAGCACGTTGGGTGTACTGTGTCCCAACGCCAGATCGCTTGCGAGCCGACCGGGAAAAAGATATTCATCGTCCGGTTTGGCGTTGGGATCGGGACAGAAGGTTTCAGCAAAACCGCAATGCAGGTTGAGCGTGGCGCCGTGGTAATAATCAAAACCGGCCGTGCGTGTTGTTTCACCGTACCAATCCGCCGTTTCATCGCTATCGATGCGGATGTTGTAGCCGCGTTCACCGTGCCCCTGAAATAAGCCATTTTCCACTGTTGGCGCAACACCCCGGCGGAACAGACGGTTAAGCTTCTCGAAATGTTTCAGGTTGTCTTGCGGATTGCTCTGCGCGGAAATTTCAGCGCTGATGCGTTGCAGCATTTGCAAAATCGACTCGCCTTCGCGCAGCAATTGAGTCACCTCGCCATCTTCCGCTCCCTTGGGCGATTCTTCCAGGATGAATGTGGTAAATTTACGCTTCAGCGCTTCATTCTGTTTCCAGCCATCGGCCCAACCGGTGATTTCCGGCCAGTGCTGCACTCCCGCCGCTGCGGCTTTTTCACCCTCAGACACGCACGCAATGGATGCCGTTTGCGCATACCCCAGCTCGTTGAAGCCGATTTCGCCGGAGCGCGGGCGCAGTTGCGGAAATGCATCGTCCGCATAAAATGCTTTGGCATAAGCCGGATCGACCATCAGGAAGAATCCGTTGTTCTGATAGCCGTACGGATCCTTCTCATCCACCCAGCCCATGGGAAAAATTCGTTTGATATTGTCGATCATCGAGCAGTACGGGTAGTTATCGCCGATCGATGCGGCGTGGCCATCCGGCAAAACCAAGGCTCCCAAGCTGTAATGCTGCGTAGCGAACACCAATTGCCCCAGATAAATACCGTCGTCGATGCGAACGATTTCATCGATCAAGCGCGTCATGGGATACACCGGACCGAGGTCAGGCCAGCGGTAATTCAGTTG
Organism: Nitrosomonas oligotropha; assembly: GCF_009833085.1. Classification (GTDB taxonomy): domain Bacteria; phylum Pseudomonadota; class Gammaproteobacteria; order Burkholderiales; family Nitrosomonadaceae; genus Nitrosomonas; species Nitrosomonas oligotropha. The sequence goes on along the minus strand of NZ_QRBZ01000037.1, from coordinate 21,420 downwards.
GTACACGGCTTTGCCATGCATTTCCGGAACCACGGAAGCGCCCATGTTGCAAAGAAAATAACCGCCGGTTTTACTGTATGGAATGGCTTTCTCCTTAGCCAGATTTTCCGCCAGCAGCTGGCAGTCGAATCCGCGCGCATCGGGGCGCATCGGCCGGTCTTTCAGCTTCCATAATTGTGTCAGCGCGGGCAATCCAATCGCTTGCAGCGCATTGGGATCGGGCGGTTCACGGAAAAAATTGCGTCCGATGCGCACAGCGGCCGGATCATAACCGCTCATTGTTTTCGCATCGTTGCGGGTTTTTGCCGCCACCGTTTCGCGCGATACCGGCTCAAAGGTTTTTCCCATCCACAAACCGGTGTCGGCATACGTTGCATTCCAGGCGGTGGCCATCCATTCGATGGTAGCCATCATGGATCTTTCCTTGCCAGTCAACTGAGCCGCTTCCTTGAAATAATCGCTGTCGCGGATGGAAACGGGGATGCCGATCATCGGCCCGCTGATGACTTCCGCACTGCCGCATTTGAATAAGGTATCGAGCTTTTTGTGGATTTCCGGCCAGCGCCGACGCTGATGGTTATCCGCCAGGATGCGCTGGTACTCAGCCAGCAGCACGAAGAAACTGCCGTGATACTCGTTTTTCAGAATATCGCTTAATGCCTGAGCCAGTGATTGCTGCTCATCGCTGGAGCTTGCTGTGAAATTGCTACTGCTCAGAAAAGCTGTCATGGATCTTCCCCTTACCATTTCCTAGTGAAGTGAGATTGAACAACATGAATCTAGCCCATCATGCTATTTACATCTTCATCTTATCAATCTTTTCAGCAACTGTTGCTCTTATGTCAAAAAACATTGATCATTATCAACAAATATTAAGTGTTTTATCGGCGCGATGATCTTTTTCATTGCTTTCCAAGGCTTTTCTATTTTCCCGGTTCAAACAAGAAGTCTTTTTACCTTATTCTATTTTGATATATCATTACCCCTGTCAGGGGATAGTAAGGTTGTTTAAAATCTGAAAATGGACAAAGACTTTTTAGAAAACCGGGAAAGAATGAACATGCGGAATATACCGTCTGACCGCGCTACGGCGATGTTGTCTGCCATTAAAGAGTTTCAACATCTGCCGCCCAAGGACATTGAAGCGATCGCCGCTGCTTGCCAATGGCACCGCTATGACGCGGGGAATGAAATCGTGCGCTATCACGATCACACCAATAGCGCATTTTTCATTGTCCAGGGTGAAATCCGCGTGATGTATCACAGCCTGTCCGGGCAGGAAGTGATCCTGTGCGATTTACCCACCGGCGAAATGTTTGGCGAGCTGACGGCAATCGATGGTCACCCCCGCTCCGCCACCGCCATCGCCAGAACCAGCACGTTGCTGGCATCGATGCCGGCGCTGGATTTCAAGAATCTGGTGTATTCCAACCGGCTGATCGCCGAAACCATATTGAAGCGCTTGACCGGGCAAGTCCGCCGTCTGACCGAACGCGTTTACGATTACAGCACATTGGCGGTGCGTAACCGGATTCAATCGGAATTGCTGCGTCTGGCAAGAAATCACATGACTTCGACGAATGCCGCGATCATTTCTCCATCCCCCACCCAAACCGAAATCGCCAATTTGGTCAGCACCCACCGTGAAGCGGTCTCGCGTGAACTGAATAATCTCGTCAGAAGCAACCTCATCCTGCGCCAAGGGCATGATTTGCATGTGCTCGATATCGCCAAGCTGACTCAAATGGTCAATGAGGCCCGCGGCAGTTTCTAACTGCCTACACTGTTGTAACATTCCCGTCGTACGATGCCCGATTATTTGTTAAGCCTTGCTTAAATGTGGCAAACTTCGCAATTGAACTTATTACGGGTATTTTAATTCGTGTCTCCCTACGAGCTTTTCATTGGATTGCGTTATACGCGCGCCAAAAAACGCAACCACTTCATCTCGTTTATTTCACTGATTTCCTTGATGGGCATTACATTGGGGATGACGGCGCTGATTACCGTCATGTCGGTCATGAACGGTTTTCAGAAGGAAGTGCGCACCCGCATTCTGGGCGTTGCGTCGCATGTGCAGATCGGCAGTGTGCATGGCAATTTAAGCCACTGGCAGCAAACCGCGGAGGAAGCGGCCAAACATCCGGCCGTTGAAGCCGCCGCGCCGTTCGTCAATGCGCAAGGCATGCTGTCGCATAACCAAGTGGTGCAAGGCGTTATCGTGCGCGGCATTTTGCCTGCGATGGAAGATAAGGTAGCTAATTTCTCCCAATCGATGGTCAGCGGCGCGCTGGATAACCTGGCGCCGGGAGAATTCGGCATCGTGATCGGCATGGAGCTGGCGCGCATGATGGGGACTTTCGTCGGCGACAAAATTGTTTTGATTTCACCGCAAGGCCAAGTCACACCCGCGGGCATTTTGCCAAGACTGAAACAATTCACCATTGTCGGTATCTTCGATGTGGGGCATTTTGAATACGACTCGGGCCTAGTCTTGATTCACATGTTCGACGCGCAAAAACTCTATCGCATGGAAAACGACGATGTTTCCGGTGTACGTCTGAAACTAACCGATTTGTTTCAAGCGCCCAGAGTGGTGCAAGAATTACCCGCGATGCTGACTATCGATAGTTATATCAGCGATTGGACCAAACAACACGCCAATTACTTCCGCGCCATCCAGATCGAGAAACGCATGCTGTCGTTGATTCTCGCGTTGATCATTGCGGTTGCGGCATTCAATATCGTCTCGACCTTGGTGATGGCGGTCACCGATAAGGAATCGGACATCGCGATTCTGCGCACGCTCGGGGCCAGTCCGCGCAGCATCATGAAGATTTTCATCGTGCAGGGAACGTTTATCGGTGTTTTCGGCACGATACTCGGTGTGACCGGCGGCATGCTGCTGGCCTACAACGTCGGCGAAGTGGTGTCATTCATTGAAAGCCTGTTCAACGTGCAATTCCTGTCGCGCGAAATATATTACATCAGCAAGATCCCAACCGATCCGCAGATGGCGGACATCACCACCGTTGCCGTCACTTCGTTTGTTTTGAGTCTGCTGGCCACGATTTACCCCAGCTACCGGGCGTCCAAAGTGAACCCGGCGGAGGCGCTGCGCTATGAATGATGTGGTTATTTCCTGCCGCAATCTGGTCAAGCAATTTTCGCAAGGCGATCTGACCGTTCCGGTATTAAAGGGCGTCAATCTGGACTTGATCAAAGGCGAGATGCTCGCCATCGTCGGCGCATCCGGCTCGGGCAAAAGCACGCTGCTGCATGTGCTGGGCGGATTGGATGCGCCGAGCAGCGGAGACATCCGCATTCTCGGGCAGAATATCGCGCAGATCAGCGAAGAGCAGCGTTGCCGCTTGCGCAACGGTTCGCTCGGCTTCATTTATCAGTTTCATCATTTGCTGCCGGAATTCAGCGCGCTGGAAAATGTCGCCATGCCGCTGCTGATCCGCCGCCTGTCCAACCAGGAAGCCTACGACCGCGCCGCCGATATGCTCAAGCTGGTCGGTTTGAGCCACCGCCTCACGCATACCCCCGGCGAACTGTCCGGCGGGGAACGCCAGCGCGCCGCCGTGGCGCGTGCGTTGGTCACACAACCGGCCTGCATTCTGGCGGACGAACCGACCGGTAATCTGGACCGGCAAACGGCCGAGCATGTATTCGATTTGATGCTGGAGTTAAATCATAAAATCAACGCCAGCCTGATCGTTGTCACGCACGATACGCGCCTGGCCAACCGCGCCCAGCGCATCCAGCAATTGATCGACGGCGTTTTATGCGACGTATCCGATGCATCATGATCCTGTAAACAATCCAATGATTTCTGATTTATTTTTGTAACCGGCTTATGCGGACTTTATATACGTACATTATGGTCTTCCCCCGGCGTAGCGCCTTTGTGCTCGTTGCACTGCTGATCGCCGGTATTGCTGAAGGGTTGAGTCTGACCGCTTTACTGCCTTTGATATCGATCGCGGTCGGCGAGTCCAGCGGATCCGCCGATTCCAGCATCGGCAAATTCATGGAGCAAGCGTTGCAAGACATCGGCATCGATCCCACGCTGGATACCATTCTGATCATTATCGTCGGCGGCATGTTTTTCAAGGGATTGGTGTTACTGCTGGCCAACCGTCAGGTGGGCTATACCGTTGCGCATGTAGCCACCGCATTGCGTCTGGATCTGATCGAAGCCTTGCTGGCCAGCCGCTGGCAGTATTATCTGCGCCAGCCGGTCGGGTCGCTCGCCAATTCCATCGCCTCGGAAGCTTACCGCGCCGCCAACGGTTTCGAGCACAGCGTCAATGTGCTGTCACTCATGGTGCAGGTGCTGGTATACGCCATCGTCGCGTTATTCATCTCATGGGAAGCGACGCTCGCCTCGTTGATTATCGGCTCCTTTTTGCTTTTTGTGCTCAACAGCCTGGTCAGCGCCACCCGCCGTGCAGGCACGAAGCAGACCCATTTGCTGCGCGATTTGCTCGCCTACCTGTCGGACGTGCTGAGTTCGGTGAAATCACTCAAGGCGATGGCGCGCGACAACGTAGCCGATGCCATTCTGCGTGAGCAAACGCAGCAATTGGAAAAAGCCACGCGCCGCGAAGTGATGAACCGGGAAGCGTTGAACGCGCTGCAAGAACCTATTCTCGCCGCCCTGACCGCCAGCGGTTTGTACCTCGCCTTGGTGGTATGGGAGCTGTCGCTGCCGGAAGTCATGCTGATGGTATTTTTGCTGACGCGTATCCTGGGCTTGTTAAATAAAACACAACGCCGGCACCAGCAACTGGCCGCACAAGAAAGCGCCTACTGGGCATTGCGCAAAGCCGCCGAAGGCGCGCGCGCAGCTGCCGAGAGAGCAACCGGAACACTGCAACCCACGCTGCAAAAAGGTGTAACGCTGCACCACGTGCGCTTCAACTATGATCGCAAAGTCATATTCCGGGATTTGAACATCGAAATACCGGTCAATACATTTACCGCCGTGATGGGGCCATCCGGCGCCGGCAAAAGCACATTGCTGGATTTGCTGTGCGGCTTGACCGAACCGCAATCCGGTGAAGTCCAGATCGACGGCGTGCCGCTGCATGACATCAACCTGCGCCAATGGCGCCACATGATCGGTTACGTCTCGCAAGACACCATTTTGTTGCACGACACCATACTGAGTAATATTCTGGTCGGCGAACCCACGCTCACCGCCGACGATGCCGAACGCGCACTGCGCCAGGCCGGTGCTTGGGATTTTGTCAGCGCGCTGCCGGATGGCATGCTGACCATAGTGGGCGAGCGCGGCGGATTGCTGTCCGGCGGCCAGCGTCAGCGTATTGCAATTGCCCGGGCGCTGGCGCATAGCCCGTCGTTCCTGATTCTGGACGAACCCACCAGCGCACTGGACCCGGAAAGCGAACGCACCATCTGCGAAACACTGCAAAGTTTAGCCAAGGACTTGACGATCATCGCAGTCTCGCACCAACCGGCAGTCATCAACGCCGCCGATCGCGTGTTCATGCTCTCCAACGGCGAAGCAGAGGCATTGTCGCAGGAAGTGCGGGTGTAATCAGAATCCGCGGTCTTATCTGGCAAGGCGGAATCAGGTAAAGAAACGCAATTTACATTGAGTAAATGAGCATTTCGAATCTGATTTCAACGCATGTAGCCGATCTCTTCAATCAATTTGGTCGCTTTTGCCACATGCTGTTGCAGTGAAATCCCTCCCGACGCTTCTTTTTCCAAGGAAAATCGAGGAGGATTCTCTCGCTCTGCAATCAGCGACCGCGCCATTATCACCCCATGCCATGAAAACAAAAACGGCGAACGAAGCATATGCTTCCAATTCGCCGTTCGCTGGAAGTGACATCGACTTCCAGTTTTTTCCAAAGTGCTAGAAACCATCCCCGGAGCCGGGTTTGAATTTCCAGCTGTATGCTTATTTTGCTTTTTTCAGTTCATCGCATTTAGTGATAAAGGCTTCGCGTGCAGCTTCGTCGTTCTTGAATGCTGTCAGCGATGATTCCATTCCTCTTCCTGAACAATTTTCCGAACTTGCTTCGGGAACTCCGCCGCAACCGATCAGTGCGATACTAAGGCCAATAATACAAACGATGCTAAATTTAAAATTCATTTACAATCTTCCTCTAAAAATCTAAAAATACACTATGGCTGATGGTTATATCCGATTTCTCAATCGTTTGGCGTTGGCCCTGCCACACGAACCTAACAGTGCGATTCTACCTGAATTCTCATGGTCTTAGTATTTCTCCCTACCCAATTCAGGCAAAACGGAACAAAAGAAGGTATTATTTTCATCCTCGCTGACCGCCTTTACACAACCCATCCGAAAGCATAAACACAAGATCAGGGTAGTTTACCGGAGATTATTCGCATGGCATGGAGCTTAACGAATTGGCACCGTAACCGGATTCTTCAGCACGAAGGCATTGCCGATGCCGTCTGGCAAAAACTGATTCATCTGCGCTGTTTGAAAGGACTTAACCTCGAGGAACTGCTGCGCTTGCGCGAGTGCGCCACGTTATTTCTGCACGACAAGAAATTTTACGGCGCGCATGAATTGGAAATCACCGAGGAAATGCGCACCACGATTGCGTTGCAGGCGTGCATTCTGATTCTCAATCTGGACTTGGATTATTACCGCAACTGGAGCCAGATTATCGTGTATCCCGGTGAATTCATGCTGGATTACGACTACGAGGATGAGTTCGGTATTGTGCACCATGTGCATCACGCCGCATCGGGCGAGGCTTGGTCTGCCGGGCCGGTGATTCTTTCCTGGCAAGATACAGCGGAACCGGCTTCGCACGTGGGGGAAAACGTGGTGATCCACGAATTCGCGCACAAGATCGATATGCTGTACGAAGGCCCCAACGGTTGCCCGGAATTGCACGCCAACATGAGCGCGTATACCTGGCATGAGGTATTCAGCACGGCCTACAAGAAATTCTGCCGCCAAGTCGACCGGCAGCAGGAAACCGTCATCGATCCGTATGCGGCGGAGAGTCCGGCGGAGTTTTTCGCAGTGCTGAGCGAAGTGTTTTTTGAACTGCCGCTCGTGACGCAGGAGCACTTTCCTTCCGTTTACGAGCAGCTCGCGCTGTTTTACCGCCAAGACCCGGCAAAACGCTGGCGTTGATGCGTCGCGTTTATTTCATCGGTATCGATGCGTATTGATCCACGGCGGCAAGGTCAATTTCCGCGTAGGCATGGACGACAACATCGGCTTTTTGCAATTTTTCCGGATCATAAGTGGTGGTAATCGCGATACAGCACATCCCGGCGCTTTTTGCCGCATCAATCCCATGCGGCGCATCTTCGATCACGACGCAGTTTTCCGGCGCTGAGCCAAGCTGCTGCGCGGCGTACAAAAAAATATCCGGATTCGGTTTGGAGCGGTAACCGACTTTGTCGAGCGTATAGATTCTGTTTTCAAACAGCGCCGAAAGATGGAGGTGCCGATCGACGAGTTGCAGCAAATCCTGATCCATCGCGGTTGCGACGCAGGTTTTGTAGCCGCTGCGCACGGATTCGTAAAACGGCAGAAAACCTTCGATAAAAGCCGTTTCATGAATAAAAAGTTCGCGCACGATATCCGCGCGCTCGCGCGCCAAAGCTTCGGTATCGCCGTCAAACCCGTATGCTTGCTTCATGACTTCCACGCCTTCGGCCAGCGTGCGCCCGGTAAGCAAAGGTTTGATCCGTTCCCGGTCGTAGACAAAACCCCGGCGTTGCAGAAAAATCGCCTGCCCCTTGTCCCAGATTGTTTCGGTATCGATGACGATGCCTTCCGCATCGAAAATGATGGTATCAATCATGGCACCGTTCTCACATTACAGTCGTTCATGCAGCGCAGCTCATCGTTTGTTTTCTATTTATCCTTTTTCAATAAACCGCCGACGCTGCCGAATAGCTCGCTGAAGGTTTTCTCGCCGATGGAACCGTATGCCAGCAGCGCCGCCAGCATCATCACGACAAAGAAACTGAATTCGAGCAAGCCGAATTTATCGTTGAGCATCAGATAAAAACCCAGTCCCGACAGCAAAGTCACGAAACCGATAATGACAGGGCCGGCTCTCAAGCCGCCGGATTCGGTTCGGGATTCGGGCGTGCGCGCAGGGAGATCGGGATATTCAGCGCCAGCGTGTTTCTGCATCACCGCCAAAGCCGACAATGCTTTTGCCGTGGCCCAGGAAAATAACCGCGGCCCGTAAAAAGCGCCGGTGCTTTCATCGATCTTATCCTTGAGGCTGTGCATGGCTTCGTGCGCCAATGCGCTCTTTTTGTCGTCGATGCTTTCCGATCCCAGCAACAGCTTCATCAATAAGGTATCGGCCATCACCATGAACCCATAACCGCCGGTTTGGTCATCCGTAATCTGGGTTTGGTCAATCTCCACCCATTCTTCCCGCAGCCGGATGGCTTTATCTGGGTTGCGCAACAGCCATTCGATCGCTTGTTTCTCCTGCTCCGGATACCGGCTCAAGTTATTGGCGCGGGCAATTTGCAATACCAGCGCGGCATGGATGGTATGAATGCCTTGCAACGGCCCCGGCACGCCGAAGGAGCCGCGCACTTCATCCCCGCCATCATGATAGTAAGCCTCCACCAGATGTTGCAGGCTCTCCTGAATCTGCGTCTGATAAGCGCCGGGGTAGGCATCGTAGGCATCGAGCAAGGCGTTCAGCGCAAAACACGTGGGCATCAGCGCATCGGGTTTACCCCGGGCATAACTCCAGCCTTTAGTGCTTTCATTTCTGCGCCCCAGCAGCCAAACCAATGCCATGCGTACCGGGTGCTCGTCGACTCCCTTGCCCGCTTTGATCAACGCCTGAATCGCATAGGCCGTGCGCACCAAATCCGGAATATCGATAGTTTTACCGTCATCCGTGGTTAATTCCCGTGGCCATGAACCGGCATCCGGGCCATCCATGATCTGATGCTTCAGCAAAAAATCGGCCGCGCCGCGGATCGAGCCGGTACCGGCATGACAAACGCCGCTGTCGATCAGCGCGATCATCGCCTCGGCGGTATTCAGCACATTGACATGGCCGCCGCGCCGTTCGCCCCATCCTCTGGATTCTTTATCCTGTTGCTGCTCCAGCCAATGGCCCGCATGATTGATAATTTCAGTAATCCGAGTCATGGAATTCCCCTTTCAATTTCTTAGCCCCCGGTATGTCCGGGCGCGCGCATGAAGTTATTGCCGGAATAATGCCAACCCACCAATTTGCAGTATGGCAGGATGTGCGGATGCTGGGAAGTAGATCGCGCGAGCGATAATTTTTACAGAAAATGGTATGAAATGACAAAATAGCGGTTTGTGCAGGCTCACCGAACCTTCTGGATTAACGGCGGAGTATGAAAAAAACCGGTTGGACACTCATTATCGCTATGCTGGCATTGGCTGCATACCTCGGCTTATGGCCGGTACCGGTAGAACCGGTGAGCTGGCAAGCGCCTGCCGCACCGGGGTATACCGGTGTACATGCGGTAAACAACAAGCTTGCCGGTATCCAGTTGATCGATCTGGACGATGAAACCGGGCCGGAGCATGTCGCGTTGTCGCAAGACGGTAAACTCTACGCCGCAATGGCCAGCGGTAACATTCTGCATATGAATCCCGATGGTACGGCGCAAACGGTGTTCGTCAACACCGGAGGCCGCGTGCTGGGCTTTGACTTCGATGCCACCGGTAACCTGATCGCAGCCGATGCGATCAAAGGCTTGCTATCCATGGGGCCGGATCGCGCCGTCACGGTTCTGGCCGATCGAGTCAATGGCGCTCCGATCCGCTATGCCAACGCCGTAGCGGTCGCGGCCAACGGCAAAATCTACTTCAGCGATGCCTCAACACGCTTTGCGCCCGCGCACTGGGGCGGGACCTTCACGGCTAGCATCCTCGATATCATGGAGCAATCGTCCACCGGGCGCGTTCTGGAATACGATCCCGCCAGAAAAACGGCGCGCATCGTCGCAACAGAGTTCAGCTTTGCCAATGGCATCGCGCTGTCCGAGGACCAACGCTCGTTATTCGTCTGCGAGACCGGCAAGTTCCGGGTGTGGAAGATCGATGTATCCGCCAGCAATCTCGATGTTACGCACAGTTCGCCGCTGGCCAGCGTATTAATCGACAATCTGCCCGGCTACCCCGACAACCTGATGCGCGGGCTTGACGGCAAGATCTGGCTCGGCTTCGCCAAGCCGCGCAATCCGGTGATCGACGCCATGAGCGATATACCATTGCTGCGCAAAATCACGCTGCGCCTGCCGCGTGCGCTATGGCCGGTACCTAAGGCTTATGGTCATGTGATCGCATTTACCGAAGATGGAAAAGTAGTCGCCGATCTGCAAGACCCGGCGGGCGCTTATCCCGAAACCACCGCAGTCACCGAAACACGCGAGCGGCTGTACATCCAAAGCCTGCATGCAAAAGGACTGGGCTGGCTGGCGCGCGAAGAATAGAAGAAACTTAACATCAGCGCGCTAAAGCATAACGGCGGTACTCGCAGTTACCGATGTGAATGTCACGCAACTGCGCATCCGCAATGCCACCTTCAAAATAGGCGACAAATACCCGCAGCGTTTCTTCGTGCGCCACCACCAGCAATGTCTCATCTGGCTGCACTTTTAACCAATCGATGAAACGCAGCACGCGCTGCTTGTGATCGAGCAGCGACTCGCCGCCGTTCACGCGCGCGCCGAGCGGATCATGACGAATCGCCGCAAAATAATCCGCGACCGGTTTGCTCTCAAACCCTGAGCAAATATCCGCAAGATCCGCGTGCACCTCGATTGGCACGGTATGGTAGCGATTGACGATTTCCGCCGTCTGGCGCGTGCGCGGCAACGGCGAAACGATGATGCGATCGAATGCCGCAGCGCGCAGCTCATGCGCCGCCGATTGCGCTTGTACGATGCCTGTCTCGGTTAAATGCACATCCTGACCGGGATCGTCGTTACACAATCCCAGGTCGTTGTAATTCGTGCGCCCATGGCGCATGCAGTAAAAATTCATACACCATCTACAAAAAATTTATATCATCGATGACACTTACATAAAACATTTTATCTCTATCCTATTAGAGAGTAGTATGGAATGCGCAGTTAAATGATTTTTCACAACAAAGGAGTAAGATGATGGGCTCAATCAATCAAGTTAAGCAATATTTCCATTCTTCTTTAATTGCACTATCTCTCGGCGCTATCGCACTGTCCCCAGTGTCAGCAGCGGCAGAAACTTTTGGTAGCACCACGGACACATTGCTTCGTGGCAGTGTCGGCGGCAGTTTTCCAGGGGAATTTTATGGCGGCTCTTTGTTTGGCAGCTTTCCTGTTGTACTGACTGAAGCCGATGCGCGCAGCTCAGTATTGGGAGCGCCGGATGATCGATTTTTATCGCTGCCGGGCGAGCCTGGCGTTTCGGGCACAGCTTTCACCGGTGCTTATATTGAAGTAGGCTTCGGTTCCAATTTTAGCGCGAACAACATACTCAAAATCTGGGAAACCGGAGATAACGCCGAAAGCGCGCAACTATTTCTCTGGACTGACAATGGCGGCAATATCCAACCGACCGTTACTACCAATGCAGCCGGCGTAATCACGCTGGATTTATCCGGTTATGCGGGTATCCTGGCTGGAATGGGGGCTACGGCATTTACCAAAGTTGGCATCGGCGGCCTTGACGTACTGGGCGCCAGCCAAGGATTCGATCTCGATGCGATCTCGATCACACCGGTACCGGAACCTTCCACCTACGCGCTCTTGCTGGCTGGTATTGCAGTGCTCGGCTGGAATGCGCGCCGCAATAAAATCAGTTGATTCTCTAGCGTTAAATGCACTGACTCCGCAGCTTAGCTGCGGAGTCAGCGAATCGAATCAATTTTCTTGAACGGAATAACCCCGCCTAGCTGAGTACAGATTGTAAAACACGCCTCCGTTACGGCCTTTTAGCCATTTGAATTCGCAACGTTGTTGGCGGTAGCGTCATACAAGCTTCCAGAAGCATATTTATGAATAATACTGGCGATTAAGGATTGATAAGGCATACCTTCTTCCAAGGCGTTTTTTTGAATGCTTACGCAGCTCCCCTTCAACAAATTTCGAGTTTGAGTTTATTGATTAATCCAAAAGCTAAGATTCAAGGCCTAAAGGGGATAGTAGATGCTCTAACCTTATGCGCAAGCGGGCAACTAGCTAAGTCAAGCATACGGCGGAATGATTGTACCGATAATTCGGAAGATATGGATGGTCCCAGTAGGATACGATCCGTTAGAGTTGCGATATTAAAATCTGGTAGTAAATTAGAAGTTTTACTAAATTCAGAAAGCTTTAACTTTAATTTTGGGTGTACACCCTGAGCAGTGATTGAATAACTTAAAAATGGAGAAAAAATAAATTCTGGATCATTTTCTTTTATATATACGAGCCTCCACTCCCGTTCTTCTGAAAAACCCTTATGCTTCGTGAACAAGGAAAACATTAAAAGTCTCTCAAACCAAATTTGAGCTACAGACTCAAAGACCTTTTTGGATTTTGGGAGCTGAATTATTAAATCAGCCAAGGCATTTATTTTCTTTTCTATCCAAGAAATCCTCTCGCTTTGAGTAGCATAGTGAACTCTACCAATCGAAAGTGGAATATGCTCAACTGCATTAATTTTCGAAGTATCAATCACCAGAGCAGCACCGCTTCCAATTTCGCCGTACCCACGCCACATTGAGAGAAGTCCGTCTGCATCAGTGAGATCATGCTCAGAAAAACACAGGATGTACGTATCAATAGCATGATCATTGGCGAATCTATGAAATATTTTATCGAAAGCTTGCATAAGAGCGCTGTGCATTGCAGTTGATCCACAAGCATTCGCAATTAATGGATTCGTTCGAAAGCTATCAGCTCCTGTATTCATACCAAATCGAAGCTCTTCCCAATCATTCATAAACAAAGGATTAGAAAGCCAAAGCTCATTACTGTTGATGATCTTTTCAATCGTCGATATTGAAGTATAGTGAGCAAGAAGCGGCCTTTGATCTGGATAATCTTTGGAATTATCATAATCATCCCATAAGGTTTTTCTTATTAAATCATCATTTTCTTCCAAAAATCACCTCTCGTTACTCATCGCGCGAACCGTTGTAGCTCGCCAATTAAATCACCGTCCATGCTATGACGATGGCTTATAATTACCCCGCCTTTCCATCCACCCTAGCACGCCAGTAAATCGGCGCAAACTTAACCGCCCATAGTCCAAAACACGTCAACCATACCAGCCCCGCCAGCACATAGAACATCGGTGCGATCGCCGGGATGATATCGGCCAGTATCCGGATCACTGCGGTTGCTTGGAAACCCAAAAATAGCAGCCAGGTGAAGCGGTCGAGTTCCAGTGGCCGTCCGGAGTGGCCGAGGGTGACGCGCGAGGCCATGGCGAGAATCATGCCGGAGAAGAAGCCGATGCCGATGGCGTGCAACGGCGCAAGACCGAACAGCAGGCTGCCGGAGGCGAAATACACCAGACTTTGCAAAGCGTACAGCAGCATCGCCACACCGAACCAGGCGAACGAGACATGCAACACAGCCAGCAGGCTGACTTGGAAGCTGCGCATAAATCCCCAGCGGTACGATAAATACAGCGCGCAAGCAGCCAGCGGGAAATCAACAATCCACAGGTAGGCGGTGAATTCCAGCCATTGCAGGCAGCCGTGCGCGGCGATGCAGGCGAGCATCAGCCACAGCATCCAGAACGGCCGCACCATTTCGTAATTGTCGAGCACGCGGCTGGAGAAAAACGGGATCATGCGATGCGACACCGTCAGCACGATTGGCAGCAGGAAAAACCAGATACCGGCATGGCGGGCAAAATTCAGTATCACGACACTGTCAGTCACCAGCCAGACCAAATACGCCGCCACACCGAGCCAGCCCATCAACAGCGCGACGCTGGTGACTCTGGCGTGACGCTTGTCTTGCGCCGGTGTCGTGAGCAGGATGCGAAACAGCACGTAAACGGCGATGCTCCATCCGGCCAGCATCAGTTCCACACCGGTAATGCTGACAACTTTGTGCGTCAGCAGACCAACATAAAACAGCACCACGCCCGCCGCCATCAATGCGCAGGTAGCGATATATTCTTGCGGTTTTACCTTTTCGCCGTTCATCCAGTTGGGATACGTGGTGAACAGGAAACCGAAAATAAAAAACGGGAAAAAGCCATAGATCATCAGGAATGCGTGCGCCCAGGTCGGGGCGATGCTCCAAGTAGTCATCGATCCGGCGATGCCGTAACGCCCGGTCAAGTCGAATACCCACCATAATACCGTCAGTACGCCTTGCAACGCGCCTGCCAGAAAGAAGCTGCGATGTGGCGCAGCGGCAAGATGATCGCGAACAGTTTGCAGCATAGTCATTGGGAGTCCTCGCAAAATGGTTTTTCTATCATGGATCTAACTATCTCTTTCATTATCCAATACAATTATTTCTCTTCAATCGGGTTATTTGCTATCATGCGTGTCCCGCATTGCGCAACGAATTTACATGCTCAATATTGATCTGCATTGTCACTCCACCATTTCCGATGGTGTGTTATCACCCGCTCAACTGGTTGAGCGCGCCGCCTTGCGTGGCGTCGAAACGCTGGCGTTGACCGATCACGACGATATCGCCGGACTCGCGGAAGCGCGGCAGGCCGCCGAAACGAAAAGTATCACATTTATAAACGGCGTGGAAATATCCGTCAGCTGGCGCGGCCGCACGTTGCATATCGTCGGGCTGGATATTGATCCGGGTTATGCGCCGCTGGTTGCAGGTTTGACCGCCGTTCGCGCCGGACGCACCCAACGCGCCGAAAACATTGCCGCGGAGCTGGCAAAAACCGGCATCCACGGCAGTCTGGAAGGCGCTTATGCCTATGTCGGCGTACGCCGGTTGATCGGACGCACGCACTTTGCGCGTTTTCTGGTTGAACAAGGGTATGCCAAGGATGTTAAGTCGGTATTCAAAAAATATCTGGTCAAAGGCAAACCCGGGTATGCGCCGCACGAATGGGCCACGCTCAGCGATGCAGTCGGCTGGATTTCCGGCAGCGGCGGCCACGCCGTGATTGCACATCCGGGCCGCTACGATCTGGGCAAGAATGTGCTCAGCGATTTGCTCGACGAATTTTGCGCACTCGGCGGATCAGGCATCGAAGTGGTTACATCCAGTCACACCTTGGAGCAAGCGCAGCGGTTTTCCCAACATGCCAAAGACAGAAATCTGCTGGCTTCGTGCGGTTCGGATTTTCACGGACCGGGGGAAAGCCATTTCGATCTGGGGCAGTTACCTGAATTCCCGCTTGGCTGCACCCCGGTCTGGCAGCATTGGAAAAATACGATCACAGCCGAGCTTGCGTATTGATGGTTTGATGTGAAATTCAAATAATCCCGATACCGTTTCACAGTGGCCCAATTTTTCTCCATTCACACCGACACCCCGCATTTACGCTTGATCAAGCAAGCGGTCGCCATCGTGCGCAGCGGCGGAATCATCGTGTATCCGACCGATTCATGCTATGCCTTGGGCTGCCATCTCGGCGATAAAGACGCGATGACGCGCATTCGCACCATCCGGGAGGTGGATGAACGACATCATTTCACCTTGGTATGCCGCAACTTGGCGGAAATTTCCACCTATGCCAAGGTCGACAACAGTCAATATCGCCTGCTCAAAGCCACGACACCCGGCAGCTACACCTTCATTTTGCAAGCAACCCGCGAAGTGCCGCGCCGCATGCAACACCCGAAACGCAATACCATCGGCCTGCGCATTCCCGATCATCCGGTGGTGCTGGCGCTGCTGGAAGAACTGGGCGAGCCCTTGCTCAGCTCCACCTTGATATTGCCCGGAGACGAGCTGCCGCTGAACGATGCGGAGGAAATCCGCGAGCGCCTGGAGCATCAGGTTGAACTGGTAATGGACGCCGGTTCCTGCGGTATCGACATGACCACGGTGATCGATCTGACGACCGCCGTGCCGGAACTAATCCGGCCCGGTAAAGGCAGCCTCGAACCGTTTGGAATCGAGCATGGATGAGATTATTCAAGGCATTGCCATTTATGCCTTGCCGGTCATTCTGGCCATCACCATGCATGAAGCGGCACACGGCTATATCGCCAAAAAATTCGGCGATCTCACGGCTTTTAACGCCGGTCGCATCAGCCTTAACCCGGCACGGCACATCGATCCTGTCGGTACGATCATAGTACCGCTGTCGTTATTTGTTCTCAGCAAGCTGACTGTCGGCGCGGGATTTTTATTTGGCTGGGCCAAGCCGGTACCGGTTAATTTCGCCAATTTGCGCCACCCGAAGCACGATATGCTGTGGGTCGCCGCAGCCGGACCCGGCGCCAACCTGCTGATGGCGATTTTCTGGGCGCTGATGATCAAACTAGCCATTGCCATGCCGGAAAGCAGTTTTGCTAAGCCTCTGGCGTTGATGGGGATTGCGGGAATTAAAATCAATGTGATTTTGATGGTGCTTAATCTGCTACCGCTGCCGCCGTTGGACGGCGGCCGCATGGCCATGAGTTTACTGCCGCGTCGTTGGGCTTATCAATTTTCACGGATTGAGCCTTATGGCTTTATGATATTACTGGTATTGTTATTCAGCGGACTACTGGAAACCGTGGTCGGACCGGTTATTCTATGGATTAAAATTATCATCGCGTCAATTTTCGGTTTATACATTTAACAACAACTTACATTTGGAATATCAACATGTTTGCTGATCGCGTTTTATCAGGCATGCGCCCCACCGGCAGCCTGCATTTAGGACATTATCACGGCGTATTAAAGAATTGGGTGAAGTTGCAGCAGCAATACGAATGCCTGTTTTTCGTCGCCGATTGGCATGCCTTGACAACGCATTACGACACGCCGGAAATCATCGAGCAGAATGTCTGGGATATGGTGATCGACTGGCTGGCTGCGGGTGTTGATCCGTCGCAGGCAATTTTATTTATTCAATCGAAGGTCCCTGCACATGCCGAGTTGTATTTGTTGCTGTCGATGATGACCCCGCTCGGCTGGCTGGAACGCGTGCCAACTTATAAAGACCAGCAGGAAAAATTATCCGAGAAGGATCTCAGTACCTACGGTTTCCTTGGTTATCCGCTGCTGCAAAGCGCGGATATTCTGATTTATCGCGCCAACCGGGTTCCGGTCGGTGAAGACCAAGCGCCGCACCTGGAATTTACGCGCGAAATCTCCCGCCGTTTCAACCATATTTATGGCAAGGAACCCGGTTTTGAAGAAAAAGCGGAATCGGCGATCAAAAAACTGGGCTCCAAGAAATCCAAACTGTATACCGAACTTCGCAATCTGTATCAAGAGCAGGGCGATGAGCATGCGCTGGAAGAAGCCCGGTCGCTACTGAACGAACAGCAGAATTTGAGCCTGGGTGACCGCGAACGTTTGTTCGGTTACCTGGAAGGCGGTGGCAAAATGATTTTGACCGAGCCGGAAACATTGCTGACCGAAGCGTCCAGAATGCCGGGGTTGGATGGGCAAAAAATGTCCAAGTCGTATAACAACACCATCAGCCTGCGCGAAGATCCGGAAAGCATCCGCAAAAAAGTCCGCACCATGCCGACCGATCCGGCGCGCGTACGGCGCAGCGATCCGGGCGATCCCGCCAAATGTCCGGTATGGCAATTCCACCTGGTGTATTCCGATGACAAAACCCGCGAATGGGTGCAGCGAGGATGCAAGAACGCTGAAATCGGCTGCCTGGATTGCAAAACACCGGTGATTGACAAAATTCTCGCGGAACAAGCTCCTATGTATGAGCGCATCAAAAAATACGAAGAAGATCCGACGCTGGTGCGTAATATCATCGCGGACGGCTGCGAAAAAGCCAACAAGCTGGCGGAAGAAACCATGCGCGACATCCGCGAAGCGATGGGGCTCAGTTATTCCTGATGTGTTTTCACACTGCCTGAAACAGTGAATCTGGTTATTGAAGCTGTCGAACCCCAGCCGGTCGCCAAAATCTGCGGCGAGCCGCTGCTGGAAATTCCGCAGGATTTGTATATCCCGCCGGATGCACTGGAAGTTTTTCTGGATACCTTCCAAGGCCCGCTGGATTTACTGTTGTATCTGATCCGCAAGCACAATCTGAATATTCTCGATATTCCGATGGCCGAGCTTACGCAGCAATACATGACTTACGTCGAAATGATGCGTGTGGATCAACTGGAATTGGCGGCCGAATATCTGCTGATGACCGCGCTGCTGATCGAAATCAAATCGCGCATGCTGTTGCCCAATCCCAAGACGGCTGTGGAGGAAGAACACGATCCGCGCGCCGAGCTGGTGCGGCGTTTGCTGGAGTACGAGCAAATGAAAACAGCCGCGCTGCGCTTGAATCAATTACCGCAAGCCGAGCGCGATTTCAGCATCATTCAAGTGCGGATAGAACAAAAACGGACTGAGCAATTACCCCATATCAATATGGACGATTTGCGTAACGCCTGGGCAGCTATTCTGACGCGCGCCAAAGTCAACCGCCACCATCACATCAAACGCGAAACCCTATCCGTGCGTGCTTATATGAGCCAAGTACTGCGCGATTTGCGCGGACTTGAGCAGGTTGAATTTTACGATTTGTTCAGCCCTCTGGCCACCGTCGCCGAAGTCGTCGTCACTTTCCTGGCTATTCTGGAATTGGCCAAGGAGTTGTTGCTGGAAATCTCTCAATCTCCCGATAGCGGAATGATTTATGTCCGTTCGATCAATGCAGCCTGAGTATAGCCAGCCTGAAGTACAGGATTCGCTCAACCCTGCAAAAACCAGGCAAATTCTGGAGGCCGCCTTGCTTACAGCGCAAGAGCCTTTACCGGTCAGCGAATTACGGAAATTATTCAATGACGAGTTAAGTGCTGCGGTCTTGGCGAATTTATTGGAGGAAGTCCGCGAACAATGGCGCGATAGCGGCATAGAACTGGTCACTGTCGCCAGCGGCTGGCGCTTTCAGACCAAAGCGGAAGTGCAACCGTATTTGGAACGCTTGACGCCGCAAAAAGCGCCGCGTTATTCGCGCGCGATTCTGGAAACGCTCGCGATCATCGCTTACCGCCAGCCGGTGACTCGTGGCGATATCGAAGAAATACGCGGTGTCGGTGTTTCCAGCGCCATACTCAAAACACTCCTGGCACGTGGCTGGATTGAAGCAGTCGGACACCGCAATGTGCCCGGAAAACCGGAACTATTTGCAACCACAACGCATTTTCTCGACGACTTGAATCTGCGCTCGATTGAAGAACTGCCGCCGCTGGAAGAGATGAAATCCTTGCTTGAATCCGGCGGAGAAAATGAGCATCTGCCGTTGGAACAACCGGAGGAATCCGGTCATTGAGATTTTGCCGCGCGCTGCACTTCGATGAGCTCCGGTGTGAGATGCGGCGCGATCACTTGCAGCAAGTGCCCGAATATCTTGGGGTTTCCGGCAATTATCTGACCGCTTTCCAATTGTGTTTCATTGCCTTCCAAATCACCGACCAGCCCGCCTGCTTCGGTAATCAGCAAACATCCGGCCGCCATGTCCCACGGCGCTAAACCGATTTCCCAGAAACCATCGTAACGGCCGCACGCGACATACGCCAAATCCAATGCGGCAGAGCCCGGACGGCGGATGCCCGCAATGCGCGGCACGAGATCTTTCAACATGGCAAAATACGCATCGATGTGAGTCAAATCACGAAACGGCAAGCCCGTTCCGATCAGGCAATCGTCCAGCTTGGTGCGTTTAGCGACGCGAATGCGGCGATCGTTCAGAAAGGCGCCGCATCCCCGGCTGGCAGTAAATAATTCATTATTCGTCGGATCGTAAACCACTGCATGACTCAATGCACCTTTATGCTTGAGCGCGATGGAAACCGAGTACTTCGGAAAACCGTGCAAGAAATTGGTCGTGCCATCCAGAGGATCGATAATCCACTGATATTCTGAATTTTTATGATCTCCGCGGTGCCCACTTTCTTCCGCCAGAATCGCATGATCGGGATAAGCGGTTTGCAGCACCTTGATAATGGCTTCCTCAGCCGCGCCATCGACCTCGCTGACATAATCGCTGTGCGATTTTTTCGATACATTGAGTAGATCCAGATTTTGCGATGCCTGATTGATAATACTACCGGCACGGCGCGCGGCTTTCACCGCGATGGTCAGCATGGGATGCATAGTGTTGATTCAGAAATTACAGGAAGCGGGATTTTATTATGAATCCAACTTACTTGCTTGATTTTATAGTGCTGCGGATTGCCTAATAAAATGAATTGAATTTATTTCAGAATGACAAACCAGGATATAAAAAACCCGCACTTCAATGCGAAGTGCGGGCTTCTTGAGAACTAAAGCTTTATGACTTAAGCACCGATACGACGACGTGCTGAGAAGCCAATCAAACCTAAACCAGCCAGCAACATTGCATAGGTTTCTGGTTCTGGAACAGCCAGGATGTACTCATAGCCGAAAGAAACAGATTGACCATTAGCAATAGCACCTAGATCATAAGCTAAGTTGATTGAGCTATCTGCAAAGCCGTAACTACCGATACCCTGACCAGCGGATAAAATGACAGCAGGATCGACCGGGCTGCAGCAGCTAAACGGATCAACATATCCAGCAATGCTAAATGCCGATGCGCTGGTGGTGTTAGCCAGTGTCAGCGACCATCCATCCAGACTTGTCGCTCTTACAGCAGCAGAACCTGCTAGCCCCAGGATGTCATTTGTTGTGCCGAATCCGAGACCGGCTGGAACGCCTTGATCTGGGTCAAGGCCAACGCCCCATTGAACACCAGTAGCATCTGATCCGGTATTGTTGGTCAGATTAATGGTTACTGCAACATGACCACTGGTAGCACCCGATGATGGAATACTGATCGTTTCGGTCAAAGACCAACCGCTGCCGCCACCGCCAAGATTGGTAACGACTGATATGCTACCGGCGATCGGTCCAAAAGCTACGGTAGCTAATGGGTTGTTACCCAATACTTCATCGGCAACCGCAACCGATCCGCCATTGGCATTCAATGACCAGTTAGATGCAAATGTACCGAGGTTAACAAACTCTCTTCCCGCAAAACTTAAACCAACAGGACCGCCAGAATAGAAATAACCCGCATCGTCAATGGTAGCTGAAGTTAAACCAGAGGTAATCGTGGTTGGTGCAGCTTGAGCTGCGGTAACGAATGCACTGCACAAAGCTAGTGCTACAGCTTTTGAAATATGGCTCTTTAGTTCGAATTTCATAATTATTACTTGTAAGAAATCTCAGGGTTGTTTACAGAGAGGTTGATAGAAATAAGCGTTGAGTATTTCATAAGGAGTGGCATTACTCAAACTCTTATGTGGCTTCACA
>NZ_QRBZ01000036.1 GCF_009833085.1 Nitrosomonas oligotropha | reverse complement strand
CTGTCGATGCGCTTATTCTCGCTCTCAGCGATGAAGATTCGACTGTTCGCTCGAATGCAGCCGAGGCACTGGGGGAAATCGGTGATAAAACCGCTGTCGATGCGCTCATTCTCGCCCTTAGTGATGAAAATTCGGATGTCCGCTCGCGTGCAGCCGAGGCACTGGGAAAAATCGGCGATAAAACCGCTGTCGATGCGCTCATTCTCGCCCTCAGTGATGAAAATTCGACCGTTCGCTCGCGTGCAGCCTGGGCACTGGGGGGAATCGACGACAAAACCGTTGCCGATGCGCTTATTCTCGCCCTTAGTGATGAAAATCCGGATGTCCGCTGGAGTGCAGCCGAGGCACTGTGGAAAATCGGCAACAAAAACGCTGTCGATGCGCTTATTCTCGCCCTCAGTGATGATGATTTGTCTATTCGCTGGCAAGCAGCCGGAGCATTGGGGGAAATCGGCGACAAAATCGCTGTCGATGCACTTATTCTCGCCCTCAGTGATGATGATTTGCCTATTCGCTGGCGTGCAGCCGGGACACTGGGGGAAATCGGCGACAAAACCGCTGTCAATGCGCTTATTCTCGCCCTCAGTGATGAAAGCTCGGATGTTCGCTCGCGTGCAGCCGACGCGCTGGGGGAAATTGGCGATAAAGCCGCTGTCGATGCGCTTATTCTCACCCTCAGTGATAAAGACCTGAATGTTTGCTGGCATGCAATTCAAGCCATTGAAAAAATCGATCTGAGCTATCAATTATGTCCAAACTAAGCTTGCTGGGAGATCAATCTGTTCGGACTGACTCGGACTGCCTGCATTTCCAGCGTTATTTACACGCACTCGAATCGACGGTACTGCACCGGAATGACCATGCGCCCTTCGTCACCGGTATTTTCGGTCCGTGGGGCAGCGGCAAATCCACCCTGCTTAACTTGCTGGAGAATCGACTTGATGAGTTAAATTTGGATACCGCGAATGATCCATCGAAGTGGGTAATCATCAAATTCTCCCCCTGGCTGTACAGTCAGGAAGAATCCTTGCTAGTGCCGCTGTTAGCTTTACTGGCACAGCAGGAAAACGCTTTCAAGCCATTGATCAAGAAAATGACGGAAACCTCCATGCGGTTTCTTAAACGAACCTCCGCAACAATCGATTTCGACAAACTCGGCATGCCGCTCAAGATTTCTCTCAACAACTTGGCGCAGGGTAAAGACGATCAACATAAGTTTTTTCAGGAAGAAATCGCCGAAACCATCAAAACGATAACGCAGGCTAACAAACGCTTGGTTTTTCTGATCGACGATCTGGATCGCTGCCACGATCAGAGGCAAATCGTCAACCTGCTGGAGCAAATCAAGTTGTTTCTGCATCTGGACGGTTGCCTGTTTTTTATCGCCGCGGATCGCCAGCAGGTCGTCGATGCCATCGATAAAACTTTCCCCCGTTCCGGCGCGGCATATCTGGAGAAATTCGTACAACTGGCGTTCGATCTGCCGCCGCATCACAGTCAGGATTTAGTCAGGATCCTGCCTACCGATGACCCAGCCGCTTTGCTGGCTTACCGCTCGCTATGCGAGGTGCTGGGCAATAACCCGCGTAAGCTGAAACTGCTCTGGAATGAAGCGGTGCTGCGGATGACGATACTGAAAGATGAACTGCAACATAGCCCGCAAACCCGGCAACATACACCGGATTTGAATTTGCTGTTGCGTTGGCTATTGATCCGCAACCGCGGAGAATTGGCGAATAATCCGTATCGTTATCTGGAATTTGAGCAGCGCAAGAAAACCGCCGCCACCGAAGCAGAACAGGAAAAATTACGGAAGGAGTTTTTCCACGCGTTGCAATTAGCGGATGACTCGGGCCAGTGGTACAGCGGCGACGATCAGCGTCTGGCGGTATTTTTGTGGAACCGGCTGGGTCGCGATGGATTCCACCACCCGGCGATACTCACTCTGTACGCCCGAGCCAGCGGTGCGGATAGCTTTTATTCACGCAATCTGCTGGAAAATGCGTGTTTCACGGGCGGCGAGCACGCACAATTCAGTGATCGTGATTTTAATTATGCCGAACTGTCCGGCGGGCATTATCCGGGTGCGGTGTTTAGCCGCTGCGATTTTACCGGCGCGGATTTTCGTCACAGCATCCTAAACGGATCGCAATTCGCCGATTGCGCTTTATCCGGCGTGTGTTTCGATCAGGCTGAACTGAACGGCATCACGTGGAAAAATTGCAGTGGTTTGAATGCACTCGATACCGAGCCGGTTCTGTATGAGCAAATCATCGATCATGCTGAGGAACAGCATTGGCAGCTTGCTCAAGCGGATATGGCGAACAACGAATTTGCTGTTTCCCTGATGAAAGCCTATAAAACCATTTTGGATAAACATGCTGAGAATAAATCACTGACCAAAACCATCGAATCACACCTGCTCGACAAAGCCCGGCAACTCAGAGCCAAGATTTACCCGCAGTAAATTTAACCTTTCCGCGATCAGTACAATTTTCGCGGCGATCTGTGTATCATAAGCCCGAATATGACCGGGCTTTGATGCATTCCGATTTTTATAACCGATAAACCAGATCAATAAGGAAAAACGATGGGCGCTATTTTCTTTTATATTTTTATCTACTTCATTGGATACTACGCTTCCAATGTTCTGAACATGCTGACGGTACGGCCGCTGGTCACCAATCGCTATATGGCGGCATTGGTGCCGGTTTACGGTTTTGCGTTCGGGCATGCCTACATGGTCGTCACCAAACCGCTGCCGGCAGGAGCGGATATCTCGATGGAATATGCGCTGCTGGTATTTATCACGCTGCCGGTTGTGGTCGTTACCATGGGCGCGGCTTATTTCATGTGGAACAGCAAGGGTAAGGAAGAACACGCTGACGAAAAATCCGCAACCAATAATCAAGAATCTGCGGAAGCTGTTGCCGCCGGGACTGCTGGCGACAGCGGCGAACCAAGAGCGGAAAACCCGGCCGGTGCTGCCGGATCATCTGCGACAAACAGCCCTAAAAACAAAGACAGCAAGGATGCTTAGAAACATTCACGCTGCGCATTGTTGTTAAGTATTGCATTAAAAAACCCTCATGCCTGCAACTTCGGCATGAGGGTTTTTTAATATGTCCGGTTTACCGGATCATCCGGCAAAGCGCTTTATGATTCTCTGTCGACGACCACATGTTCCTTCTGCGCGCTGAGTGTGCCTTGTTCAATGATCGCCAGCGTTAAGCGCGAAATCGCGACGCGTTTGCCGGTGGATTCTTCGATAATATCCGTCTGCCAGACTTGGGTGCGGCGGCCGGTGTGCAGCGGTGTGCAAATACCGATGACATGACCTTTGGTCACGGCGCGAATGTGATTGATATTCAACTCCAGCCCGACCGCACGGTATTTTTCCGGGTCGATGGTCATCCAGCCGGACACGCTGCCAAGCGTTTCCGATAGGACACAGCTGGCGCCGCCATGCAGGATACCGAACGGTTGCGTGGTGCGTTTATCGACCGGCATGCGCCCTTTGAGAAAATCCGGCCCAAGCTCGGTGAATTGAATGCCGATATGCTGCCCCATATTGGCGTTGCGCAATCCTTCCAGATACTCGACCGTGTAATCTTTAAACCAAATTGCACTCATGAAACGTTTCCTTTGTATTGTTGGGCAAAACCCGGATTATAGTGCAATGATGGCGGCTGGCGCACTTTTACAGCGCACAGCCAGATTTGAACCTGGGTTTTTTTGATGCTCGCGGTGTTTTATGATCTTTTCACCAGCGCTTTTATCAAATAGTCACGCAGCATCACGAGTGAAGAAAATTCCCGCGGTTTGATCACCCTCGTTTGGCCTTCTTTCCAGTCCGCGTAGATCAGGCCGATCTTACTGTTATTGGATATCAGCGGCAGCAAAATAAATGCGCAGGCATCCGGCAATGCTTTCCGGTACCAAACAGGTATCGTGGTTTCTCTGCTTAGCGTCACATCCTGTATAAACACATCGGCTTTTTGCGCCAGCGATAAATGAAACACATCGGCGGCATAGTTCTTGGAGAAGAAAAGCTCCGCCATCGTTTCCGGCTTCAGATTGCCAAAATACAGGCTCGCTTTGAACTGATCGGCATCGCGAAAGAACACGACCACCCGGTTAAATCCCATGCTGTCATGGATTGTTTCCAAGGCGATGTTGAGCGCGCTTTTAAAATCCATCCCCCGGGCCAGTGCAGTGCTTAACTCGAGTAAACCAGCCGCGACTCTTTTGCGCGATCTGTCAGATTCTCTATTCCTTTGTTCCAGTTCGGGATGAGCGAGCAATTGACTCGTTTTATTCTGGATCGGCTCAATCGACCCCCAGATTACTTCGCTTGGCAGCAGCAACGATCCACTGTAGCGCGCAATGAAATTTTTCAGATTCTGGGTACTGATATTGTTTACTAATAATGTAGCCATTCTTCCCGAAAAATTGGCCATGGATTTCAACCAGCCGGTAGAACCCAGTTCAGGACTCATATTGACCGTTAGGCCGGTAACACTGCCGGAAATTTTCTCCGGCAATTGCCAATCCTTGGCAATATTGTGCGAAATCTCATCGATGGTCATGCCGAAAACTTTCAATGCAGCGTCATTTTCACGTGCTTCATCGCCACCCGCAATCTGCTGAATCCTCGCCCATTCATCGGGAAAGTAAAAAACCAGGACCAGCCGTCCGAGATGGTGCAATTGCGTGCAAACGATGGCCTCTTCTCCATTCGCAACATACGATTGGGCCACGATATTGCGCGCAATATCACTCGCCAAGACTGCTTTTTCCAGCTCGCCCCTTACCGTGCCCGGCTCTGATCTCGCTGCGGATGGTGTATCGATGGTTCTTATATTGAGCGCAATATTGGTAATTGTATCCAGGCCCAACACCACTACAGCATGGGACACGGTGGTCACTTCTCTGTCCACCGTCGAGTACAACCCCGAATTGGCGAGCTTGATGATTTTTTGGGTTAAGGTGAAATCGCTTAAGATGGCATTGGCAATTCCCACAATGTTTCTTCCCTCATCCTGTATTAATTGCCTGATGTTTTGAATTGATTTGGATAGTGCCGGAAAATCACCCTTCTCATTAATTCTTCTTTCCAGTTGTGCAAAAAAATCAGTCTGATTGTGTTCAAGTGCGGAGGTTACTGTTGCCATACTTTACAAAGCTCTTAAGATATTCAAGTTCTTCCGGTTTATCAAAGCAGTATTTTTGCAATTATTTCCCGGGACAACCCTTGCAACCTTTGGTGTTGAGTTATTCGCGCGGTACTTTCATGCCCAAAATACTGGCGGCCTGTGTGTATTACATTAATTTCAATGCAGTGTTAACGAAAAATAAATGTTCTGAGAAATGAGTCATTTTCTTTTAATCAAAACTTTCATCAAGTCATCCCTAAGCAGACCCATCGATGAAAACTCGCTGGGTTCAATCTGATTGGCTGCTCCCGTGCACCAGTCGGCGTAGATCAAACCGATAGCTTTGCCATTGAAAACTAGCGGCAGCAGGATAAAGGCATCGACATCCGGCAAAGTTTCCCTTAACCATGCCGGTATACTCGAAGAAGACCGGGTTGAAGCGACATCCTGGATAAACACATCCGCTTTATTGGCGAGCGACAAATGAAACACATCGGCTGTATAGGCTTCGGGAAAAATCAATCCGGGTAACACTTCCGGTACGCCACTGCCAAACCCGGCTTTGGCCTTAAACATGCCGGCGTCGCGCAAGAAAGTAATCACGCGATTAAAGCCCATGCTGGCGTACAACGATTCAAGCATCATGCTCAATGCGGCATTGAAGTCTATGCCCTGCGCCAGCGCTAGCCTGAGTTCATGAATACTGACAGCCAGACGTTCGCGCGAGTCATAGGGCTTGCCAATGGATTTTCCGCTTTCCGTATTGCCAGGAAATTCAGCAGCCGTCTGCTGCGCCAATTCAACCGATTCAGCGAGATCCTCGGCGGCAATCAGTAATGATTCGCTGTAGCGTGACACATACTGTTTTAAATCTTCCTCGTCGCACTGTTGCGCTAACAGCAATGCAACGCCACCGGCGAAATTAGCCATCACCTTCAGCCAATCGGACGAACCCGGTATGCTAGTTTCCGTGAAGGTTGCCGAGCTGATCATGCAATGGGATATTTTCTTGGGCAAATGCCAGTTCCTGGCAATTTCTTGGGACAGCTCATCCATCGAAACGCCGATGACTCGCAACGCCGCATCGTTTTCACTGATCGCGTCGCTTTGTGCAATTTTCTGAATTTGCAGCCATTCCTCAGAAAAATAAAATATCAGCATCAGACGGCCAAGATGATGCAGCAATGCGCACACAACGGCTTCTTCACCGTTGACCATATTTAATTTTGTCACCACGTTGCGCACGATATTTCCAGCCAATATCGCTTTAGTCAATTCCCTGCGCGCTTCGTCCGACGCCGGTGCGGAAGCGGAAAGCGTATCGATGAAACGGATACTGAGGGTGATATGCGCTATGGTATCGATGCCAAGCACGACCGCGGCTTGGGTGATGGTGGTAATTTCCCCGCCCATGCCGGAATACATGGCGGAGTTGGCCAAACGGATCACTTTCTGGGTTAAAGTGAAATCATTCAGAATCACACGAGCAATATCGGCGATATTTTTATTTTGATCGTGCATCAATTCGTCCAGATGCTGCACGGATTTTGCAAAGGCAGGAAAATCGCCTTTCTCGCTCATGCGTTTTGTCAGCAAAGCAAGGAATTGATCTTTGCTGTTCTCAAGCTGTGGAGCAGTTACCGTCATGCCATATATTTCTCTTTAAATGCATCCGAGTGCACCGGCCTGCCGGTTAAGTAGCCTTGTACCAAGTTGCATCCTTCCTGCCTCAAGAAGCCCAATTGCGCATCATTTTCCACACCCTCGGCGACGACCAGCAGATTCAATCCTTCCGCCAGACTCAGAATGGTGCCCACAATCGCCATATCTTCCGCGCTGTTCACCACGTCATCCACAAAGGATTTATCAATCTTCAGCACGGACAGCGGAAATCTTTTCAAATAGGCCAATGAGGAATAACCGGTACCAAAATCATCAATCGCGATTTTTACTCCCGCTACGTGCAGTTGCGTCAGAACCGCCCCGGAACGCTGCGGATTTTCCATTAACACGCCTTCGGTGATTTCCAGCATGAGGTTTCCCGGTAATAGCCCGGATTCGTTTAGCGCCTTATGGATCATATCGAGAAAATCCTCTTGCACAAATTGGCGCGGGGATACATTCACGGAGATATAAAAATCCTTAAGACCGGCTTCCTGCCATTGTTTTGCTTGATAGCACGCGCTGCGTAAGGCCCATGCGCCGAGAATTTTTATCAAACCGCTGTTTTCCGCCAGCGGAATAAATTTCATCGGAGAAACAAAACCCCGGCTTGGGTTCTGCCATCGCATCAACGCTTCCGCACCTTTCAACTCACCGGTTTGCGTGCAGAAGATCGGCTGATAGTGCAGCATGAACTCGCCGTTCTCGACGCCTTCGTACATGGCCGATTCAAGTGACAAATCACTTCTTTCGGTATCGTCAACCTGGTCGCTATAAATCTTCCAATAATTCTTACCTTGCGCTTTCGCTCTGTACATCGCCATCTCGGCATTCCGGTACAGGAGCGGAGCGTTTTCGCCGTGTTCCGGATACATGGACACACCCAGACTGGCACTGATATGCAGGGTATGTTCGCCAATGCGGAAAGACCGCTGCATGGCGGCTAAAATCTTCCTGGCGATCAATTCTATATTTTCTCGCCCCGCACTCAGCATGATCAGGGAAAACTCATCATCGCTGACCCGCGCCACCGTATCGCTGCGCCGCACGCAATTTTGCAGCCGCTCCGCTACAGCCTTGATCAGCTCGTCACCGATACCGTGTCCCAGCAAATCGTTAATTTTTCTATAGCCATCCAAGCTCAACACAATCAACGATAAAACATTCTTTTCCCGCTGTGCCGTTTGAATGTTCATGGCAATCCGATCGTCGAGCAATACTTTACCCGGCAATCCGGTCAAGGCATCGTGCGTGGAGAGGTAAACCAAGCGGCTTTCGTTATCCTTCCAGTGCGTGGCATCAAACGCAGCGATAAGATATTTATCTTCCGGCAACACATGCATGTAGCAATCAACCCACACCGGCAGTACGCGCTGCCGAAGAAGCCGGCAGATAAAAGTTTGTTTCTCACCGCTCTGCTTCGCTTTTTCCCGCGCTTCAGCAAACAATGCCATATCTTCAGGTTGAATGAATGATTCAATCGGCTCTTGCAATAACTCTTCCTGTAATTGCAAAAACGCCTGTGAAGCTTTGGACGCTTGCTCAATGACACCACGCGCATTTATGCACACTGCAAAGTCACTGATACAGGAAAGCAAATCGAAAGAGGCATGCGGATTCACTATAAAACAACCTCCAAATGGCGATAATCTGATTTATTTAGTACGGAAACTCTATTGTGCAATCGTTCATCAATTGCTGACTGTTACAAAACGCATGCGTATCCCCAAGTTTTCAGAAAACAACCGGAATACCCATGCAGTGAACTGATTGTTACGGCTTACTAATGGCTTACTTGAGGTTTCGCAGGAATGCGCAGGCGTTAATCGAGAAAAGAATACATCGTGGAATAAGCAATTACGACCTGCTTTGAGGAAAAAACAACAAGGATCACGCAGCTCCGGTTACCCCGGACTAAGAAAAAATCACAACCTGCGCTGGCATAGCGATCCGTGTGAACCGCTACCGTCCCTTGCGCAGGTTTTTACGAAAATCGATCTACGGCATAAGCGATGATAAGCCGCTTGCTGTTATCACCGGAATTAAAGCGCTTCAAACACACCGGCCGCACCCATGCCGCTGCCTATGCACATGGTTACCATGCCATATTTCAGTTTATGACGGCGTAGCCCATGAAGCAATGTGGCCACCCGGATAGAACCGGTCGCTCCGAGCGGATGGCCCAAGGCAATCGCGCCACCCAGCGGATTCACCTTGCTGCGATCCAATCCCAGATCGCGAATAACGGCCAGACTTTGCGCCGCGAAGGCTTCGTTCAGTTCGATCCAATCCAGATCTTCCTGCTTGATGCCGGTTTGCGCCAATACTTTGGGGATGGCTTTGATCGGCCCGACGCCCATGATCTCCGGCGGCACGCCGGCGACCGAAAAACCGATAAACCGGCCGAGCGGCGACAGGTTAAAACGTTTCAATGCGGCTTCGCTCATCAGTACGACGGCACCCGCACCGTCTGACATTTGCGAGCTATTGCCCGCGGTTACCGATCCTTTTGCCGCGAACACCGGTCTCAATTTCGCCAAAGCCTCGGCATTGGTGTCAGCACGCGGCCCTTCGTCGGTGTCTTTAACGGAGATTTCTTCGTGCACCGTATGCGCAATCAAGTCCGGACGTTTTTCGTCGACGGTATAGGCTGCAATCTCATCTTTGAACTCACTGGAGGCGATTGCCTTTATCGCCCGCTGATGGCTGGTCAAAGCGAATTCATCTTGATCCTCGCGCGAGACCTTCCATTGCTCAGCTACTTTCTCTGCGGTCATACCCATGCCGTAAGCAATCGCGACATTTTCCTCATGCTGGAACATGGCCGGATTCATGGAAACTTTGTTACCCATCATCGGCACCATGCTCATGCTCTCGGTACCGCCGGCGATCATCACATCGGCTTCGCCGAGGCGGATACGGTCCGCCGCCAGCGCAACCGATTGCAGGCCGGATGCGCAAAACCGGTTCACCGTCATCCCCGCGACACTGTTCGGCAAACCGGCCAGTAACAACGCCACGCGAGCGACATTGATGCCTTGCTCGGCTTCCGGCATGGCGCAACCGACGATGACATCGTCAATCGCGGCTGGATCAAGTCCTTCACACTGTTTCATCACTGCGTGCAGCACATGCACCAGCATGTCGTCGGGACGCACATTCTTGAACATACCGCGCGGCGCTTTTCCAACCGGTGTACGTGCGGCGGCGACGATATAGGCTTCTTGCGTTTGCTTGGTCATAGGATTCTCCGTGAATCGTGAAATCAGTTTCTCAGCGGTTTGCCGGTTCTCAGCGTGTATTCGATACGCGCCTGGGTTTTTTCCGTCGCCAGTAATTCCATAAAAGCTGCGCGCTCCAATTCCAGGAACCAGTCTTCATCGACCAGACTACCTGGCGTCAAATCGCCGCCGCACATCACATGCGCTACTTTATTCGCGATCAAATTATCGTGCTCGGAAATGAAACCGCCTTCGCGCATGTTCACCAGTTGGCTTTGGATCGTTGCAATGCCGGTGTTACCCGCCACCGGAATTTCCCGCATCCGTAATGGAGGACGATAACCAGCCTCCGCTAACGCCAGCGCTTGCGCCTTGGCCACGTGCAGCAATTCGAAACGATGCATCACCACGGTATCGGCACTACGCAGGTAACCGAGCTCTTTCGCTTGTTCGGCGCTTTTCCCCAGCTCCGCCATCGCCACGGTCTGAAAATAATATTTCAATTGCGGAAAAGGATCGCCGTCCTTGGCATTTTGCGCCGCCCGCATGGCAAACTCCTTACAGCCGCCGCCTGCCGGCAACAACCCTACCCCGGTTTCGACCAGGCCAATATAACTTTCCAGCGTAGCCACAGCCTGGTCGCAGTGCATAACAAATTCGCATCCGCCACCCAACGCCAGACCATCCACAGCGGCCACGGTCGGAATCATCGAATAGCGCAGCCTCTGCGACGTTTGCTGAAATTGCTTGATCATGCCTTCCACTTCGGCCAGTTTCTTGGCCATCAGTACATCGGCCAGATCCAATTCACGCGCCACATGCAAGACAGTTTCCTGCGTCGATTTGCGCAATTTCTTCAGGAACGACTGAAACGCTGTCCGCGGTTTTGGTGGTGCTGGCGGTGCATTGCTTTGTTGCGTATCCACTTTGGGTTTCTCGGTAGCTTTCTGCAAATTGGCGCCGGCGGAAAACGGCGGTTCGGTTTGCCAGATCACCAAGGCGCGCCAGTTCTGCTCGGCTTCCTGAATCGCTTGTTGCACCCCTTCCAACACATCGATACCGATCGTATGCATCTTGCTTTTGAAACTCAGAATGGCAATCTTATCGCCGGTATGCCATAACCTGACTGCATCCGTTTCAAAGATGGTTTCCCCGTAGGCTGCCGGTTCGCCGATCAGCCGGTCAGGGTACAGCTGGCGCTGGTACACCGGCAATGTCGAGCGTAGTTGCGGTTTTCCGGAAGCTGGGGCAAACGAGCCTTGCGCGGAATGTACGCTTTGTGATTCACTTTCGGCGATTGTCCTGACCCAGTGCGGCAACGGCGCCAGGCTGATGCTTTTACCGGCGGCGATGTCTTCCTGGATCCAATCGGCGATCTGTTTCCATCCGGCGGCTTGCCAGATTTCAAAAGGTCCTTGATTCCAGCCGAATCCCCAGCGCACCGCCAGATCCAAGTCACGGGCATTATCGGCAATGGTTTCCAGCTGCACCGCGCAGTAATGGAACAAATCGCGGAATATCGACCATAAAAACTGCGCTTGCGGCTGATCACTATTGCGCAACGCGGCAAACTTCTCGGCCGGACTGCTGTATTTCAACAAACGCTTCAGATCGTCGTCCACTTCCGCACCTGAAAGCCGGTACGTCTGCGCCGCGAGATCAAATACATGGATTTCATTCTTGATTTTTTGATACACCCCGCGCTTGACTTTCTCACCCAGCGCACCGGTCTGAATCAGGCCTTGCAGCCAATCCGGCGCAGCAAAATAGCGATGCCATGGATCGTCCGGCAACGTGTCGCGCATGGTATTGATGACATGCGTCAGCGTATCCAGACCCACCACATCGGCGGTACGGAACGTAGCGCTTTTGGGACGGCCGATCAGCGCACCGGTCAATGCGTCGACCAGATCGAAACCAAAATCGAACGCGCGGCCATGATGCATAGTCGCCAGCAGCGAAAACACACCAATCCGGTTGGCTATGAAATTCGGTGTATCTTTGGCGCGGATCACGCCCTTGCCCAGATTTGTGACGAGAAATTCTTCCAGGTGATCGAGCATATCCCCATCGCTGGTCTGACAAGGGATCAATTCGACCAAATGCATATAGCGCGGCGGGTTGAAGAAATGGATGCCACAGAATCGATGACGTAACGTTTCCGGAAACGCTTCGGCCAGTTGGTTGATCGATAAACCGGAAGTATTGCTGGCGAAAATCGTGTGTTCACCCAAATGTGGCGCCACTTTGACGTACAGCTCGCGCTTCCAGTCCATGCGCTCGGCAATGGCTTCGATCACCAGATCACAGTCTTTCAGCAATTCGAGATGCTGCTCGTAATTCGCCGCTTGGATACAGGTCGCCTTGGTTTTAACCGAGAGTGGCGCGGGTTCTTGCTTTTTCAGCTTCTCTACGGCTTTGATCACGTTGGCGTTGGGATTACCGCCATCGCCCGGCAGCTCAAACAGCAATGTTTCGATATTGGCATTCACCAAATGCGCCGCAATCTGCGCCCCCATCACACCAGCCCCGAGTACCGCCGCTTTACGCACCAAAAAACGTTGCCCGCTCAATTTCGCCTCCTGCTTGATCCGGTTATGGAATAAGACACTGTTCGCATCGAACTGTGCTGCAAGAGTACAAGCATGAGGCCCAAAGCGCAAGCTTGTTTGTTTATGCGGCTAGGCGGGAACCAAAACTTTACTGAGGGGCATCAACCCCATACCGCGGCAAACTGTTCCGCATTGAAACCCACGGTGGCGCGTTTTCCATCGGTAACCAGCGGCCGTTTGATCAAACGGCCATTGCCCGCAAGCAAAGTCAATATCTCCGGCCCTGATAGTGCAGGCAGCCGTTCCTTGATTTTCAATTCACGATATTGCACGCCGCTGGTGTTGAAAAGTTTGTTCAGTGGAACATTGGCGCGCTCGACAATCGCAGCGAGCTCTTCCGCGCCGGGCGGATTCAGCGTGATGTCAATAAATTCATAGGCAGCACTCACCTGCTGAAAAAATTGCTCCGCCTTGCGGCACGTGCCGCACTGTTTATAACCATAGAATTTAAGCATGACCCGTCAATCTGCTGTTCCCGAGCTTTTCTCGCCTCCCTTAGGTCCCCAGAACACCACCCAAGTCGTAAAATCCGGTGAAAAATTCTCAAAGCGGTGCTCGACATGCGCCGCAACAAAAAACACCATGCCGGGCTCAAACGCATGGCGCTCACCGGCAATGACGATCTCCCCCCGGCCGGTATGAATGAAATACAACTCATCCTGATCGTGCGGCGTTTGAATATCGGAACCTCTGGGCGCATACACTTCAACCGACATCGTGCCATGCACAAACGCCAACGCAAAGGGCTCACCCATCGGCCATTCCAGACTCGCCTTGCCGGGTATGCGTTGCATGAGATCCGTGAGGGTTGCTTTCAGCATTTTTGCCACCTTTTTTGTTTTAATTAAATGCCTTTATAAACGATCTAATTGCACTTACTCAACACAGGGACTGGATTGTAACATCACAGAAAATTATGATGATGAAGGTTTTGATTAAGAAATAGCAACTTGACTAGGGCCTGTTGACATTTCACATAGGTAACCACAGATATCCGCATGCCATGGCTACCATACTCTCAAAATTTCGTTTCAGTTTGTCGTATCGTGTCGCTACTGCCCGATACTGCTTTAGCCGGGCAAAAGCATTCTCCACCAAATGCCGGTATCTATATAAGCCCCAATCCATATCTTCTTTACCCTTCAACGAATTGCGCTTTCTCGGTATCACAGCTTGAGCTCCCCTCTTTGCTATTTGTTCCCGTATACTTTCGCTGTCATAGCCCTTGTCCGCAACAATCGCTTTCGCGTCAGGCAACTTGGAAATCAAATCAGGTGCTGCGAAACAGTCATTGACTTCTCCACCGGTGATTTCAAACTCGACTGGCAAACCATAACCATCGACCGCCAAATGGATCTTTGTGGTATTACCTGCACGGCTTTTCCCTATGGCTTGCGATTGTTGACTTACCGCTCCCGCACTATGCTGATGTGCTTTAACATAGCTGCCATCAATGAATTCCCATTCCCAATCCGGGCAATAGCCAATGCCTTGAAAATCCTTAACCATTCGCTGCTTAATGACCACGCATTGAATCTTTTATAGATAGAATTCCAGCAGCCGAACGCTTCGGGCAGATCTCTCCACGGGCAACCAACCCGCATTCGATACAGCATGCCCTCTACTGTCATGCGCAGATTGCGCTTGTTATAAATCGCTTCTTGAAGCAAAATTTTCTCTAACTTCGACCAAAACTCATCACTGAGCATCAATCGGGGCATCGCAAACTCGTTTCATTGGTGGTATAGAAAACCCAATAGTACGAGTTTGCTTCTTCCTATGAAATACTTATCTCAAAATGTCAACAGACCCTAGTTGTATTGCCTTGTGTAATGCCGTGATGGACTGAAAGACATTAATTCTGGGGTATTTTTTGTTTGTATGTGAAACATTGTCGTCTTCGTCATCGCCATCGACAATCCAAGTAGATGTCGCTCTAAGAAGATCTTGGAGTAAAGGTATCGGCGGACGAACCCCTTTAAGCCTTATGTAGTATTGCTGCATTAACAAGATAGCCCCTGCTACTGTCGGCGCTGCTTGGCTAGTGCCATCCTGTACCGATGTATCATTGTCGTGTGCAGCGCCTGCGGAAGTTGCCGCGCCCCCGGGGGCAAATACATCGGTATAACAATCGGGGCTGGATTCTCTTGAAAGCCGCTGAGAAAAAGGTGTTATCTGATCAGCGTGTGTAGAATTCGCTACTGCACCATTTCCATAAGAGCGCGAGCCAAATGATGCATCATAAACAGCACCAACTGCTATTGTTTGGCGATAAATTGCAGGCAAACTCATACCTTCATCCTGATGTTCAAAATAACCATTACCTGCGGCGACAACTACTGCAACTCGCTTTGCCATCAATCCTTCGAGAAGCTTCGCAAGCTCGGGAAAGTCGCTTCTTGCTTGATTGTCATCTTTGTAGTTTATGCCTGGTACGCCTAACGATAGGTTTGTGGCGGTAATGTTTAGTCGCTCAGTATTGTCATAAACCCATTGTAAAGCCTGTAAAATTGGGTCGAGTGAAGGTGCAGGTAGGACTTTCAACGCTACGATATTGGCCCTTGGGGCGATACCACGCCGTTCATCCGATGTACCTGCAGCAATAATTCCGGTGACATTCGTTCCATGTCCATTGGAATCAGTAACTTTCTCACTATCACCACCATCTTCACTAGTAAAGTTGCGGGTAGCGATGATTCGATCAGTAAAACATTTATGAGTTACACGCAATCCAGTATCAAGAACTGCTACAGCAAGCCCACTACCATCGACATTGAAATTTGTTCTTGCCCTGGGAGCTTCTAACAATCTATCTATTTCGAGATCAACTGTGGAAAATAAATTTGGATTGATCGATTTTGGCGAATCCGGGCTTGGTATATTGAAACTTTTTGTCATGGTAATAACCTTTCTGAGAATTTACGAATGCCTAAATTTTAAAACTTAAAGTTGGCGCATTATTATCCAGCTTATCCTAGTCCGTAGGATCGCTATCATCTATTGTCGTTAGCTTTACCATCCCAGCAAGTTAAAAACAAGTTCGAACCTCCTAATGGCTTATAAGGATCGGGAGATGACAATGTTACGCCTATTGAAGGTGGATTTCCGCTTGGAGCTTGAACAGTTATATTCGTTGCCGTATCAGGTTTGTCTTTCGTCAACCTTAATCTTTCAAGCGCATTAATAAGCTCTATTTCACGCCCAGCTACGGCCGTTTGCGCGGCAAAAGACCTGCCAATTGCGGTAAAAAACGAAGCAGGCATTTCAATAACAGCACTGCCAATTCTTAGCGGTAGTTCTGCTGCAGCTAGTGCTACGCTAGGCGTATTGATCGAAGTTCCAGTAAGTAATCCGTTTGTGAAATCTAAACGATTAACTTTTCTTACCAATAATGCACGTTCAACATTGATACATTGATCGGTACTTTGATCTATTGCCGGAATGATAATATTTCCCAGTGGAACTTCACCCGTTTCATACTCATGTTTTAAAGAGATTTTTACGGGTTGTGTGGTTAATGTTCTATAGTAAATTACACCCCCGTCCTTATTATCATTTGCGGTTTCGCAAGCTTTGTCATTTGCACTAGCGCTACCAGAATCAGAGCCTATTTTAGAGAAAGAAATCTTTAAAACATCCCTGTTAAACTTCAATTTTTTAGGACGTGGATCTGAAAGATTCCGATCCCTTCTTTTCGATTGTTCCCATTCGCTAATTTGCGCTACTCTCTTCAATTCTCTAAATTCCAATTCATTCTTAAGAATTTCAGTGATCTGTTCCTCAACCGCTTTTATCTCAACTTCTACCTGAATATCGAAAATACCGGTATAAATAAGATCAAATTGACTACTATCTGGTTTAGTTTCTGTAAATCGAATCAAATTTCGCAGCAACTCCAATTCTTCTTTTTCCGGAGCTACTGCTGCTCCCATAGGTGATGGAGTAGGTGCTGGCACTCCACCTGCGGCAAGAGCAACCATAGCAGCCGTTTCAGCTACTCTAATCAAAATATCACCCGTGCGATTGGTCGATGAAAATTGAACCGTACTGAGCAAGCCTTCGGTTGTACGTCCTATACATAGATGCTCATCATTAAATGCACTGGGTTTGTAATCTATGGTGTATTTCTTACTTGTATCCGGATAGGTAACTCCTGAACTTATTTGCAACATATATTTGGGATTTCCATCAGAACTCTTGTTTCTGTAGAGCTCTGCTTTTGCGCGTTGAGCTGGCAGATAATAAGAAACGCCGGGAATACTGACAGCTCCTGGATTGCTACTAGTCGATTTTATTGTTCCGCAGCCACTCAGCACCAAGACACTAATGAAAAACAAAAAGGTAACATTGCCAAATATAAATTTCATTTCAGTTTCTCCTTCACATTAATTTTATCTCTTATAAACCACTAATTTTAATTACTTGCTTTACATTTAATTACCAACGAGAGGTAGTTGCGCATTTTTTGTCATTTTGGGATATACCTTGATTCTTTCAGTATGCCCGAGCGTCAAACCACGATCACTGGAGTGCGTGCTGATAAAACCGCCCCAAGTGTTTTGTTTCGTCATATAACTGGTAGCGTTTTCAAAGTAACGCAATTGTGTAAAACCTTTATCGTTGATGGTGCACCCGATTAACAGTGTGGTCAGCAATAAAGCTAATAAAGCCGGTAATAAAACCACAGCCAAACGCTTGATATTATTTTCACTTGATAAATACATGGTTATCATCCCGTTAATGCTATTTATATAACATTCCCCTTTTTCTAAAAATAGCCCAATTGAGTCATTTTGAATTTCTTGCAATTGTTAATGACCGCACAGATTTCACTCAATGCGCGACAGCAATTCGCTTCGTGTCGAGACTCCTAATTTACTGTAGATGCTTTTAATGTGATTCCGCACAGTGTGATAACTGAGATGAATCTCCTCAGCGATTTCCCGGGCAGCTTTTCCTTGGCATATCAGTACCGTTATTTCCATTTCACGATGGGTTAACCGGGTCTTATCGAGTTGATTGAAGACTTTTCCAAATTTGTGAGTAATGCGGGAGGGATGCAATAAATAGGTACAGTGGCAAGAATCTTCATCCGCATGAATCAGGGTCAGTTTGATTTCATAAAGACGCTTACCCAATTGCGATAGAAAGCTGTACCCATTGATCTTATTACTTTGAAGAAAATTGATGAGCGCAAGCATGGAAGAGAGGAATGCTTGCTTTTCTTGCGCAAAAACCCGGTCAAATTCACAGCTTTGGAAAATGACCTGACCGTCGCTGCGATATACGATTATCGGGTCGGTATAACTAGACCAGAAGCTTTTTGTTAACCAGGAACTAAACGTTTCCTGCCGGAACAATATGAGCCTCAGCGTTTGCAGCAAAATAGGCTTCAGTATTTTCAGCAGTTCAATATCCCTTTGGCTGAATATCTGTTGCTGATTACTTAAACGGCAAAAATAAAACTGAAACGCCAATTGATGGTGATCGTCAAAAACTTTAACCACGGTGCAGTTACGATGCGATTGCTGCCAAGCCAAATCAAAAGAACGATAATGACCGCCATTTTCCTCGAAACACTGCACATCGCTCACGGCACTGATTGGTAATGGCTCAACCGCGTGACTATCCATGGAATCCGCTATAACCAATTCCTGCGAGGCGATATTTAATAACTGTTTCCAACCATGCTGACAGCAGGTCGATTGATTAATGTTGCCCAGTAATTGCAGCGCATTTTGCTCTCCCATGAGCCGCCCGTAGAATGCGCCATTGCACTTCAACAAGGGCAGCAACGCCGCTTTAACCGCTTGGTTAAATTCGTCCCAGGTTTGGCAATTATTCAACCATTTTATCGTTGCTAATGTTTGCTGGTGATCGCTGTTTTGAAATTGATCCGGAATATTTTCCCTATTCATTTCTTCACCTCTATTTTCTTTTTATTTTTTGTAAGAAACTTAAACGAGAAGAACCAAAATTGCACTGATGAAAAACAAACATCGCCTATAAAGTCTTGAGTCCCGGATAATGAGAAACAACTCTCTTCATTGCGTTATTTGCACTTCACCACGTAGCGCTCAGAATATCCTCATACGTTCTTAATTCAGTCAGCCATACTTTCAATACAACCAATAAAAACCGTTACTTAATAACAGTATACTAGAATAAATATCAAAGTATTGTGGGTATTATCACAACAATGGAGATTAAGATTAGCTGCTGGTAACGACGATATGCCGTGATTGTCGTTTGCGCTATTGGAACGATCAATCCGGCATCGACAACCGGCGATCCGGCCTGCACAAAAGTCCGAATCTATATGTAGCGGAAACAGAAGAATCGGAAAGAATCGCTTAATCAGCAGTTCAACTATCAGGAACAATTCGCTGTCCCCATAGCCCCCTCAAAATACCGATTTTCATAAATTTGTCTTTTAATTTACAAAGAGTTTACATTCTCTCCACATTCCCATTATTTTTTTGCCCTATAGTACCCCTCCATCAGCAGCAGCAGCTCCACAACAAGTTTAAATATCATATTGAATATTAATGGTTAGTATGAATATTTCCAGGAAGAAATAACAGTCATTGGATTTTATTGGTTTGCAATCTTTATATAGGGAAGGAGAGTCAATCGTGATGCAAGAACATACAGCCAGCAGTGCGCCTGAGTCGGTAAATCCGGCGGCTAATACGACAACCAATGAGTTTCTGACTTTTCGATTAGGAAACGAAGAATATGGAATTGAAATACTCAAGGTACAAGAAATTCGTAATTACGATGCCATCACACAAATTGCGAATGCGCCGGAATTCATCAAGGGTGTGGTCAATTTGCGCGGAATCATTGTTCCAATCGTAGATTTGCGCATCAAATTCCGCCTTGGTAATGAAAATTACGATCAATTCACTGTAGTGATCATTATCAACGTAGCCGGACGCGTCGTGGGCATGGTGGTCGACAGCGTATCCGATGTGATTAATCTGGCTGAAGAACAAATGCGCCCTACGCCTGGTCTGGGCTCAGTCATCGATACGGAATACATCATGGGATTAGGGACCGTGGACGAAAGAATGTTGATACTAATCGATATCGAAAAGTTGCTGAGTAGAAACGATATGGGCTTGATTGATCAAAACCTTAACTAAAATATATTTACTTCATCTTGTTTAAATTATTAGGAAATGCAAATGTTCACAAATACTTCTATTAAATTCAGATTAATGTTTGTAATGAGCATCCTATCGGCACTGATGCTTGGAATTGGTGCACTGGGTCTGTATGGTTTCAATCAATCGAATACTGGAATGAAAACCTTATATGAAGACCGCCTGGAGCCATCCATACACTTGGGAACGATTCTGGATGGCTGGTATCAAGTGCAGGCCAAAGTTGTTGCCACCACCACTTTAAGCAACCCCGATGTGGCAAAAACACTGAGCGCAGACGCGCAACAACTGGTTCAAAAAAATGAAGGGTTATGGGCGCAATTCCAGGCAACCGAATTAATACCCGAAGAAGTGAGGCTGAGTAAAATCAAAACCGAGCAGCATGCCCAATATGTGCAATCGATGAACCACGCTTTTCAGCTCGCAGCGTCGGGTAAATCTGAAGCGGCCGCACAACATGTATCAACGGATACCATAGCAAAATTCAGCGCGTTGCGCGAAACCGTATTTGCTCTGTTCGATCTGCAAAGATCGGCTTCGGCACAAGAATATGACCATGCACAAACCAACTATGAAAGTATTTTTACAGCTTCTGCAATGGCCATCATCGCAGGATTTCTCTTGGCAGCCATTTTCGGTTATCTATTGTTAAGATCGATTGTTGCGCCGTTGGATGAAGCGATAGAAATAGCGCATAAGGTAGCCGCAGGTGACCTGACATCGAGTATCACCGTAACCTCTACCAAATCATCCACCGGCCGTTTGCTTCTAGCGCTCAAAGAAATGAACGACAATTTAATCGACTTGGTGGGTAAAGTGCGCATGGGTACCGATCAAATCACAACCGCATCGAGTGAAATCGCTTCCGGCAACTCAGACTTGAGCCAGCGCACCGAAGAACAAGCATCCAGCTTGGAAGAAACCGCTTCTTCGATGGAAGAATTGACCTCCACCGTGAAACAAAATGCCGACAATGCCCGTCAAGCCAACCAACTAGCCACCGGTGCATCGGAAGTTGCGGTCAAAGGCGGCGCAGTCGTGGGTCAAGTAGTGGATACCATGAGATCCATCAATGAAAGCTCGCATAAAATTGTCGACATCATCAGTGTCATTGATGGCATCGCTTTCCAAACCAACATTCTGGCGTTGAATGCTGCCGTCGAAGCCGCACGTGCCGGTGAACAAGGCCGGGGATTTGCGGTAGTAGCCACAGAAGTGCGCACACTGGCACAACGTTCCGCAGCAGCTGCGAAAGAGATCAAGGAACTGATCAACGACTCGGTATCCAAAGTCGATGAAGGAACACGCTTGGTTGATGAAGCGGGTGTCACGATGGATGAAATTGTCACGGCGGTTAAACGAGTCACCGACATCATGAGTGAAATTTCTGCAGCTTCTCAGGAACAAAGCTCAGGTATCGAACAAGTAAATCAAGCGGTCACCCAAATGGACGAAGCCACGCAGCAAAACGCAGCCTTAGTGGAACAAGCCGCCGCTGCCGCCGAATCCATGAAGGAGCAAGCTCAAGCCCTGACGCATGCAGTGAGTACTTTCAAATTGGCAGGTGCGCATTCAACCTCTTCAACTGTAAAAAGAAACAATCGCCCTGCGACGGTTTCCAACCTACCCAATCGTGGCCCTGCTCCGAAAAAAGCCCTGGTTAATTTAAGCCATGAAACCGCATCCGCCACAACACAATCGCGCAAAACAGCCGCGGGTGGGAGTAATGGCTGGGAAGAGTTTTAATCATTCCTCGATCATACGCTTCGATTGAGTCAGTCAAATCCGCTGAAAAGAGAGTACTACCGGGTAAAGCAGAACGGTAGTACTCTCACCCAACCGACTATCACCCCTTGGCAGCACACCTCACACAAGCCGTCATTGCACTGCACGTAACCGATGATCCATCCAGTGTTCTATTTTTTGCAGCAATCCGGTTCGTATGGGTTCTTGCAAAAATACATGCTGGTGATACGGCAGACCGGGTAGTTTCAAAACTTCGTTAGCGG
Organism: Nitrosomonas oligotropha; assembly: GCF_009833085.1. Taxonomy (GTDB): domain Bacteria; phylum Pseudomonadota; class Gammaproteobacteria; order Burkholderiales; family Nitrosomonadaceae; genus Nitrosomonas; species Nitrosomonas oligotropha. Next base: position 43,749 of record NZ_QRBZ01000036.1, on the reverse strand, counting down.
GATCATGTTGCAGTGTCACGCGGGCAAAATCTTCGTCGCCCCAGGCGGGGGTGATCGGATCCATTTCGGAATAAATCAGGTAGTACGGTATCGAAAAATCCGCCATGTGGCGGCGGAAATCCACAACTTCCGCTTCAATCCCTTTCACATAGCGCAACAGGCTACGGCGCACGATCCAGCCGTCGGCGCGCAGCTGCGCTTTCTGTTCTTCGCTATCGGTCAAATAATCCGTCACCCAAGCCGGTGAGGTTGGCGTCGCAAAGTTGCGCAGTCCCGGCCAGGAAAATACTTCGAACAAACCATCCAGAACCGGCACCGTGACGAGTGAAAGTAATTGATTGAACAGCAGCAACGGCAGCGGTTCATGCTCCGGATGCAAAAAATGCGTTTCCGCATGGAAAGACAGTTTGATCAGTGGATTCGCCAGCCAGCCGCGCCATCCGGGCGGTTCGCTCACGGCAAAAGCCGGAGCAAGAAAAACCACACCCCGTATCCGTTTGAGCAATTCGAATTCGTTGCGCTGCTTGAGCAAATACGACGCGATCACCAGCCCGCCCAAACTGTGCGCCACGATGAACACCGGCCGCTGCGGATGGGTTTGCGCATCGCATTGCGCCATGAAGGCTTTTAACACCCGGTCAAGCGTCTGCCGCAGCGGCTCCAGATCGTACAAAGCCGATTGCGCCAGATACGCGTCGCTGACATCGGCCCGGCCGACTCCCTCCGCGAGCGCCTTATCCGCACGGCGTAGCACCGGATTGGAAAGGCCATGCGCGTAATGATCGAACCCGGCAACAAAATAGCGTTGAGAAAAATACCGCGCCACTTCGCCATAACGCCCGATATGCTCGTTCATGCCGTGCACCAGCAACACACACGCGCTTGCTTGAGCGGATTGCGGCGGTAAAGTGCGCAGAATCAACGGCTCCTCACCACTCTGCTCGATTGCAATCTCATTTCCCCAACGGGGATAGGGAGCCGTTACATACGGACGGTGAACACAGCCGGAAAGTACTATCAGCAGGAGAAAAAAAGCAACTACTGCTATTGAATGATCTTTGTGAGCCATTGCCACGATGCGATGATGCTCGCAAAAGCTAGTGAAACTAGAACGCTGCCAACCGCATGGAAATCAGCCCGGAATCTCGGCTTCGACGAGCCTTGCCAGCAACGTGAGCGATTCCTGCCAACCAAGGTAGCAGGCCTCAGCTGGGATTACTGACGGCACACCTTCTTGCACGATGTTTAACTCGGTCCCGCAGGAAACCTGTTTTAACGCTATCGTGACGTGCATCTCTCCGGGTAAATTCGGATCATCGAACTTGTCGGTATAGCGGATACGCTCAAACGGCACCAGCTCCAGATATTCACCGCCAAACGAATGGCTATGCCCACTGCTGAAGTTCGTAAAGGACATCTTGAAACTGCCGCCGGTTTTAGCCTCCATGTGATGAACCTTCGCGGTAAAACCGTGCGGCGGCAGCCACTTAACCAGCGCATCGGCATCCAGAAACGCCCGGTAAATTCTCTCCGGTGGCGCGTGCAGCACACGATGAAGGCGGATAGTGTTTGTGGACATGGTTATTCTCCTTTCGGTAGCGGGTTATTCTTGAAAGTTATGCAAGTAAGCAGATCTTGTTTACCGCAGCGGCAACACCGGTAGTTTCTCAATAGCCTGTCAGTAAGCGAACATCTCTTGCAATCGCTGGCACAATTCGATTTGCGTTGCTTCGTCAATAACCCCGAGTTTGCTGACCAAGCGGGTTTTATCGACAGCGCGGATCTGATCCAGCAAAATCAAACCCTGTTTTTCCTTGAAACTGCAAGCAACCCTGCAGGGAAATTCAAAACCACGGCTGGTCATCGGCGCCATGAGCACGGTGGATAAAGCAGAAAGCTCATCCGGGGAAATAACAACACAAGGTCTTGTTTTATTGATTTCCGAGCCTTGCGTCGGGTCGAGCTGCACCAGCCAAACCTGGAACCGCGAAACCTTCGGCATTACCAAGCCCAATCATCATCAGTCACTAAAGGTGCATTCAGCCATTCCTGGTCTAGCGACTCAGCACCGCGATTTTCCAGTGTATTTTTAATGGATTCCCGCCATCCCTCCCGCGCCGGTTTCTTAGGTGAAATCAACAAACCGCCCTCCACGACTTGCAATTGCAAATCCTTACCTTCCAAGTCAGCCTGCTCAATGAGCGGCTTGGGAATACGAATACCTTGGGAATTTCCGATTTTGATGAGATGGGTCATGAGAAACGTGAATAGATTACGATACCGGCACAACTATAATGTAATTACTTTGGACATACAAGCAATCCCTTAACTTATTTTTCTCCATAGGCTTTCGGCCAACCGTAGGTTCCGTAGAGAGAATGCCCAAAAGGTGATCCACCAAAATCAAAACCAACATCAATGATCACCTCAAGTGATCATCGCTTTCGTTCAGTGAAATCAATGGGGACCATTCTGGCGGAACGCTTTCAGCTTCTGCCTTACGCAAGTTCAAATGTATCCGCAATCGTAATGATGAATACCGTCAACACTCCATCCAAATTGCCCAAACACCAACAGTGCTTGCATGTTCCTTTTGTCGCACCTCGGCCCAAACCATATTTCAGGCGCAACGCACCATAAGTTTTCCTCATTACCATTATCTACAAAAGAATGCTCTACAAAAGGAATAATAAGTTTGTTCGCCACCCTAGTTTGAACTTGCCTGATGGGGACACTGATCACTAGCCGAACCTCTTGCTCTTCTTTAAATGCAGGATTCTTAACCTTAAGGAGCTCACTAAAAAGACACATTAGGGGTTTGGGATTCTCGTTTATCAGACTTACAAATAAATCTAAAGCACCACGAGAATTAGAATACATCTTGAGTAACGCTTCTATTTCTTCGCTACGTTCTTCAACCACGCCATCTAGGAAGCTTTCATGATCATGGTAGATACAATCAACCAGTATGTGAGTAGAAGATTCACCAATTCCCAACAGGCGATTGCGCACGAAACCTATAGCTGCTCCACACCCACTATCTCCATATGCACGCCACTGGCTAAGAACATGTGGAGAATGAGACAAGGAGAAAACACAATGAGCCCGTGAGAAATTGTACAACTTCAGAGCAAACGAAAGTGTCTCTTTGGTATCCCCCTCAAATCTGCTGAGAAAGAGTTCGATCGCATGAACCAATTCCTTTTGATCATTGAGATAACGGCAGTCACTCGCCCAAACACTGCGGGAGCTAATGATACCGTTGAGGCCATCGATACTTGTGTAATGGTATAGAAGCTCGTCTCGAACCATTTTCTGATTTTGTTTACAAGGCAAACTGCTTGCATGGTTGGATAACTACAATTCGACATCCGAAATAATGCAATATCTAACATTATCAAGGCATATCATTTTATTAATTCCTAACTTTAACCCTTCCCCTCCGGCGGATGCTCACTAATATAAGTAATAATATCCCCTACACTGCGAAGATTTTTCACCTCCTCACCGTCGAACGTCACACCGAAAGCGTCTTCCGCGTCGAACAGCAGTTGCACGGTGTCCATTGAGTCGAGCCCGAGTTCTTCGAATTTGGATGCGGTGGTGATGGTGGATGTGTCGATATTTTCAACTTTTGACGCGATAAATTCGATGACCTTCGCTTCGAGTTCTGCTGTATCCATGTCTGTTGACACCTTTTAAAGAGTTGTAAAAACGATGCTGACGTTGTTGCCGCCGAATCCGAATGCATTGCACAGAGCGGTCTGCACTTTTTTCTCTACTGCGCTATTGGGCGTGTAGTTTAAGTCGCACTCGGGATCGGCTTCCAGCAAATTGATCGTGGGATGTATCGTGCCCGTTTGCAAGGTCATGATGGCGGCAATACTGCCGATGGCTGCGGAAGCGCCGATGCTGTGGCCGATCATCGATTTGGTGGCGCTGATCGGGATTTCCGGCGCGCGTTCACCGAATAATTGTTTGATCGCTTTGGTTTCGATCACGTCGCCGATGGGTGTGGAAGTGGCGTGCGCATTGATGTAGTCCACTTGACCGGATGTCATACCGGCATCGTCCAGCGAGGCCTGCATCGCGGCGACTTGCCCGTCGACATCCGGCGCGACGATATGCGTGGCATCGCAGGCACAGCCGTAACCGGCCAGGCGTGCATAGATTTTCGCGCCGCGCTTCAGAGCCGCTTCCTCCGTTTCCAGCACCAGAATGCCCGCACCTTCGCCCATGACAAAACCGTCGCGGCCTTTGGCGAAGGGCCGGGAAGCATGCGCCGGATCGGCATTAAAACCGGTGGACAGTGCGAACAATGCTTCGAAACCCGTCATCGTAAGCGGCAATACGCACGCTTCCGCGCCGCCCGTAACAACAGCGTCGGCTTTTCCCGTGCGCAACAAATCCAGCGCCATGCCAATCGCATTGGCAGCCGAGGAGCACGCCGTGCTGCACGTCAGATTCGGGCCTTTAAGACCGTATCTGGTCGCTATCCAGGCAGCGGCGGAATTGGCCATAATGCGGGGAACGGAAAAAGGCGGAACGGATTTGTTTTGCAGCCTGCGGGTGGCCGAGAATTCAAAGGTTGAAAATCCCCCCATGCCCGATCCCAAACACACGGCTAAACGCCGCGGTTGGTAGCCTTCAAGACCTTGCGCATCTTCCAGCGCTTGTTGTGCCGCGTGTAAAGCGAGTTGGGTGAACCGGTCGGTTTGTTCGATTTGCTTGGTGGATAAGAAAGCAGTGGGATCAAAACCGGTCACTTCACCGGCAATTTTAGAGCGTTGTTTGGTAGTATCGAAACTCTGAATACCGCCGATTCCACTCACACCGGCCACTGCATTTTTCCAGAATTGATCAACGCTCGCGCCGATCGGTGAAACAATCCCCATTCCAGTGACAACGATGCGCATACAAAGATTCTAAGAGGGTTTTAAAGCAGGATATCGTAAAATTAAACGAGTTTTTTCAGCGCTGAATATACTGAATGCCGGGTAGACTGTCAAACACGCCGTGAATGGAAAAACGCCGTGATTTTTTGACCTTGCGGTATCATCCAAACTCAGGTATCCGCGTTGTTTAAGCATACTTTGAGAAAGGTAGCGAGCGATGGCCAAGCGCGGTAGTTTTGCAGGGCTTTTAACTCACCGGCTCGATGGAGACAAACACTATGGAAAGCATAACGCGCATCACTTTCTTAAAACGGGTGGTTTCTGTTGTAATGGGAATGCTCATCATCGGATGCACCACGGATAATAATCTCAAAGCCAATCCGCCCGGCAAGCAGGACAATAACCAGACAACCGCAACGGAATCCTTACAGCAAGGAGAAGCGATGAAATTCTCTATCAAACCGCCAGAAAGCTGGCTCTGGTCGCACGACATTGCGCCGGAATATATCGACGACGTGCTCATGCCGGGCATGCACTTGGCGCGCCTTTCCAGCTATGGCACAGGTAAAAACCACCGTTTTGCCGCAATCGTTTACCGCGAATCCGGGGTTGAAGGGCATTATCTGCGCGATGTTCCGGCGGCGGAGCTTGATGACAAAATTGCCGGCATGGCCGCCCGTCCCATATCGATCACCACCGCTGAAATCGATGGTCAACCCCGTTTTTCGCTGGCTTTGCAAAAAAACCCGGAACCCAAAACCAGGGTGCTGACCGGTCTGGACGAAGCTGGACTCAGCCAGTTAGCCAAGGACCAGCAGCGGATTGCTGACTTCACCACCTACGTCGATGGCGGTGTGCGCAAATACGCAGCGATTGCCGAGGATCGTCCAGGACCTTCAATAATCCTGACCCGTGTAACGGCAGAAGAATTGGACGCCCAATTACGCAAACACAACGTTACACCGCTGCGAATCCGCGGTTTTTCTGAAAATGGCGTGCGCTACTTTACGGCAGTTGCGGAACGTCTCGATGTTGGAAAATGGGCTTGGTACGACGATATCGATGGCGATACCGTCGGCAGCAAACTTGAGAAACACAATGCCTATCCGTTCGATCTGGAAGCCTATCGTACCGATCAAGGCGTGCGCTTTACGGTGGTCATGTACCGCGACCGGAATTAGGAAAACGCTGAAAAACGACTGCGCCCGGCCATCAATACTTGCCGACACTCGAGCCGTCCGCCAGCCGACCGCTTGGCTGCGGACAGTGAATCGCGCGGCCCAGCACCGTCTTGAAAGCAAATACCGGCCGCCGCTGCCAGGATAGTGAAAAAGCTTGATTACTACCCGGAAGCTCCGGTTTAGCGCCGGAATCTGCAAACCGCCGCACGATATCCCGGTAAAACGCTTCACGCTGCCAGTAATTCACATGAATACCGTCCGGCCCAAACCAGCGCGGCTCCTGCTCAACCAGCATGAATTGACGGCGCACGGCCATATCCATCAATCCAGCGTGCACCGCCCGCGCACGGCTAAGTGTTTCATCCCGGGGCAACCGGCAGGATGGATAAAAAAGATTGCGGAAAAAGGTGTAACGCCGCTGGGATAATCGTTCAATCGACGCCATCGGCAAATTGGTTACGACAATCTGCGCGGACTGCCGCTGCAACTGTTCAATACACCGCTCCACCGAGCGCAAAACCTGCTCCGGCGTCAATTCATACACAATATCGTTGCCGATATCGGTCAGCAACGCATAGGTTGAACGCGATTCCATCGCACTCAGCTGCCGCCACACCCCGCAATCCGCAATCCCCGGCAACCCGCGCCATACGACCTGACTGAAAACACCGTACGCCCGCCCATGCCCCACCGCCACCAAAACCTCACCCGGCGCGCCGATCCGCCGCTGCATCAGATCGATGACCAGACGCAGCGATAACGTCAGATTACTCGCGCCGAGCAGGATGAGACGGGGTTGGGGAGAACGATCATTAGGCACGCTGACGAACTGAGGAATCCATTAGTTTTCTTGTAAGCAAAAATAATCTAGCGACTAGCTATTTACCGGTTTGTTAATCTAAATTACAGGCTAGCAATACCCATTCTTCGTACCGTTTAATATTTCCATAATTATTTAGGATACTTCTTAACAGTTTTACTTCGGCACTTGCACTCTTTTTTGTATCTAAAGCATCTGATATTTTTCTAATCTCAGCATAAGCGTACTCTGAATAAAAACCAACAAAGTCAATCGCACAATATAAGCGTTCTCCTATCCTGACATTACACAAAGAACTGAATTTACCTCTAATTAATTCTTTCTTTTCACGCGCCTGATTTTTGTTAATTGAAAAATACTCTTTAAACAAAGTCGGATCTTTCGCCTCGAGCATAACCAAGAAAATCAGGTAAGCAAAATGTAATTTTTCTCCTAATAGAACAGAGGAAGTAATTGCCAATAATTTTTCGTAACACTGCTTTTGAGTTCGCAAATCAAGTTTGAAGAAAGCTGAGAAAAGGGAAAATAGCAATACCAATTCAGCTTGGTTATTTTGCTCTATCGTCAGTGTGTACTCGTTGCTTTCGCTATATTCATTTCTGTCATCGCCATTACGCAACCAGAAGCTTTTTTTATCTCCTGATGTAGAAATACCAATTTGAACGAATCTATCGACTGAATCAGAGCCAAATTCTTGAAATAATAACTTGGCGTATTCAATATAATCAGGCAAAGTAAGGGTATAGCTTTGGTCAAAGAATCTTCTTAAATAAGTATTTGAATCGAATCCGCTACCGTAAATTGCATTGACGGAATGCTTTAGTTGTTCTGTATCCGTCGCGATAACGAAAACGATTCCTGGCACACCGAACAAATGTTTGATTCTCTCTAATAATTCGATTGCATATAGTGGGCGGCATCGATCAAGTTCATCAATAAAAATGAACAGTGGCTTTTTTAAGCACTTTTGATTACAAGTCAATTTTTCTATTAATTCTTCCAAAGATTTTTCAAAACTTTCTATAGCTTTCTCTACAGTTTTGTTATTTTGAATCAATTTTTCAGTAACTTTTTCTACAATTTCAGTAGCTGCTTTCTCATCTTTTTCATTGAGTTGTTGCAGTTCTTCCAGTCCATCTTTGCCAATCGCTTTAGAAACTACTGCTCTTACTAAAATTGGCGCGATGCTTTTTAAATATTCACCAACCGTTGAAAATCTGCTCTTTATCTCGTTATTTTCTTTATCGGTAACGGATAACAACGGTGATAAATCTTTTTCAATACAAGAAATAACTGACAATAAAGGATCATTGGAAAAATCATTTTCCCATGCATTGAACAGCACGCATGGGTGTTCCTTCTTCAGATCATCGTACCAATGTTCAATAAAAAAGGTTTTACCGGATCCCCAGGGTGCATTGATATTGATTACGAATGGGTCTTTTTTTGCGACTAAGTATTGCGTAAGAAAATCAGCATATTTCTTTCGTTGCAATACATCGCCGGCCCACTCATTCGTTTTCTCATGCATTATTCTTGATCTCCAAATTTATTTGAGATTCTATTTCTCCATCCCATAATCCGCCAGTAATTCTCCACCCCAATCCGGCATGACATCATGCCGGAAAGTAACGCGAGCATTACGAATCACAACCAATTGCTGAAATGGGTTATCCGCGCGGGAATTGTCCAGGATATACACTTGATCGCACAGCGGTAGTGTCTTTTTGATCAGCTTGAGCGTCCTTGGAATCCGGCTAATGACTTTGTCATCCGGTACGTGGTGACCGCCTTCGCTGACGCGCTGCGCGATACGCGCCTGGTTGAGCGCCGGGTCGCACAGGTGAATGAACACCAGAATGATTTCATAACCGAGTGCTTTGGCGTGAGCAACGAAATCGATTTTCGACGGATGCGAGAATACGGTTTCAAAACAGAAGCTACGGCCTTGCCGCAGCAGTTGCAGGCGCAGGTGTTCCGCCAGTTTGGCGGCGCGATAGCTGTGCGCTTCCGGTGCTTGCGGATACAGCAGCTTAGCGATGATATCCGCATTCACAAACGATAAGCCGCTGGGTGCGAGCCGGGTGCGGTAAAAGGTGCTCTTACCCGCGCCGTTGCCTCCGGCCAACAGCCAAAGCTGTTTTTTCTGGTTCAAAGCTGCGCTGCATCGATTGCGATGAACTCACCGCCTTGAAATTTCCCCGTTTGAATCCGGCCGTCGGGGTGAATTTGTTCCAGGTAACCGGGCTGTGTATCTGATGCCTGATAGCGGATCGCACTGCCGGTCAACGTTTGTGGCAGCATGCCGCTGGCGCGATCGTTTTCCAGCGATTGAAATATACTCGCAGGATCGACCGACTCGCTACTAACCGGCTCGACGGTAAGTTTCGCCAATCCCGTCGAGATCGCCAGCAAATCGTCCGGATTCAGCATGTGATCGACGTTGCGCCCCATTTCCGCCCAATATTCGATTTGCTCGGCGGTGCTGCGATGAAACCGCTCCGCGGTCAACGCCGCAGCTTGCATTAACTCATCCTGCAAGCGGATTGGAGAAGCTGCTTTTGCCATGATAGGTTCCATTAAAAAATTCAGAATTAAATTGTAGCAGATTGCTACAATTTAATATATTAACGTAAATCAGCGGCAAAATTTAACGCCACGCAGCGGAATGGTACACTTCGCCATGTTTTTTACTCCTGCCGCCCATTTCTGTTTTAACCCTTACCGCATGCGCTGGGTGATTCATTTTGTCATGGTTCTGGCTGGTTTTATTGCAGGCGTATCTCCCGCCCAGACCCAAAAACCGGAAACTCCACAATCCGTCATCCTCAATCCGATCAACATCACCGCCACACGCAGCGAACGCTCACCGGAACAGATTCCCAATAGCATCACACAGATCACGCGCTACCCGCAGCAAAACTACCAGCCCGGCGCGACGCTGGACGAATTCGCGCGCGGCACACCGGGGGTTTTCTTTCAGAATCAGTTCAATTTCACGCAGGATTTGCGCATCGCGATTCGCGGCTTTGGCGCGCGTTCGCCGTTCGGGGTACGTGGCATTCAGATGCGCGTCGACGGCATTCCGGCGACATTGCCGGACGGGCAGACGCAATTGGATTCGATCGACCCGTCGTTGATCGAGCGCATGGATATTCTGCGCGGGCCTTCCGCATCGCTGTACGGCAATGCCTCCGGCGGCATGATCGATATCACCACGCGCGAAGCGCCGCCGGAGAAGTTCGTCGTGATGCCGCGCCAGGTATTCGGCCAGTATGGTTACCTGAAATCCGAATTGTTCATGGGCGGGCGTAATGGAAATTTCGGTTACAGTTTGTATGGCTCGCACACGCAACAGGATGGCTGGCGTGATCACAGTGCGATGCAGAACACGTTTTCTCAGGCCAAGCTGAATTTTCAAACCAGTGACAATTCCGCCTTGATGCTGGTGTTTCGCGAATTTTATTCACCACTATCGAAAGATCCCGGCGCTTTGACTCGCGCGGAAGTGCAAGCCGATTCGCGGCAAGCTTCCGCACGCAATGTGCAGTACAACGCCGGTGAGGAAATCCGCCAGGAGGAAATGGGTATCCGCTTTCGCCAGAGACCGTCCGCCGGCAAGGAATTCAGCGTGACGGGGCATTGGTTGCAGCGGGATTTTCAAAGCCGCCAGCAGTTTTTCGACGGCGGGCAGGTGCAGTTTGACCGGCAGGTGGGCGGATTGATGATGCAGTTTGTCAACGATCACATGTTATTCAACCGGCCCAACCGTTTTCTGATTGGCATCGATTACGGCATACAAAACGACGACCGGCAGCGCTTCAACAACAATTTCGGCGCACGTGGCGCGTTGAATTTGAGTCAAACCGAGCGCGTGCAAAGTGTTGGACCGTTTTTCCGTAACGAATGGCGCATGGCGGACAAGCTCGATCTGGTGTTTGGCGGACGCTGGGATTGGTTGCGTTACGAAGTCAAAGATCAATTCAAAAGCGACGGCAGTCAATCCGGTTCACGCACGGTATCGCAAGCCAGCGGCACAACCGGACTGGTGTATCACCTCACCCCCCAGCAGCAGATTTACGCGCATGTAGCTTCGGTTTTTGAAGCGCCGACCACGACCGAATTGATCAACAACCCCGCCGGGAAAGGCGGCTTTAATCCGCACCTGAACGCGCAAACATCGCTCAGCAACGAACTCGGCTTTCGTGGCAATACCGCCGGGTTCCAGTACGACACGGCGGTGTTTTTTATCCGCACCTGGAATGAAATCACGCCGTTCGAGCTGGCGACATCGCCGGGCCGGGCGTTTTTCCGCAACGCCGGACAATCGCGCCGCATCGGCGTGGAAACACGGCTGGCGACACCGGAATGGAAAGGCCTGCGCGGCGAAGTGAGTTACACGTTTTCGGATTTTGAGTTTGAGAAATACTTGGTCAACGACGCGAATCTGAAAGGCAACATTTTCCCCGGCATCCCCCGGCACCGCTGGGAAGGATTGCTGCGCTACGCCCATCCCTTCGGTTTCTTCGGACAAGTGCACGTGCAGCGCGTCGGCGAGTTTTTCGTCAACGACATCAATACCGCGGCCAACCCGGCGTATACCCTGGGGCAATTGCTGTTGGGATGGGAAAAGAAGCACCACAATATCGAAGGCTCGGTGTTTTTTGGCGTCAACAACCTGTTTGACGCACAATACAACGCCAACACGCGCATTAACGCCGCGCTTGGGCGCTACTACGAACCGGGGCCGCCGCTCAATGTATTTGGCGGTGTGCGCATGCGCATCGTCGTGTTTTGATCCGGCGTATATTGAGACCGGCTGGCAGGAATGGTACAGTTGGCTGCCGACCAATCATGCAGCATGACCCCAGACAATGAGACGACAGCTTAGAACCTTTATCATCCTTCTCGCGTGCAGTTTTTTCTTCTCCTCCACACTACAAGCGCAACGTCTTCAAACCGAATTCGATGTCCGCCTAGTGGCCGAAGGATTGCAATTCCCCTGGGGCATGGTGTTCATGCCGGATGGCAATGTGCTGGTGACAGAGAAGGTTGGCCGGTTACGTATCATCACACCGGATGGCAAGGTATCGGAACCCATCAAAGGCGTTCCAGTGGTTTTTTTCCAGCAGCAAGGCGGTTTGCTGGATGTCGCATTGGATCCGGAATTTACCAAAAACCGGCTGATTTATCTGTCGTACGCCGAACCGGAAGGATCGCGAGCGGGTACGGCGGTCGCCCGGGCCGAATTGAAGGATGGCAGCTTGGAAAATCTGCAAGTGATCTTCCGCCAAATACCGAAAGTATCGGGATCGGTGCATTTCGGTTCCCGTTTGGCGTTCGCGCCCAACGGCAATCTGTTCATCACGCTGGGCGATCGTGGCGATTACATGGAAGAAGCGCAGAATCTGGGCAACCATATCGGCAAGATCATCCGCATCAAGCCCGACGGCTCAGTGCCTGCTGACAATCCGTTCGTCAATAATCCGCAGGCCAAACCGGAAATCTGGTCGTACGGTCACCGCAGCGTGCAGGGCGCTACGATCCATCCGAAAACCGGCGCATTGTGGATTCATGAACATGGACCCAAAGGCGGCGACGAGATCAATATCCCGCAGCCCGGTAAAAATTACGGCTGGCCCAAGGCCAACTATGGCACGCATTACAATGGCGCGCCGATAAAAAACGAGCACGCCGAGCAAGGCTTTGAAGAGCCGATTCACTACTGGGTGCCGTCGATTGCACCCTCCGGCATGGTGTTCTATACCGGTAAATTGTTTCCGGCGTGGCGCGGCAACTTGTTTGTCGGCGCTTTGGCCGGACGGCAATTAGTCCGCCTGACAACCGACGACAAGAAAATTCTCAGCGAAGAGCGGTTATTGACCAACACGCTGCGATTCCGCGATGTGGAACAAGGCCCGGACGGCGCGTTGTATTTATTGACGGACGAAGACAACGGCAAACTGCTGAAGCTGACGCCGAAGTAAAATCTCAAACTGGCGCAAACTACGCTAGAATGAAGCCCATGGCATATTTCCCTGCCGACCGGCCTTAGCCGGTGATTGACCGGTTCGCACCGATACAAAATTAACCGATTCAAAATTTTCTGAGCATTTGGTTTGCATGGATATCATTGATCTAAAAACCCCGACGCTGTATATCAACCGCGAACTGAGCCTGCTGGAATTCAACCGGCGCGTCATCGAGCAGGCCAAGGATGAAAGCCTGCCGCTGCTGGAAAGACTGCGCTTCTTATGCATCGCCAGCACCAATCTGGACGAATTCTTTGAAATCCGAGTGGCCGGTTTGAAACAGCAGGTCAAATACGGCTCGACGCAAACCGGCCCGGACAATCTATCCCCAGCCGAAGTGCTGGCGCGCGTCAGCGAAACCGCGCATCAGTTTGTGCAGGAGCAATACAGCGTGTGGAATGATTTGATCATTCCGGCGTTGGCCAAGGACAAAATACGTTTGTTGCGCCGCGCACAGTGGAAACCCCTGCTCGGCCGCTGGATCCATCGCTACTTTAAGGATGAAGTATTGCCGGTACTCAGCCCGATCGGTTTGGACCCCGCGCACCCGTTCCCGAAGGTATTGAACAAAAATTTGTATTTCATCATCTCGCTGGAAGGCAAGGATGCCTTCGGACGGGATTCCGGGCTGGCCATCGTGCAAGCGCCGCGTTCCTTACCCCGGGTGGTTCCGATCCCGGCAAAGTATAGCGAGGGTAATCACGATTTCGTCATGTTGTCTTCGATCATTCATGCGCATGTGGGGGATTTGTTTCCCGGCATGAGCGTGACCGGGTGTTATCAATTCAAAGTGACGCGCGATAGTGACTTATTGATCGACGACGAAGAGATCGACGATTTGCTGCGCGCGCTGGAAGGCGAATTGCCATCGCGCAAATTCAGTGACGCCGTGCGCCTGGAAGTCGCGGATAATTGCCCGGATAATCTGAGCCGTTTTCTGTTACGCCAGTTTGAGTTACAGCAAAACGATCTGTATCAGGTCACCGGGCCTGTCAATCTGGGCCGTTTGCTGGCGATTTGCGATCTGATCGACCGGCCGGAACTGAAATTCGTCGGCTTCACGCCCGACATTCCCAAGCGTCTGCTGAAAAACACCAATATTTTTGATGCGCTGCATAACGGCGACATACTGCTGCATCATCCGTTTCAATCGTTCGCTCCGGTCATCGACTTTCTGCGTCAGGCCGCCGCCGATCCCAATGTGCTGTCGATCAAGCAGACCCTGTATCGCACCGGCGCGGATTCCGCCGTGGTTGAAGCGCTCAAGGTAGCGGCCCGTGCGGGTAAGGAAGTCACGGTAGTGATCGAATTGCGCGCGCGCTTCGATGAGGAAGCCAATATCGAACTGGCCAGCGAATTGCAACAAGTGGGCGCGCATGTCGTGTACGGCGTGGTCAATTACAAAACCCACGCGAAAATGATTCTGGTGGTGCGGCGGGAAGGACGTGCCTTGCGCCGCTATGTGCATTTGGGAACCGGCAACTACCACGCCCGCACCGCGCGTTTGTATACCGATTACGGCCTGCTGACTTGCGACAAGGCCATCGGCGAGGATGTCAATAAACTGTTTCACCAGCTGACCGGCCTGGGCCGCGCGGGTAAGCTTAAAAAGCTTTTGCAATCGCCGTTCACGCTGCACAAAGGCATCCTGAGTTATATCGAAAAGGAAATCAGCGCCGCAGCCGCCGGGAAGAAAGCCTGGATCATCGCCAAGATGAACGCGCTGGTCGATCCGGAAATCATCGCCGCGTTGTACAAAGCATCGCAAGCGGGCGTCAAAATCGATTTGATCATCCGCGGCATCTGCTGCTTGCGCCCCGGCGTTAAAGGGGTATCGGAAAATATCAGCGTGCGTTCCATCGTCGGGCGTTTTCTCGAGCATACCCGGGTTTATTATTTTCACAACGGCGGCGGAATCGGCGAGGAGCTGGTGTTTTGTTCCAGCGCGGACTGGATGACGCGCAACTTACACTACCGCGTCGAAGTGTGTTTCCCTGTTGAGGAGAAGCGCACCAGCGACAATGTCATCGATCAGGGATTGCTCAGCTACCTGTCCGACAACACGCAAGCCTGGTTGCTGCAAAGCGACGGTTCGTACAAACGCTCGAAGCCCGGCACCGCCAAACCGCGCTCAGCGCAGCAGCTGCTGCTGGAACATTATTGCGGCCCGGCTTGATGCAGCTTGTGCTGCATTAATTCGTACAGCGCTTCATAAGGAATCGGCCTGCTGAAAAAATAGCCCTGATGGTAATAACAGGCGTGCTGAAGTAATAACTTCACTTGCCGTTCCGTTTCCACACCTTCCGCAATCACGGTCAAACCGAGATTCTTCCCCAGACCGATAATGGCTTGCACGATTTTCAGATCGTTGCGGTTCTGATCCAGCGTGCGCACGAAGGATTTATCAATTTTCAGGATATCGATCGGCAATTCCCGCAGCAGCGTCAGCGAGGAATAACCGGTGCCGAAATCGTCCAGCGCGATCAAAATATTCAAACGTCTGATTTCCTCGAGCACCTTGCTGACCCGTTCCATGTCGTTAACAATGGCGCTTTCGGTGATTTCCAGTATCAAGGATTGCGCGGGCAGTCCGGTATCGTGCAGCACTTGAAGAATCGTTTGCGGAAAGTCCCGGTTCAATAATTGCCGCGGATGCACATTGACCGAAACATTCACCGGGTAGCCCAATTGCAAGAGGTTATACGCCGCAGTACAGGAAGTTCTCAGTACGATTTCGCCCAACTGCCCGATCTGGCCGATATCTTCCGCCAGTGGAATGAATTCGCTCGGCGACAAATATCCCCGCTTCGGGTGCAGCCAGCGTACCAGCGCTTCGATGCGGGCGATGTGATGCGATTGCGCATGGACGATCGGCTGAAACAGCACTTGCAATTCGTCATTCTTGATCGCCGCGCGTAATTCCCTTTCCAGTTCGAGCTGATCGCGTGTCCAGACCACCGAGGACTCGGCCGAATATAAACCGAAGTGATTGCCGCCATCCTTTTTGACCCGGTACATCGCGGTACCGGCGCGCTCCAGCACCGTTTCGCTGGTCAGTCCGTCATCCGGGTAAAAACTCACGCCGATGCTGGCGGAAACGAACACTTCCAGACCGTCGATCTCAAAACGCTGCCGGATCGCATCGAGAATTTTCTGCGCCATTCCTGGCGCGGAATCTTCCTTGATCAGACGGCTGGATAACAATACAAACTCGTCGCCACCCCAGCGCGCCAGTACATCCTCCGGTGCTACCACGTCAAACAAACGGCCGGACACCATTTTGAGCAGCTTGTCTCCGGCATGATGCCCCATGGCGTCGTTAATTTTTTTAAAATTATCCAGAGTGACAAAAAATACCGTGATGATTTTTCCGCTATTGGGGATTTCCTGAATCAGGGAATCGAATTGCGCCAGCAGCCTCGAGCGGTTCGGCAGCTTGGTCAGCGCATCGTAGCTCTGCTGATGCGCGACCTGCTGCGCCAGTTCGATCCGGTCGGTAATATCCGTCATGGCGATCACCGAGCCCATGGTGGCTTTTTGTTCGTCCAGTAACTGGTTGCGCGTGATGCGAACCGTCCGTTCATTGCCCTGCGCGGTTCTGAGCACACATTCAACCATGCCGGGTTTATTCACGCTGCCGCCCGCAATATCTTTCCCGGTTTGATCCAGCACTGCATCGTTTGCATTCGTATCGAACCCTAGAACTGCCGCCAAAGGTTTTCCCTTGATTTGCTCCAGCCGGGTGCGCAGAATTTTTTCCGCGCCTGTGTTGATATACACCACTTGATCGGCAGCGTCGGTGATAATGACGCCGTCGCCGATCGATTCCAGCGCCACATTGGAATGCGCTTTGCTTATCCAGAGCGTCCGCAGGAATTCATTGATGCGCCGCCAATTCCACAGCGGATACAGCGACAATGTGCCTAACAAAGCCGCCCCCGGAGGAATCCAGACACGGTTCAATTCCAGAATCAAACCGGAGAGAAACAGTCCGGCGGCCATGAACGCGAGTAATAGCGGGATAGTAAGATTCTTTCCAATCCCAGCGAGAATAACCAGAATCGCGCTGACCCATACAACCGAGAGCGCGGCTGTTATCGTTCCCGGCGCCGGGTAAATCATGCGATTGGACGTCAGCATGGAGAAAACATTGGCGTGCCATTCCACGCCTGTCATGGGTTGATGGTTGAGCGGCGATAGCGGTGTGGCAAAGCGTGTTCCCATCCCGGTGGCCGTCATACCGACCAGCACCGTTTTGTTCCTTAAACCGGCCAGGACGGCATCGTCGAACAACACCCGGGCGTACGATATTTTGCGGAAACTGCCGGATTCGCCGGCATACGGTATCAGCGCTTCTTGCTCTCTCTCCCAATGTTCCGGCTGGCCGGACATTGTTTCATGGCCTTGCTGCTGCATGGCTCTTGCCGCCGCCGGATTGGTCAGCGCCAATCCGAGCGCAGGCCATTCGGGTGCATTGATCCCCGCGGACAGATAAACCCGCCGGGCCACGCCATCGCTATCCAGCTCGATATCGACATGACCCAATACCGCCTGCTGGGTAAACAACGGCAGCGGTTGCACCAGCATCAGCGATTCCATATGGGCGTCGAATACCGGCGCTACGGGAAAAATGACATTACCGTGAGCGGCAATGGCTTGAGCCAGTAAGTGATCGGCATAGGGATCGTTTTCCTGCGGCTCGGACAGCAGTAAATCCAGGGCCAGCGCTTTGTTATCGATTGAGCTCAGCCGGTTGATTAATTCCGCATGCACCCCCCTGGACCAGGGCCAGCGGCCTAACACTTTAAAACTCTCATCGTCGATGGCAACGATCACGATATCCGGGTCTTGCGGATATTGCTGCAGGACGGCTATTTTGTCATAAAAAACAAAATCAAAACGCTCCAGCACTTCCGTATAAGCGATGCCAGCAACCCCGGCCAGCAAGATGACGATACGCACAGCAAATGAATAATGCTTCCACGACCGGCCCGCCAGGATCATATCAATACGAGCAATGGCAGCAGCATCAATAGCATGAACCAATATGAGATACCGAAAGGCACTTCAATCGCTTGCGGCGATCCCCACGGGCCTTGGAAACCGTCCGCTTCGATTGTTTTGATCCGCAGATAATAAGTGCCGCTATCCGGTTTTGCGATCGTCAGTTGTGAAGCGCTGGTCGACTCATCGTGAATAATTTGGCTGAATTCTTTATCGCGCGCGAATTGAAACTGAAAGCTCTGTCCTTCCGCAGCGGCCCGCCAGGCGAACGTCATTTTGTCGTCGTCCAGCTTCGCCTCTCCCACCGCCGGTGCGGGATAGGGCACGCGGAACGCCATGGTATCGCTGAACGGTCCCGCGCCTTCGCGGGCGGATACGGCGAAAATACGCCAGAAATAGTGACCGGGCGTCAGCGATTCGGTCAATGTCACACTGTTTTCTTTCACTTCGGGATTAAAGTACAGAGACGACGAGAAATCGGCATCCTTGCTGATCATGATGGCGTAGTGGGACACATCCGCTTGCGCCGCCCATTTGAATTGCTGCTTTTCCGGTTCCGCCATGCCGCCTGGAAGTGGCGCAAGAATAAAAGGCGCTTCCGGGTAGGCATTCAGCGCGAACGCAATGACCGCATCCTTGCCTTCGATCGATAAACCATCGATACCGCGCACTCTGAGCCAATAATCGCCATCGGGGATAGCGCCGTCGCGGAAAGGTAAATTCGCCGCGGTAAATTCCGAGCGCAAGTTTTTAAAGTCCCGGTCGGCGGCAATCTGCGCCCGGTATCCGTGCGCTCCCGCCAGCGGACTGAATTTAATCACCAGCGGCAAATTTTGATAATAATGCGCCGCTCCGGATAAATCCGGCGGCGGCAGCAATTTGACCGGAGAGACCGGCGGCTTGCCGTCGATGGTTACCGTGCCATAACCCGCCGGTACTTTGACTTGTTTTTTCTCGCCATTGACTTCCACGCTGCCGGTCAGCACCTCGCTGCTGGTGCCGGATTGCGTTTCGATCACCCCGACACGGAAATCCGTGCCGCGCACCGAGCTGATTGCGGATGGCGTTTTGATTTTGAACCGGGTGGCTTTTTCGGATTTTTTCGGCACGGAATTCTCCGTGCGTCCCTGACGCACATCCACCAGCGTATCGATCAAACCATAATCGCCGAACATCCGCATATTTTCCAGGCGTAGCTGCGTATTTTCCTGCACGCGCATTTGCGATCCATCGGCGAATTCGACGGTCACAAATGCGTCGTTTCCGCTTTGGATTTCATCGCCCATCAGCAATTGCATGCCCTGCTCAAGCGGTACGCGCTCCTGGTCCTTGCGCTGCAACGTGGCGGTACCGTAGACACTGACCGCCTGCGCGAAGATATCTTGCTGTTTTGTCCAGGCCACTGGGATTCGCAGCGCGGTGCCGGGCGGTATCACGTAGGGATTCCGTACTTGATTGAGCTGCTGCAACGGCTGCACGTATTCCATGCTTTTCAGATGCCGCTCGGTCAGATTCCACAGATTATCGCCCGGCCGGACGGTATAAATCCACTCTTCAGCCACCGCAGAAGCCGGTAGAATCAGGATCAAAAACAATGCTATGCCGAAAATTCCGCCAGACCGGTGCGCAAGTTTTCCTAATCGCATGCCATCCCCTTTCTCATTGGAACATCATTGGGTAAAACTTTGAACACAAAAAATGCGCTTTTCCAATATCGGGAAATGCAGCAGTCTAGCGCTCGTAACCTATAAGTTCAATAGCTTGCAATGAATTCTGCATGTAATCTCAAGCAAGCCGCTGCAACTATCTAATGAAAAGACAGTTTGATATCCGCGATCTGCAAAAAACCCTGCTCGGTAATGAGATCAACCAGCGTTAAGGGGTGCTTATCGAGCCAACCGGGTGGAAAATCCAAGCTCACGCGGTTCTTATTCACGTACACCAGTATTTCCGGCAGGTTGATGTTCGAGCGGCTTCTGTGCATCACCACGGCCAGTCTGAGCAAGATACATAATTTGATAATGGACGTGCGCATGGAAACAGCGATTGATTCAAATTCCTCCACCGGAAACTTGCGCCGATGGCTACGCACCAGCATCGCCAGTTTCATTTGTTCCTGACGCGAAAAACCGGCCAAGTCCGAATTGGCCGTCAGATAAGCGCCATGCCGGTGATATTGGTTATGCGCAACCGATAAGCCGATTTCATGAATGTAAGCGCCCCACAGCAGTAATTTCAGGTCGGTTTTTTCATCCAATTCCCAGGCTGCTTTCACTTGCCGGAAAAAATTTTCAGCCGTTTCTTTTACCCGGACGGCTTGTTCCAAATCGGCATTGTAGCGTTGCGCCACCGCCATGACCGTCTTATCCCTGACATCCTCATCGTGCACCCGGCCGATCAGGTCATACAGCAGACCTTCACGTAACGCGCCCTCGGATACATCGATCTTCTTCAGGTTGAGCGCTTCAAACACCCCGTACAATATCGCCACACCGCTGGCAAAAACCGGCTTTCTGCGT
Source organism: Nitrosomonas oligotropha (assembly GCF_009833085.1). GTDB lineage: Bacteria > Pseudomonadota > Gammaproteobacteria > Burkholderiales > Nitrosomonadaceae > Nitrosomonas > Nitrosomonas oligotropha. Next base: position 23,298 of record NZ_QRBZ01000036.1, on the reverse strand, counting down.
TCCGACAAACCAGGAAAATTGATGAGCGCACTGTCACCGATCGTGATCAGCTCGTCCATCAATTGCGTCAGCGCAAGGGCTGTGATGCCCGAATCGCACCAGCCTTGCACTTGCACCACATCGCGAATGGCAATGATGGTGCCGGAAGAACCCAGGGCATAATCCCAGCCCGTTTTCTTATACGCCGTTTCCAGCGATTCCAATTCCTGCATTGCGAACAAGATGGCCTTGCGCATTTTTTTGGCTTTTATCTTACCGTCGTCAAAAAACCGCTGCTCCATATTGACGCAACCCATGTACAAGCTTTCCGTCTGATATGTGTCATACCCCCGGCCGATGATCAGCTCCGTGCTGCCGCCGCCGATATCGATCACCAGCCGCTTATTGACTTCATCGTACAACGTATGCGCCACACCGGAATAAATCAGCCGCGCTTCTTCACGGCCGGCAATAATCTCGATTGGATGACCCAATGCATGATGCGCATGCAGCATGAAATCGCCGCCATTCCGGGCTTGCCGCAGCGTATTGGTACCGACGGCGCGCACATTCACATGTGGAATTTCCCGGATGCGCTGACCGAACCGTTGCAGGCATTCCAGCGCCTGCTGCATCGATTCGCTCGACAGTTCCTGCTTATCATTCAGGCCGGAAGCCAATCGCACCATTTCTTTCATGCGGTCGATGATCTGCAAGCGGCCATCCGCCCAATTCGCCACAATCATATGAAAGCTGTTTGAACCTAGATCCACTGCTGCGTAGGATTCATCCATGTTCGGCGCCATAAGGGTGATAGTATGTTGATTGGTGAATATGTTTTCTATTCAAGCGATGCAAAAAAATCAGCTGATCATCATGCGGCACGCCAAATCGGATTGGAGCGATGCGAGCAGATCCGACTTCGACCGCCCTCTGACCGCGCGCGGCAAGAAAGCTGCAAAACAAATGGGGCAATGGTTAAAACAGAAACAGTACCGCATCGACCGGATGCTCTGTTCACCCGCGCGGCGGGCAAAGCAAACCTGCCTGTTGGCCGCGGCGCAGTTGGATTTTGCTCAACAGCATGTGCTATGGGAAGACAGAATCTATGAAGCATCGCTCAATGACCTGATTACGCTGGTCGATCAATACGGCGCAGGCGCTCACACCTTGCTGATCGTCGGCCATAATCCCAGCCTGGATCAATTACTTTGCCACCTGTGCAATGAACCGCCACCTGTTAACGATTCCGGTAAATTACTGACCACCGCTGCAACCGCTGTGCTGGATTACGGTACCGCGCCCATTTCGGCAAAAGCGCATCAAGCACGCCTGCAGCGCCTGATCAGACCCAAGGAGCTATGATTTCTTTTTGTCTTTTTTCTTGGCGTTTTTCTTCTTATCTTTATTCTTCTTTTTCTTGTCTTTGTCTTTATCCGCTTTCTTGTCGTCTTTCCGGGCTTTTTTCTTGTCTTTATCTTCGTCTTTTTCTTTATCCGCTTTGAGCGGACTTACTGTCTGATCGGTTATTGTCTTCTTGATCACAGTCTGCGGGCTGCTATCCACCGTAACGGCCGGTTTTGTTGGTTTGATTGGCTTGTCTCGCAGACTATCCGCCGCAGCTTGTTTGACCGCACGCGCCCGCAACTCGCCTTTGAAACCCGGTATTTTCCGCAGCTCTTCCAAACTCATCGAAGCCAGCGCCTCAACCGTTTTTATTTTGCGTTCTTGCAACACTTTGATTGTAGCCGGACCGATTCCTTTGATATCCGTTAACTTCACCATGACCTGACTCCTCTGCGCTAGAAAAAATCATTATAACCTCCTGCCCGTTTAATACAACGCACATCAGCCCGGAATTCCATCATTGATCTGAATTCAATCCAACCAGCGTAATCCGGATTAGGGCTTGTTCTTCAGCATATCTTTCAGATTGGCAAAAGGATTGAACGTCGCCGTGTTTCCAGTTTGTCCGCTATCCGTCCGGCCCATGGCATCCTTAAGCTTGGAATGCTCGTTTTCGTGGCAGTAGGTGCAGAGAAGCTCCCAGTTACTGCCATCGGGCGGATTATCGTCGTGATTGCTGTTTTTGTGATGCACTTCCAATAACTGTAAATTCTTATGATCGAACGTGCGTGCGCAACGCCCGCATACCCATGGAAATAATTTAAGCGCCTGTTCACGGTATCCTTGCGCGCGTTTTTCGGCATTCCGGCGTGCTTCCAGAACCACCTTATCCAGCTTACTCGTATCTTTTGCCATCGGCTTGTTTCCTTCTCTCGAAAAGATTCAATGGGGCAATATCCTCGCTTAATGCCCGATATATAGTTTGTCGACTTCAGCCTTATATTTTTCCAGCACCTTCGTGCGCTTTAATTTGAGCGTGGGTGTTAACAGCCCGTTTTCAATAGTCCAAGGTTCTTGAATGACGGCAACGCGGCGTATCTTGGCGTAGCCTGGAAACTCACTGGTTTGGTGCGTTATTTTTTCCAGTAAAATTTTCTCCAGCTGATGTTTCTGCTGCTCGCTATCCAAGCGGTCATCCAGGCCGTAATGCGCGATAAGATCCTGCCACCGGGCCGGATTCAGTACCGCCAGAACACTTAAATAAGACCGTGCTTCGCCGATCAGCATCACCTGATCAAACAGCGGATCACGCAGAATCGCCGCTTCCATATCACCCGGCGGTACTTTCTCACCGGTCGACAAAACGATGATCTCTTTCAACCGCCCGGTGATCGTGACATGGCCTTGCGCATCGATCGATGCGATATCGCCGGTATTCAACCAGCCATCGGGCGAAATCACCGCTTTGGTCGCTTCCGGGTTGTTCCAGTATCCCAGCATCACATTCGGCCCGCGCACCAGCAAGGCATTGTTTTCCCCCAGTTTGACTTCCACGCCGGGAATCGGCAAGCCGACACTGGCCGGCATATTATCCTCAACCCGGTTAGCACACACGACCGGGCTGCTTTCCGTCATCCCGTAGCCTTGCAACACCGGCAATCCAAGACCGATAAAGATGCGCGAAACTTCAGCCGGTAAGGCCGCGCCGCCGCTCATCGCCATCCGCAGACGCCCGCCCAGCTTATCCAGCACCTTATCGGCCACCAGCGCCTTAAAAATTGGCCACAACACATGCGACAAGCGCCGGAATCCCCTTCTTTGCTGGCACTCAAACTGGCTGTACCCGGTTTCCACCGCAAAATTGAACAGCCAGCGCGCAAAACCCGATCCCTCGGCCAGTTTTGCCCGTATGCCCGCATAAACCCGTTCATAGATACGCGGCACCGAAATCAACAACGTCGGGCGGATCGTCAGCAGATCTTCCTGCAACTGCGGAATCGAACGTGCGTACGCAATCGTGGCGCCAGCCATCATCGGCACGTAATACCCCGATGTCCGTTCAAAAGTATGCGACAACGGTAAAAATGACAGTAACAAATCGTCCGGTTGCACCGGAATGACCTGCAAGCAACTGGCCACATTACTCAAGATATTGTGATGACTGAGCATCACACCCTTGGGGCGGCCGGAGGTGCCGGAAGTGTAAATGATCGTGGCCAGGGCATGCGGATCACTGGGGATATGCTGCACCTCAGCGGCATGCACCGATGACAGCCAATCCATCGCCGCGACGACGCGGACATTATCGCAGGCATCGATACTATCCGGCTCAAAGGGCCGGAGGATGAGCACCCGCTGCAATCCCTCTAGTTCATTGTGGATGGTCAAAAATTGCTGCCATTGATGCGAGTTATCCAGCAACAATAATTTAACGTTGGCATCGTTGATGACGTAAGCCGCATTTTCAACCCGGTCATCGGTGTACAAGGGAATCACCACCAGCCCGAGGCCGAGCGCCGCCTGCTCGAACATCACCCATTCCGGGCAATTTTTCATCATCACCGCGACCCGGTCACCGGCCGCAAGCGATTCTTTCATCAACGCGGCTTGCCAGCGCGCCACCCATTGATTCATCTGTTCCCAGGTGTAGTTCGCCCATTCCTCGCTGACGGCGTTGAAATAGCGGTAGGCCACTTTCTGCGGCGTACGCTGCACGCGCGCCTTGAAAAGACCATCCAGTGTTTTCGCTTCTTCTACCGGAATAATGTTTGTCATTCCGTCTTGCTCGATTTGCATAGCGTTCCTTTTTATACCGGGATTTCTGTCAGTGTCCCTATATTTTCAGTACACGTCATTCCCTGTCCTGTTCCTGTTCTACTTCGCCACCGCCTTCGTCTAAAGAAATACTTTCCATTACTTCGGCAGCCGCAGCGGCCGCAGCACTCACCACTGCAACAAAACCAGCAGCGCCGGCACCGGCGGCGCTCGCCACATGATCGATTGTTCCGGCAATTCCCGTGTCTTTACTTGTTTCGTGACCGAAATCACGCGGAAAATCGTCCACCTTAACCACCCGGCCGCGCAAATCTCTCAACTTGTTCAGAAGACCCGCTTCTTCCGCGGTAATGATGTTCAATTGCAACGCTTGAGCAATTTGTCCGTCACCATGATCGGTAATTTTATGTTGCTTGACGGCTTCACGCAGTTTGGCCTCGATGGCGCTGCATTGAATGACGCATTGCAAAGCTTGCTCCAAATCCGCCATCGGTTCACCATCAGCTGTAGGAACAAAAATGCCGGAGGTCAATCGATCGCGCACCGCGCCTGGTTCCATCATCAATCTGGCGACTTCATGCGCCAGTGTATCAGTGGGTGGTTTGCAGCGTTTTCCGAGCGGGAAGACCAAGGCTTTCAGCACCCAGATCAAGGCAATATGTCCCGGGAAATTGGTCAGAAATTCATCGAACGCTTGCTCCAATCGATACAATGCATCCTGCATAGCCCAATGCAGCAACGGCAAATCGGAACTGGGACGGCCATCGTCCTCAAACCGCTTCAGCGTGGCCGAGCATAAATACAGCATACTCAGGATATCGCCCAGTCTGGCGGATAATCTTTCTCTGCGCTTCAACGAACCACCAAGGCGCATCAATCCGATATCGGCGATACAAGCGAAACTGGCGGAGAAACGCGCCAGCTTGCGGTAATAAACGGCGGTTTCCGAGGTGCTGTTTTCCGGCGCGTTGTCTTTGATATAGTCGCCGAATAGCGCATAAACCAAAGCGTTTGCCGTGTTCCGCAGGGTAAATTGCGCGTGCCCGATCAAGGCTTCGTCAAACGCGCGCAATGCCCGATCCGGATTGTTATCGTGCGTTGCATTGACCTCTTTCAGCAGGTAGGGATGGCAACGGATCGCGCCCTGACCGAAAATAATCATGCTGCGCGTCAGAATGTTCGCGCCTTCCACTGTGATACTGACGGGAATCTGCTGATAGGTGCGTCCCAGATAGTTTCTCGGCCCGATGCAAATCCCCTTGCCGCCGTGAATATCCATCGCGTCGTTGACCGCCTGGCGTCCCCTTTCGGTCAGATGATATTTGACGATGGCCGACGCCACCGACGGTTTCTCACCCAGATCGACCGCAGTGGCCGTCAGCACGCGCGCGGCGTCCATCATGTAGGTATTGCCGCCGATGCGCGCCAATGCTTCCTCGATACCTTCAAAATAACCGATCGGCGTTTTGAATTGCGTGCGCACCCGGCCATACGCACCGGCGGTTCGAGCCGCCAATTTGGCCGCCCCCACGCTGGTGGCCGGTAACGAAATGGCGCGTCCGACCGACAAGCAATTCATCAACATGCGCCACCCCTGCCCGACGCCCTCTTGCCCGCCGATAATCCATTCCATCGGAATGAACACTTCCTTGCCCCAGTTCGGGCCGTTCTGGAATGCGCCGTTGAGCGGATAATGCCGCCGCCCGATGTTGACACCCGGCGTGTTGGTGGGAATAAGCGCCAGCGTAATACCGAGATCTTCATCCTTGCCCAGCAAGCGATCCGGATCGTACAGCTTGAACGCCAAACCCAAGATGGTCGCAACCGGCCCCAGCGTGATATAGCGTTTCTCCCAGGTTACCCGCATGCCCAGCACATCGGATTTACCGTCGTACTCGCCGCGGCAAACGATACCGAAATCCGGCATCGCCCCGGCATCGGAACCCGCTTCCGGTGAAGTCAGCGCAAAACAAGGCACTTCCAGCCCCTTGGCCAAGCGCGGCAAATAATATTCTTTCTGCTGCTCGGTACCGTAATGCAGCAGCAGTTCAGCCGGTCCCAGAGAATTCGGCACCATCACCGTCACTGCGGCTGTGCCGCTGCGAGAACCGATTTTCATCACCACTTCGGAATGCGCCAGCGCGGAAAAGCCATAGCCGCCGTATTGCTTGGGAATGATCAAGCCGAAGAAACCATTGTCCTTGATGAATTGCCACACTTCCGGCGGCAGATCCTTCAATTCATGCGTGATTTTCCATTCGTCCAGCATGGCGCATAACTGCTCCACCGGGCCATTGAGAAACGCTTGCTCGTCCGGGGTCAATTGCGGTTTGGGATACGCCAGCAGTTTTTTCCAGTCCGGTTTGCCGCTGAACAAATCACCTTCCCACCAGACCGTACCGGCATCCAGCGCCTCCTGCTCGGTTTGCGATATCTGCGGCAGCATCTTGCGGAAAATCTTCAGTACCGGATTGGAAACCAAATTGCGCCGAATGAATGGAACAGCCAAAATCACGCCGACGACAGCAACGATAAACAAGATGACATAGAAGAGAAACAGGAGCATGGTGATCTTCCTCGTAGTGAGTTAAGCCCGTTCAAGCTAAGTACATGATGATTCAACGTTGTACAAGACCTGAATCAGACGTGTAAAATCCAGCATCTTCTTAAAAAGCTTACAGTCCCCAATTTACATGATAATCGCTCAAATCCCTACTGTAACGCCGAAGTATTATGACGCGTTTGTTGTGGTTTTCATACACCCGGGCCGCCGCCAATCTTTAACTTGTTAAATTCAGGAAAAAATAATGTCCAATGACACACTGACGCTTGCGCAAACACTGATAGCCCGCCGTTCACTGACACCTGCCGACGACGGCTGCCAGGAAATTCTGATCGAGCGGCTGGAAAAACTCGGTTTCCACATCGAAAGAATGCCCTTCGGCGAAGTCGATAATCTCTGGGCGCGCCGTGGCACTACTGCGCCGGTACTGTGTTTTGCCGGGCATACCGATGTCGTGCCAACCGGCCCGCTGGAACAATGGGACAGCGATCCATTCACCCCAACCATCCGCGATGGCAAGTTATACGGACGCGGTGCTGCCGACATGAAATCGTCGCTGGCCGCTTTTATCACCGCCATCGAAGCTTTTGCCGCACAACATGCCAACCATCAAGGGTCGATCGCCCTGTTGATCACCTCCGACGAGGAAGGCATTGCGGTCGACGGCACGGTCAAAGTGGTTGAAGCGCTCAAAGCGCGCGGCGAATTGCTGGATTACTGCATCGTCGGCGAACCGACCTGTACCGATACACTGGGCGATACCATCAAAAACGGCCGACGCGGTTCTCTGTCCGGCAATCTGACGATCAAAGGCATACAAGGCCATATCGCTTACCCGCATCTGGCGAAAAACCCGATTCATCTGGCCGCTCCAGCGATTGCGGAATTGGCGCAAACCGGATGGGATCAAGGCAACGAATATTTCCCGCCGACCACCTGGCACATCTCCAACATTCACGGCGGCACCGGCGCGACCAACGTCATCCCCGGCACGTTGAATTTATTATTCAATTTTCGTTTCTCGACCGCCAGCACGGTCGAATCGCTGCAAAATCGCGTGTATGAAATTCTTAGCAAACATGGTCTGGACTATGACTTGCAATGGGAACTGTCGGGCAAACCGTTTCTCACACCCAAGGCGGAACTGGCCGACGCTATGCATGCCGCTATCGTCGAAGTCACCGGCATCGAACCGCAACTCTCCACCTCCGGCGGCACGTCGGATGGCCGTTTTATCGCCGACATCTGCACGCAAGTCATCGAATTCGGCCCGCGTAACGCCACCATCCACAAATTGAATGAACACGTCGCCGTGGACGATCTCGAGAAACTATCCCGGATTTACCAGTTGATCATGGAAAATTTGCTGGTCGATAAAACTGTGGCAGCCGCCACAGATACCGATGGTTTTTGGGATAAATTGAAGAAGTATTTTTCTTTTGGGTGAGAGAAAACCCAAATAGTGACTGCATACTCTAATATTGGGAGTTTCTAATTCTATAGAGTGACAGATAGTGAGTTAAAAAAACTTAATTATGTCATGCAACTCTCCTTTCTAAAGTATGCATCATTTTTGGTGTCATATATTGTTTCAATCTTAATAGCGAAGGCACAGTGTTCATTGATACAAACAAATATGAGAAAGCTGTTCGAGAGTTACTTTCTAAAAAAGGTGAAAAATATCTCGCAGTGGCCTTTTGGGGAAAGGGAGCAGAAGCTCTGCTGTCTGAATACTTTAATCATGAAGTGAAAGTGATATGTAACTTAACATCAGGCGGAACAAATCCAGAGGTCATTGAGCATATCAGAAATATACCAAACACTCATGTGAGACAACTCGATAACCTGCATGCAAAGGTTCTGATTGGAGAAGATTCAGCAATTATCGGATCCGCGAATCTATCAACCAACGGACTAAGTTTAGAAGGATCCGAGCTTCACGGTTGGGAGGAAGCTGGTTATCGTGTAAGTGACCCAGAGCAATTAAAAAAAATTAGTGAATGGTACTCGCGTATGTGGGATGCCTCTTCTTCAATTTCAGATGAAGATATTGAAGCGAGTCGACAAAAATGGAAGCAAAGAAGAGGATTGCGCCCAACCAATACAACCCGAACAAGAGGAGCACGCAAATCATTTACCCTTGCAAGCTTTAACCCAAAAGAGATGGAGGATAGGGATATATATATCGTAATTTATAGGGAGGAAGCCTCAGATGAAGCGCGCTTAGCCTATAAGAATTACGTGCAAAATCTCACAGAAAAATCAACATCACAAAAGTCGAGCACAATACCATTCTATGAAGGTTGGCCGGAGCTGCCAGAGAGTGCTCAACTCATAGATATCTTCTACGGCAAACGAGGAGGTGTTAGTTGCCATGGTGTTTACACAAGAACCCATGAAATGAAGTTCAAATACAAAGATGGCAGCAAAGGTCATCTATGCATTTGCAAGAAGGAGTCACAGATTTTGGGCTTACCCTGCAATACCACAGAAATGGCCGCTTTCGCAAAAGCATTAAAACCACATATTGAAACCATATGGGGTAGCCCATATGCAATAGGTGATGAGGAAGGAAAATACATCTCCTACGCAAATGCGCTACGTATTGTGACCAACCACTCGTCACAAGCGCGATAACCCTAACGAATTGGGGTTCAGAAAAGTAAAAAGGATTTACCAATCTTGTAATATCGCTTTTTGTGTGAGTGAAAAGGATTATGGATTCTATTTTTAGAGATGGAATGTCAGCCGCATTAATTTCAGGAATAAAAGAAGTCTTGGACTCTGATTTAATCGGCGTCGATGACAAAGACGTTGAAATTATTCTGAGTCTTGGGAATGCGACAGTATATTCAACGCAAGCAGTTGGCATAGATAGGGCAACCGCAGCAACTCAACAAGCAGTTGCTAATTTCCTTAAGAAAAATAACCTCCTATCTAATGTTCAAGGTATTTTAATTAGCATTGCTGCAAATCAGTCATTAAGAATGCGGGAGGTTTATGAGGCTTTAAATCTCCTTAATAACACTGTACCAGAAGATACTACAATAGTTGTCGGTGCAGTTATACGCAATGAGATGAACGAAGCTCTACGATTAACAATAATTGCGACTGGAGCAAAGATAATGACATCAATCAATTAGATCTGAACCCTAGCCAAATTCATCCTAGCCGATCAATCTTAGCACTGGCCGTCCTGATGTGGTCCTCAAGTGCGGCGATACACGATCCGAACCGGTGGCTGAATCCTGCGCTCGCCTTCATCTGAGCAAGAAACACGCAAGCCAGTTGTCCGGCATATCGCCAGGTTTCATTGGTCACGCTCGCGCAAATGCTTGCTCTGGATAGGGTATCCTGCAGCCCGCCGCCACTGCGGGGCGCAAAGGCCATCGGCGACATGTCGTAAGCCGGTGCAATATCATAAGGGAGACCCTGTCCGGAGACGAATGACAGATTGCCGCTGTGCATGTCGGCATTACCGATCAGGGTGCCAAAAGCCCACAAAAGATCTACGCGATCCGCCGCTTCTCGACGAATCTGACCGTCAACCGCCAGGCGGCGGGCGATGATGGGCCAACCACCTGTTCCTGCGCCGACGAATTCGGCATCCAGTGCTTCCAGGGAGAATAATGCACGCCGGCCCAAGTTGCCGATACGGTCAAAACGTTCCGCCTCAAGGAAACGCTCGCTGCCGATGTCCACTATCCGCGTCTTGGCAGCGGGGATACCAGCCTCGCGTAGCGTATCCAGCGCGAGATGTTCGGCTAACAAAAGATCGCGCCAGCGTTCACTCACTGGACTTTCCTCCATCTCGCTGAACTTCACGATGACGTGCCGAGGCCCATCGGGCGTTATGGCGAAGGTGGTGAACTTTGGTTGCTCGCCTCCGGCTGACGATCCAGGTTTTTCACCGCGAGCAGCTTCTATTGCCAACCGAGTATATGCTTCGGCCTTTTGCCTCTCCTCGATTGGATCGGGAACGGAAGCGGCGAGAAAACGATCCCGCGCAATATCGCCCAGCAGTAGATTCCCTACCACATCATGACCATGCGCAAGCAGCGCCCGCAAGGCGTGGGTATCGGCCCAATCCGTGAGCCGTTCCGGAAGCCCCAGTTCAGCGCCGTAACAAGCAGCGTATGCCCGGCCGAGATACCCTTGGGGACGCATGTCAAACAACCACCATGGCAAACCGTGGCTATGGAGAGCGGTTCCGTTCTCTTCGCACATAACGAACCCTGCCGGGCGCACTGGAATCAACATTCCCAGTTGACGTATCCGGCCTTCTGCATCGACCCGGTAGACCGGGAAATCCGGCAATCCGCGTGTGGCATCGCGTAGCGTGTACTGAATAGATCGGGCAGCGCCAATCCGAACGATTTCATCGCCAAGTTCGGTCAGAGCGCGGGAGAGCGTTGGTTGACTGACACCAATAATTTCAGATAGTTGGCGTGCAGATAGCGGCCCGCCAAATAGTCGCGTCCGAATCGTCTCAGCGTGCAGTGACATACATTTGAATTAATATATGAATATATTTGTGAATAGATAGTATAAGCGATCTGGAAGTCATTCGAGAAAAATAGTACGGCTTTGGACGATATAAACCGCCCTCAGTCAATCAATGAAACGCATGATCAGGTGTGAGGCGCTACAGATTCGATTGCTCTTATCTCATTCAGCATGGTGCGATGATCCAAATAATCGATTGCAATCGGGAAAATAGCATTGTTAATGACCAGCCGTAAAGATGGGTAGGAATAGCCGTCCATGCCTCTTGCTCGTTGCATCTGACGCTGTAGTTCAGCTTCTATCGTTGCGCTTTTCAAATCGTCGCTAAAGGTTTCCGCGTTCAATCCAATCTTTTGAGCGCAAGCTTGCAAGGTTTCCGGCAGCGAGGGATTCTTGGCTTGTTGATAATAAGCGGTCTGAATGGCGCGTATCATTTCCGGTTCAGCTTCGGCGCGCTGCTTTTTGGCTGCCAGAACGGCCCGGCAAGCCGGATAAGTTGAGCGGATCGGCGTATTACGCGACCAGAAGTCCCAGTTGAAGTAAATGCCGGGAACGGTTTGCTCGATGCGTTGCCAGGCTTGTTGCACCATTTTCTGCGTTGCGAGCGGCATCGGCTCGGTGGTATCCGGCGCCAGGCCGCCAACGAGATAAACAATCTCCATATCGCGCGGCAGATCCTGTTGCAACGCGGCCCAGCTTTGGCTGAAGGCGTAACACCAGCTGCACATGGGATCATGAATGTAAAAAATTTGCGGAGCACTCATTGCAAGCGTTTAAAGTAAAAAGTTCTGCCATGTTATCGTCAAAAGCACGGAAATCCTAGCAATCGTCACTTAAGAAAAAACATCCGCGATTGCTGTAAAATTCCCTTTTGCTCACGTTTGAATTGATACCCGTCATTATGCCGCACGCTCTACGAAAATCACTCACAAGAATCGCGCTGATCGCTGCACTGTTGCTGTTCAGCGGTTGCAGCATGCTGCGTCTGAGTTATGATAACGGGCCGCAACTGGCTTGGTGGTGGCTCGACGGGTATGTCGATTTCAGCCGGGAACAAGCACCGCACGCCAAACACGCCATTCATCAATGGTTTGGCTGGCACCGCGCCACCCAGCTGCCGGAATACGCGGATTGGTTGGCCGCGATACGCAGCCGGATCGACGGCGAGTTGACCCCCACGCAAGTCTGTAGTTGGTCCGACGAGCTGCAAAATATCATCGCGCCCGCTTTCGATCACGCCGTGCACCTCGGCACACCGGTGGCCTTGCGCTTGAATGAAACGCAATGGCGTCATCTCGAAAAACGCTACGCCAAGAGTAACCAAGAGCTGCGCGAGGATTTCCTGCAACCCGATCCCGAGGACCGGCTGCGCGCATCCATTAAGCGGACTGTCAAACGCATCGAGAATCTTTACGGCGATATCGATAAAGCCCAACGGCGCTTCATCATCGCCAGCCTTGAAGCTTCCCCTTTCAACCCGGAGGCATGGCTAACCGAACGCCAGCGGCGGCAACAAGAAACCCTGCGAACCCTGCGCCAGCTCGCCGCCGAATCCGCCGTACCTGAACAAGCCACGGCTTCATTACGGAAACTGATTGAGCACACGCACCGATCCGACGACCCGGACTACCGGGCTTACCAATTGAAATTAGCCGAACACACCTGCGGCTTTATCGCACGCATGCACAACAGCACCACGCCAGTACAACGCCAGCATGCGCACGATAAACTCAAAGGCTGGGAGACGGATTTTCGTGCATTGATGATAGATAACCGCATGCAGACTGCGTTGGAGTAGCGAGTTGGGCACACTGAATAAATCCAGGATCCGGCCGGATTCAATACCCATCCCGCCGGTTAACTTCTATTAAAGTTACACGGCATTTCCCAATGCTTTCGCACCCATCACATCTGCTTCGTGCTCTAATCCACGGTCATCATTGATTGGAATACCTTCCTTCATCTGCATCGTCGGCTGCACGCGGCCTTGCGCCTGCTGCACCACATGCCAAGCTTCATGCGGCAAATGCTGCTCCTGCCCCGGTGCGACATGGATGTCGGTGCCTTGCGCATAGGCAAGCGCGTTGAGTTGCGCCGGTTGCGATGAGTTGTAATGCACCCGGACTGAATCCATCGACAGTCCGGACAACGATTCGATACCGGATTTAAGGTTATCCGGCAGGCCGGTGTTGTTCGCGGTGCCGTTCGTTTGCGCAGAAGACTGCTCTTTCAATTGCGCGGGAGAATCCGTGGCTGCCTTTTTCTGTAACTCTTCCTCTTCAACTCGCTGGATCGGTTCGGATTTCTTTTGCAGCGATTCGTCCTCTTCGACACGTTGCACGGATTCACCGGAAAGAATTTTGCGTTGCGCCAGCAGTTGCGGACTGTTATTCATCAGTTGACTGACTTTCCGCTGGGCTATGGCTTGCGGGGAATGGGTCATGGCGGTGATCATCTGTCTTTGGGCAGCTGTTGATTCGCGATTATCCAGAAAAGCTTGATGAACAGCTGAAGTAGCTGCCACGGCAGCAGGATTGCGCGCTTGTTGCCGCTCTGGTTCAACCGGTAATGATCGTTTCATATTACCTCTCCTCTATATTTTAGTATCAATCACATCAATTTCATGTGGCTGATATAGTTCTTGCCCCAGCCACAAAATGAACACTGCACAATTTAATTTTTATCGTTTGTGTTTGTGCGTATCAGCTTTGTCTCTATGCACAAATCCATAGGACTTATCAACAGTCTCAAGCAAAACATCCTTAGCCTCTTTAGGAAGTGCGTACACTGGCGCAATATCCGTTCCGCTCTTCTTGAAATCGACATCTGCACAACTAGTCTCTACTTCAGTCGGAATTCTTTCTAATACTTCCCTAATCGGATCAAGTTTTTTTTCTAACAGAATCTTTTTCCGAGAAGGAATCTCTTTGTCTTGTTCATTCTCCCACTCTGCTGACCCAGTAAGCCCCAAATCTTTATTGGCAAATTTAGCTTTAGCGATAAAAGTCAGAGCGGAGCCCTTGTGTGCATCAAATTTAGCCTCATACTTTTGCTCAAAATCAGTCGAATAAGAACTTTCACAAGTTGCACTCCAAGGCACAACATTTTGATCGTTATCTTCGCCCCCATACTCTCTTTTATGCAAATGTCCCCCAATTAATTCTACAGCGGGGGAGATAGTAGATTTTTCGACTAATTTATTGATCGCCGATGCATGGCTTGTATTCTTTCTTGTTCCTTTAGGATTTGTTGATTTTCCATCAAGACCAATATTTATCGGATATGTCGCGTCAATATCATTTGGTTTTAACTGGAGCAAGGGTATAGAGTTGTTTGTCGAATCAATCCTGGCGGTCTGCGAAACAGTAAGCGGCATTCTACTCGCCTTCGCGCCCATCACATCCGCTTCGTGCTCTAACCCACGGTCATCATTAATTGGAATACCTTCCTTCATCTGCATCGTCGGTTGCACCCGGCCTTGCGCCTGCTGCACCACATGCCAGGCTTCATGCGGCAAATGTTGCTCCTGCCCTGGCGCCACATGAATATCGGTGCCCTGCGCATAGGCAAGCGCGTTGAGTTGCGCCGGTTGCGATGAGTTGTAATGCACCCGGACGGAATCCATCGACATGCCGGACAACGACTCGATACCGGACTTAAGGTGATCCGGCAGGCCGGTGTTATTTGGTTTACCGGGGGATTGTTCTTTCAATTGCATGGGAGCATCCGTGGCCGCTTTTTTCTGCAACTCTTCCTCTTCGACCCGTTGGATCGGTTCGGATTTCTTTTGCAGCGACTCGTCCTCCTCGATGCGCTGTACGGATTCACCGGATAACAACTTGCGTTGCGCCAGCATGCGCGAGCTGCTGTGCATTTGTTGACTGATTTTCCGCTGCGCGATGGCTTGGGGTGAATTAGTCATGGCGGTGATCAATTGCCGTTGTGCCGCTATCGATTCACGATTGTCTGCAAAGGTCTGATTGGCAAATGAAACCTTGTTTATCGAATCAGAAGCATAGCGTGCTTGTTGCCCTGTATCCCTCGACAGCGATTGCTTCATAATACCCCCTTGTATATTCATCAAACAATTCAGCGTTACTTTTCAATACATATCAAAACTTACATTGGCCTCAACTTTATGAGTCATTTGATATCGTTATAGAATTTAAACTTGGCAAGCAATTCCTGGCGAATACGTTTTGCGATCTCATCGTGCTTTTCAGAACCTGTACTTCTATTTGCTTCTTCCTGTAAGAATTGCAAGTTTGCACTGCCATCCATCATTTTTTTCACTACGGTCTCTACTGTATTAAAAGCAATCCTGGCTTTTTCTTTTATCTCACCCAGTTTTTTCCGATAGCTTTCTTTTGACAGTCCTGATGGCACGCTGGCCTGCGCATACAATTCGGAAAGCCGGTAAGCGCTGGTATAAGACTGTGCTTGTTGTACTGTGGCATCCAGCAGTGGAATATCGGTGTTCTCCTTACTCTTCTCGTATTCCGCAAATGGAGGCCAATCCGCCTTCTGACCTGGAAATTTTTCATAGCCGGATACTAATAAATGACGGCTAAAGCCACGCGGATCCGTTGGTAATGATGCGCCTTGCGCCCAATCGACAAAACCTTTGCCGTCACCCCCGGTTTCTTCGTATTCCTTCTCAAGATTTTCCTTGAAGATACGTCCTTCTGATGCTCCCACACCCCACAAACCACCTTGATTCTTTAACTTCTTATTCTCAAATAAACTGATGCTGAAGAAATCAGTACCGTCTTTCGTATCATAGGCCTTTATCAGCATGTTCGGTTCTGTCGGGTAGAGCATTTTCGGGTAAACATCGCTGATGGCATCACGAATAATGCGATCATAGCGATTACCAACTTGCGAGTTGTGCTCAATTTGCGCAATTTTTTGTTTCAAGAAAACTTGATGTTCTTCCTTATAATCTTCAAGTTTGGCAGAAGGTTTCTGTTTATTGATTTTTTCGCCATTCAGATAATTATCAAAGCGGTTATCTGCTTTCACAATCTCGGTAAGCAGCAATGTTTGATTCAGGTTGTAAAGATTGTAACCACCGATCACTATTTGCGCCCCGGTTCCTTTGTTTTCCAGATGTTCGGTGAATTTATCCAACACACCTTTATCGGAAACACCGGTATCCCTATCATTAGTCACTTTCAAACCAACTGCATCGCCGTCGCCTGAGTGAATATAGACCGGGTTATTGTATGGCTTTAAACGATCGACCAAATCTTGCGTGTGAGTACTTCCCATCACGGTTTCACGAAATACACCGTAAGGATAATTCTCGGATAAAGTCTTTTGCACTTCTTTAAATTTTTCTTTGCGATTGCCGGCGTCACTGCCATAAGTGAGCACATTCCGTAATTTCTGGATATCTACCTTTTCTTCCTTAAAATGCCAGTTAGGTTCCCACAAAAAACCAAAGCCTCTAAAGTTGATCGGATAGGACGGTATCTCTAAACCATCAACAGCATTTTCCACAGCGTTTCTTCGCGCATTGTAATCCTCCTGAATAATCGGACTGAATGAATTCAAACCAATAGTGACAGCTAGTTTATTGGCTTTACTGTCATCGCTACCGGAAATCGCTTCATCAAAATACTTTTTAGCGATTTTTTTAACGCCGCCTTCTGCATAATAGGATGCAATATTAGCGACATAACCTGGTTTCTTTTCGTCCTTATTCTCAGGAACATATTTAAAGGCAAATTTTGAATTAAGTCCGCGCACTCCGATAGAGCCTGGTGCCGGTGGCTTAACTTTGAAATTTGCAGGGTTAGGTCCTAAGTTCCGAATGGCCGAAAGAACAAAGGCTTCCATATTCAATAAGCTGGGGTTTTCACTCGTCTCATCTTTAACCAGCAATGAGTCATTCTCGCCACTAAGAGCATCCATGATCGCTTTTTTAAACTCAGCTTCAAGTACAAAGCGTTCTTTATGATAAGTTAGTTCATTCTGGGTAAATTCGTTATTCCAAAGCAGCTTAAATATATCAGCTTGCTTCTTGCCCTCTCCTTTATCTTTAGGTTTCAATAGCTCGGTAGCACTATCCATAAAAAATATTTTTCGCTGAATTGGAGTAGTTGCATTGTTTCGCACAACATTTTTGAGTTGCCCGGCTTTTTCCCCCTTCACACCAGCCTTTTGTAGCAATGCCCCACTACGATAAGTACTAGCACTGACACTAGGCTCGAATAAAGGCGGCACAAACCTTTGCTCACTCCTTCGGGCATTATTTTCGAATAATTGCGCCATCCGGCGCTGCGCAATGGCTTTCGGACTGGAATGCATATTTTCTATCAACTGCCGTTGTGCAATCGTGCTCTGGCGGTTATCCACAATACTTTGTGTGCGATTTGCACAGCACTTGCCATCAGCAGCTCGCGCTTGACTTACTTGTTGTTCCGGTTCAGCTGGCAAAGTTTGTTTCACGCAATCCTCCGTTTTACTGGATTTATTCTCCAACCTTTATGCAAGCAACTGATCATCATTCCCATCCCGATACATCATCACCGTAAAATCATCTTCCAAATAATCATTGAAACATTTTACGCGCGGCGACAGCACCCGGCAAAGCGACAGAATTTCATCGCGATCATGCCCCACCAGTAAATCATGCTGCGGGAAACGGCTTTTATCCAGCATATTAAAAGCCAGCGCGATCCGGGCGCTGTTATACAGTTTGCCGATCATGCCGGTATAAAAACTATCATCTTTACAGCGGTATCCCAATACGCCGCTGGCGATGACGTAATCGACCTGCGGTAACTCGGCGGTGCTGAAGTCGGTTTGATAAAAAACTGTCCGTTCGATGCCTTCGTAGCGCTTCCGGGCTTCGGCGATAAATTCCGGCATTTGATCGATGCCGATATAATCGAAACCGGAAAAATGCCGGTCCAGGAATGCTTTCAAATCGCCATACCCGCACCCGGCATCGAGTATCGTCTTACCGCTCAAGTTACCCACTTTAGCGAGCACTTGGTAGCGGACTTGCTGACTATGCTCCCCGCGCCATCCCAGTGATTCAACCGAGCCGTGTTGGAATTCGGCAATACGATGACGGTGGTAATGCATGACTGTCGCTTTTTCAATCAGATCCATTGTAGTCATTTCCTTTAGAACTCCAATTTTTTACGCACGAAATCAGTATCCGGTCTAGTCGCTGATTCGAGGCCGGGATGGCTTGCGCATTTGTTTTTTCCGCCGCTGATAAGCAATGATACTGACTGCGATACCGCCGGAAACCACCAGGATCAGCGGTAAATTGCCCGCGGAAACGGGCTCCAGCACAGGATCGTAGGTTAACAACAGCAATGCGACAATCACTGTGGGTAATAGAATAATCAGCAGGTAAATCACATAAAAGTTACTGATTTTCTTATGGATACGGCATGAATACAGATACAGGATGGTGAATAACAAACACAGGAAAGTCAGCGCAACCCATGCCAACCGGAAGTACACGCGATTTTCGCAGACCATTTTTTCCAGCATCGACTCCGGTTCGCCATGCCAGGTGGTATTCTGAAAATATCGCACCAAGCAACCGCTGACAAAATTAATCTCATCGCAACGGAACGGCATTTCCTCGACCACCTCCGGCTCGTTGGCCCATAAAGGCCAGAACCCGATTCCGCCGAAGTTATTTTTAAAGTACACAATATCGTCTTCCAGTTGCTTCCAATCCCTGCCGTCGAATTCGATGACCGGCACGATATGTCTCAGCAATATGCCGCGTTCGATGCCATGCAATTCGCCATTTTCGATATCCAATCTCAATTTCTTCTTGGAGTCCGTGGTCGGTTCCTCAATGAGAATCAGAATCTTGGTTCTCACGTCAGTCCGCGCATCGGTTGCAAACGATGTATCCGCGCTGCTGGAAGGCTTGGTATTATCAACCCAGGCAAATAAGTTGGCATAACGGTAAATACCGCCGCCGAGTGCGGATTGCGGCACCAGGATATTGACAAAATAGTCGCCTCCCTGCATAAACAATCTTTTCTGCAACTCGGTAAAGAAGCGGTTGAACAATTCAACCGACTCGCGATCATCCGGGAAACCATCGAAATACAGCGTAACGCCATCGCCCAGCGCGGGCGGCGGAATCATGCCGAAGGTTATATTCTGCCGTATTGTGGTGAAACGATCGGTTAATTGACTGGTGAGCAGATTCACAATGTTTTCCGTCAACGTTTCAAAAACCGATGCTTTGGACGGATTGGTCAGCTTCTTCCAGCGCTCCCAGTAGGATTTATCATTGCGGATGACCCAATCGACTTTGCTGTTGTGTTTGCGGGCAGTCTGGATAAATGCAGTTTGCGCATCCCGGCCCGCATCACCCGGCGATAATATCGTGCTTTCGTTATGCACATTATTCGCGTGCTTGATAACACCGTCTTCATCGAAAGAAAGCCCGTAATAAGCGACTCTGGACAACACGCTGAAATTGACCGTTTGTTTCTCCCCAGCCAGCCAGAACGGATAAAAACCGTACACCGTGCCGGATAAATCATCCAGCACACAACCGCAGCCGCTGCCATCCCATTGAACGGGCGATGCCGCGCGATAAACCGGGCTTTTCTTGTACAACGGTGCGATGGCAGGCTGAACCACTTGCGCATACAAACCGGCGACAAATTCATCAATCAATGCCAAGTCGTGGTCTTCGCAATCCTCTTTCGGATGCAAGCGCAATAAATCAATCTCCTTCAATTGCTGAGAAAAATCGCGCATTCCCTGATAGGGACCGGTCAGCAAGTCCTCGGTCAATTTTTTAAAATTGTCATCGCTGATTTTTAAACCGGCAATATAAGCGTTCTGCTTATTGATATCCTGGCAGGCACCGATGCCTGCATAAATTTTCGACTTTGCCGCCCGCTCAAACAGATGTTTATCGGGATAGACGACACCTTTTATCGATTTATCCAACAACGCAATGAGAACGTCGTTGAGTGAAGTAAACAACGCATCGCCCATCAGCACATCGAGGAAGCTCTGGCTGATGACGGCATCGGCATAACGGTAATATTGCTGGATCACCGGCGTCAATTTATCCACCAGATCGGGATAATCCTTAAGCGCCTCCGCGATGGCCGCTTGCAAAGCCGCTACGTTATCGAATTTCTTATTCACCAGTTTGGACAATTGCGCATAGATCTGGCCTTTACCTTGCAGTATTTTGAAATCTTCCGCTGCCAGCTGATAGAAATTGATCATCGGCTGATTTTTGCTCACCGTTATCGTTTCCGGCTGCGGATCAAACACCTGTAGATAGAGGTACACGAGATCGAGCAGTGCTTGATCGGTTCCGCTGCGCCGCACCTTGTAATAACTATTCTTCTGCGCTTCCGGCTGATCGTCATTCCACAACGCAAAATCCGCGCTGATCAGTACTTTCGCTTCCTCCGGGAACATATTCGTGAAAGACGCGAAACGCTCCAGGCGGTTTTTGGTTTCATTCACATAGTGACCAATAGGCTCTATCTTGAAATCGTGAATAAACCGTTGCAGCCAGTACAGCGTCACCGGCCCCATCAATCCGTCTGTCAGCGGACGCTGGCTCAGCGCAACATCTTTGCTCCAGTCCCGGTCACCTTGATAAATCAACGCCAGATTGCGCTGTATGCGAGTGACGGTGGGTTTATCCAGCCGTTTGAATTTTTCTTGATCGAGCAGGCGATCGTACTGCGCATCCACTGCCAGCGCAGCGGAAACGCAGCAGCTTAAAAAAACGCATACCATCCAGCAAAGGAAATATTTTTTCATCGCATACTCACAGTGTTCGGCCTTCTTTTAGCAATTCTTTTATCACGCCTTTGATCAGATCATCCTGAATAATCACATCGCGTTTCATCCGTATCGCCTGAATGGCGGCATAGCGCACCGCGTTGGTAATAGCGCCGCCCGAAAGCTCATAGCTCTCCGCCAGTTTTGCCAAATCGGCATCCGCCGCCAGTAAGCGGCTGATGGCAAACATACCTTGCCACAATCTTAATCGCTGGTCGGCATCCGGCATCGCGAAATGCACCGAGGTCTGGAAACGCCGGGCAAACGCCTCGTCGATGTTGGTTTTCAAGTTGGTCGCCAGAATCACCACACCGGGATAATCCTCGACGCGCTGCAATAAATACGATACTTCCTGGTTCGCGTAGCGGTCATTCGAGCTGCTGGTTTGCGTTCGTTTACCGAATAACGCATCCGCCTCATCGAAAAAAAGAATCCAATTCTTGTTTACCGCTTGATCGAACACATTCGCCAGATTCTTTTCGGTCTCGCCGATATATTTGGATACCACCATCGACAGATCGATGCGGTACACATCGACGCCGATGCTCGATCCGATCAAAGTCGCCGTCAACGTTTTTCCCGTGCCGGGCGGACCATAAAATAACGCGCGGTAACCCGGCTTGATATTCCTGCCTAGATTCCATTGCTGCAAAATGGTGTGCGAATGCCGCAGCCAGGTGTTGATATTGTCGATTTCATCCATCACTTCCGGATCGAGCACCAGATCATCCCACGTCAACGAGGTGCTAATCAGCTTGGCCGGGAAATGAATACCGTAATCGGGTTTGTCGTGACGCCCCAGCGTCAACCGGTTCAAATACTCCACCGACATCATCAGCATGGCGCTCAAAAAGGGCTCGCCGCTGGCGATATGTTCCACCTTGATAATTTGCTGTTTGGATAAATAATGATCAGGCTGAAACAAGCGCATCACGTCAAAACGTTTTGCCAGATCGTCTCCCGCCAGAATGAAAACAGCCGTCTCGCAAGTAGGTAAAAATCCGCTGTGTCCTTTGCCTTTCCATCCGCCAAATTCGGTAAACCCTCGCGCGGTCTCTTGGTTGCTCAATAAAAAAGTGTCCAGCACATGCGGCTGAATATGCGGCAGCAGCGCCAGAATAATCACCAGGCGCTCATCGAATCCCATGGCATATTCCCGCACCAGCTGCGCATATTCGGACTGCTCCACGGTCACATCCGGTGGTGGTAACTGATGAATATCTTCAATAGCACCTTCCCGGCAGAAATAAATGTCACAGCGTGCCGTCAGCACCGCCTTGAACCAGGCTATTTCCTTTTCCAGCGCAGCTGCGTTTACACTACTTTCCATCGCTGACTATGCTTCCCCTATAAAATTGATCCGATTAGCGCCAGGTGACATGCACCGCCCGTTCCATCCAGCTATGCTTGATGACGGAAAAACTCCACGGTAAGCTATCCAGCAGCATATCAAACACGCCAGGTTCGACCGTCAAATACCACATGCCATCCTCTTTTAATTGCAACTTCCCTTTACGCCGCAGGAATGTCTCGCGCAAACCGCTGATGGAGGTATTACCGATGGTTGTCCAGTTCTGAATCATGCCGCGGATCAACCCTTCGATCGTTTCCTGTTCCTGCACGCTAATAGTGATTTCGCGGCAGATCGGAATGCCGGTCGATACCCCGCAAAGAATTTTGTTCAGTGTCAGCTGGAATTCCGGCGATTGCGTTTGCTCATTGACCATAAACTGCAGCAAGTGCACCGCACGCTCCGCTGCTTGGCGATCGACAAAAGCGCCTTCCTCGACCAGTTTCAGCACGCTGAAAAGCCGTGACAAATACGGTGCCGCCAGCACCTGTCCGGCATTTTCGATATAAATCTCCTCGGTGACACCGGTCGACTCAGCTCTATTCAGCAAGGCATCCCAATCGATGGCCGCTGCTTGCTCAAGCGGCAACGAAGGATTAGTTCCGGTTTTCACCAGTGGATTTTCCTTCTCGCTGTGCAGCGATTCAACCGGGGTCTCGATCACTGCCTGTAACAATAAACGAATCGCAGCGGCAGTTTTAATTCCCGCCAGCGCTTCATGCCAAGCCCGTAGCGTGATCTGCGCATCAGTCTCGTCCGATACATTGCGTGCGAGTGCCCGCAAGTAAGCCGTCGGGGTAATCTCGGCGGTGTTCAGGGTCAACAAATACCGTAGACTGGCAGCCCATAAGCGCTGTTGCCATTGCTGCCGGTTGCTTTGTCCGGCTAGTCCGGTTACCCGGCATAACTTATCTGTCTGCGCCAGCAGATGTTCATTCAGCACCGCTACTTGCGGTGCCAGCAGGTAAGC